>NZ_LOPY01000064.1 GCF_001469895.1 Pseudoalteromonas sp. XI10 | reverse complement strand
CATTTCGATTCGTGTGTGTTGGTTGCGCTAAATCACTACGCTCCCAGTAAGTAACACCATCTTTAAATGTATTGTTTTTTAACAAGTTAGTTTCATAGTGAGCCTCATCAATGATGCCATCATTATTAACATCAAAGTCAGCATCATCTAAAACTGAATCTAAATCTTCGTCATCAGCTAATTGCAAATAGACAAAGGCGTCATCAAATAGTGCTAAATACCCCGTATCTCGCGATTTGCTTAACTCTACACGATAAACTAAGCTCACTGTT
>NZ_LOPY01000063.1 GCF_001469895.1 Pseudoalteromonas sp. XI10 | reverse complement strand
CTGTTAGAGTTGTTTTACCGTGGTCAACGTGGCCGATTGTACCAACGTTTACGTGCGGTTTTACGCGTTCAAACTTTTCTTTTGCCATCTTAAAAAATTCCTATAAAGAAATTAACGCCTGACCCACTATTGGGCCAGACAAGCTAAATCATATAACAGCGCGAGCTGCAATTATTGCATCTGCAACGTTTTTAGCGGCTTCTGCATACTTCAAAAACTCCATAGAGTAAGATGCACGGCCTTGTGTTGCAGATCGCAGATCAGTTGCATAACCAAACATTTCAGAAAGTGGTACTTGCGCATTAATTTGCTTAAGACCACCGAATGCTTCTTCCATGCCTTCGATCATGCCGCGGCGACGGTTTAAGTCACCAACTACATCACCCATGTTTTCTTCAGGAGTGATAACTTCAACCTTCATTACTGGTTCTAGAAGAGCTGGGTTTGCTTCAAGCGCACCTTTCTTCATCGCCATTGAACCTGCAATCTTAAATGCCATTTCATTCGAGTCTACATCATGGAATGAACCATCGTATAGAGTCGCTTTAACGCCAAGTAATGGGTAGCCTGCAAGCACACCTTGAGACATTTGCTCTTGGATGCCTTTGTCTACCGCAGGGATGTATTCTTTAGGAACGGCACCACCAACGATTTCGTTAACGAACTCGTAAGTTGGCGCTTCATCATCCGAAATATCCATCGGTTCAAGTTTAAGCCAGACGTGACCATATTGACCACGACCACCTGATTGACGTACGAACTTCCCTTCAACTTCAACAGCTGAACGGATAGCTTCACGGTATGCTACCTGCGGCTTACCAACGTTACATTCAACACTGAATTCACGTTTCATACGGTCGACAATGATATCAAGGTGAAGTTCACCCATGCCAGAAATAATAGTCTGGCCTGATTCTTCGTCAGTTTGTACTCTGAAAGATGGATCTTCTGCCGCTAGTTTACCTAACGCGATTCCCATCTTATCTTGGTCAGCTACTGTGCGAGGCTCAACCGCAACAGAGATAACTGGCTCTGGGAACTCCATACGCTCAAGCGTAATGATTGAGTTCGGATCACACAGTGTCTCACCTGTTGTTACGTCTTTAAGACCAATAGCCGCTGCGATGTCGCCTGCGTAGACTACTTTGATCTCTTCACGTGAGTTTGAATGCATCTGAACGATACGACCAAGTCGCTCACGCTTACTTTTAACTGGATTGTATACCGCATCACCCTGTTTAACACTACCAGAGTAAACACGGAAGAAGGTCAAGGTGCCAACGAACGGGTCTGTCGCAATCTTAAAAGCAAGTGCGGCAAACGGTGCGTTGTCATCAGCAGGACGTTCTTCCTCAGTACCATCTTCTACGATACCTTGGATTTGTTTCACTTGTGTTGGCGCAGGCATATATTCGATAACAGCATCAAGCACAGCTTGAACACCCTTATTCTTAAATGCACTACCACAGGTCATTGGAACAATTTCGTTTGCTAATGTGCGCTGACGTAAAGCTGCTTTAATTTCAGCTTCGGTCAGGTCTTCACCTTCTAGATATTTGTCCATTAGTTCTTCTGATGCTTCAGCAGCGCTCTCAACCATGTGAGAACGCCATTCTTCTGCAAGCTCCAGAAGTTCTGCCGGAATGTCCTCATAAGAGAAAGTCATGCCTTGATCTTCGGCATTCCAGTTAATGGCTTTCATCTTAATAAGGTCAATAACACCTTTAAAGTCGTCTTCAGCACCAATTGGTAGCTGAATTGGAACAGGCGTTGCTCCAAGACGAGATTTCACCTGGTCCACAACTGTTAAGAAGTCAGCGCCAGTGCGATCCATTTTGTTTACGAAGATCATGCGAGGAACTTCGTATTTGTTCGCTTGACGCCAAACTGTCTCAGTTTGCGGCTGTACACCAGATGAAGCACAAAGAACAACTACCGCACCATCTAGTACGCGTAAAGAACGCTCTACTTCGATAGTGAAATCTACGTGTCCTGGTGTATCAATAATATTGATGCGATGGTCGTCAAATTGAGCGTCCATCCCTTTCCAGAAACACGTTGTTGCAGCAGAAGTGATTGTGATACCACGCTCTTGTTCCTGCTCCATCCAATCCATAGTCGCAGCACCATCATGTACTTCACCGATCTTATGAGAAAGACCCGTGTAGAACAGAACACGTTCTGTTGTGGTGGTTTTACCTGCATCTACGTGAGCGCAAATACCGATATTGCGATAGCGCTCAAGTGGAGTTGTACGTGCCATATGATCCTCTTAAAGGTTAAGGGCAGATTACCAACGGTAATGAGCGAATGCTTTATTCGCTTCAGCCATACGGTGAACGTCTTCACGTTTCTTAACCGCAGTGCCTTTGTTGTCAGCAGCGTCAACGATTTCTTGAGCTAAACGTAAGCCCATAGATTTTTCGCCACGCTTACGTGCAGCGTCTACTAACCAACGCATACCTAATGCGTTGCGACGTACTGGACGTACTTCAACTGGTACTTGGTACGTTGAACCACCAACACGGCGAGATTTAACCTCTACCTGTGGGCGAACGTTTTCAAGTGCAGCTTCAAAGATTTCAAGGTGCGACTTGCCTGATTTCTCAGCAGCCACGTCTAACGCACCATAAACGATTTTTTCAGCAGTAGATTTCTTGCCGTCTAACATTACTACGTTAACGAATTTAGCAAGAAGTTCCGATCCGAACTTAGGATCTGGAAGAATTTTACGTTGACCTATTACGCGTCTTCTAGGCATTTTGTATCTCCGGTATCTTCAGGTTTGCTCTTTTAGAGTCAATACCCAAAACAATTAATTTAAAAATTTAGTGCTTGGCCTTACTAACGGAGAACCATTAGCCCTTAGGGCGTTTAGCACCGTATTTAGAACGAGCTTGACGACGGTCGCTAACGCCTGCACAGTCAAGTGCACCACGTACAGTGTGGAAACGCACACCTGGTAAGTCTTTAACACGACCACCACGGATTAGGATTACACTGTGCTCTTGTAAGTTGTGGCCTTCACCACCAATGTAAGATGTTACTTCGAAACCGTTAGTTAAACGAACACGCGCTACTTTACGTAATGCAGAGTTTGGTTTCTTAGGTGTAGTTGTATATACACGAGTACATACACCACGCTTTTGCGGACAAGCTTTAAGTGCAGCTGAGTTACTTTTAGTAACTTTGCTACGACGTGGCTTACGCACTAGCTGGTTAATAGTTGCCATTTAAATAGCTCCTGAAATTAAAATTACTACTGAAAAAATAAAAAATCCGCCCTGTTTACATGCTCGTTACAAAACGTGCAGGCAAATGGGTGGCGGAATTTTAATGAGCAAAGTTTAACCTGTCAACCTTAACTCATCGTAAGGCAGAAGATAACTGCCTTACGATTTCTTAATCTATTGATTAAGTTGAGATTATTGGTTTCCAGAGATATCTGCGTTTAGTGCGTCAGTTAGTGCTTGAGTTGCCTCTTCAGCGCTTACTGTTTGCTCTTCAACGATTTCACCTTGCTTGCGACGGTTTAAACGGTCTTGGTGATACGCAAAGCCTGTACCAGCTGGGATCAGACGACCCACGATTACGTTTTCTTTCAGACCACGAAGCTCATCGCTCTTACCATTTACAGCCGCTTCAGTTAGGACACGAGTTGTCTCCTGGAACGATGCTGCAGAAATGAAAGATTCTGTTGCAAGTGACGCTTTAGTGATACCCATTAACTGGATTTCAAACTTCGCTGGGATCTTGCCTTGTTTCTCAAGTTCACGGTTAGAAATATTAACGCGTGCTACTTCAACTTGTTCACCGGCTAAGAACTCAGTGTCACCGCCGTCAAGGATGATACATTTACGTAGCATCTGACGAATAATTGTCTCAATGTGCTTGTCATTGATCTTAACGCCTTGCAAGCGGTAAACCTCTTGCACTTCGTTAACGATGTAGTTAGCTACATGAGTTACACCACGTAGGCGTAAGATGTCATGTGGTGACTCAGGACCATCGGCGATAACCTCACCTTTAGACACTTGCTCACCTTCGAACACGTTAAGTTGACGCCATTTAGGGATCATCTCTTCGTATGCGTCACCCTCAGCTGGAGTGATTACAAGACGCTTCTTACCTTTAGTTTCTTTACCGAAGCTGATAGTACCTGTGATTTCTGCAAGGATTGCAGGATCTTTCGGCTTACGTGCTTCGAATAAGTCAGCTACGCGAGGTAGACCACCCGTGATATCACGAGTCTTCGAACCTTCTTGCGGAATACGTGCAAGTACGTCACCTGGGTTTGCAGTTGCACCGTCTGTTACTTCAATCGTTGTGAATGAAGGAAGACGTGTTTCTTGCAGACCACGCTCATCGCTTTCGATGATTAGTTTAGGTTCTTTCGCATTCGCTTTACCTAAGTCTTTAACAACCACACGTGTTAAACCAGTTAACTCGTCTGTTTGTGCTTCGGTATTTGAGTCATCAACGTCGCTGAACGAGATTTTTGACTTGTGCTCAAGAACGATTGGGTGACTATGCGGGTCCCAAGTAGCAACGATGTCGTTACCTTGAACTTCTGCATTATCTTGTACTGCTAACACCGCACCGTAAGGTACTTTATAACGCTCTTTCTCACGACCAAAACTATCGATGATAGTGATCTCTGTTGAACGAGACGTGATAACAATCTTACCGTCTGTGTTTAATACGTACTTCGCATTGTGTAACTTCAATGTACCGTTAGTTTTAACTTGTACACTGTTTTCAGCAGACGCTCGAGATGCCGCACCACCGATGTGGAAGGTACGCATCGTAAGCTGTGTACCCGGCTCACCGATTGATTGTGCCGCGATAACACCTACTGACTCACCTGGATTGATGATGTGGCCACGCGCAAGGTCACGACCGTAACACTTAGCACATACACCAAAGTCATTATCACAAGTGATTACTGAACGAACGCGTACTTCATCCACTGAGTGCTCTTCTAAAAGGTCACACAGTTTTTCGTCAAGCATAACGTTACGCTCAACAAGTACTTCGTTAGTATTTGGAATTAATACATCTTCAGCAACAACACGACCTAGTACACGTTCACGAAGTGCTTCTACAACGTCACCACCTTCGATAAGCGGTTTCATTGTTAAGCCATCTTCTGTGCCACAGTCGTCTTCGTTGATTACTAAGTCTTGTGCAACGTCTACTAGACGACGCGTTAAGTAACCCGAGTTTGCTGTTTTAAGTGCTGTATCGGCAAGACCTTTACGCGCACCGTGCGTTGAGATGAAGTACTGTAGTACGTTTAGACCTTCACGGAAGTTCGCCGTGATTGGTGTCTCGATGATTGAACCATCTGGACGTGCCATTAGACCACGCATACCCGCTAACTGACGGATCTGAGCGGCGCTACCACGTGCACCTGAGTCTGCCATCATAAACACTGAGTTAAATGAAGATTGCTCTTCTTCTTCGCCTTTAGCGTTGATTACAGTGTCTTTTGATAAGTTCGCCATCATCTCACGTGATAAGTTTTCATTTACACGTGACCAGATATCGATAACTTTATTGTACTTTTCACCAGCCGTTACAAGACCTGATTGGAATTGTTGGTTGATTTCAGTTACTTCAGCTTCCGCTGATTCAATGATTTCTGCTTTAACCGGTGGGATAACTAGGTCATCGATACCGATTGAAACACCTGACTTCATTGCGTAGTGGAAACCTGTGTACATTACTTGGTCAGCAAAGATAACTGTATCTTTAAGACCTAGACGACGGTAACACTCGTTTAATAAGCCAGAAATTTGTTTCTTACCTAGGGCTTGGTTGATTAACTCAAACGGCATGCCTTTAGGTAGGATTAGTGAAAGAATTGCACGACCTACTGTTGTTTCAACAATAGATACTTGCTCAACTGCTTCACCTTCTTCATTGTTAACTGTTTCGCTAATACGTACTTTGATGCGCGCATGTAGCTCAGCATTACCACTGCGGTATGCTTTTTCAGCTTCTTTAGGATCTTTAAATACAGTACCTTCGCCTTTCGCATTAATGCGATCACGAGTCATGTAGTAAAGACCTAATACAACGTCCTGTGAAGGAACGATGATTGGCTCACCATTCGCTGGAGATAGGATGTTGTTTGTAGACATCATTAGAGCACGTGCTTCTAACTGTGCTTCAAGCGTTAACGGTACGTGTACCGCCATTTGGTCACCATCGAAGTCAGCGTTGTACGCCGCACAAACTAATGGGTGTAAATGGATCGCTTTACCTTCGATAAGCACAGGTTCGAACGCTTGGATACCCAAACGGTGAAGTGTTGGTGCACGGTTAAGTAATACTGGATGTTCACGAATTACTTCGTCTAATACATCCCATACTTCTGCCACTTCACGCTCAACCATCTTCTTAGCAGCTTTGATAGTCGTAGCCATGCCGCGACGCTCTAATTTGCCATAGATAAATGGTTTGAATAGCTCAAGTGCCATCTTCTTAGGAAGACCACACTGGTGTAGTTTAAGCGTAGGACCTACTGTGATTACAGAACGGCCAGAGTAATCTACACGTTTACCAAGTAAGTTCTGACGGAAACGACCTTGCTTACCTTTGATCATATCAGCAAGCGATTTAAGAGGACGTTTGTTAGAACCTGTAATCGCACGACCGCGACGACCGTTATCAAGTAGCGCATCTACCGCTTCTTGTAACATACGTTTTTCGTTGCGTACGATAATGTCTGGTGCTGCTAGATCTAATAGACGCTTAAGACGGTTATTACGGTTAATAACACGACGGTAAAGGTCATTCAGATCAGAAGTCGCAAAACGACCACCGTCTAGTGGTACTAATGGACGTAGATCAGGCGGAAGTACTGGAAGTACTGTCATGATCATCCACTCAGGGTTGTTACCTGATTGGTGGAAAGATTCCATTAATTTAAGACGTTTAGTGATCTTCTTACGCTTAGTTTCAGAGTTAATTGTTGGTAACTCTTCACGCATTTCAGCAATTAATTGGCCAAGATCAAGTTCACGAAGCAAGTCTAATACTGCTTCTGCACCCATCTTCGCTTCAAACTCATCACCGTGCTCTTCTAGTGCATCTAGGTACTCTTCTTCACCTAAAAGCTGACCACGCTCAAGCGTTGTCATACCAGGCTCAGTTACTACGAATGATTCGAAGTAAAGTACGCGCTCGATGTCACGAAGTGTCATGTCTAGCATTAAGCCGATACGTGACGGTAATGATTTTAAGAACCAAATGTGCGCAACTGGGCTCGCAAGCTCAATGTGACCCATACGGTCACGACGCACTTTAGTAAGCGTTACTTCAACGCCACACTTTTCACAAATAACACCACGGTGCTTAAGGCGCTTATATTTACCACATAAACACTCATAATCTTTCACTGGGCCGAAAATACGGGCACAGAATAAGCCGTCGCGCTCAGGCTTGAAAGTACGGTAGTTGATTGTCTCAGGTTTCTTTACTTCACCGTATGACCATGAACGAACCATATCTGGCGAAGCAAGACCAATGCGAATTGCATCGAATTCTTCGGTCTTATTTTGTTGCTTCAGAAACTTAAGTAAGTCTTTCACCTTAGCTCTCCTGTCGGAGGTTAATCTTGAGGGCGAACCAATCGCCCCTACATTCTATTCGGCCTAACAGGTGCGGCTTACGCCGCACCTAAATGGCTTAATTTTCTTCCAACTCGATGTTGATACCCAGTGAGCGGATTTCTTTCAACAATACGTTGAACGATTCTGGCATACCTGGTTCCATCTTATGGTTACCATCTACGATGTTCTTATACATCTTAGTACGACCGTTCACGTCATCCGATTTCACTGTTAGCATTTCTTGTAGAGTATATGCAGCACCGTAAGCTTCTAGTGCCCACACCTCCATCTCACCGAAACGCTGGCCACCGAACTGAGCTTTACCACCCAGCGGCTGCTGAGTAACAAGGCTGTAAGAACCAGTTGAACGTGCGTGCATCTTGTCATCAACCAAGTGGTTAAGTTTCAGCATGTACATGTAACCAACAGTTACTTGACGTTCGAACTGATCGCCAGTACGGCCATCATAAAGTGTAACTTGACCGCTTCTTGGATAACCACCAAGCTCTAGTAAGTCTTTGATTTCGCTTTCACGAGCACCATCAAAGGCTGGAGTTGCGATCGGTAAACCACCTTTCAAGTTATCAGCTAAGCGACGAACTTCATCATCAGAGAACGAGTCGATATCAACTTTCTGACGACAATCACCTAATTCGTAAACTTTCTTAACGAAGCTACGGATTTCGTGCAGTTCACGCTGCTCTTTCATCATTTCTTCTAAGCGCTCACCCACACCACGTGCAGCAAGACCCATGTGTGTTTCTAGGATCTGACCGATGTTCATACGTGATGGTACACCTAGCGGGTTCAGAACGATGTCTACCGTACGACCTTTGTCATCGTATGGCATATCTTCTACTGGTACGATAGTCGAGATAACACCTTTGTTACCGTGACGACCCGCCATCTTATCACCCGGTTGGATACGACGTTTAACAGCTAGGTATACTTTAACAATCTTAAGTACGCCTGGTGCTAAGTCATCACCTTGAGTGATCTTACGACGTTTGTTTTCAAACTTCTTATCGTATTCAGCTTTAAGCTCATCGTACTGGGCAGCTAGTTGCTCAAGTTCAGCTTGCTTGTCTTCTTCAGCAAGGCTTTGAGTAAGCAGCTTTTCAGCATTTAGTGATGCAATTGAATCTGCGTTCAGACCTGCGTCAACAAGTAACTTACGAGCACGGTCTAATACACCTGCTTCTAAGATACGGAACTCTTCGTTGAAGTCCTTCTTCGCTTCGCGAAGCTGCATGTCTTCAACTTCTAACGCACGCTTATCTTTTTCAACACCGTCACGGGTGAAAACTTGTACGTCGATTACAGTACCAGTTACAGAGTTTGGTACGCGTAAAGAGCTGTCTTTAACGTCTGACGCTTTCTCACCGAAGATAGCACGTAGTAGCTTTTCTTCTGGTGTTAATTGCGTTTCGCCTTTCGGAGTCACTTTACCTACTAGGATATCGCCGCCTTTAACTTCAGCACCGATATAAACAACGCCTGATTCATCAAGCTTGCCTAGTGCAGACTCACCTACGTTAGGGATATCTGCTGTGATCTCTTCAGGACCTAATTTAGTATCACGTGCGATACATTGTAGTTCTTGAATGTGGATAGTCGTTAGACGATCTTCTTGAACTACACGCTCAGATAGTAGGATTGAATCCTCGAAGTTATAACCGTTCCATGGCATGAATGCCACGCGAAGGTTTTGACCAAGTGCTAAGTCACCTAGGTCAGTCGAAGGACCATCTGCTAATACGTCACCACGTGTTACCGGCTCACCAACCATACAAGTTGGTTTTTGGTTAATACATGTATTTTGGTTTGAGCGAGTGTATTTAGTAAGGTTGTAAATATCGATGCCCGCTTCACCTGGAATACGCTCATCTTCATGTACATTTACAACGATGCGGCTTGCATCCGCATACATTACTTCACCACCACGCTTAGCAACGATAGTTACACCAGAATCTTTCGCTAGTGTAAGCTCGATACCTGTACCTACCAGCGGTTTGTCCGCGATAAGTGTTGGTACAGCTTGACGTTGCATGTTTGAACCCATCAATGCACGGTTAGCATCATCGTGTTCTAGGAACGGGATAAGTGCTGCCGCTACAGAGATCACCTGTTGTGGTGATACGTCCATATATTGCTGGTCCATTTTGCCCATAAAGGTTGATTCACCTTTGTGACGACATGGAATTAGTTCATCAACAAACTCATTGTTTTCGTTCAAGTTTGAGTTCGCCTGAGCGATAACAAACTGACCTTCTTCAATGGCTGATAAGTAATCTACTTCATCAGTAACTACACCGTTTACCACTTTACGGTAAGGTGTTTCTAAGAAACCATAGTCATTCGTACGTGCGTACGTAGACAATGAGTTAATTAGACCGATGTTTGGACCCTCAGGCGTTTCGATTGGACATACACGACCATAGTGAGTTACGTGAACGTCTCGAACTTCGAAGCCAGCGCGTTCACGTGTTAAACCACCCGGGCCTAATGCAGAAATACGACGCTTGTGCGTTACTTCTGAAAGCGGGTTATTTTGGTCCATGAACTGTGATAACTGAGATGAACCAAAGAACTCTTTAACCGCAGCCGAAATAGGCTTAGCGTTAATAAGATCTTGTGGCATTACAGCGTCAAGGTCACCTAAGCTTAAACGCTCACGTACAGCACGCTCAACACGTACTAGACCAACGCGGAATTGGTTCTCAGCCATTTCGCCAACACTACGGATACGACGGTTGCCTAAGTGGTCGATATCATCAACATCGCCAACACCGTTACGAATAGCGATAAGCACTTTCATAACAGCTACGATGTCTTCTTTCGATAATGTGCCAGGGCCAGTATCTGAGTCATAACCTACACGGCTATTGAACTTCATACGACCAACTGTTGATAAATCGTAACGCTCGTCAGAGAAGAACAAGTTATCAAATAAGGCTTCAGCCGCGTCTTTCGTCGGTGGCTCGCCTGGGCGCATCATGCGATAAATTTCTACTAATGCTTCTAAACGGTTGCTTGTTGTGTCGATACGTATTGTATCTGACATGTAGGCGCCGCTGTCCACTTCATTGATATATAGTGTATCAATCTTAGTGTGACCTGCTTTAACCAATTCAGCCATTAGCTCAAGTGATAGCTCGTCATTCGCGTTTGCGATGATCTCACCTGTTGACTCATCAACATAGTTTTTAGCTACAACACGACCAATGATGTACTCATGCGGTACTTCTAATTGGTTAATACCTTTTTTCTCGATGTTCTTGATGTGACGCGCAGTAATACGACGACCCGCTTCAACAAGGACTTCACCGTCTTCGCCTTTGATATCAAAAGCGGCAGTTTCACCACGTAAGCGTGAAGGAACAAGTTCCATAAGAACTTTACCGTCAGCAACTTCAAACGCAGTTGTATCGAAGAATATCTCTAGGATTTCATCCGTTGAGTACTCAAGTGCACGTAGGATGATTGACGCCGGTAATTTACGACGACGGTCAATACGTACATAAAGGTTATCTTTTGCATCAAACTCGAAGTCTAACCATGAACCACGGTAAGGAATTACACGCGCGTTATAAAGTACTTTACCTGACGAGTGAGTTTTACCGCGGTCGTTATCAAAGAATACACCAGGGCTACGGTGTAGCTGAGAAACGATAACACGCTCTGTACCATTGATAACAAAGGTACCGGTATCAGTCATGAGCGGAATTTCGCCCATGTAAACTTCTTGCTCTTTAATGTCTTTAACTGTGCCTGGTGCTTCTTTGTCCATCACCACAAGACGCAATTTTACGCGAAGTGGAGCAGAATAAGTCACACCGCGAATTTGACATTCTTTTACATCGAATACTGGCTCACCAATACGATAACTTACGTATTGAAGCTCAGAATTTCCCGAGTAGCTTTTGATAGGAAACACAGAACGGAAAGCAGCTTCCAAACCGTGATCGCCATCAGCGTCAGGGACTAAGAATTTTTTAAACGATTCTAACTGCGTCGACAGTAAGAAAGGTATATCCAAAACTTGTGGACGTTTACCAAAATCCTTACGGATACGTTTCTTTTCAGAATAAGAGTAAGCCATGGGGTTCCTCAGCTTGCTGATCTTTGACCCGACCTGTTCTTGTAAGAACAGACTTAACTGGCATCTAAGCCAAGATGTACAACATTAAATTGTTGTTCTATTTCGCTCTGACACTTTCAACACCAAAATAGGTAACAACTTGAAAGTAAAGAGAAAATTAGATTTTATTTGCGTTACAGGATTGCATCGCTCTATAGCGCAAAAAGGCCGGTGATTAAATAATCACCAGCCCTTGCCTGATTACTCAGGCAGCGAACCTAGCAAAAGCTAGATTACTTAACCTCAACTTCAGCACCAGCTTCAGTAAGGTCTTTTGCAAGTGCTTCAGCTTCTTCTTTAGATACACCTTCTTTGATAGGTGCAGGAGCAGCTTCAACAAGTGCTTTAGCTTCTTTAAGGCCAAGACCAGTAGCACCACGTACAGCTTTGATAGCTGCAACCTTGTTAGCGCCAGCGCCAGTAAGGATTACGTCGAACTCAGTCTTTTCTTCAGCTGCTTCAGCAGCAGGACCAGCAACAACAGCAGCTGCTGCAGTTACGCCGAATTTTTCTTCCATTGCTTCAACTAGAGCAACAACGTCCATTACTGACATTTCAGCAATAGCATCAAGGATTTGGTCTTTAGTTACAGACATTACAAATTTCCTAATTATTACGGACTAAATATAGCCCAAAAAAAATATTACACCGAAAGTGAACAAAAAAACAGCTTAAAATTAAGCAGCTTGCTCTTCTTTCTGTACACGTACTGCTTCAATTGTTTTACACAATTTACCTGCAGACGCTTCTTTCATAGCGCTCATTAAGCGTGCAACAGCTTCGTCGTAAGTAGGTAGAGTTGCTAGCATAGCTGCGTCTACTACGTTACCTTCAAATGCAGCCGTCTTAACTTCGAATTTCTCGTTCTTCTTCGCGAAATCTTTGAAGATACGCGCAGCAGCACCTGGGTGCTCTGAAGAGAAAGCGATTAAGCTTGGACCTACAAGTGAGTCAGAAAGGCACTCAAAATCTGTACCTTCAACAGCACGTTTAGCTAAAGTGTTACGAACAACTTTCATCCATACACCAGCTTCACGAGCTTCTTTACGAAGGGCAGTGATAGCACCAACTGTTACACCACGAGAATCTGCAACAACTGCAGAAAGAGCACCAGTGGCTGCTTCGTTGACTTCAGCAACAATTGCTTTTTTGCCTTGAAGATTTAAAGCCATGGGTGTTACTCCTGGTTTAATGGGTTGCCGAAATTGGCTTCCCTGTTCTACTCTTCCCCATCAAAGATGGAGATGCTTTTTACGGCGAGAGCCAGAAGATTAGGAAAAATCTATCTGGGGATTCACACCGTCTACGTAGGTAAAATATTAAGGCCGAAGCCGCCTACGGTCTTGGACGGAAGCCCAATTTATCGTTTTTACCCGAAGGCATTACGAAATTATGGACTTCAACCCGAATTCTTTACTTGTTTCGAAATTAACTTTCTCAACAAAATGGCGCAAAATTATAGTTCAAATTTCGCGCCATGTAAACTCTTAATTAAGCAACAACTGTGCTTAGAGAGTTTTGGTCAACAGCAACACCTGCGCCCATTGTTGTAGAGATAGTTACTTTCTTCACGTAAGTACCTTTTGCTTGAGAAGGTTTAGCCTTCTTAAGCGCAACAATAAGAGCTTCAAGGTTTTGTTGAAGTTGCTCAGCAGTGAAATCAACCTTACCGATAGTAGTATGGATGATACCGTTCTTGTCGTTACGGTAACGAACTTGACCTGCTTTCGCGTTTTTAACTGCTTCTGCAACGTTAGGAGTTACAGTACCAGTTTTAGGGTTTGGCATTAGACCACGTGGACCTAAGATTTGACCTAGTTGACCAACAACACGCATAGCGTCTGGAGATGCAACAACAACGTCAAAGTTCATCTCGCCTTTCTTAACTTGTTCAGCAAGATCTTCCATGCCCACTAATTCAGCACCAGCTTCTTTCGCAGCATCTGCGTTAGCGCCTTGTGTGAATACAGCAACACGAACTTCACGACCAGTACCGTTAGGTAGTACAGTTGCACCACGAACGTTTTGGTCAGATTTACGAGCATCGATACCAAGGTTAACAGCAACGTCAACACTTTCTACGAATTTAGCTGTCGCTAACTCTTTTAAAAGAGCAACTGCTTCGTTGATTTCGTAATCTTTAGTTACATCCACTTTTTCGCGGATTGTACGCATACGTTTAGTTAATTTTGCCATTATCTTAGTCCTCTACGTTCAAGCCCATCGCACGCGCAGAACCTGCGATAGTGCGAACTGCAGCGTCCATATCAGCCGCTGTAAGGTCAGGTCGTTTTGTCTCAACGATTTCTTCAAGTTGAGCACGAGTTACTGTACCCACTTTTTCAGTGTTAGGACGGCCAGAACCTGATTTGATGCCTGCAGCTTTCTTAAGTAAGTAAGCAGCCGGTGGAGTTTTCATGTCGAACGTGAAAGAACGGTCACCGTAAACAGAGATCACTACAGGAACTGGAGCGCCTTTTTCGATAGATTCTGTACGTGCGTTGAACGCTTTACAGAATTCCATGATGTTTACACCGTGTTGACCTAGTGCTGGACCTACTGGAGGACTAGGGTTAGCCATACCAGCGGCAACTTGTAGCTTGATAATAGCTTCAACTTTTTTAGCCATAATAAATACCTCATTTGGTGGGTCATAGCCTTGTGCGCGCGAGGACGCGTACTCTAACGGCTTCCCAGTTTAAAAATTGGTTCTCACTTTTTAGTGATAAAACAAGTTAGAACTTGCCCTAACACAAAAAGGCCGCTGATTATAAGTTAATCAGCGGCCTTTTTCAAGCATATTGCCAAAATATTAAACGATTTTGGCTGCTTTAATTTTTTACTTACTTGTCTTGCTCAACTTGACCAAATTCAAGGTCAACAGGTGTCGAACGACCGAAGATAAGAACAGACACTTTTACGCGGCTCTTCTCGTAATCAACTTCTTCAACAACACCGCTGAAGTCAGCAAATGGACCATCGATAACACGAACAACTTCGCCTGGCTCGAATAATGTAGCTGGCTTAGGTGCCTCAGAGTTCTCTTGTAGACGGTTTAAGATGCGGTCAGCTTCTCTTTGGCTAATTGGTGCTGGACGATCAGACGTACCACCAATGAATCCCATAACACGTGCAGTGCTGTTCACTAAGTGCCAGCTTGCATCGTTCATGTCCATTTGAACTAGTACGTAACCTGGGAAGAATTTACGCTCTGATTTACGCTTTTGACCAGCGCGCATCTCAACAACTTCTTCAGTTGGTACTAATACTTCACCAAAACTATCTTCCAAACCTTCGATCTTGATGTGCTCAAGAATAGTTTGTGCTACACGCTTCTCGTAACCAGAGAAAGCTTGTACTACGTACCAACGTAGTTTCTTTTCGTTCTTCTCATCCGACATGGGATTAGATCTCCAATCCAGTTAAAAAGCCTACTGCGCGGAATAAAATGCCATCTAATCCCCAAAGGATAAGCGCCATAATCACAGTTGCAACCATTACAATTAATGTCGTATGTGTTGTTTCTTGGCGAGTTGGCCACACAACTTTACGTACTTCGATACGTGCTTCTTTTGCAAACGCAAGAAAAGTACGACCTTTTTCAGTTAGTGAGGCAATGCCTAAACCAGCTGCAACAGCAACCACTACACCAATAGCACGTAATAATACAGATTGGTCTGCATACATGTGGTTACCAACGACTGCGCCTGCTAGTAGCGCAATTGCTACAATCCACTTTACTGAATCCATCGCACTTGATGGTGTTTCTACATTCGTGCTCATAATATTTTTACCTTAACTACAGACACAACAACCCTGCGCTCTGGCAGGGTTAATCCATTAAAATCTAAACTTAAAAACTGACTTGTTTAAACCGATTTTTAATTTCAGACTTAGCACACATTGTGTAAAAAGTGGCAGGGGCGGAGAGATTCGAACTCCCAACCGTCGGTTTTGGAGACCGCTGTTCTACCAATTGGAACTACGCCCCTGCAAAGTGGATGCCTATTATACTTACGCAATTCATTAACACAAGAGTAAAAGATACCCATTAGTTAAAATCTCATCAGTTCGTTTAAAAATCAATATTAACATTGATTAAAAAGCAGTTTATCATAAACCTATTACAGGAACATAAAACAACATGGATCAGTGTGCTGCTATTAAAATCCTCTTTTAATATTGTATTGTTATGCCTCATTTTGTTGATGGCTAATCAGGCTAGTGCCCGTTCCTTACACCTTAGCACTTTTAATAGTCAGCAGGGCCTGAGTCAAAATTCAATCACTTGCAGCATCACCGACCAGCAAGGCTTTTTATGGTTTGCCACGCAAGGTGGCTTAAATCGCTTTGATGGTTATGAATTTAAGCGTTTTAAAGCTAACAGCGATCATAAAAGCATTTCAGGAAACTGGATCACCGGCTGTGTTAAAGATAGTAAAAACCAGCTATGGTTTTCGACTGCAAGCAAAGGGCTTAATAGACTTAACCCTAAAACCGGTCTGTTTGATGTGTTTTCTACGCGCCATAACGGAAGCCTAAGTGATGATAAAATTTGGTCTATGGCGTTAGCTAAAGATGATGTTCTGTGGCTAGGCCACGAACACGGTAAGTTAACCCGTTTTGATGTATCAAATAATAGCTTTACACACTTTCACTATAAATCAGCGCAGCCACTGGTTCGAGACATTGTTATTACCAATGAACTAATTTGGCTTGCCACAGATAAAGGGCTTATTTCATTTGACCCAATCACTGAGCAATTTACTCAACATACTCAGATTTCCTTGCCGCTCTGGCATCTCAAGTTGCTTAATAACGAAAAGCTGCTTATTGGCGCTAAAAAAGGTCTTTATATATTAAATTTAGCTACGCAAAGTAGTGAAAAAATCGAACAGTTTAATGGAGCCTGGGTAACAGACAGCCTCGTTGACCAACAGCAAAACCTTTGGCTTACAAGCTATGGACAAGGTCTATACCTTTTACCTGCAGGTGCTGACTTAAAAGAGCAATTCACTCAATATCGCCATGACAAACAAAATTCCAATAGCTTAAGCAGCGACTACCTGCTTTCTCTTTTTCAAGACTCGCAAGGTGTTATTTGGCTAGGCACTGATGGCTATGGTGTGCACCGCTATGATCCTAAGCAGCAACAGTTCTCTCATCAATTGAAAACCTCTCAAGCAAATTCGTTAAGTCATAACTTTGTTCGTTCAATAGTTAAGAGAGCCAATGGTGAGGTATGGGTTGGCACCCGTGATGGACTCAACCGCAAAACAACGTCTGGTTATCAGCACTTTAAAAATGCCCTACCTAATAACAATATATTTGCCCTACACGAAGATGCTAACCAGCAATTATGGATTGGTACTTACGGTGGCGGTTTAATTATGTATCAAGACAGCCTTGATGAGTTTACAACTTTCACCATGCAAAGCCACCAGCTAGCCAGTGATCGTGTTTACGCAATTACCAGCGACAAAACAGGTGCACTTTGGCTAGGTAGTAACCAAGGCTTAACCCGCTTTGAACCAACCTCTGCCAAGGTGACTCACTATCAGCACAATGATGCGCAAAATAGCCTTGCCAATAACACCGTATTTACTTTGGCTTATGATAATGAAGAGCACGCACTATGGATTGGTACCCGAGCAGGGCTCAATAAACTCGATATCTCAACAGAGCAATTTAGTTTATTAGATGAGCAAAGTTCAAACGAGACAGGGCTTAGCCACAATATGGTTACCTCTTTATTACTCAGTGAAGACAGCATTTGGGCTGGCACTATGCAAGGCTTGAATGAGGTCAATAAACATACCCTCGAGGTGAAGCACATAACTGAGCAGCAAGGATTAGCTAACGACAACATTTTTGACATTCTTGCCGATAAACAAGGCATGCTTTGGCTTGCAACCAATGGCGGACTCACTCGCTATAACCCCAGCACACAGCAAATGCAGCAGTTTTTGCCTGAAGATGGTATTCAACACCAGTCATTTATACTGGGCGCGAGCTTTCAAGCTGACGATGGCGAATTATTTTTTGGGGGTATTAATGGCTACAATCATTTTTACCCTGAGCAACTAACCTTATCGCACCCCCCCCCTACTCCAGTGTTAACTGAGTTATTACTTAATAACCGAGCAATTAAAAGTAATCATTTTGATAAGCAAACCAATACGCTTGCTAGTGCAACTCAGACATTCTCGTTTTCAAAATCAGCGGGGGTTATCGGCTTTAAATTTAGTGCATTAAAAAATGGTGCGACTCCAAAACATTATCAATATGGCTACAAGCTAGCTGGCTTTGATGAGCAATTTTTATATACCGATGCATCCCTTAGGCAAATTAACTATCCGCAATTGCCTGCTGGTAACTACCAGTTATTGCTAAAAGCAAAAGATCAATATGGCCAATGGAGTGACAGTACACGGCTATTAGCGCTTACTGTTGTGCCTCCTTGGTGGCAAACTAAATTAGCCTACGGCATTTACTTTACGTTTGCTTTAGCACTGATTTGGCTTGTGTTAAATGCCTTGTACAAGCGCAAACTAGCAGAGCAAGAGAAGCAAACCGAAATTGAGTTAAACAAATTAAAAGATCAATTTTTAGATAACATTAGCCACGAACTCAAAACACCACTTAGCTTAATACTCGCTCCGATCAGTCAGTTACAGCGAAGCAATGCAGACTCTCAAGCTCAATCGCAACTAGCGAGTATCAAACGTAACGGCCAGCGCTTACTTGAGCTCATCAATCAACTTTTACAATTGAGTCAACGCCCAAGCACGGCAATTTACACTGTCAGCCCTTATGCTATTACACCATTTTTAACAGATTTAGTGGCGGATTTCAGGCCTCTGTATGAGCAAAAACAGCTGCAATTTAGCTTCACTGACACCACCACTACAGCACTTAAGATTAACCTTGCTCCTGAACATGCTCACTCGATTTTCAGTAACCTGATAAGCAATGCACTTAAGTACACCCCTTCAGGTGGCACTGTCGATATTCACCTTAGTGAAGTGCAACAAGCGTTACAGTTTAAAATTACTGATACCGGTGTGGGTATTGCCAGTGAGCATCAGCAGTCAATTTTTCAGCGCTTTACTCGCTTAGCGTCATCAGAACCAGGAAGTGGTATTGGCCTGAGCTTAGTAAAACAACTCGTTGAAAAGTATGGTGGCTCTATCAGTGTAAGCAGTAATATCGCTGAAGGTAGCTGCTTTACTGTGTCATTACCTGTGGTTGAAAGTGCTGATAAGCACATTAATAGTGCTACGCAAGTTCTTACCTCACAACAGACATTGCTAATTGTTGAAGATAATGAGGAAATGGCAGAGCTACTCCTTTCTTTATTTAATAACGAGTTTAACTGTATCTGTGCTGCTGATGGCCAGCAAGCTCTCGACCTTTGTCAGTCAGACCTGCCTGACCTCATTATCAGTGATGTGATGATGCCGAATATGGATGGCTATCAATTATTAGCAGCTCTTCGAGCAAACCCGGCCACCAGCCACATTCCGGTATTATTACTTTCAGCTAAAGCAGATACCCACAGCCGCTTAAAAGGGCTGGATTTATTAGCTGATGATTTTTTGAGTAAACCTTTTGAACCGACTCTACTAGTAAGCAGAGTAAAAGGATTGCTTAACCTGAGACAAATTTTAAACCAGCACCTAACAGCACAACTGGCAGCTCCTTTGAATAGTGATACAGCCGCTGTAACAGTACAAAATAAAGATTATTCCTTCACTGAAAAGCTTAAGCAGACAGTACAAGCACACTACCAAGATGAAAGCTTCTCGGTTGAGCAGCTAGCCTCTGCGTTATGTTTAAGCTCTCGAGCTCTGCAATTAAAAATGAAAGCCTTGTACTCACAAACGCCTTCTGATTATTTGCGTAATACTCGCTTAGAGTTTGCAAAAAAACAGCTAATCGATAGCGCGTTAGCAATTGGTCAAGTCGCAGAGCAAGCAGGTTTTAGTTCACAAAGCTATTTTGCACGAAGCTTTAAGAGCTATGTTGGTTTATCACCAAAACAGTATCGAGAAAAATATCAAAAACATGCCGAATTTCGCGTCAGTGAATAAAGTTTTCGCCTGAGTGCTATTAATAAAACACTGATTTTTATAGCTTATCCATACAAACGTCAATAACAACAAAGCCCATAGTGCGGCGTTATTTACTGCATGAGATATAAGTTAAGGAAAGTCATATGCTCACCAAAACACACAAAGCAATTTCGATTACGTTACTTGCTGCAGCACTGACTGCATGCCAGAGTACTTCGACAACCACCAGCAATAACAACAGCCCTGATATAAACGAAGTTGCACAGCAGCAATACAATGGACCTAAAGCTCGGATCGCTGTTGCCCGCTTTACTGATAAATCAAACGATTCACGTTGGTGGCGTAAAGAAATTGGTGAAGGAATGGCCGATCAACTCACAACGGCATTAGTTAGCACCAATCGCTTTATTGTTTTAGAGCGACAAGCACTTGATGCCGTATTATCAGAACAAGACCTTGCTGTGTCAGGCCGTGTGAGTGCAGCATCAGGAGCTGCGTATGGTGAAATAGAGGGAGCCGAAATTGTTGTGGTTGCTGCAGTCACAGAGTTTGATGATGACAACTCAGGCACTCGTGTCGGCAGTGGTGGCTTTATCGGCGATGTATTTAGCTCGGTATCGGCGGGTTTTTCAAGTTCTCACATGGCAATAGATTTACGCTTAATCGACACGCGTACTTCTCGTATTCTCGCAGCTACCAGTGTTGAGGGTGGCAGTAAAGATTTTGACTTTACATCAGCAGCAACCAATTTTGGTGGCGCACTCGTTGGTGGTAACTTAAGTAGCTGGTCAAACACACCAAAAGAAAAAGCACTGCGCGAAGTGATCGTAAAAGCCGTTGAGTTTTTAGAATCAAAAGTGCCAACAACTTATTATCGCTATAATAGCGATAACACCATTGCAGCAGGCCATACAGCCCCTGCACCACTAAAAGTAACCGCTGCTGCAGCTCCTGCTAAAAAGCCAGTTGCATCGGTTAGTGTTCCTACTCACAGAATGCCTTACTACGAAAAAACAGACTTAGCGATGTCACGACTAAACTTGGTTTGTTTGGGTTATTTGAAAAGGCAGCCTCACTACGAAGAATATGAAATAGAAGACGTAGAGTACGATGAAGCAACGGTGATTGCGCTCACTGAGTATCAGCAAGAAAAACAGCTGAAAGTGACAGGCCTTGCTGATGAGACAACTAAGAAGTCTCTTGATGATTCAGGGTGTATTGCCAAAACGAACAAATCAAGTTTAGAAAGCTTTGGCAGTATGTTTAAATTTAACTAAGCAAACTAACAGCCAGTGCCCGCACTGGCTGTTTAAAACCTTAGTTTGTACCTTTCACCAGTGGTACACCATTATTACCAACAGGAATATAAACTGTTGTATGGTTAGGTGACTCAGCCATCTTTAACTGCGCATTAATAGCTTCATGTTGTAGATAATTTGGCGTCAAAGTGGCATTAATAATTTTTTGCGCCTGTGCAATACCTTTCGCTTCTTCTACACGTATCTCAGCATCTTTTCGTGCAATTTCTTTTTGCGTTTCTTTTTCAGACAGTAATTGTTGTGCAGCCAACTTTTTCTCAACAGCATTAGCAACAATAGCCGGATAGTTAATATTTCCCACTACGACATTGGCGAGCTTAAATGGCGTTGGTTCTAAATACGCTTTTAACCGGGCTGTTACTTCTGCAGCTATTTTCTCGCGATTAGTTTTTAACACACCACTATCGTATTGCTGCACTATATCACGCACATAAGTTCTAAATGTTTCACGAACAAATCGCGGATACCAATCTTCACCACCGTATTGCTCAACCACCGCTCTGACAGAGCCGCTTTCTATTGAAATGACCGCATGAAAATCAAAACTAATGTTTAAGTCATCGTTAGCTAAGATTTTAAATGCTTCAGTATACGTATTCGGGCGCATATCAATATTAATCACCTGATTACGCCAAAGTGACATGCCGTAGTTAGCTGGGCCAATCATAGTGCCTTGATAGCCGCCTTCGCCAAACACGCGCGGCTTTTCAAATACGTAACCCTCTTCACCTGCTGGTGTACTTGGGTTAGTACACGCAGTGAGCGATACAGCCACTAAACCTGCTAATGCTAAACTTGGAAAAACACTCGATAGAAGTGTTTGCGTCCCTGAACGTTTAAATTTCATTGTTGTTATCTCATTCCATTATAAAATTTGTAATAACTCACCACGATAAAAATCACATAACAACCAAATTTGTTGAAATGGATGGTGCTTAGGCACATCAAGGTGAGTAAGTACTGACTTAAAATCATCAAGATGCCATATAGTACTGGCATTTCGAATTAATAACCAAGGCTGAGTAGACTCGTAGTGTTTCTTAGCTTTTTGTGCCAGCAAGCGATGCAAAGCACAGTGCAGACGCTCGTTACTCGGTGCTAAAGCCATTTCAGCGAGATCTCGTTGCATTGAGATAGACAGCGGCCTACCTAGCACCGCCATTGCTTCTGTTTCGCTGGCATATAAATGTGCGACTTCAATATCAAGCCGTTCATCACCTTTATAACAACTCACGTCTGGTTTGCTCGGCGTGTTATGCCAAATATTACGCATACTTACGCCAAACTGCTTTTCGTAACAGCGCAAAAACAACTTTGCAGCGCCATGCTCCAGCGCTATTTTCTCTTGTTCACTTTCACGATTCATTTAATGTTGCATACACATCTTTTAATAACCCAGAAGCGCCAAAACGAAATAGCTCAGGTTGTAAATACGCTTCACCCATAATTGACTCAGCTAGGGCTAAATACTCAGCAGCATCGGTGACTGTTCTGACCCCGCCTGCCGCCTTAAAACCAACCTTTTTGCCACTCGCTTTTATGCTGTTCAACATGATGCCTGTTGCAGCTAGCGTTGCATTAACAGCCACTTTACCTGTACTGGTTTTAACAAAGTCAGCGCCGCCATCAATTGCCAGCTTTGTTGCTGTCGCAATGAGGTCATCGCTTAATTCGCCACTTTCGATAATGACTTTAAGCTGCGCTTGAGTACCACATGCCTCTTTTGACGCTTTGACATACTCTAAAACTTTGCGCTCATCACCACCAATAAGCGCTTTGTAGGGGATCACTAAATCAATTTCATCAGCGCCGCGCTCAATGGCAAATAAAGTTTCATTTAACACTTGCTCTAGCGGCTCATCCCCACTAGGAAAGTTAGTGACTGTCGCCACTTTGACTTGCTGAAGTTCGCGCTCAGCGAGAGCAAGCTTTGCGTCGCTTACAAACTGGCTATACACACAGACCGCTGCGGGAATGCCTAACTTAGGCTCAATACTGGCAACCAAGTTATTAATGGTTTCTGTTGTGTCGCTGTCATTCAGAGTTGTTAAGTCCATCAGTGCCACCGCTTGGGCAGCGCTTGTTTGCATTTTAGTCATAGCTCTTATATTTGTGTTGCCATATTAGTGACCTATAGTAGCAAATTTTTATCATTCGGCTATAAATCATAACTAATCACCATAAGGCTGCTTATTTACTTGTAACTCGCCGCAATCCCTTGTTAACTAAGTCTTAAGCCAAAACAAACCACCTGGTATAACTTTTAGTTATATAAACTTGGTTTTAATTATTTTTTACTTTTTTTAGAGCACTATATTCTGCTTGCCTGCAATAAGCAGTTTCTTGATGTGTTTTAGGGGTGAGAACAAAGTGCAATATTTACCAATCTTTACCAAATTAGACGACAAACCTGTGCTGGTAGTCGGCGGTGGAGATGTCGCATTACGCAAATGCCGTGCGTTTTTAAAAGCGCGTGCTCATGTGACGCTAGTCGCCCCTGAATTTTGTGATGAACTTCGAGAACTTGCTGAGAAAGGTGATGTAACACTCATTAACGACTTTTTCAAAGAACAGTATTTAGATCAGCAAATGCTGGTAATCGCTGCAACTGATATAGACAGCGTTAACAAAGATGTGTTCGAACTTGCTAATGCGCGCAATATTTTCGTTAACGTGGTGGATGATCAACCTAAGTGCAGCTTTATTTTTCCATCAATTGTTGACCGTGATCCAATCACAATTGCAATTTCAAGCGCAGGCACAGCGCCAGTATTAGCACGTCGTTTACGCGAAAAACTCGAAACGCTTATTCCACAGCATATTGGTCCACTTGCAACGTTAGTTGGTAGCTTTCGTGACAAAGTAAAACAACGCTTTAAACACTTTGCTGACCGCCGCCAGTTTTGGGAAGGCGTATTTGATTCATCAGTTGTAAGCAAAGTCCAAACGGGTAATACCGACGCTGCCACAGCGCAGTTAGAGCAATTGTTAGATGCAAAGCCAGAACCTGAAGGCGAAGTGTATGTTGTAGGTGCAGGCCCAGGTGACCCAGAGCTATTAACCTTAAAAGCACTGCAGTTAATGCAACAAGCCGATGTAGTTGTATATGACTACTTAGTTTCTGATGAAATTATGGATTTAGTTCGCCGTGATGCCGACCTAGTTTGCGTAGGTAAAAGGTTAGGCGATCACAGTGTGGCGCAAGAAGATACCAATCAGATGTTGGTCGATTTTGCCAAGCAAGGCAAAAAAGTTTGCCGTATTAAAGGTGGCGACCCGTTTATTTATGGTCGCGGTGGTGAAGAAGTACAAGTGCTAGCTGCTAACAAAGTCCGTTACCAAATCGTACCGGGTATTACTGCTGCTGCAGGTTGTAGTGCTTATGCTGGTATTCCTCTTACTCACAGAGATCACGCTCAAGCCATTCAGTTTGTAACGGGTCACTGTAAAAAAGATGGTCAAGAATTAGATTGGCAGTCACTTGCCAAGCCAAATCAGACCTTAGCGATTTATATGGGAGTGATTAAATCACCGCATATTCAAGCACAACTATTAAAACATGGCCGCGGTGCAGATACCCCCGTTGCCATTATCGAAAACGGCACACGTAAAGAACAACGTGTGGTTACAGGGCAATTAGGTGAGCTAGCCGACTTAATTTCGCGTCATAGCATTATTTCACCCGCCTTATTAATTATTGGCGAAGTTGCATCATTGCATCATCAGCTTGCATGGTTTGGTCAAACAGAACAAACCAGCAGCTTTGCCCAGCCAATTACTGGCGTAGCTTAATTTAACTTTTAATCATTTTAGTAGGACGACTAACAATGGCTTTAACACACCTTCAGCAATTAGAAGCTGAAAGTATCAAAATCATGCGCGAAGTTGCTGCTGAGTTTGAAAACCCGGTGATGCTTTACTCAATTGGTAAAGATTCATCAGTGTTATTACACTTAGCGCGTAAAGCGTTTTATCCAGCAAAGATCCCATTTCCACTTTTACACGTTGATACCAACTGGAAGTTTAAGGAAATGATCGAGTTTCGTGACCGCCTAGCTAAAGAGTATGGCTTTGATTTAATCGTCCACAAAAATCCTGAAGGGTTAGAGATTGATATCAATCCATTTGTACACGGCTCTGCAAAGCACACCGACATCATGAAAACGCAAGGCTTAAAGCAAGCGTTAGATAAATACGGCTTTGATGCTGCGTTTGGTGGGGCACGCCGTGACGAAGAGAAATCACGTGCTAAAGAGCGTGTTTACTCATTCCGTGACAAACACCACAGATGGGATCCAAAAAATCAACGTCCAGAGCTTTGGAATACGTACAACAGCCAAGTTAACCCAGGTGAAAGCATTCGTGTATTCCCGTTATCTAACTGGACTGAACTTGATATTTGGCAGTATATCTACCAAGAAAACATTGAAATGGTTCCACTTTACCTTGCTAAAGAACGCCCAGTCGTTGAGCGTAACGGCACGCTAATCATGGTTGATGACGAGCGTATGCCATTAGAAGAAGGTGAAGTACCACAAATGAAATCTGTCCGTTTCCGTACCCTTGGTTGTTACCCACTAACAGGTGCTGTGGAATCAAATGCAGGTACCTTAACTGAAATTATTGAAGAGATGCTGCTTTCAACCTCTTCTGAGCGTGAAGGCCGCGTGATTGATCACGACTCTGCTGGTTCAATGGAAAAGAAAAAACGTGAGGGCTATTTCTAATGTCTAAAACAAACGACACGATTAATGAAGTAAGAGAGTTAGGTATCGACGCCTACCTTGCTCGCCAACAAGACAAAAGCCTTTTACGCATGCTGACCTGTGGTAGTGTGGATGACGGTAAATCAACGCTGATTGGCCGCCTTTTACACGACAGTCACCAAATTTATGAAGACCAACTTGCAGCCCTGCATAAAGACAATGAAAAAGTCGGTAATGCCGGTGAAGAGCTTGATTTAGCACTCCTTGTAGATGGTCTTCAAGCTGAACGTGAGCAAGGTATTACCATTGACGTTGCTTATCGTTACTTCTCAACAGCAAAACGTAAGTTCATTATTGCTGATACACCAGGACATGAGCAGTACACGCGTAACATGGTAACCGGTGCATCAACCAGTGATGTGGCGATTATCTTAGTTGACGCTCGTTACGGCGTACAAGTACAAACTAAGCGTCATAGCTTTATCTGTGACTCATTAGGTATTAAGCAGTTTGTTGTTGCTATCAATAAGATGGATATCGTCGATTTCGATGAAACCGTGTATGAGAAAATCAAAGCGGATTACCTTAAGTTTGCAGAGCAACTAAACGTTACTAATATCAAGTTTGTGCCTATGTCAGCGCTTAAAGGTGACAACGTAGTTACACGATCAGAGCACACACCTTACTACACTGATAAACCACTACTTGAGTTACTTGAAGACTCGCCAGCTGCTGAACTTGATAACGGTTTTGAAGCGCGTCTTCCGGTACAATATGTGGTGCGTCCTAACTTAGACTTCCGAGGCTTCCAAGGCACTCTTACGTCTGGCAAGTTCAGCGTTGGTGATGCGGTAAAAGTATTACCATCAGGTAAAAGCTCAAGCATCAAAGAAATTGTGACTTTCGATGGTAGCTTAGATACAGCACAAGCAGGTCAAGCAATCACTTTAACGTTAAACGACGAAATTGATATCAGCCGTGGCGATGTGATTGTGCCAGCCACTTCAAAAGGCGCTGTTACAAACCGTATTCAAGCTAAATTAGTATGGATGCATGAAGCGCCGCTTGTATTAGGTAAAAGCTACAACTTTAAGCTAGGCAGCAAAAATACCTCGGCAGTGGTAAGAAAAATCGATCACACGATTGATGTAAATACCCTTGAGCATGGTCAAGCAGACTCATTACAACTTAACGAAATTGCGATTGTAACCTTAGAGCTTACAGAAACAATTTTGGCTGATGAGTACCACAACAACCATGAAACAGGTGCGTTTATCCTAATTGACCGCCTATCAAACCTAACCGTTGCGGCAGGTATGATTGAGCAATTACTTAGCACTGAAGAACAACAAAGTAGCTTTAGCGACTTTGAAGTTGAATTTAATGCTTTAGTACGCAAGCACTTCCCTCATTGGCAAGCGCTTGATATAACTAAGCTTAAATAATCACTATTCGCCTGTTATAGGAAGTAAAAAGCATGTATCAACAGCTGGTATTAACAGGCATTATGCTGGTATTAGTGGGGTGCCTTTTTGGCACTCGGCTAAAACCTGCATGGTTATTTGTCGGCGCCATTGGTATTAGTTATTTAGCAGGGCTAATAAGCCTTGAAGATATGCTAATTAACTATGCAAACCCTTCTTTAATCACCCTTATTCTACTTGTACTCGTTTCGATAGCTGTAGAAAAAACCACGTTAGTACAAAAACTTGCTCAGTCTCTTTCGAAAGGCAGCCTGACAAGTTCGGTGACCAAGCTTGGTTTATCAACCGCCTTTTTATCATCATTTACCAATAATACTGCGGTAGTGGCATCACTGATTAGCTCGATAAAAGAAAGCCCGACACATTCACCGTCTAAGCTTTTATTGCCTTTATCGTACACTGCTATTTTAGGTGGCACGATCACCCTGATTGGTACTTCAACCAATTTAATTGTTAATGGCTTTGCCGTTGAAGCGGGCATGGAGCCACTTGGTTTTTTTGATTTTACTTTGATTGGTTTAGGCGCATTGAGCGTCGGCCTTATCACTATTTTAGTGATGCTCAGGTATTTACCAGACAACGGTAAAAATAACCAAGAAGTTGTCCCTTTTTACCTTGAAGGTAAAGTAGAAACCGGCTCAAAGCTAATTGGTAAAAGTGTTGAGGAAAATGGCCTTCGTGAATTAAAAGACTTATTCTTAGCTGAAATTATTCGTGGTGATAAACGTATTTGCGCAGTTACGCCAAAACAAGTTATCAAAGAAGGTGACGTGCTACTTTTTGTAGGTGATATAAAGTCAGTGCCTCTGCTAACCCGATTTGATGGCTTAAAAGTTGTTCACGATAAACATGAGAAAGACGTTGAACATCTAGTTGAAGTCGTTGTTAGCCATTCTTCAAAATACATTGGTAAAACAATTAAAGAAGTTCGCTTTCGTGAACAATTTCATGCAGCCGTTATTGCTATTCGCCGCGGCCATGACCGTTTACAAGGCGGCTTAGGTAAAGTTCAATTGCAAGCGGGTGATTCATTGATCCTTGCGCCTGGCAAAGAGTTTTACTCGTTACCTAATTTAAAACGTGAGTTCGTTTATATATCAGGCCTTGATTTACAAACCCATTTAAAACCTAAGCAATCAAATATTGTGTTAGCAAGTTTTGCAGCCGTATTGGGGTTAAGTATTGTTGGCCTAGTACCATTAGTAAAAGGCCTACTCGTTCTTCTTATCGGCTTTATGCTAACGGGCACAATCAAGCTAAGTGAAGTAAAACGTCGTTTTCCGATTGAGTTACTCGCAGTGGTGGGTAGTGCTATTGGCCTTGCCAAACTCATGATAGGCACAGGCCTTGCCGGTGAAATTTCATCAGCCATGTTATACGTATTAGGTGATTTTGGGCCTTACGGGGCATTTATCGCAATATTTTTAATGACGGTTTTATTTACCGAACTCATTACCAATAATGCCGCTGCCGCGCTTTCATTTCCGGTAGCGTATGCACTCGCCGTTGGTTTTGATGTATCACCTTTGCCTTTTATTATGGCTGTCGCATTTGGTGCATCAGCTAGCTTCATTTCGCCATTTGGTTATCAAACTAACTTGATGGTTTACAGTGCGGGAAATTACCGCCTTAAAGATTACATTGCCATGGGCTTACCTTTATCGATTATTTACTCGATTACAGTATTAATACTTATACCACTGGTATTCCCATTTCAATAACGAGAGTAAAGACAATGGATGAAAATATCGTTTGGCATAATTACGCTATTAGTAAATCACAGCGTAGTGAGCAAAAAAAACATAAGCCAACCATTCTATGGTTCACTGGCTTTTCAGGTTCAGGCAAAAGCACAGTTGCTAATGCTCTAGAAAGCGCATTAAACCAGTTAGGCGTTCACACCTACCTGCTAGATGGTGACAACGTGCGTCATGGCTTGTGCAAAGATCTTGGCTTTACTGATGAAGACCGCGTGGAAAACATTCGCCGTGTTGGTGAAACTGCAAAACTAATGGTCGATGCCGGTCTGGTGGTATTAACCGCATTTATTTCGCCATTCCAAAGCGAACGCGATATGGTAAGAAACTTAGTAGAGGATGGTGAGTTTATTGAGGTATTTTTAGATACCCCGCTCGACGTGTGTGAGACCCGAGATCCTAAAGGGCTGTATAAAAAAGCACGAGCAGGTGAAATAAAGCACTTCACTGGTATCGACTCAGACTATCAAATCCCTACATCGCCAGAAATTAAAATCGACACCAGTAAAAACACCCTAGACCAATCGGTGCAAGAGCTGGTAGCGTATTTAAAACAACAGCAAATTATAGGTTAAGTCATGAATCAAACGGAACTGCTAGAAGAAATCTTACTCCTCGCACGCCAAGCCGGCAGTGCAATAATGGGGATTTACGAAAAGGACTTTAATGTTGAGTACAAAGCTGATGAAAGCCCAGTGACCGACGCCGACCTAGCAGCTCACAAAGTGATTGTGAATGGCTTACAACATCTCACCCCTGATGTACCAATTCTAAGCGAAGAAAGCGCTGATATTAGCTGGGATATTCGTCAAACTTGGCACCGCTACTGGTTAGTAGACCCAATTGATGGCACCAAAGAGTTCATCAAAAAGAATGGCGAGTTTACAGTGAACATTGCCTTGATTGAAAAAGGTAAACCAGTATTAGCTGTTGTCGATGCACCGGCACTAGGTGTGTCGTATATTGCCGCAGAGGCAATTGGTGCCTTTAAAGATAAAGGTGATGAGCGCATTGAACTTAAGGTAACTCGTAAGCCAAATAAAGGGCTTATCCGTGTTGTCGGCAGTCGTTCACACCCTTCTCCAGATTTAGCTGAATTCGTAAAACAGTTTGAAGATGTAGAAATGGTTTCAAAGGGCAGCTCGCTAAAACTTTGTCTGGTTGCCGAAGGGAGTGCAGATATATACCCACGCCTTGGCCCAACCTGTGAGTGGGATACCGGAGCTGGCCATGCGATTGCCGAAATAGCAGGAGCAACGGTTAGCAAACTCGATGGCAGCCCACTACTGTATAACAGTAAAGAAGAGTATCTGAATCCGTTTTTTGTCGTATCGGCATTACAGAACTAAAAGCGTTCCGTTAAATATCGTAGGCTGGGTAGAGCGTAGCGAAACCCAGCATCTATCCTGTCATCTTAACTCTAGCCCCTTTAATACTCCTTATTTTACAATCAGTTTAACCTAGCCAATAAGCCTTTGTTCCTATAGTATTTTGCTCTCTCAAACTATTAAAGGAATAACCATGACGACTGTTGAAAAAGCAATTGAAGCCGGCTACGAGGCCCAAATTAGCGCACTTTATAAAGCCCTTTCGCAAGGGGTGCTTGCCGCTAATGGCGATGAAAGCGAAATCACTGCAGCTGAGGCACGTTTTAAGAAAGGTTTAGCATTTGCCGCAGACATTAAATCTCGCGCACTTGCAGCAGCAGAATAAATACCACAACTGGGCTTTCTAAATAAGCCCAGCTATCTTCCTTTGTAAGTCTCTCCTTACAGCATAGTTATCTAAATACAACGCTAAAACATGCATTCTTAATCGCTTTTCTATATGCTGCGCGACAATTATTATTCTAATAGTGGAGTGCTAATGAACACACATCAAGATGCTATGCCGTATGATGCATCGACAACAAGTAGTAACTCAAAATGGAACCTTCATGACACCCAATGGGTATTAAGTTTATTTGGCACCGCAGTCGGTGCAGGGATCTTATTCTTACCAATTAATATCGGTATCGGCGGATTTTGGCCTTTGATTATCATGGCATGCCTTGCCTTTCCGATGACTTACTTAGCTCACAGAGGCTTAGCCCGCTTTGTTTTATCATCAAAAAAGCCTGAAGCAGACTTTACCGATGTTGTAGAAGAACACTTTGGCATTAATGCAGGGCGCTTAATATCTTTACTGTATTTTCTCTCTATCTTCCCTATTTTACTTATTTATGGTGTTGGATTAACCAATACTGTTGATAGCTTTATCGTTAATCAATTAGGTATGGAATCTCCACCACGCGTACTGTTATCTGGTGTGCTCGTTGGCGGTATGATCAGCTTAATGCTAGGTGGTGAAGCACTGATGTTACGTGCCTTTTCAATCCTTGTTTATCCGCTTGTCGCCATCTTGTTTTTCTTATCGATTTACTTGATCCCAAGTTGGCAAATGCCAGATGTTACAGTCCCTGAGTTTTCTGGCTTCATGAAAACACTTTGGTTATCAATACCTATCATCGTATTCTCATTTAGCCACGCAGCTGCGATATCAAGCTTTGTACATGTACAGCGTGCACACTATGGCAACAATGCTAAAATGAAGTCAGAAGCAATTCTGAAGCGTACCAGCTTATTATTAATCGTGTTTGTTTTACTGTTTGTATTCTCGTGTGTGCTGTCACTATCTACTGAACAAATGGTACAAGCAAAAGCTGATAACGTGTCTATTTTGTCATTCCTTGCCAATATCACTGATAACTCATTTATTGCGACCTTAGGGCCATTAGTTGCCTTTATTGCAATTACCTCATCGTTCTTAGGTCACTTCTTAGGTGCTCGTGAAAGCTTCAATGGCCTTGTTAGTAAACAAGCCCATATGAACCCTAAACTTGTTGATAAAATTGGCACCGTTATCATGTTCTTCGCTATTTGGTATTGCTCAGTGATCAACCCAAGTATTTTAGACATGATGGATCAGCTATCAGGCCCTATCATCGCCATGATCCTTTTCATCATGCCAATGATTGCCGTTTATAAAGTACCTAGCTTACACAAATACAGAAATCGCTTAAGCACACTGTTCGTATTAACAGTTGGCTCTCTAGCCGTATTTGCGCTTATCTACAGCATGATTAAGTAGTCTCATCATTGCTAGGTATAGAAGCCCAGCCGGGAAACCGGCTGGGCTTTTTTGTTCCTTAGATGTGAGAGTGAAGTTAGAAAGGGGAAAGTTGAAAGAGTAAAGTTTGGAAGTCTGGCGTAGGTTGGGTAGAGCGGAGTGAAACCCAACACTTCACAGAGCTATCAGCTTTCAGCCGTCAGCTATCAGTCGCGCGGTGGGGTTGTTTTGTGCTGCGTCTCCCTCTGCTCTAGGTTCTAGGTTCTAGGTTCTAGGTTCTAGGTTCTAGGTTCTAGGTTCTAGGTTCTAGGTTCTAGGTTCTAGGCAAAGTGTACTTGTAGGAATGGCTTCAGCCGTGAATGTGTTTGTTATGGTCTAGATTCGGCACTGAAGTGCCTCCTACGGGGGGGGTTGCTGAGGGTGACTCAGTTACCTAACAACCCAACAGTTCAACTTTACCCTTGCTAACTTGCAGCTCGCTAACTCATGTTGGGTTTCGCTTCGCTCTACCCAACCTACCTGGAGGATGAACAGGGTGAGCTTAGAATGACTCTGTACTAAACAACCACACAGTTCAACTTTACCCTTGCTAACTTGTAACTCGCTAACTCGTTGGGTTTCGCTGCGCTCTACCCAACCTACGCGAAAAGTGAGCAGGGTGAATGCTGAGGGTGACACTGTACTAAACAACCAAACAGTTCAACTTTACTCTTGCTAACTTGCAGCTCGCTAACTCATGTTGGGTTTCGCTCCGCTCTACCCAACCTACCTCAAGAATGAATAGGGCACGTTATGTGGTTAGCTCTAAATGCAAAAAAAGCCCGACTCTTTCGAATCGGGCTTTCTTTAATTTGGAGCCTGGCGATGACCTACTTTCACATAGCAGCTGCTACACTATCAT
>NZ_LOPY01000062.1 GCF_001469895.1 Pseudoalteromonas sp. XI10 | reverse complement strand
GTGTAGCAGCTGCTATGTGAAAGTAGGTCATCGCCAGGCTCCAAATAAGAGAAAGCCCGATTCGAAAGAGTCGGGCTTTTTTGCGTTTGGGGCTGTTAGCCAGGTAGGTTGGGTAGAGCGGAGCGAAACCCAACATGAGTTAGCGAGCTGCAAGTTAGCAAGAGTAAAGTTGAACTGCGGGGTTTTTTAGAACAGAGTCACCCTCAGCAACAAAACCCCGTAGGAGTCACTTCAGTGCCGAATTCAGACCTTAACAAACACATTCACGGCAAAGCCATACCTACAAGTACACTTTGCCTAGAACCTAGAACCTAGAACCTAGAACCTAGAACCTAGAACCTAGAACCTAGAACCTAACTGCACAGGGAGACTCTGATCCAAACACCCACACCGCGCGGCTGATCGCTGAAAGCTGATAGCTCTGTGTTGGGTTTCGCTGCGCTCTACCCAACCTACGCCAGACCTCAAAACTTTACTCTTTCAACTTTCCCCTCGCTAACTTTACTCTCGCTAACTTACCTTTATAACACTCATTCCCCTTGCCTTTGCTCTGCTTTGGCTAGCTGAATGTATTTTGTTTCGACTAGTTGTGACAGGGGAACAAGTTCGAAGCCTTGTTGTTGCAGTTCAGGGAGGGCTTGTTGTAGAAAAGCAACTGTTTCTGGGTAGGGATGGGCAATGGCGATTGCGTAGTTGAAGTGTTCAGCTTTGCTTTTTAGTTCTTCAAGTTGATGTTGTAGCTGACTTTGGGTGACATTGTTATCAAGAAATACATGACGAGATACGTTAGCAACACCATACAGGTTAGCAACATTTTGCGCTTCACTTTGACTCGTTGTACGGCTATCTAAGAAGTACAAACCACGTTTCTTTAATACTTCCATCGTCCATTTCATAGGCTCAGTAAGCTGTGTTAGCTCAGAACCCATGTGGTTATTGACCCCTTTTACTTGTGGTAAAGAGGCTAACGCATGGCCAAGGGTTGTTTGTAACTCTGACTTACTCATAGTATCGGTGAGTGCACCCGGACCAAGCGCTTTGCTTTTATCTAGTGCTTGCATTGGTACATGTAAAAGTAATTCTTTATGAGTTTTACTAGCGCGTTCAGCAAATATTTGTGAATAGGGTGTATGGGGCAAGATTGAGAAGGTCACTTGCCCTGGTAAGTTTAATATTTCAAGATCTCGCTGATGATTGCCTATATCATCAATTACTATGGCTATTTGCTTTGCTTGGCAGAATAGCGGTAGGCAACATACTGCGAGTAATAAGCCTGTTTTTAGATTCACTTTTTGTAATTATTATATCCGTTGTGAGCATTTACTTACTGCATAATAAAGAGCTGCTTTGCTGTAAGTTGCTTTTTGTCTTGTCCATCTAGAAGTGAGCTAAAAAGCGCCAATTCTTGGATGTTTTTTATTATAACGCCTTGGTCAATTTCTGAAAGCATTGTTTGATTAATACTCACATCTGGGGTGATCCCCTTCCCATCGATAGATTGACCCGCAGGTGTGTAATAACGTGCTGTAGTCAGTTTTAATGCGGTATTACCGTTACCTAAAGGTATTAATGATTGCACTGAGCCCTTACCAAAAGAAGTTTCGCCAATTAGCACAGCTCGTTGATTATCTCTTAATGCTGCTGCAAGTATTTCAGCGGCAGAGGCTGAGTTTTCGTTAATCAATACAGCAATAGGAGCGCCACTGAGTATGTCGCCTTTATGGGCTTTATACTTCTGATTAGCTTCATTAAAGCGGCCTTTGGTTGATACTATGGTGCCGTTATCTAAAAACAGATCTGCAACTTCAATGGCCCCTTGCAATGTACCGCCTGGGTTATCGCGTAAATCAATAATTAAACCCGAAAGAGGGAAGCTATTGGTAACCTGCATTTTTGCAAGCTCCCGAGCAACATCGTGCAATGTGTGGTTATTGAATGAGTTGATACTGATAAGCGCAACGCCTGTATCTGCTAAATGGCCATGAACGCTTTGTAAGTTGATTTGTTGGCGCTTAATCGAGAAGTTTAGCTCAGTATCTTTCTCTCTTTTAACAGCTACATCGACAGCACTTTGACCGCTTTGGCGAATTAATTTAGCCACTTCTTCGATGCTTTTGTCTAAAATAGGTTGTTGATTAATCGCTATAACTTCATCATTTACCTGAAGACCCGCAAGCGCCGCAGGTGAGTTATTAATAGTGTTAACAATATAAACCCGACCATCTTCAACTTTTACTTCTATACCGAGTCCTGTGTATCTACCATTAGTGCTACTGAAGATAGCATCGAGCTCAGTTTCGTCGAGATATTTTGAGTATGGATCAAGGCGTTCGAATAACGCTTCGACTTGTAAGTTATCAGGCTGGGTTACAAATGAGTTTTGTAGTTTCAGATCATCAACATAATATGTATGGATATTAAATAGGATTTCGTTTAGTTGCTGATGCTGTAGTGACTGTAACGAGGGTTTTGCAACAGCCTGAAACGATTGCAGTATCAGGCATAGCAAGCTGACAAGTAATAAAAAAGACAGCTGAGTAAAAAACTTAGCTGGGGAAAAATGAGCTTTGTAAGAGTAAGTTGTGTTTAGCATCAGCTGCTCCTCATAGAGTGCAGCTATTTAATCAATTAAATGCGTCTGCACCATTTTACAGGATTTACTGCGCGTCCTTTGTGGCGTATTTCAAAGTATAGACCAGGATCCGGTTGTCCGCCGCTTTGACCGACTAATGCAATTGTTTCTCCTTCTCTAACAAGGTCGCCAACATCGCGAAGTAGAGTTTGAGCGTGACCATATAAGCTCATAAAGCCATCGCCATGATCAATAGCGATAACCCAGCCAAAGCCATTTAGCCAGTCTGCGTAAACAACTTGGCCGTTCTGTACGCTTTTAACATTACTGCCTTCTTTGGCGCTGATAAGTACGCCTTTCCAATCTATGTTACCGTGCTTGCGTTGTCCAAAGCGGTGGCGTAATGCCCCTTTGGTTGGCCAGTCGAGTTTGCCCTTACTACTTTGTAAGCCTAGTAATTCAACTTTTTCATTTCGCTCTTGTTCAAGCTCTTCAATAGCAGTGATCAGGGTTTGCTCATTTTCTTTTAAGTAATCAATAGAGCTTTTAGTTTCTTTTAACGCTGACTGGAGTTTATTTAGGTTAGTTTTACGCTCTTGTTGTGCATTAACTAGAGCTTGCTGGCGTCTTTTTTGCTCATCATATAAGGCAACTAGACGTTGTTTGGTTTTTTCAAGCTCAGCTTGGTTGTCTGCAATTTCTTGCTGTAGTGCTTTGAGCTCTTCAATTTGCTCAATACGCGCTTTGTTTAAATAATTATAATAACTTAGCGTGCGCTCAATTTTGGCTGTGTCTTGTTGGTTAAGCAACATTTTTGAGTAGTCATGGCTACCCGCCATATAGGCGCTTTTTAGTTGTGCAGCTAATAAGGTTTGGCGCTGTGCTTGCTGGGCTTTAAGTTGCTCAGCTTTAGCTTGTTGTTCTCGTTGTTGTTGCTCATTTTCTTTAACTGATTGGGCGGCAAGGTTTAATGCTTTGGCATTTTGAGCTATGTCGAGTTCATGGGCGCGCAGATCTTTGCGCATTTGGGCAATGGACTTGCGTTGACCTTTAAGCTCAGCCTCTGTTTTTTGTAAAGCTGATTGAATGTCTGATAAGTCTTTTTTGGTTTGATCTTCATTAGCAACAACCGAAGTTGCTACTAATGAAGTCAGTATTAAACCAGTTTTAAAGAAGTGGTTAATACATTTACTCATAGCTTATTTCAGCGTCATGATTGGTTTACCAGTCATTTCACTTGGCTGCTCTAAGCCGAGTAGGTGAAGCATGGTTGGAGCCACGTCACTCAATGTTTTACCATCATGTGGTGTTGCATCACGGCCAACATAGATAAATGGCACTGGTTCACTGGTGTGTGCGGTATGTGCTTGGCCCGTTGCTGGGTTAGCCATTTGTTCAGCATTACCATGATCGGCTGTAATAAGCGCTTCACCACCATGTTCTTCAAGCGCTGCAACTACACGACCAATACAATGATCAACAGCTTCACATGCTTTCACTGCTGCTTCGAATACGCCAGAGTGACCTACCATGTCTCCGTTAGGGTAGTTACAGATGATGGCATCGTATTTACCGCTAGCGATTGCTTCAACAAGCTTATCGGTCAGCATTTCAGAGTTCATTTCTGGTTGCAGATCGTATGTTGCAACTTGTGGTGATGGAATTAGTTCGCGAGTCTCACCAACAAATTCATCTTCACGGCCACCGCTGAAGAAAAAGGTCACATGTGCGTATTTTTCTGTTTCAGAAATACGTAGCTGTGTTTTACCTTGCTTCTCTAACCATTCGCCTAATACATTTGTTAAAGGCTCTGGGGCAAACGCAATCGGCGCTTTAATGTCTGCTGCGTACTCTGTCATCATCACAAAAGCGCTTAACTGTGGTGATTTTTTCTTATCAAAACCACTGAAGTCAGCATCAACAAAGGCACGAGTCATTTCACGTGCTCGGTCTGCTCTGAAGTTAGCAAAGATAACAGTGTCGCCGTCATTGATCTCAGCAGCTGCTTGGCCTTCTGGTACAACAGTTGTTGCTGCTACGAACTCGTCGTTCTCGTCACGTGCATAAGCCGCTTCTAGTGCGGTTACACCGTCAGTGTAGCTGTATTCAGCAATACCACTAACCATAACATCATATGCAAGCTCAACACGATTCCAACGGTTATCGCGGTCCATTGCATAGTAACGACCAACAAGCGTTGCTAAGCGGCCACAGCCAAGTTCTGCAAATAAGGCTTCGATGCGCTCAATTGATGCTTTTGCGCTACGTGGTGGTGTGTCGCGGCCGTCTAAGAAACCGTGGAAGTAAACTTCTTTTGCACCGCGCTTAGCAGCAAGTTCAATCGTTGCCACAATGTGGTCTTCGTGACTATGAACACCACCTGGGCTTAAAAGACCCATAATATGCACTGCTTTGCCTGCATTTACAGCTTTGTCGATATTATCAACAAGCGCTGGGTTGCTATCGAACTCACCATCATCAATGGCTTTAGTGATGCGAGTAAAGTCTTGATAAACGATACGGCCAGCACCTAAATTTACGTGACCTACTTCAGAGTTACCCATTTGTCCTGCAGGTAAACCAACATCAAGTCCCGAACCTGAAATTAATGTATGTGGGCGGGTTGCCCAAAGGTTGTCGAGTACTGGGGTATTAGCAGCAAGTATGGCGTTACTTTCTGTGTCTTCACGGTATCCCCAACCGTCTAAGATCATTAATACCAATGGTTTTTTATGCTCTGTCATTATAGCTCCTGAAGATTGGCACTTATATATCACTAGCATACCGTGTTTTATGGTTTTGATCAGCTATCAATATGTCATATTAAAATATTTCACGCCCTAGCATTTTCAATTCAAGCACGTATACTTGCGTGGCAAATTTTAATTAACCCATGGCTATGCGCTGTGGTACCTAAATTTCTTAGTGGAAAACGCATGGATCAATATATTGAATTTATCTCAAATCATCCGGTTTTGAGCATTATCTGGTTAGCATTAGTCGCTATGCTGATCAGCAGTTGGTTTAAAAGTAAATTTTCGGCTATCCGTCAAATCAACCCACAGCAACTTACCTTGCTAATTAACCGTGACGATGGTCAAGTGATTGATATACGTGCACAAAAAGAGTTTAACTCTGGCCGTATTGCAGGCGCAACTCACTTAAATCCAGAAAAAGCAAAGCAATCTGATTTTTCAAGCCTTGAAAAGTTTAAGACTAAACCCATTATACTAGTATGTACCACGGGCATGACTGCCTCAGGTATCGCAACTGCAATGCATAAAGCAGGTTTTGAGCGTGTTTATGTATTAGCGGGCGGTATGGGCGCTTGGCAATCAGCTAGCTTACCTACAACGACCGGTCGTTAATAAGGCTCATTGCCCGATAGAGGAATTATTATGAGTAATGTTGTTCTTTACACAAAAGCATACTGTCCATTCTGCCAACGTGCTTTGGCGTTATTAGATAGTAAAGGTGTAGACTACACGAATATCGATATTGGTGTTCACCCTGAGCGTCGTGATGAAATGATCGACAAAGCAAATGGTGGTTACACAGTTCCGCAAATTTTCATTAATGATGAACATATCGGCGGTTGTGACGACATGATGGCAATTGAAGCGCAAGGCCTTTTAGACGCAAAGCTTAACGCTTAATAAATTTTTAAATATAAAAACGAATACAAGTTAGGAATTACAATGAACGAAGAAAATCAAAACGCAGCAGCAGAACAACAAGCCGGCGCTCAATTCTCAATCCAACGCATTTACACTAAAGATGTTTCTTTTGAGACGCCTAACTCACCTGCTATTTTCCAAAAAGAGTGGACTCCTGAAGTTAAGCTTGACTTAGATACTCGTTCTAACAAATTAGAAGAAGGTGTGTTTGAAGTTGTTCTTGCTTTAACAGTAACGGCTTCAATCGGTGAAGAAACTGCATTCCTATGTGAAATCCAACAAGCGGGTATTTTCACAATTGGTGAAGTTGAAGAAGTTCAACTTGCACACATGTTAGGTGCTTTCTGCCCGAACGTACTTTTCCCTTACGCACGTGAAGCAGTATCAAACCTAGTTAACCGTGGTACTTTCCCACAATTAAACTTAGCGCCAGTTAACTTTGACGCACTATTTGCTCAATACATGCAACAACGTGCAGCTCAAGACCAACAGGCAACTGCAGACGCATAAGCTATGAGTACAGCACAATCAGCTGTTACAGTATTAGGGGCGGGGTCTTATGGCACCGCCCTTGCTATTTGCTTTGCCAGAAATGGCCACCCAGTGACCTTGTGGGGCCGCAATAGCGATGACGTTGCTACGCTTGCAGCTGAGCGAAAGAATCAACGTTATGTTCCGGATGTTAGCTTTCCTGACACCCTCCAACTAGAAGCAGATTTAGAAACGGCAGTTAAAGCAAGCAAGATCATTTTGGTTGTTGTGCCGAGTCATGCTTTTGCTGGCACACTGCAAAAAATCAAACCTTGGTTGTCAGAAGGTGCTGAGGTTGCATGGGCTACCAAAGGTTTAGAGCCTAATACAGGGCGTTTATTGCAAGAAGTAGCGGTACAAGAGCTAGGAGATGATGTTCCTCTGGCTGTGCTTTCAGGGCCTACATTTGCAAAAGAAATGGCAATGGGTTTACCAACCGCTATTTCGGTATCGTCGACTTCTCAAGATTTCGCTAAGCAGCTGGCTGATCTCTTACACTGTGGCCGCTCATTTAGGGTGTATAACAATGATGACTTCATTGGAATACAACTTGGTGGCGCAGTTAAAAATGTCATTGCGATTGGCGCAGGTATGTCTGATGGTTTCGGCTTTGGTGCCAACGCACGTACAGCCTTAATCACTCGCGGTTTAGCTGAGTTGTGCCGCTTAGGGTGTGCATTAGGTGCTCGTTCAGATACCTTTATGGGTATGGCCGGCCTTGGTGACTTGATTTTAACCTGTACAGATAACCAATCTCGTAACCGTCGTTTTGGCCTTGCACTTGGCAAAGGTGAAGGCGTGGAAGCCGCGATTGAATCTATTGGTCAGGTTGTTGAAGGCTACAGAAATACCAAAGAAGTGTATTTACTTGCTGAACGCACAGGTATTGAAATGCCAATAACGGAGCAAATTTACCAAGTGCTTTATGAGAATAAAGATGTAAAAGAAGCTGCGATGGCACTACTTGGCCGTGAGCAAAAATCTGAATAATTTAGATTGTGCACTTTTAAATAAAAAACGCGATTGATTAATCGCGTTTTTTATTTGAAGTACATTTGTAATCGTTAGCTAGATTGCTGTTTTTCTAGCGTGTCATTAATAAATTCGCTGACTTGGTTGGCTTTTAATGGCTTGCAGTAATAATAACCTTGTTGAAAATGACAGCCCATTATATGCAGCATGTAAGCTTGCTCTTCAGTTTCTACTCCTTCAGCAACCACATTAATATCCAAATACTTAGCTAGCCGCACTATGGTGGCGGTGATATTACGATCTTGGTCGTTTTTATCGATGTCTTTTACGAATGACTTGTCGATTTTGAGCGTATCGATTGGAAAACGCTTTAAGTAACTGAGTGATGAATGACCCGTGCCAAAGTCATCCAGCGCGATATGCACACCAATCGATTTAATACGTTTCATTTGCTGCTCAGCAAATTCGGGGTTATCCATCATGGCGCTTTCTGTGATCTCGAGTTCTAAGCAATGCGCTGGTACGTCAAATTTTGCTAAGTTGTCTATGAGGGTTTCAATAAGGCTACTTTGCTGAAAGTGTAAGGCTGAAATATTAATAGCGACATTACCAAACGAAATGTTTTGTTTTCGCCACTGGGCCAGTTGATTAAGCAGCTGCTCCATCAGTAATTGGGTGAGCGGAATAATGGCACCATTTTGTTCAGCAAGCGGTATGAACTCATCGGGGTTAATCACACTGCCATCTTCTTGAGGCCAGCGAACTAATGCTTCAAAGCCGTATAACTGATTATGCTGGGCATCAAACTTAGGTTGAAAATAAAGCTCAAACTCATTGTTGGTGATTGCTTTGAATAAAGCGCTCTCTTTGGTTAACTCGGTTGGGTCGAGTGTATGACGGTCTTTATCAAAAAATTGATACGTATTACGGCCCATTTTTTTTGCATGATTCAAAGCGCTATTTGCACTGCGCATTAAGTATTCACAGTTGTAGGCGTTGTCTGGGTAGATAGCTAGACCACAACAGGCCGATAGCGAGGTCTCAAAACCATCTAACATAAATGGGGTTTTAAACTGCTGAAGCACGATGTCTGCGGTTTTTTTCGCAAAGAATACGGTTTTGCCAGAGTAAAGATAGGGCGGCACCAGTACCGCAAATTCATCTGCACCGAGTCTTGCAATGGTAAAGCCTGAATTTAGTGAGTCAGTTAAACGACAGGCTACTTCTTTTAGTAGTACATCGCCAATTGTGTGACCGAGCGAGTCGTTAATCTTTTTGAAATTATCTATGTCGATAAAGATGATTAGTAGACTAGGGTAAGTGTCGTTACAAGCATTGATTGCTTTTTCAAGGGACTCTATAAAAATGGCACGGTTTGATAAGCCTGTGACACTGTCTTTGGTAGTGAGCTTGAGCATAGTTCGCTCGTTATTCTTACGAGCAGTGACATCAGAAAACATACCAACGTAACGTACAGAGCTTTTTGTAAAGCGTGGTGTGGTCACTTTTGTTATACATAAATCAATGGCGTAGGGTTGCCCATCTTTGCGTAAATTCCAAATTTCGCCAGACCAATAACCATCATTACTCAGCTCTTGTTGGATAATTTCCTCGAGTTGTGTATCACGACCGGCTTGCGTTAATGCTTTGAATTTTTTACCAAGTACATCGGCTTTTTTATAACCCGATATTTCACTAAATGCGTTATTAATTTCTATGATCCGAAACTGTTCATCGGTGACCCAAATACCATCTTTAGACTGGGAAAGTAGAGCATCCATCAGCGTCATCTTTTGGTTTCTTTGATAATAGATAACCGCACCAATGAGGATGACAATCGCTAGAAAGATTAGTAGTAATAGGGGAGTCGTATTGGGGGCTTGTGAGTTAGAGGGATTAGACACAGCAGCAGAAGCAGCACTAGAAAAGTGCTGCATCAGCAAAATGATACTGCATACTCGGGCAAAAAAGCGCATTAAATCCATCTTTAGGAACAAACTCACCTATTTAGGTTAGTCCATAAAAAATGGTCGTGCTAAACAATTAGTGAATATTTATTACAAGCGCTTTTTCAATGAGTTATTGACCGTTCACAAAACCCAGCTGACGCCAAGATTCATAAACAAATACAGCAACTGAGTTAGATAAGTTCATACTACGGCTGTCTTTTTGCATTGGAATACGTACACGTTGCTCTTTCGGCAACGACTGAATTAGATCATCAGGTAAGCCACGTGTTTCAGGGCCAAACACTAAACAATCGCCAGGTTGATATTGTGCTTGATGATGAAATTGGCTGCCCTTAGTGGTGCAAGCATAGACTTTTTTCGGTTGGCATTTTTCTAGATATGCTTCAAACGAGGCATGGCGCTGTACATGACTAAACTCATGATAATCAAGACCTGCACGTTTTACGCGTTTATCATCCCACTCAAAACCAAGGGGTTCAATTAGGTGTAACGCATAACCTGTGTTTGCGCATAAGCGAATGATATTACCCGTGTTTGGTGGAATTTCTGGTTGGTACAACACAATATCAAGCATGTGAATCTCATTTATAAGGATTTGATCTGCTGCTGAGTATACACGAACTAGAATTAAAAGATGATATACTCAACACAGTTACTCACTAAAGGTAAGTTGTTGTGCAGCATCGTAGTTATGAGTTTTGGGTTAAAACAGCCAGTATAGTCACCATTGTTATGGTGAGTCTGATGATCGCGGCAAAAAGCTGGGCATGGCTTGCATCTGGCTCGGCGTCAATGCTGGGTTCATTGACAGATTCATTAATGGATATCACCGCATCATTGATGAGTTTTTTAGTGCTAGGTTATGCACTACGCCCTGCTGATGACGACCATCGCTTTGGTCACGGAAAAGCCGAAGCATTAGCCGGGCTTGCACAAGCTGCTTTTATAGCTGGTTCTGGTTGCTTTTTAGCGTTTCATGGCATTGAGCGCTTATTTAATCCAGTAACCTTAAAGCACTCTGATCTTGGTATTTGGGTCAGTATTTTCGCTATTTGTTGTACGCTCGTGGTGGTATTTGTGCAAACTAAGGTGATAAATCACACCGAATCAATCGCCATTAAAGCAGACTCGATTCATTATAAAGGCGATTTAATTTTAAACTTGGCGGTATTACTGGCAATTGTGTTAGCGAAGTACGGTGTCGCTTATGCCGATCCATTGTTTGCTATTGGGGTGGCTGTTTATTTACTTTATAACAGCTGGGATATTGCTCGCGAAAGTGCTGATCACTTAATGGATAAAGAGCTCCCAGATGAAGAAAAACAACAAATACTGGCCATTGTGAATAGCCATCAAGACGTATTTGGCGCCCATGATATTCGCACCCGCCAAGGTGGTAAAATTAAGTTTATTCAGATGCATTTAGAGCTGGAAGACTCATTATCATTGATAAGAGCGCATCAAGTTGCTGATGAAGTAGAAGCGTTAATTCAAACGCATTTTGATTGTGAAATGGATATTTTGATGCACCTAGACCCACTTTCTGTGGTTAACAAAACACGTCAAAGCTCAGCACAAAATTGATAAAAATCGCTGAGTATTGTTTGTCTGATCTCGTCGCGTTCACACAATAGTTCGTGGCGAGCGCCCGCATAGCTTTTTAGTTGTGCTTGCTTTTGCCTATGGGTAAGTGCAAATTGCGCAGCGTTATCGACCACAGTATCTTGCTCGGCGCTTGCGATAAACAAAGGAATATCGACTTTTTTATCGACTAAAGAAGCAATAAAATCAAACGATGCATTGAGCCAGCCATAGGTTACACCTCCTAGTTGTAAATCACCTTCTGCTGCATAAAGCTCTCTGAACAGTTTATATCGAATTTCACTACTGGTTAGTTCATTAGCTGCAAAGTCGACTGGTAAATAATCGCGTTGGCCAAATGCGTAACTGCGGCCAAGACCAAGTAAGGATGCAATTTTAGCAGCCAGTTTTGCTACAGGCTTTGGCGTGCCTTTAGTATAGATATCAAACATCGGCGCTGATAAAAAAGCACCCGCAAATTGATGCTGATAGCGCGATAGGTAATCATAGGCAATGGCACTGCCCATAGAGTGGCCAAGCAAAACCTGCTTTCCTTGCCAGTGTTGATGCACCACTTTTTCTATAAATACAGCAAAGTCATCTGCGTAGTCAGTAAAGCGGTTTACAAAACCCTTATGAGTGTTTTTTAAATGACGATAAGAGCGACCTTGCCCCTGGTGATCAACACTAAAAACTGCAAAGCCATTTTGATATAGCTCCCACAGCAACTCTTTGTACTTAATTAAAGACTCTATTCGGCCAGTACTGATAACGATGGCCGTTTTTGCTTGTTGGGGAATTGCATAGCCGTAATAAAGCTTGCCATGAGCGGTGCTCAGAAAGTCTTGCTGTAATTGCTCAGAAAAAAACTGATTAATATTAGGTAGGTTATTAACAAGACTTGCTTCGCTACTATAAAACATTTACTCACTCTTAAAAGGTAGACGGATGTTTACGCACAGTCCGCCATGTTCTTGGTTTTTAAGTGTTAGTGTACCATCATGTGCTGAGATAGCATTCTTTGCAATAGCAAGACCTAAACCTGTGCCGCCTGTGCTTCTATCACGAGCATGCTCCTGACGGAAGAAAGGTTCACACAGCCTTGCTAGGTTTGCTTCATCAACCCCTTTACCGTCATCACAAATAGTGATGTAGATAGCATCTGATTCAACTAAGCCTATTGAGATTGAATGTTCTGCGTATTTAATGGCATTGCGAAGTACATTCTCAAGCGCGCTGGCTATTAAGGTTTCATCGCATTTTAAATCGGCTGTTAGTGTACCATTTACAATAAGCTCTTTATTACTTTGCTTGGCCTCAAATTGAGCATCGTTGAGTACGTGATCTACAATCACTTGTAAGGACTGTGTACTCAACGCCAGAGTCTGGCTTTTGGCTTCTAAGCGTGAAACTTGAAGTACATCGGCAATCATTTTATCGAGCTGATTGGCCTCTTTTTCAATACGCTCTAAATAAGCGTGCTGAGCATCATCGGCTTGCATTTGTGCAAGGCCTGTGGCCATTTTTAAGCGCGTTAATGGTGAGCGTAGCTCATGAGAAATATCTGCTAGCAGTCGTTTTTGAGCGCTAATAAGCTGCTCAAGTTGTACTGCCATGGTATTAAAGTCACGACCAAGTACACCTAACTCATCTTGACGAGTAGGAGATACATCGGCACGGGCAGTTAAATCGCCATGAGCAAGCTTTTTTGCGGTTTCTTTTAAACTATTAATAGGTGCAATTAAGTTACGGCTAAAGAAGAAACTCAGCATCAATGAGGCGATTAAAGCAATAAGCAGCTTGAGCCAAACTGGCATAAGCCATAGGCTGACAAAAAACGGTTTTTTGCGTTTTTCATCGATTTCATAAAGATAAAACTTACCTTCAGGCACATTCAAAGCTACCGGCCCATAAGCTTGGTATTCATCGGTAAAAATAATTTGCGGACGCATATATTTGGTAAAGTTCAGCAAGCTTAAATCAATGTCTTTGGATACAGGTTCGCTAAGCATTTCAACACCATGAACCTCACCGTTTAAGTACAGTAACTTATGCTTTGATAAGCGCGGATGAGATAAAACCTCTTGAGTTGATTTTCCGTGTTTAGCAACAATGCGTTCAATACTTTTAGCAGTGTACTCAAGATTTTTCAGCATGGGTCCACGCAGGTCGTCATTGCCGACATTGCTCGTTAACTGGCTTAAAAACACCAGTATTGTGATAGTCGCTATGACAGTAACCCAAAACCAAGCAAAAATTTTTAAAAACAAATAATGGCGGGGATGCTTTAGCCAGCTTGGAGTTTGCATATTATTCGCCTTGTATTAATACATAACCACTGCCACGCATGGTTTTGATCCGTTCATTACTAACATGCTCTGCAATTTTTTTACGGATGTTGCTGACATGCATATCGATTGAGCGGTCAAAAGGAGCAAGGCGTCTACCTAATACTTGCTCACTTATTTGCTCTTTGCTGATCACTTCACCTGCATGTTGCACTAGCATGGCAAGGATCTCATACTCAGTGCCGGTTAGGCTAAGTACATTGTCATTAACAGAAGCCTCACGAGTTGCGAAATTAACATTGATGCTGTTAACACTCAATGAGCTGGTCTGTTGGCTCGATAAGCTATTGATATGTTCGATGCGACGGGTAATTGCTTTAACGCGAGCTAGCAGCTCTCTGTGGTTAAATGGCTTAGGAATATAATCATCTGCGCCTAGCTCTAAACCAAAGATACGATCAAAGTCTTCGCCTTTCGCGGTTAACATGATCACTGGAGTGAGCTTATGTTGCCTTAACTGCTTTAGCACCTCAAAGCCATCCATAGACGGCAGCATCACATCAAGCAATATTAGCTCATAGTTATGCTTAATAGCTTGCTTTAGACCTTCAGCGCCATCATGAACACACTCTACTGTAAAACCTTGTGCTGATAAGTACTCGCTGAGTAATTCGCACAATCCTGTATCGTCGTCGATCATTAATAGTTTCATTCTGACACCTAGCTATTTATTTCTTTGAGGTTATTTTACTCAGTAAATTGTGTAAAAGTGAATCTTTACACAACCTTTACACTGGTTTGCGTTACTTTGCATTGCATTAGTTATAGTTAACCCATCAGTCGGAAACGACAACAGAGCACAACCCAACAAAAGGTAATGATTATGACTATTTCAAATAAGCTTTCTAAATTCGTACTTGTTTGTGGTTTAGCAGCAGCCAGTGTAGGTGCTACTTCAGCAATGGCGAAAGGAGACTTTAACCGTGGTATGAACCCACAGGCTCGTTTTTTACTTTCTGAGCGTGGTATTGATAAATTACAACTTACCGAAGAGCAGCAAACGCAACTTAAAGCAATTTTTGCCGAGCAGAAAACACAATTTGCAGCATTGCGTGGCGATAAAGATGCAATGAAAGCCGCTCGTGCTGCACACAAAGAGAAAATGGATGCGTTATTAGCAACAAAAGCATTTGACGAAAATGCCGCATTAGAGCTGATTAATGCGCGCCAAGAAAAAGGTCAGCAGTTTGCAATGCTAAAAATGAAATCTGACCATGCGATTTGGCAGGTTTTAAATGCTGAACAGCGCGAAAGCTATCAAGAGATTAAAAAGCACCTGCGTAAAAAAGGTCACAAAAAGGGCCACCATGGTCATCGAGGCGAACGCAAAGCTGAGCGTTCTGAAGGTTAAAAGTGATAGGTTATATTAAAAAATGCGGCAATTGCCGCATTTTTTGTATTTGACGCTTTATTCTTTAAAGAATGAATCATCGTTTTTAGCCAGCATTGCTTCGATATCTTCAATCATATCTTGGCTCAAATCATTAGCATTGCTAATTGGGCTAGAAATTTTATTGTTTTCAAACGACCACTCGCCTAAATCAATTAGCTGGCAGCGCTTTGAGCAAAATGGACGATGCGGGCTTTGCTCTGACCATTCAACTTTGGCTTTGCATGTTGGGCAATTTACAACTGTTGGCATGGAATAACTCTCAAATAAGCACTTTTGTCAGATCTTACTGAACAGTAAGCTGATAATCCAGTAACGAATTTGTTTAGAAACTCGTTACTCGGTTTATTTCTGCTAAAGAGGTAACGCCATCGGCGGCTTTTTTAAGGCCAGATAAACGCAGATCATTGAAGCCTGAGCGCAGTGCTACTTCAGCTATTTCGAGTGAGTTACCACCACGCATAATAATTTGCGCTATTTCAGGGGTAATTTGCATTACTTCGTAAATACCCACTCGACCTTTATACCCTTCAGTACAGCTGTCGCAGCCTTTTGGTGCGAATAACTGAACCTCATTGAGCTTGTCTTTATCAAAACCTTGGCGAATCAATTCTTCATCAGGAAGTTTTTCTGGTGTTTTACACTTAGGGCAAAGTCGTCTTGCTAGACGCTGCGCAATAATAAGGCTGATAGAGCTTGCTACGTTATAAGCAGGAACACCCATATTTAAAAGACGAGTAAGAGTTTCTGGTGCAGAGTTTGTATGCAGAGTTGATAATACCAAGTGACCTGTTTGCGCCGCTTTAATTGCTATTTCAGCGGTTTCAAGGTCACGGATCTCACCAACCATTACTACGTCAGGATCTTGTCGTAAGAAAGCCTTCAGTGCATTGGCAAAGGTCATGTCTGCCTTTGGATTAATTTGTACTTGGTTAATCCCTTCAAGGTTGATCTCTACTGGATCCTCGGCAGTACTGATATTACGCTCTGGCTGGTTAAGAATATTCAAACCTGTATAAAGTGATACCGTTTTACCAGAGCCCGTTGGACCTGTTACTAAGATCATGCCTTGTGGTTGCTCTAGTGCGTCCATATAGAGTTTTTTCTGCTCTGGCTCATAACCAAGCACATCGATACCTAGCATAGCACTTGATGAGTCGAGAATACGCATTACGATTTTCTCGCCCCAAAGAGTAGGCAATGTACTGACACGGAAGTCGATACTTTTACGTTCAGTGATTTTAAGCTTAATACGGCCGTCTTGAGGTTTACGTTTTTCTGCAATATCTAATCGTGACATAACCTTGATACGCGCAGATAAACGGCTCGCTAAGCTATTTGGCGGACTTGCCATTTCATGCAAAATACCATCGATACGAAAACGCACGCGGTAACGATGTTCATAAGGCTCAAAGTGTAGATCTGATGCGCCTTTTTTAATTGCGTCCATCAAAATTTTATTGATGTAAACGATAATAGGGGCATCGTCTTTATCTTCATCTTTACTAGCTAAGTCACGAGGGGCTTCTGTTTCAAGCTCACCAAGTTCTTTAAACTCATCTTCACTTAAATGTAAGCCGCCTGCGGCATCAAGTAATTGCTCAATTTTGTTTTCAAGTTGTGTGTAATCAACAACGACCACTTCACATGAAAGGCCAGTACTAAATTCAAAGTTTTCAAAGGCACCATAGTCGGTTGGATCTGAGGCGGCAATGTAGAGCTTACGGCCCTTTTTAACTAGAGGTAAAATGTGGTGCTCACGAATTAGTTTGTCTTTAACTAGTTCTTCGCTAATGTTCGCAACGTCAAAGTCTTTGATGTCAAAATAAGGCACACGAAAAAGGTCTGTACATTGCTCAGCAAGCTCATGTCCAGCCATTCCACATGTTTTAGAAATAAGCTCTGCAGTAGAGTTATATTCGCGCTGCTTTGATTTTACGGTCTCTGCATCAATGCGACCGAGTGTAATAAATTTTCGAAGTAGCGGTGAGTTTATATTCATTGCGCACCTAGATTGATCCTTTATTGCCACAATCTAACAGAAAAAGTAAGGCTATTACATCAGTCTTGTCTGATTTTAGAAAAATTGCAAAAAAAATTAACCTAAAACTCAGTTGTTTAGAGTGTGGTTTGGTACTTTTGTATTGGTTTTGGGGGCTTTTATTAAATGAGAATCTATAAATAAAATCAATAGCCTAGTGAGAGTGTATTAGATACTTTTCATGCAGCCTCTGCACATCCATTTTTACTTTTTCAAGAGGGCGGTTATTATCTAAAATATCAGCTGCTTTTTGTTGTTTATCAGCTCTGCTCATTTGTGAAGCGATAATTTGCTTAGCTAATTCTACAGAGACATTATCTCGGGCTATAGTTCTTGTTATTTGTACATCAACCGGAACATCAATTAGCAAGGTATGGTTGCAGTATTTTTCTAAGCCATTTTCAAAAAGTAAGGGAGCAACTAAGATGACATAATTGCTGGTGGCTTGCTTTAATTGGCTCAGCATTGATTCTCGAATAAGTGGGTGCAATAAGTTATTTAGCCATTGCTTTTGTGATTCATCGGCAAAGATAATTGCTCTTAGTTTTGCGCGATCAAGGGTGCCGTTACTCGTGAGTATTTCACCGCCAAAATGTGCTGTAATTTTTGTAAGGCCAACAGAGTCAGGCTCGACGACTTCTCTGGCAACTATATCGGCATCAACCACCTGAATACCAAGCTCTTCAAACATGGCGCTTACTGCACTTTTGCCTGAGCCAATACCACCGGTTAGCCCTAAAACCCAGTTTGCCATAATTAGTAACCTAAATAGTTAAAGTAATAACTTTTAATTTGCTCACCCCAAAGTAAGGTGACCCATCCTGCGATGGCAAGATAAGGCCCAAACGGGATTGGCGTAGTTTTGTCTTTACCTTGAATAATGATTTGCGCAATGCCGATGATGGCTCCGACGACACTTGATAACAGTACGATAGTTAAAATATCTTGCCAGCCAAGTAGCGCACCAAACACGGCTAATAGTTTAAAGTCGCCATAACCCATGCCTTCTTTACCAGTAGCAAGCTTAAACAACCAATAGACACTCCATAAGCTCAGGTAGCCAACTGCTGCGCCGATAATGGCATCGCTCGGTGCAATGGTAATATCCATAGTGGCAGCAATCAGCGCTAACCAAACGAGTGGCAGGGTGAGCTGGTCGGGCAATAACATGTGATCTACATCGATAAAGGTTAATGCAACTAAAAACCAAGTAATCAATATATATAGAAGAGCTAGCTTTGTCGGGCCAAAAACAACGGCGACAACTAAACTTAGAACCGCAGTAAGCATTTCAACAATTGGGTAGCGCACAGAAATCGGTGTTTGACAATTTGCACAGCGACCTTTTAGCAATATCCAACTTAAGACAGGGATATTTTGCCAAGCTTTAATCGGTGCTTTGCATTTAGGGCAGGTTGAATTAGGTTTTACTAAATTAAAGGGAGCTTGTTCTGTTTGCTGTTTTGAATTGAGCTCATCGGCCAATACAATACGACACTCAGTTTGCCATTCTCTTTTCATCATCAGTGGTAAACGATAAATCACCACATTCAAAAAGCTACCAATACACAGGCTTACTAAGCCCACCGTCAAAAAATAAAACCACTGCTGACTTTGCATCGCAGTGGTTATATCAAGAAAAAAGTTTTCCATTAAAATACCTAACTTCAGGCCGTTTACAGGCCGATTTTATTTCGCTGTGTTGAACTATTTTTATTATTTATTTTATGTAGCAAGCAATCAACTAGCGTTTATAGTTTGCTTATAGCTTATAGCTTATAGCTTATAGCTTATAGCTTATAGCTTATAGCTTATAGCTTATAGCTTATAGCTATGTTTAAATCACCGAACCTAATTGGAATATAGGCAGATACATAGCAACAATTAAACCACCGACAAGCACACCTAAAATAGCCATAATTAGAGGCTCAAGTAAACTTGATAAACCATCAACGGCATCATCAACTTCTTGCTCATATATCGTTGCTACTTTAGCAAGCATACCATCGAGAGAGCCTGACTCTTCACCAATAGCAACCATTTGCACCACCATATCAGGGAAAATTTTAGTATTGCGCATCGCCCAGTTCATTAAATTACCTGAACTGACCTCGGCTTTGATTTCTAGAATTGCATAGCGGTATACCGCATTACCAGAGGCACCCGCAGCAGAATCAAGCGCATCAACTAAAGGGACACCAGCAGCAAAAGTAGTTGATAGAGTTCGCGCATAGCGAGCAACCGCAGCTTTATTTAAAATCATGCCAATAACAGGTAGTTTTAATATAGCCCTATCGTTAGCATCTCTGAGTTTTTTGCTTTTAAGTAGCGCTTCTTTATATGCAAAACCAGTTGCGATAACAGCAATCAGAATTATCCACCAATATTCCTGCATAAACTCAGAAATACCAATCACCATTAAGGTAAACCCAGGAAGCTCAGCTCCAAAGCCATTAAAAATATCTTGGAATTGCGGCACAACGAAGATAAGCAAAATTGAAGTTACAATGATCGCAACAACCAAAACTGCAATCGGGTAAAACATGGCTTTTTTAATTTTTGATTTTAAAGCCTCAGCCTTTTCTTTATAAAGGGCTACTCGGTCAAAAATTTTATCAAGTGCACCCGATTGCTCACCTGAGGCCACTAAATCGCAATATAAATCATCAAAATAGCGTGGGTGCTTTCGAAGGGCTTGGGAAAGTGGCACCCCCGATTTTACTTCATCGCCTATACCTTCCATTAATTTAGCGACACTTTTATTTTTTGTGCCGCTCCCTATCATCTCGATAGTTTGGATAAGGGGAACACCTGCCATCAGCATAGTGGCAATCTGTCGTGTAATTAAAGCTATATCTTTGGGGGTGATTTTTTGAACAGATTTAATACCAAATAGAGGTTTTGGTTTTCGTTTTACTTTAGAGGGAGTGATACCTTGCTTTCGAAGTTGTGCTTTGACTAAGGCAATACTTTGCCCTGAAAGTTCACCTTCAAGTTTTTTACCTCGAGAGTTAACACCTATCCACTGAAAGGTATCTAAGTCAGCTTGTTCAGATTGCTTTGCCATCCACATTTCCATTAACTAATAGGTAAGGTACATTTTTACAATATTTTGATTTAGAGTTAAATTGATCTTTGGAAAACAACGAGCATAGTTCTTTTAATAAAGTTTTAGCTAGCTCTTTATTTTGAAAATCACTAAATTTGTAAATTTTTTCTTCTTCTAAATCAGTAATAAATAGAGAGTTATTTAATTCTGGGTATATTGATAATTGCCATTTATCAAATATTACTCCTCTTTGCTTAATATTAACAAGATCTTTATAAAGTGTGTCTTTTATAACAGCTCTGCCTTGTTTATCAATATTATATAAGCTAATGCCTTTTCTAATAGTATCTTTTAAGTTTATAGAGCCATTACTATTAAAGCTTGGTTTTAGAGAGCTTTCTAAAGGAATGCTCCTTTCAGATTTTACTTTGAAAATGCTTTGCCCATCAAATTTTTTAGGTTCTGGCAGTTCCAGTATATCAAATACTGTTGGTGTTATGTCTGTAAGGGCAAAATTAAAGTCTTTATTCTTAACAGTTCTTTTTAATTCATTACCTTCTCTAAAAACTTTTAAAGATAATAAAACATTGAATTGAGATCTTGATATAATAGAGTTTCCATGGCCAGGAATATTCATAGAGTCGTTCCCACCCTTTGGCTGGTCAACATTTCTACCAAAACTTTCACCATGATCTGTGATTATAAAAACTATAGAGTCATTTAAAAAGCCTTCTTTTTTTAAATGCTTCATATATCTATGAACTTGCTTATCAGCGAGCCTAATTGAATCAATATATTTTCCATAAGTATTTTTACTGTCACTGGTGTTAAATTTTGTTTTATAAGGCCAGTGGGGGAGTGTGAAATGTGAAGAAATGAAGACTGGAATACCTTCATTTTTAATTTTATCTTCCAATTCATTACTAAAACTTGTTGGAGAATAATTCTTCCAAGAACCTCTATTATTATAAAGTTGAGGCATTAGATCTTTCAATAATGGAAGTTGAGATGTAATGGCTAGCATAGGATTCTCTACAAGTTGTGAAAGTACTAATTCATCAACGGTTTCAGGTGGGCCGATAACTTTATCGAAGTAAAAAGATTTATCAATATGACTGAACCTTCTTTCATCTAATGAAAAGTATGTTTTATAACCAATTTCTTTAAGAAAGTATGGGAGAGTTTCTTTTAAGTTTAAAAGTTCTAAATTAGTTAGGTTTAATCTAGCTCCATTTGAAGTCGGGTAATCTCCTGTCAGAATGGTTACCCATGAAGGGAATGTTCTGGCTATATGTGTATATGTGTTTGGTAAGTGTAGAGATGTATTAACAAATTCGTTAATAAATGGAGTGTTTTCTTTATTTATTAGATCCGTATTTAAAGAGTCAATACCAATAATAATTACATTTTTGTATTTGGAAGGCGCATATTCTTTTTTATTGTATGAGCTTTCTAGTTCTATAGGTTTAATAAATGCAATCATAGAAAGCAATAGAATGGTTTTTATTCTATTTTTTTTTATGAAAAAAGAGAGGAATAGGGAAGTGAATATTGTAATTGATAAAGCTGAAATAAGATATTGATTAGTCCAAGCTTTGTGACTGAAAAATAAATTTGGGTAAACAAGACTAGTAATGCTTAGTATTAAGCTCGTAATAATGAGCCAAGATACAATTATTAAAAATATATCTGAAAATCTTTTCTTAAAAAATGTTTTTACATTGCTGGATATTATATTAGCAATAAAGCTAAAAAAGAATAATGAGAGGATTATTCCAATTATAAATCTAAATAAATATAAAATAATTGGAAAGGTAAATTGAAAGTTTTCAAACTTATCTTTGAAGTTTGTTCCTTTAAACTCAAAGTCTGGGTAGTTTAATATCCAAGTAAATGTAAATAGTATAAAAAGGGTCGTTGAAATAAAAAAGTGTATTCGCATAAGAGTGTAGTTAGCTCAAGTTTAGTTTTGCTAAACTTGAGCTATATTCTGTTTTAACGACAGTTAGCTGGTACATATTTGTCGTCGACAGTACCAGTATTACATGTCCAAGTTATAGTACCGCCAGTAGATGCTACAGAAGGAACGAATACTAAAGTGGCGTTATCAGTAACCTTACTGTTAAAAGTTACAGTAATAGCGCCACCTGCACCAACAGAAACAGTTTTTACTGCATTCCCAGTCATGTCTCCACTATCAGGTAAACCTGCTAATGTATTAGAGGTAGGCATTACACCTTGAGATACATAGTATTCAGTAACCGCACCTTTTGCTCCAGCAGCTAAGCCCATACCTTCACTAACGTGTGCGCGTTTAGTGTAATCTTGATAAGCAGGCAGTGCTACCGCTGCCAAAATACCGATGATTGCAACTACAATCATTAATTCAATTAGGGTGAAACCCTGTTGCTTTTGTTGTGTCATTTGTTCCTCTCCTAAAGGATATGATGATTTAGTAAGTTTAGCTGTAACTTCAGCGTTGTAAAACCAGTGCTCAATTTACAGGATAAATCTTACAGTTTTACTTAAAACTACTTTTATTAACCTTTAAATGTTAACAAAGCAGTAAAAACTTTACTTGTTAAGCGTGTATAAATTTACTTTAGCATCAATAAATGTTTTTGGAAGCTATTTTCCTGTTCAGTAAGCAGTTTTTCAGAACTTTCCTACCTTTGTTTGATGTAAAATAAGCTTAGTTACACATATTTGTACTATTTATAGACACCGCATCCTTGCAGGAACTTATTGAATTGATTGCAATCTTGTGTAGGTTCAGGACGTGCGTATACAAAATAGTCAAAAGCGCTGAAAAGATATTGATTTTTTGTTATCTGTTCAGGCTTTTGATGTATTTAATGCTTTTTTTATTTTCTTGTCAACGAATTAGGTAAAACATTAAGTGCGTACAAGAGAAATTTTAGCCGTTAAATCTCATTGAAAGATCGATTGATTGTAAATTTTTTGTAAGTGCGCCACTTGAAATAAAGTCAACACCGGCCTGTGAATAGGCTTTTAAAGTTTCAAGAGTCATGTTGCCAGATACCTCAAGCTTTGCTCGCTTGTCTGTTAGCACAACTGCTTGTTGAATTTGCTCTACAGTAAAGTTATCAAGCATGATGATATCAGCACCAGCTGTGATCGCTTGTTCAAGCTCATCAAGTGATTCTACTTCTACTTCAACTGGTTTAGTCGGGTGGTTTAATTTAGCTTGAGCGACTGCTTTATCAATAGCACCACAGGCTGCAATGTGGTTTTCTTTAATTAGGAACGCATCAAAAAGACCGATGCGGTGATTCGCGCCACCACCACACTTTACAGCGTATTTTTGTAACGCACGTAAACCTGGAATTGTTTTACGCGTGTCGAGTAGCTGCGTAGTCGTGCCCTCAAGCTCTTTTACATAATGAGCGGTTGTTGTTGCTGTACCTGATAGTGTTTGTACAAAGTTAAGGGCTGTGCGCTCTGCGGTTAAAATTGCGCGAGCTGAGCCTGATGCTGTAAATAGGGTGCTATTTGCAGCTACTTTGTCGCCGTCATTAACGAGTACGTCAACTTCAACAGAAGGATCAACTTGCTTAAAAACTTCTAAAATAATGTCTTTACCACAAAATACACAGTCTTCACGGGTAATTACCTTGGCATTGGCTAGCTCGTTTGCTGGAATTAGTTGCGCGGTAATATCACCGTCATTTGCGCTTTGGTAATCTAAATCTTCATCAAGGGCGAGTTTTACCAGTTGGCTAATTAAAGTGTGAGGGACTGACATGTCGAAAGCTCATTGTTTATTAATAAATTGGCGAAATTTTACTATGTTTAACCCCTTAATAGAAGACAAAGATCGGCCACAGTCAAGTATCCTTACTCTTACTTTAAGTGATTGAATTAAAGCAACTAGACCCTGAGATTTTAACCCTTTACACTATTTAACTTTATTGTCATCGTTAGTTTTTAATATGCATATAAATGAATTGGGCCAATTAAACAATGTGTTACAAAGGCCCTGTACACATTACGATGAGCGTCCTGAGGGCGAGGTTTCATTACTTGTTATTCATAATATTTCATTGCCAGCAGGGGAGTTTGCCACGCCTTATGTTGATGATTTATTTATGGGGGCAATTGATTGTACGGCACACGAAAGCTTTGCAGATTTAAAAGGCTTAAGAGTATCTGCGCATTGCTTTATTCGCCGCACTGGTGAAGTTATTCAGTACGTGCCTTTTGAAAAACGAGCTTGGCATGCTGGTATCTCAATGTTTGAAGGTCGAGAGCGCTGCAATGATTTTAGTGTGGGCATTGAGCTTGAAGGGACCGACACTCTGGCGTATACCCAAGCCCAGTATAATGCATTACACTTAGTGACTAAGGCGTTGATGGCAAAGTACCCTGAGATAAACCGTTCACGCATTGTTGGTCATTGTGATATTGCTCCGGGCAGAAAAACTGACCCAGGTGCGAGTTTTGATTGGCAATACTATTTTGATTTAGTGTTTTAGTTAAAGGATATAGGTAAAAGCATGATCTTAATTTCAATAATTATTGCTTTGGTAATTGAGCGTTTAGGTGCTCGCGCTGATTATTGGCAAATCGATTTTTATGCCAATACCTATCTAAAGCATTCGCAAAAACAACTCTCAGAAAAAGGCTTATTTAATTCACCAATTGGTTTTTTGATTTGGTTAATGCTGCCTGTCGTTGCCGCAGGTTTAGTTTATCAACTCTCTGATTTTATTATTTGGCAACTAGCTGTGAGTGTTGCTGTGCTACTGGTGTGTTTTGGCTGTGCTAAGCAACGTGCTCTATATAAGTCTTACTTAAATGCGTTAACCCGCAACGATCAAGAAGCGGCTACCTTATTTGCATTACAGATGGGTCAAAAGAAAACAGAAGATGAGCCTCATGGTGAAACTTTTGGCCAAACTTTAGCTTGGTTAAATTTTCGCTTTTACTGTGCAGTTATTTTTTGGTTTGTGGTTTTAGGTGTACCTGGCGCGGTTCTTTATGCGCTAGTTCGAACCTTTGCTGATAAAGTTAGAGACGACCATCAAGTGGCTTACGCTAAACGTTTTAAACTGATCCATAGCTTACTATTTTGGCTCGATTGGTTACCAGCACGGGTTGCAAGCTTTGGTTATTTAGTGATTGGTAACTTTAATAAAGGTACCAATTGTTGGCTGAAGTATGTGCTCGACTTTTCAGTGAGCAACCGCAAAGTAGTTACGCAAACTGCACTTGCCGCTGAGCAAATTGAGCAGCAACATTTTGGCTGCACTTATGAAGCCACCTGTATGATGAAACTTGTAAAAAGAAATGTATTGTTCTTTTTAGTGATCATCGCAGCATTAACCCTGTTTGGTGGATTGGCGTAGAGTGTAAAGTTAGTGAGTTACGAGAGGTAGGACTGGCTTTAGCCGGGAATGTGTTTGAGTTAGCAAGTTACAATAGTAAAGCTCGTTGTATAACTTTATTCATTAATCGCTCTACTAATGCACTTCGATTGAGTTTTAATTTTTCAGCACTGAAGTGCATCCTACTTCGAATATTTTTCAGCATTCAATTCAACGATGCGGGGTAAATCCGCTGCTACAAAGCTACTCAATTCAACTAACATCTAAAACCTGAACTCTAAAAGCTTTGTCTATCAATCTGGTCTGACCATTTATTTTTTATTGTTTTTTCCTTCAGAAAAAGCCACTTTAATCCATACTGTTTAATCTTTAGACGAATTACGTTAGGGTGTAACTAGGCGCTGAACGTAGTGAAATTGACAGAAATACGGGTTTTTGATAACGTATGCGACAAATTTGGTATGACCAATTTACCTTTTTGGTCAAAGCACAAGGCTAAATACCCGATATTTATGGGGTTAGCGCATAACAATGCGGACGTTAATAAATGTCTTTAAAGATTAAAGCAGCAAAATTATCTGATGTAATTTTACAACAACTTGAGAATATGATTCTTGAGGGGTCGTTAGCGCCAGGCGAAAAGCTGCCTCCTGAACGTGAATTAGCGAAACAATTTGAAGTATCGCGACCTTCGCTGCGTGAGGCGATTCAAAAGCTAGAAGCTAAGGGGTTAGTAACGCGTCGCCAAGGTGGTGGAACGTTCGTAAAAAATCAGCTTGAAGAGGGGCTCACTGATCCGCTTTTTGATTTGATTAGTAAGCATCCAGAGTCACAATTTGATTTACTCGAATTTCGTCATGCCCTTGAAGGAATAGCAGCATATTATGCAGCTATGCGCGGCACAACGAATGACTTCAAAAAAGTAAAACAAAGCTTTGACAACATTGCGCTCGTTAATGACGACATTGTGCAAAAAGCAAAAGCAATTAATGCATTCCATTTTAGTGTGGCAGAAGCGTCTCATAACGTTGTACTGCTACATTTAGTACGTGGTATGCAGGCCTTGCTAGAGCAAAATGTATTACAGAATTTAACTGTACTGTTAAAAAAACCACAGATCAGCCAGCAGCTCGCAGAACATAGACGACTGTTGATGGATGCGGTTATTGAAGGAAACCCAGAGCAAGCACGCCTTGCTAGTAATGCTCACTTAGCCTTTATTGAAGAAGCCTTACTTGAGGCTGGCAAAGAGCATTCGCGGATTGAACGTAGTTTAAGACGCACCAAACAACATTAAGCAAGTGATTAGCTAAGTTTAGTTAACTACTTAATTTAAGATTTATTAAAATAATTAGTATTTTAAACATAAGGAAACCTCCATATGTCTGAAGTCAATAAAATTGACGTAGACGCGCTAGAAACACAAGAGTGGTTACAAGCCCTTGAGTCTGTTGTGCGTGAAGAAGGTGTTGAACGTGCTCAATTCTTACTTGAGCAAGTGTTAGAGCAAGCCCGTTTAGACGGTGTTGATATGCCTACTGGCACAACCACTAACTACGTTAATACCATTCCGGTAGATCAAGAACCTGCTTATCCAGGTGACGTAAACATTGAACGTCGTATCCGTTCAATCATTCGTTGGAATGCGATCATGATCGTATTACGCGCGTCGAAAAAAGATCTAGACTTAGGCGGCCATATGGCTTCTTACCAGTCTTCAGCTGCATTTTATGAAGTATGTTTTAACCACTTCTTCAAAGCACCAAACGATGTAGATGGCGGTGATTTAGTTTATTACCAAGGTCACATTTCTCCAGGCATCTATGCACGTGCATTTGTTGAAGGTCGTTTAACCGCTGAGCAGCTTGATAACTTCCGTCAAGAAGTTGATGGTAAAGGTCTTCCTTCATACCCACACCCTAAGTTAATGCCTGAATTCTGGCAGTTCCCTACGGTATCAATGGGTCTTGGTCCAATTGCATCAATCTACCAAGCTCGTTTCTTAAAATACCTAGATGGTCGTGGCTTAAAAGACACTAAAAACCAACGTGTATACGCTTTCTTAGGCGATGGTGAAATGGATGAGCCAGAATCACGTGGTGCAATCTCATTCGCTGCGCGTGAGAAGCTAGATAACCTATGTTACCTAATCAACTGTAACTTACAGCGTTTAGATGGCCCGGTAATGGGTAACGGTAAGATCATTCAAGAGCTTGAAGGCCTATTCAAAGGTGCGGGCTGGAACGTGATTAAAGTTGTATGGGGTAGTGGTTGGGATATCCTACTTGCTAAAGATACATCAGGTAAATTACTGCAGTTAATGAACGAAACTATTGACGGTGATTACCAAACCTATAAAGCAAAAGACGGTGCATATGTTCGTGAGCACTTCTTCGGTCGTTACCCAGAAACAGCAGCACTTGTTGCTGATATGACTGATGAAGAAATCTTCGCACTTAAGCGTGGTGGTCATGAGCCTTCAAAACTTTACGCTGCATTCAAAAAAGCGGAAGAAACCAAAGACCGTCCAACTGTGATCCTAGCTAAAACTGTAAAAGGTTACGGCATGGGTGAAGCGGCTGAAGGTAAAAACATCGCGCACCAAGTTAAGAAAATGGACATGACTCATGTTGAGCACCTACGTTCACGTTTAGGTCTACAAGATTTAGTTTCTGATGAAGAAATTAAAGACTTACCATATCTTACTCTTGAAGAGGGCTCTGAAGAGTACAAGTATCTTCACGCTCGCCGTGAAGCGCTACAAGGTTACACACCTAAGCGTATTCCTAAGTTTTCTGAAAGCTTAACATTGCCAGAAGTTGACGCGTTCAAGCCACTACTTGAAGAGCAAAAACGTGACATCTCTACAACAATGGGCTTTGTACGTGCACTTAACGTGTTACTAAAAGACAAAGGCATTGGTAAAAACATCGTTCCTATCATCGCTGATGAAGCGCGTACATTTGGTATGGAAGGTTTATTCCGTCAAATCGGTATTTACAACCCGCATGGCCAAAACTACACACCACAAGACCGTGACATCGTTTCTTACTATAAAGAAGCAACATCAGGTCAGGTACTACAAGAAGGTATCAACGAGTTAGGTGCAATGTCTTCATGGGTTGCTGCTGCAACATCATACAGCACTAACGATTTACCAATGATCCCATTCTACATCTACTACTCAATGTTTGGTTTTCAACGTGTAGGTGATATGGCGTGGATGGCCGGTGACCAACAAGCACGTGGTTTCTTACTAGGTGCTACGGCAGGTCGTACTACACTAAACGGTGAAGGTTTACAGCACGAAGATGGTCACAGCCATATTCTTGCTAACACGGTTCCTAACTGTATTTCTTATGACCCTACATTTGCGTTCGAAGTAGCGGTAATCATGCAAGACGGTATCCGTCGCATGTACGGTGAAGACCAAGAAAACGTGTTCTACTATCTAACGCTAATGAACGAAAACTACCATCAACCAGCAATGCCAGAAGGCGCTGAAGAAGGTATTCGTAAAGGTATCTACAAGCTAGAAACTGTGGCTGGCGATAAAGCGAAAGTACAGTTACTAGGTTCAGGTACTATCATGATTGAGGTGCGTAAAGCGGCACAAATCCTGAGCGAAGAGTATGGTATTGGTTCAGATGTATTCTCTGTAACATCATTCAACGAGTTAACTCGTGACGGTCAAGACGCTGAGCGTTTCAACATGCTTAACCCTGAAGCAGAGCAAAAGACTGCTTACATCACGAACGCATTAACAGATGCCGTTACTGTTGCAGCAACAGACTACATGAAGAACTACGCAGAACAAGTTCGTTCATTCGTACCAAGCAGCAACTACAAAGTATTAGGTACTGATGGTTACGGTCGTTCTGATAGCCGTGAAAACTTACGTCGTCACTTCGAAGTGAATGCTGGTTATGTTGTGGTTGCAACACTATCTGAGCTTGCTAAACGTGGTGAAGTTGAGAAGTCAGTAGTTGTTGAAGCAATCAAGAAATTCGACATCGACACAAACAAAGTTAACCCGCTATACGCATAAGAGGTTCCAATGAGTATTGAAATTAATGTACCAGATATCGGTGGCGATGAAGTTGAAGTAACCGAAATCCTTGTTAGCGTTGGTGATAAGGTTGAGGTTGACCAATCGTTATTAACGGTTGAAGGCGACAAAGCATCAATGGAAGTACCTGCTGCGCAGGCTGGTACGGTTAAAGAAATTAAAGTAGCTGAAGGTGATACGGTAACTACTGGTTCACTTATCATGATCTTCGAAGGTGAAGAACAAGCTGCGGCTCCTGCAGAGGCTAAAGAAGAGGCGCCAGCTCCAGCAGCTGCGCCTGCAGCTTCTGCTACACAGGAAGTAACTGTGCCAGATATCGGCGATGATGAAGTTGAAGTAACTGAAATCATGGTTGCGGTAGGTGACACGGTTGAAGAAGAGCAATCTTTATTAAGCGTTGAAGGCGATAAAGCATCAATGGAAGTACCTGCTCCAATCGCGGGTACGGTTAAAGAGATCAAAATCGCGACTGGCGATAAAGTGAAAACGGGCTCTCTAATCTTCGTTTTTGAAACAGCTTCAAGCGGTTCAGAAGCGCCAGCTGCAGAATCAGCACCAGCTGAAACAGCGCCGGCAGCAGCGGCATCAAGCACTAAAGAAGTTAACGTGCCTGATATCGGTGGTGACGAAGTTGAAGTAACTGAAGTGATGGTTGCTGTTGGCGACAAGGTTGAAGAAGATCAGTCAATCTTAAACGTTGAAGGCGATAAAGCATCAATGGAAGTACCAGCACCATTTGCCGGTACTGTTAAAGAAATCAAAGTAGCTGCTGGGGATAAAGTATCAACTGGCTCACTTATCTTTGTATTTGAAGTAGCGGGTAGTGCACCAGCTGCAGCGGCACCTGCTCCTGCAAAAGCTGAAGCAGCGCCTGCTCCTGCAGCAAAAGCGCCTGCGGCTGAAAAGCCAACATCAGCACCTGCAAGCAACGAAGGTTTTGCAGATAACAAAGCGTATGCACATGCATCGCCTGTTGTACGTCGTTTAGCGCGTGAGTTTGGTATTAACCTAGCAAACGTAAAAGGCACGGGTCGTAAGAATCGTGTTGTGAAAGAAGACGTACAAAACTACGTGAAAGATCTTGTGAAGAAAGTTGAGTCAGGTCAGCTATCTGCAGGTAAAGGTAATGCCGGTGGCGGTGAGTTAGGTCTTATCCCTTGGCCTAAGGTTGATTTTGCTAAGTTTGGTGAAATTGAGGAGAAGAAACTTTCTCGTATCCAGAAGCTATCAGGTGCTAACTTACATCGTAACTGGGTGCAAATCCCGCATGTTACACAGTTTGACGAAGCTGATATCACAAGCCTTGAAGCATTCCGCAAAGAGCAAAATGCGCTTGCTGAGAAGAAAAAGCTGGGTGTTAAAATCACACCACTTGTATTTGTGATGAAAGCAGCGGCGAAAGCATTGGCTGAATTCCCAACGTTTAACTCTTCACTGTCTGAAGACGGCGAAAGCTTAATCTTGAAGAAATATATCAACATTGGTGTTGCAGTTGATACGCCAAATGGTCTAGTTGTTCCAGTGTTCAAAGATGTTGATAAGAAAGGCATCATTGAGCTTTCTCGTGAGTTAATGGATATTTCTAAGAAAGCACGTGAAGGCAAACTAACTTCATCTGATATGCAAGGCGGTTGTTTCACAATCTCAAGCCTTGGTGGTATCGGTGGTACAGCGTTCACGCCAATTGTGAATGCGCCAGAAGTTGCTATCTTGGGTGTATCTAAGTCAGAAATGAAACCTAAGTGGAATGGCAAAGAGTTTGAACCTAAATTAATGGTTCCATTATCAATGTCATACGACCATAGGGTTATTGACGGTGCACTAGCAGCACGCTTTACTGTGACGCTAGCAAGCTACATGAGCGATATTCGTCAATTGGTGATGTAATCGTCTCATAATTTATAAGAATCAAATCCCAGCAAGTTGTTTTTTGCTGGGATTTTTACCATTGGCAATGATACAATCTTTGCCATAGAACAATCTTGGTATAGATATCTGCTCTCCCTTTCTGCCTTGCAGAAACATGGCAGTTAAACTTAGGGGCAGTGTCCCGTTCAAACATTTAAGGTAATAGCATGAGCAACGAATTAAAAACTCAAGTTGTTGTACTAGGCGGTGGTCCTGGTGGTTATTCTGCGGCTTTCCGTGCTGCTGACTTGGGCTTAGAAGTTACACTGGTAGAATCTCGCAACACATTAGGCGGTGTATGTCTAAATGTGGGTTGTATTCCTTCAAAAGCACTTTTACACGTAGCTAAAGTGATTGATGACGCAGCTGAAATGTCATCTCACGGCGTTACTTTTGGCAAGCCTGAAATCGACCTAGACAAAATCCGTGATTGGAAAGAGTCTGTAATCGGTCAACTAACTGGCGGCCTAGACGGCATGGCTAAAATGCGTAAAGTGAAAGTAGTTAGCGGCTACGGTAAATTCACTGGTAGCAACACACTTGCTGTTGAAGGTGAAGACGGTACAACAACAATCACTTTTGACAATGCTATTATTGCAGCGGGTTCTCAACCTGTTAACTTACCTTTCATCCCTGAAGATGACCGTGTAATTGACTCAACAGGTGCGCTAGAGCTTAAAGACGTTCCTGAGAAACTACTAGTTTTAGGTGGTGGTATCATCGGTCTTGAGATGGGTACTGTATACCGTGCACTAGGTTCTGAAATCGACGTAGTTGAGTTTGCTGATCAATTAGTACCAGCAGCTGATAAAGACGTTATCAAGATCTACCAAAAATACGTTAAGAACAAGTTCAACGTAATGCTTTCTACTAAAGTTGTTGGCGTTGAAGCGAAAGAAGACGGTCTATACGTTTCATTCGAAGGCAAAAACGCACCAGCTGACGCAGTACGTTACGACAAAGTACTTGTTGCTGTTGGCCGTACACCTAACGGTAAATTACTTGACGCTGATAAAGCAGGCGTTAACGTTGATGAGCGTGGTTTCATCAATGTTGATAAGCAACTTAAAACAAACGTTGATCACATCTTCGCTATCGGTGATATCGTTGGTCAACCAATGCTTGCGCACAAAGCGGTTCACGAAGCTCACGTTGCTGCAGAAGTTATCTCTGGTCAGAAACACTTCTTCGATCCTAAGTGCATTCCTTCAATTGCATACACAGATCCAGAAATCGCATGGGTTGGTGTAACTGAGAAAGAAGCTAAAGAGCAAGGTTTAAGCATCGAAACTGCTGTATTCCCTTGGGCTGCTTCTGGTCGTGCAATCGCTTCAGCACGTACTGAAGGTCAAACTAAGCTAATCTTCGATAAAGACTCAGGTCGCGTTATCGGTGGTGCTATGGTTGGTATCAACGCAGGTGAAATGCTAGGTGAAATCGGCTTAGCAGTTGAAATGGGCGCAGACGGTGAAGACCTAGCGTTAACTATTCACGCTCACCCAACGTTAAACGAATCAATCGGTCTAGCTGCTGAAATCTTCGAAGGTTCAATCACTGACCTTCCAAACAAAAAAGCAGTTAAAAAGAAGTAAGTTCTTTTGACTAATCGTTATAAAAACCCAGCTCCGGCTGGGTTTTTTGTTTTCTTAGAGGTTAGATATCAGATGTCAGTCGTTAGTTGATCGAGAGAGTTGTTTTATTTTTTGTAATTGAACAAAAGCTTGTTATTCATGAAATGAATTATACTTGTTTAACCACTAACCACTAACCACTAACCACTAACCACTAACCACTAACCACTAACCACTAACCACTAACCACTAACCACTAACCACTAACCACTTAGATCAATATCTATTCCCCATATTTTTAGCTACAATACGCGCCGTTTAATTATCTGGTAAATACACAGTGGCTACTATCTCAAATAATTCAGTGTTAATGCTTCGTGCTCAGCAAATGACTGAGTCTCGTCGTGAATTCAAAGCGCGAGGAGCAAAGCTAACGCGTTGTGAGCGTTGTTTATTAGCGGAACACTATTGTATTTGTGAAGGCGTTGAGCAAGCTCAGTGTGATGCCGCGGTCTGTTTACTTATGTACCATAATGAGAGTTTTAAGCCGTCAAATACTGGCCGTTTAATTGCTGAAATCGTGCCAGATAACCATGCCTTTAAGTGGGATAGAACAAATCCAGATGAAGCCTTATTAAGCTTGTTGGCAGATCCTCAGTATCAGCCAATGGTTATTTTTCCTGCCAGCGATGTTGATGATGAAGCGCGCGTGATCACCGAAGTAACTCCTGTTGCAGGTAAGCGTCCATTGTTTATCTTCTTAGATGGTACTTGGCGCGAAGCAAAGAAAATGATCCGTAAAAGCCCTTATCTAGATAATTTTCCTGTGCTTTCAATTACGCCTGAAAAGCTATCTGATTATCGATTACGTGTTGCCCCGCATGAGCATCAACTAGGCACCGCTGAGGTGGCTATTATGGTACTTGCCCTTGCAGGTGAAGAAGATGCTACACAAAAGCTTGAGCAACATTTTATTAAGTTTAGAGATGCCTATCTGCTAGGTAAGCGTAATAAGGGACGCCCAGAAAAATAACTCTTTACTAAATTTTAGGCAAAAGAAAAGCGCGTACTATCTCTAGTCGCGCTTGCGGAATCTTCTTAATTTTTTGCATCCTGCAATTGAATCTAATCAACTCCCTAAACTTTGCCAATCCATGCGATTACACTTTACTTATTGGTTCTGTGCAATATAAGGCAATCCCGCCTTGTTTCCTTGTTAGTCCTTTACATCCTTGCTGGTAAATACTTTACCACTCCTTTACGTGCCATCCTGACACTATCCCTTTGTTTGCAAATCCGTTGCGATGCCCTAACGGCCTGTCCTTTATTCCACTTTTTGAACTTCCTGTATAACAACGTCCTGTTGTCATGCCATTCCACATCATCCTGATGTTGTCCGTAGGTTGTCACTCCATTGCGTTACTCTTCCTGAGCCTGTCCTTGATTCCTTATTCTCCTAATGAACCTTATTCCGCGGTATTATGAGTAATGCTTCCTTATCCATCTACTCATTAAGCTTCTTGCTTAGTTGATGTAAGTAATTATAGAGAAATGGGCAAAGCTGAGTAGGTCAAAATCTTACTTAATCTGCTGGTTATTTTATTGTCATTTAAAGTATGTTGTTATATTTCAATTGTTTACCTTGTTTTGTGCAGTGTTTACTGGTGGTTTTTACTCAATAACTGCCATGTGGGTGAGATATGTCTTACATGCAAATTCCTAAATGGCAGTTAGGTTGATTGAAATATAAGTTTAAATGGGTGCACTTTGCCCTAACTCTAGGTAAAATATTTTGATAATTGTTACTATTTAGGTGCTATAAAATGAAGAAAACAGCCTTAGTATTACTTAGCGCATTATTAAGCGCGCCTACATTCGCTGCAGATGTAGTCAATATTTACTCGTTTCGTCAACCATTCTTAATTCAGCCTATTTTGGATGATTTCACTAAGCAAACAGGTATTAAAACTAATGTGGTTTTTGCCAAAAAAGGTTTGATTGAGCGTGTAAAGCGTGAAGGTAAGCACAGTAAGGCTGATTTAGTATTAACCTCAAATTTTAGTGCGCTAATTCAATTAGAAGATTTAGGCTTAACGCAATCAATTAATAGTGATGTGGTTAATGCGAATGTGCCAAGCACTTTTCGTGATGCCGACGGTCAATGGATAGCACTTACTAAACGTGTACGTAATGTTTACTCTGCAAAAGAGCGTGTTGGTGCACTTGCTGAATTAACTTACGAAGATTTAGCAGACCCAAAATACAAAGGCAAGATCTGCACACGCTCTGGTAAACACCCTTACAATTTAGGTTTAGTTGCCTCTATGGTTGCTCACCATGGCGAAGCAAAAACTAAGCAATGGCTTGAGGGCGTAAAAGCCAATTTAGCACGTAAGCCGCAGGGCAATGATAGAGCGCAAGTCAAAGCCGTGAAAGAAGGTTTATGCGATTTGGCGTTAGGCAATAGCTACTATTTTGGCAAAATGATGCAAGATGAGCAGCAAAAATCATGGGCTGAAGCGGTTTATATCAACTTCCCTAACCAAACAAACCGTGGTTCTCATATTAATGTATCGGGCGTTGTTATGACCCGTTATGCTAAAAACCCTGAAAATGCCTTGAAACTGGTTGAGTATATGACCGACAATAAGGCGCAAAATATGTATGCTTCAGTTAATATGGAATACCCTGTAAAGCAAGGGGTTGCATTATCTGAGATGGTTGCATCATGGGGTGAGTTTAAAGAAGATAGTCTTCCTCTTGATGAGATCAGCAAATACCGTCCTGTGGCACTGAAGCTGATTGACGAAGTAAAGTTTGATTTATAACGAGGATATTTCTCGTAACACATTTTTATAAAAGCTGTTTTTTAACAGCTTTTATTTTATCTGGTATTAATCCACTTATGCATGTGAAGTTTTCGCTGTCGCGTTGGCAGCTTATAGCCTGGCTTATTGGCCTGTTGCTTGTTACGCCATTAGGCTTTTTATTATTTGAATCTCTGCAAGGAGACTCAGATGTATTTCAGCACCTTTTCAATACTGTGCTGTGGGATTATACCCGTAATACACTCATACTTATTGCAGGGGTAGGGCTGCTGAGCTGTGTAATTGCATTGCCGTTAGCTTGGTTAACTGCATATTGCGAGTTTCCTGGGCGTAAGCAATTTGAATGGGCGTTAATGCTGCCATTAGCAATGCCAACTTATCTAATCGCCTATGTGTATACCGACTTGCTTGATTACGCAGGGCCAGTACAAATAGCCCTTAGAGACTGGTTTGGCTGGCAATCACCAGACGATTACTGGTTTTTTGATATTCGTACATTAGCTGGGGCTATTATTATGATTGCCTTGGTACTCTATCCTTACTTATTCCTTATTTTTAAAACGGCACTCAGAGAGCAGTCTTTTAAACTAGTACAAGCTAGTCAGCTGATGGGGTTATCGCCATTACAAAGCTTTCTGCGCGTTAGTTTACCTCTTGGTCGTGGGGCGATTGTGGCAGGGGTTACATTGATCAGTATGGAAGCTATGGCTGATTTTGCTACCGTTAATTACTTTGCTGTGAGCACACTAACGACCGCTGTTTACGATACATGGCTTGGCTATTACTCATTAACGGCAGCGGCGAAAATTTCAGGCATTATGTTACTGATTTTGTTTTTAACCATCATGGTTGAGCGCTTTAGTCGTCGTAATCAAGCTGTGTATGAACGTCAGTCAAGCGTTAACAGCGCAACCTTGTATCGCTTAAAAGGCGGTGCCGCATGGGCTGCAAGCTTTGCTTGCACCGTTGTGCTGTTACTGGCTTTTATCCTGCCGGTTGGGGTGTTAGTTAAATACGCTATTGTCTATGCAGATGAAGCATGGAATGGGGCATTCTTTAATTACGCTTGGCAAAGCTTTAAAGTGGCTGTTGTGGTGAGTATTACAACTATTCTATTGAGCTTATTGGTATTGTTTTATCAACGTATTGCGAAACAAGCTTACCCTTTGATCCCTGGACGTTTAGCAAGTACTGGCTACGCCTTACCTGGTACTGTGTTAGCTATTGCCGTATTACTACCATTAACTCAGTTAGATGATGCGTTAAACAATTGGCTTGAGCCTTTTGGTTTATCACCAGGGTTACTTTTGAGCGGTACTTTATTTGCGATGATTTTTGCTTATGTTGTACGTTTTTATGCGATTGCGCATGGCGCGCTTGAAAGCAGTTTTTTACGTATTAGCCCATCGCTAGATATGGCCAGCCAATCAATGGGCAAAGGGCCCTTACAAACCCTTTGGCGAGTACATTTACCGCTATTAAAACGCGGCATTCTAACAGCTGGCTTGTTAGTGTTTATTGAATGCATGAAAGAATTACCAGCAGCTCTATTACTTAGACCTTTTAATTTTGAAACCCTAGCAACTCATGTTTTTCAATATGTTAGTGATGAGCAATTGGAGCTTGCGTCAATTTCAGCCTTGTTTATCGTGTTAGTTGGGTTAATCCCTTTGTATTTCGTTAATCGTTCGATGGAGCAAAATCACTCATGAGTCATTTGATAATTAAAGACTTAGCTTATCAGTACAATGCGACTCAGGTGTTGAGTGAACTAAACCTCAATGTTGAACAAGATGAAATCGTCTGTTTGCTTGGCGCAAGTGGCTGCGGCAAAACTACTACCTTAAAGGCAATTGCCGGGATTTTACAGCCTGAGCAAGGTTATATGAGTATTGATTCAAACGTGGTTAACGATAGTGGGCTGTTTGTTGCACCGGAAAAACGTAATATTGGCATGATGTTCCAAGACTATGCGTTGTTTCCTCATTTAACGGTAAGCGACAACATTGCGTTTGGCCTAAGCAATATGAGTAAAGTGCAAAAGCGCGAGCGTGTAGATGAAATGCTTAGCCTTGTTAAACTCGATGGTTGTGCACAGCGATATCCGCACCAGCTTTCTGGTGGACAGCAGCAACGAGTGGCAATAGCCCGTGCACTTGCTTACAAACCAAGTTTATTATTACTTGATGAGCCATTTTCGAATATTGATACACAAGTGCGTTTTGAGCTTATTGCCGATATACGTCGCATTATTAAAGCTCAGCAGGTTTCTGCGGTATTTGTTACCCACTCGAAGGAAGAAGCTTTCGCATTTGCTGACACGCTTGCGGTTATGCATGGTGGAAAAATCGCCCAACAAGGCTCTCCTGAGCAGTTATTTAGCCAACCTAACTCAAAGGTGGTTGCAGAGTTTCTTGGTACGGGCATATACTTAACGGCAAAAGTATTAACGCCAACTGAATATGAGACGGCGTTTGGTGTGGTTCACTCTTTGACGGCGAACAATGCAAATTGTCAGCAAGGTCAAGTGTATATAAGACCACATCATATTCAGTTGTGTGAAGCTGCGCACAGTGACGCAAACAGTTTAACTATCTTGCACAGGCGCTTTATCGGTACGCGTTATGTATATCGTATCAATATTGCAGGGCAAGAGTGTGAAGTTGCTGCAGAGCAAGACCGCGTGTTAGCTGTTGAGCAGCCTGTAAAAATAAAAATAATGCCGCACACAGTCAATTTTTTTCATGATTAGTAATAAATAACAATCTTGAATCCTTGGCTTTGTGCAAATAACGAGAAGCTAAGGATTCACTATGGCGCAAGCGCAATCTGGGATTTGTGCTGAAGCAAACTTACATGGTTTGCACCTGTTTTTTAATGTTTACGATGGCCATGATGAGTCATTACGTAAAAAACTAAAACGCGTTAGCGTCATTCAAGATGAGTTTGCTGATCAGTTCTCAGAAGCCATGCTATCGTGTGTGGTTGCCCTTGGTGCTCAGTATTGGCCGCATATTCTGCCCGAGTTTATCCCTAGCCAATTGCAAAGCTTTCCGAATGTGACTCATAGTGAGCATGTGATTAGTGCTCAGCCATTTGACTTGTTTGTGCAAATTCGCTCAGACCGTGAAGATGTAAACCATCTATTTGCCCTGCAAATCCTAAAATTATTAACACCGGATGTTGAGCTGGTGGAGCAGGTCCGTAATTTTCGGTTTTTAGATGGACGTGATTTTAACGGCTTCATTTATGCAGGCGATACACCTCATGGCCGTCAAAAGCGTAGTACAGCACTTATCGACAAACCGGGTCACTTTGAAGACCAAGGCAGTTATATTCATGTTCAGCGCTTTGTGCATGATTTGAGTGTCTGGCAGCATTTATCGCTGTCTGAGCAAGAGCAAATCATGGGGCGCACGCGTCTAGATAATACCTTGATTGTGCCTGCTGTAGAAACTAGTCATGCGGTTCGTAGTGAATTAAAAGACGAGCATGGCCAGCCACTATTGCTAAACCAAAGCATGCCATTTGGTGATGTGCATAAGCAGGGGATTTTAATGGTTTCGTGTGCTGCGCAAGGGGATGCGTTTGAGCAGGTATTAAAGAGTCGCTTGGGGCAGGGCGATTGCTATGATCATTGGCTCGATTTTACTCAAGCCGATATGGGATCTGCGTTTTTCGCCCCGTCAGTAAACTTCTTAAAGCAACTTTAAACGGTATCGAATAAAGTGCGCACGCGATCAAGCGTCACATCGATTTCAGAAATCTTCGCAGGGGCGATAAAAATAGTGTCGTCGCCTGCAATGGTGCCGAGTACACCATCCGCCTTACCGAGTGAATCAAGTAAACGAGCAATTAATTGTGCTGCGCCTGGACTGGTGCGAATAATAATCATCATTTCGTTATGCATAATATCAATAACAAGCTGACGCAGCGGGCTTTTAGCTGTTGGCACACCCATTTCAGCCGGTAAGCAATAGACCATTTCTTGTTTTGCATTACGAGTACGTACTGCACCGAACTTGCTTAACATGCGAGAGACTTTACTTTGACTAATATTATCAAAGCCTTGCTCTTTTAATGCTTCGACAATCTCACCTTGTGAGCCGAAGTTTTCTTCTTTTAATAGCGCTTTAAACGCTTTGATCAGTGCTTCTTGTTTGTCTTGTGGTTGCATGTTGCCGTTTCTTTATTCATAAAATGTAGGGTAATTCTACACAACTCTGCATATTTATGCAGTATTAGTTTACAAAGTCGTCCAAAATGCTGTGTCTTTACAGCCAAGTTTACAACTATGGTCGAAATTATACGCGAAATAAGCAGGATAAATTTGTTTTTAGTCGCTAATTTCATTATCTTTAGGGCCACAAATATTTCCTACCTCAAATTACGGAGAATTCCAATGAAAGTTGCTGTTTTAGGCGCAGCTGGCGGTATCGGCCAAGCATTGTCTTTATTATTAAAAACAAGTTTACCTGCAGGTTCTGAATTATCGTTATACGATGTTGCCCCTGTTGTTCCTGGTGTAGCGGTTGATCTTTCTCACATCCCAACAGACGTTAAAGTTGAAGGCTTTGGTGCTGACAGCCTAGACGCAGCATTAGCTGGTTGTGATATCGTTCTTATCCCAGCGGGTATGCCACGTAAGCCAGGCATGGACCGTGCGGACCTTTTCAACGTAAACGCAGGTATCATCAAAACATTAGCTGAAGGCATCGTTAAAAACTGTCCAAAAGCGTTAGTAGGTATCATCACTAACCCAGTAAACGGCACTGTGCCAATCGTTGCTGAAGTATTCAAAAAAGCGGGTACTTACGATGCTAACCGTGTATTCGGTATCACAACGCTTGACGTGATCCGTTCAGAAGCATTTGTTGCTGAACTTAAAGGTTTAAGCGCAACTGACGTTAAAGTTCCAGTGATCGGCGGTCACTCAGGTACTACAATTCTTCCTCTTCTATCTCAAGTTGAAGGTGTTACTTTCACTGACGAAGAAGTTGCAGCATTAACTCCACGTATCCAAAACGCAGGTACTGAAGTTGTTAACGCTAAAGCGGGTGGCGGTTCAGCAACTCTTTCTATGGGTGCTGCAGCAGCACGCTTCTGTATGTCTTTAGTTAAAGGCTTACAAGGTGAAGAAGTAGTTGATTACGCATACGTTGCAGTTGAAAACGGTGACGCAGCATACTTCGCACACCCAGTTCGTCTAGGTAAAAACGGCGTTGAAGAAATCCTTTCTTACGGTGAGTTAAGTGCATTCGAAGAGCAAGCTAAAAACGACATGCTAGCTACACTTAACAAAGACATCCAAGAAGGTGTTGATTTCATCAACGGTTAATTCCGACAGATGATAGGCGATTTTTTAAATCGCCGAAAACAAAAAAGCCTGCAAATGCAGGCTTTTTTAATGGCTCGAATAAATAGCGTTTAGTGATCGCGGGCAACGGCGATACGGGCCAAACTCTCTAAGGCGTGTTTGTACGGTGTGTCTGGTAAGAACGCAATACAAGCAATTGCTTTGTCAGCTTCTTGCTCAGCTTTTTGCATTGCAAACTCAAGGGCCTTAGTGTCAGCTAATGCCGCTAGAATGCTCTCTAAGTGGTCCATACCATTACCAAGCTCAATTGCTTCGCGTACTAGCTTAACTTGCTCTGGTGTGCCTTTTTGCATTGCGTAGATAAGCGGTAGGGTAGGTTTACCTTCAGCTAAATCATCGCCAATGTTTTTACCAAGTTGCTCGGCATCAGCGTTGTAATCAAGAACATCATCCACTAATTGGAATGCAGTGCCAAGATGCATACCGTATAAGTTTAATGCTTCAAGGGTTTGTTCGTCTTGCTCGGTAATAATTGCAGCAAGGCCGGTTGCAGCTTCGAACAATTTTGCCGTTTTGCTGTAAATAACCTGCATATAGCTTTGTTCTGTGGTGTCAGGGTCATTACAGTTCATTAGCTGTAATACTTCACCTTCAGCGATGACATTGGTTGCATCAGCTAAAATTTGCATGATTGGCATTTTACCTAGGCCAACCATAAGCTGAAATGAACGTGTATAGATAAAGTCACCCACTAAAACGCTCGCTGCATTACCAAACTCTGCGTTGGCTGTAGGCGTACCACGGCGCAAATGTGACTCGTCGACAACGTCGTCATGCAATAAAGTTGCGGTATGAATAAATTCGATGATAGTGGCAAGCGTAATATGGTCTTTGCCCTCATAACCAAGTGCTTTTGCCGCTAAAATGGCCAACATAGGACGAACGCGTTTACCGCCACTGTTTACTATGTATAAACCGAGTTGGTTAACCAATGCGACATCTGAGCGCATTTGGGCATGTATAAGTTGATTGACGTCATCCATTTCATTTTCGATTAACGTCTGGATAGCTTTTATATCCATTGATCTCCGAGCCAATATTTATGGGTATACGGGGCTGATTGTACAACAAAAAAAGCGCTTGCTCGATATTTTGTGATGATTCAGTAAAAAAACACTGTAAAGTTTTTTATTTGAGATCAATTTTGCCAAGATAAATTTATAACCTTGATTAATAAGTGATCAGCTTTTTGAATTTTCAAAGTGCGTATTATTAGCGTAATTTAATTGTCATGAGATCGTAAAAACCGCTTGGCATGTGGTGTTTTTAGGATAGAATAGAGGAAAATATTGAATTGCTCTCAATGCAGCTATTTTTTATTCATTTTATCGAAAAAGAGGCTTGCTAGTTTTTGCACATTAGCGTAAACTTCGCGCCCTATTGAAGAATATTTTAGTTGCGTCGATTTGAGGGCGCACAGACGGAGTTAATTATGTACGCGGTTTTCCAAAGTGGTGGTAAACAGCACCGTGTGACTGAAGGTCAAACAATTCGTCTTGAGAAATTAGACGTTGAAACTGGTGCAGCAGTTGAATTTGATTCAGTACTTTTAGTTGCTGATGGTGAGAAAATCGAGATCGGTGTACCGTTCGTAAACGGTGGTAAAGTAACAGCTGAGGTTGTTTCACACGGTCGCGGTGAGAAAGTTAAGATTGTTAAATTTAGACGTCGTAAGCATTCTCGTAAGCAAATGGGCCATCGTCAATGGTTCACTGAAGTTAAAATCACTGGCATTAGCGCTTAATTAGAGGTACTGAGAAATGGCACATAAAAAAGCAGCTGGTAGTACTCGTAACGGTCGCGATTCAGAAAGCAAACGCCTAGGTGTTAAGCGTTTTGGTGGCGAATCAGTTCTAGCGGGTAGCATCATTGTTCGTCAACGTGGTACTCGTTTCCACGCTGGCGCAAACGTAGGTATCGGTAAAGACCACACTATCTTCGCAAAAGCAGATGGTAAAGTTCAATTCGAACAGAAAGGTCCTTTAAACCGTAAATACGTAAATATCGTAGCTGAGTAATCATCTCGATATTTGAAAAACCCCGCCTTTGCGGGGTTTTTTGTTTTAAGGCATATAAATATATACCTAAGCGCCTTGGCATTGGGTGCTGAATAGGGCACTTAGGTATATAATAGAGTTATTAACAAGCCAATCTTAAAGTGAGTAATCATGAAGTTTGTAGATGAAGTAGAAATTCGTTGTGACGCGGGTGATGGCGGCAGCGGTGTCGTATCTTTCCGACGTGAAAAATATGTACCAGATGGCGGTCCTGATGGCGGCGACGGCGGCGATGGCGGCAGCGTTTATCTACAAGCCGATGAAAACTTAAATACGTTAATTGATTACCAATTTGAGCGTTTTCATAAAGCAGAGCGCGGCACAAATGGCCAAAGCCGTAACATGACTGGTAAAAAAGGCGCTGATTTAACGCTTAAGGTGCCTGTTGGTACACGTATCATTGATGTTGATACTGAAGAGTCATTAGGTGATTTGACTAAGCATGGTCAAAAGGTTGTTGTTGCAAAAGGTGGTTTCCATGGCTTGGGGAATGCACGTTTTAAATCAAGTACAAACCGTGCGCCACGTCAAAAAACACTAGGTACACCTGGTGAAGTTCGCAGCTTACGCCTAGAGCTAATGCTACTTGCGGATGTTGGCTTGCTTGGTTTACCAAATGCCGGTAAATCAACGTTTATCCGCAGTGTTTCTGCAGCTAAACCAAAAGTGGCAGATTACCCGTTTACGACGCTTATTCCTAATCTTGGTGTAGTACGCCCAGATGCGAATAAGTCATTTGTAATTGCTGATATCCCAGGTCTAATCGAAGGGGCTTCAGAAGGTGCTGGCCTTGGTATTCGCTTCTTAAAGCACTTAGAGCGTTGTCGTGTATTACTGCATATCATTGATGTTATGCCTGTTGATGGCACAAATCCGGTTGATAATGCCTTTGCGATTATTAATGAGCTACACCAATATAGTCCTAAGCTTGCTGAAAAGCCGCGCTGGTTAGTATTTAACAAAATTGACCTATTACCAGAAGATGAAGCTGAAGCGCTGTGTAATGAAATTGCCGAAGAGCTAGGTGAAGAGGTTAATGTTTACCGTATCTCTGCTGCAAACAAGCAAAATACCCAAGCACTATGTCATGATATTATGGCGCTACTTGATAGTATGCCGAAAGAAAAATTCGCTGAAGAAGAGAAAGAAGAAGTTGAATTTAAGTGGGATACTTACCATCAGAAAGCAACATCTCAAGACGATGATGATTGGGATGACGACTGGGATGATGATGACTACGATGTAGAAGTTATCTACCAACGATAAAATTTAAAACTGAAAAGGAGCCATGCGCTCCTTTTTTATTGATAAGAAAAAAGTATTAAGGTTTAGTGTGAAAATTTCAATGATTGCTGCAATGGCAAATAACCGAGTAATTGGCCAAGACAACCAAATGCCATGGCATCTACCCGCCGATCTGCAACACTTTAAAAAAATAACCATGGCAAAGCCTGTGATCATGGGCCGTAAAACGTTTGAATCAATAGGCCGGCCTTTACCAGGTCGTCAAAATATTATTATAACGCGTAATGCTGATTACACAGCAGAGGGGATTGAGGTGGTTACTTCTCCAGAGGCTGCGCTGGAGTTGGTTGCTGATGTTGAAGAAGTTATGATTATTGGTGGTGGAAATATATACGAACAATTTCTATCTCAAGCAGATCGTCTATACTTAACATTCATCGACCTTGAAGTGGTCGGTGATACGCAGTTCCCAGATTACGAAAGTGTTGCTAATTGGACAGTTGCCGAGCAAGAACAGCATCAACCTGATAACAAAAATCCTTACTCGTATACTTTTGTAACCCTGTACAAAAATCCGTAACATTATTGCGGTAAAATTAATTAGTTGGTACAATATTACACAATCTTGGTAAGAAAAAAGTATTACATAAGGGCAAAATATGATGAAGTTACCAAATATGTTACTTGCAGCGGCTGTTGTTTCAGCGTCAGTAGCCTATACAGCACCAGCAAAAGCGAATGATCAATTAGCTGTTTCTATCTGTGAATATATCGCTGCTGATGATAAAAACCGTTTACGTAGTAAGCTTAAAAGCTCACGTGTGAAAATTCGTAACATCTTTGATGCTGTAAAATGTAACGGCAACAATATGCTTCGTCATGCAATTGAAAGCGGCGCTGCGGATGCTGGTGAATACATCGTTAAGAACTTATCTAAAAGCTCTTTAGCAGACGGTGCAGACATCGCATGGGCAGAATCAAACGGCCACGGTGGTTCTCCACTAATCGCTGTTATTAAAGACCGAGCAGGCCTTTAATTGAAACGCCAATAGAATTTAAGAAACCGCACTCGTTGCGGTTTTTTTATGCCCGAAAAACGCTTCGTTTATTTCATACCTACTCGCAATTCTTCGTTATTATTTTGTATTAAATAATGCGCCTGCATGGGTGCGGGAGGCAGGAAAATATTAAGAGTAATCACCTCAAAAGATCATTTAATTAAGCAAATTGCTATAAATAGATACAAAAAAACCGTGTTTGTTTTCACAAACACGGGTTCTATATTTGTTAGCTCGTAGCTCGTAGCTCGTAGCTCGTAGCTCGTAGCTCGTAGCTCGTGACTCGTTTACAGCTTCTTAAACTTTAAACGCATCTACCGATAAACGTAGTTCTTCCGCTAATTTAGCAACTTCTGAACTTGAGATATTGGTTTGGTTTGCGCCTTCAGCTGTTTGCTCTGCGATTGCTACGATTGACTCTAAGCGTTCACTAATTTCTTGCGACACTTGTTGTTGCTCATGAGCGGCTGTTGAGATCTCTTCACTTACGTTGTGAGCTTGCGCAACGGCTGTAGTGATTGAATCAAGGGCTGTGTTTGCAAGGTCTGATTGCTCAACACATGACTCAGCTTGTTGCTTACCCTTCGACATTGCCGATACAGCAGCCTCTGCGCCAACCTGAAGCGATTCAATCATAGCTTGAATCTCTTGAGTCGACTCTTGTGTCTTGCTTGCTAGAGAGCGTACTTCGTCAGCTACTACGGCGAAGCCTCGGCCTTGTTCACCGGCACGGGCTGCCTCTATGGCTGCATTAAGTGCAAGTAGGTTTGTTTGCTCTGCAATGCCACGAATAACATCTAAGATGCCACCAATTGATGCGCTATCTTTGTGTAGCTTATTGATAACTTGTGAAGCATCATCAACTTCACGGGCAAGTTGTTCAATAGTCGCTTTGTTTTGTGAAGAAATGCCTTTAACACGGTCAGCTTCTTTATCAGCGTTCTTGATTTCGCTAAGTGCCTGTTGAGCACTGCTGCTTACCGCTTGTGATGTACTGCTCATTTCAGTGGTTGCTGTGGCAGCTTGTTCAACTTGCGCTTGTTGGTTACGAATAGCTTGGCTTGACTCTTCAGTAATTGCAGAAGTTTCCTCTGAAGCCGCTGCAAGCTGTGTAGAGCGAGAGATAATGCCTTGAATAAGCGTACGTAAACTTTCGATTAGCGTATTACAACTACGTGATAGTTCACCGAACTCGTCTTTAGCTGAGTCGTCTAAGCGTTGAGTCATGTCGCCGCTAGCAACAATATCAAGAATACGGTTTACTTCAGAAAGTGGTTTAGTAATACGGCTAACAGTAACTGCTGCAACAGCAATAGCTATTAAAGTGGCGATAACCATGGCAACCCAAGTCCAAATGGTTGCTGTAGATACGTTACCACTAACGTCTTGCTGTAGATCAAAGGCAAGTACAGTTGCTTGGTCGACAAGCTCTTTAAGTTGTTTTAGAGCTTCAGTTGTTGATTTTTCTGCATTTGCCAGCTCAGCTTGAGTTTGTGCAATTGCATCAATTAAACGCTTTTTATTTGCTGATAGGCTGTTGTTGCCACGTACATTATTTACAAGGTTCTCAACATAACCGTTTAGGTCGTTATATAAATCACCATTACTTTCAATGACAGCAGGGCGGATTAGGCCAAGGCTTCGTTCAACTTCTTCTAAATAATAAATTTGTTCGTTTTTCACGATATCTAACGTGTTAAGAGTTTTAACCGTTAGCATATCGGTACTGTTAGTCACTACCGACTGGAAGTTGTTTTCCATGTTGTTAGCAGCTTGGTAGGCACGTGAATTGTTCTCTTCAAGACCATCAATATCAATGATATCAAGCACAACAGAGTTAGCATCTTCTGCGCTGATCTCAATATCTTCAAGCTGGGTGCGCAGCGTATTGTTAAGTTCAAGTTGAGTTTGTTTATCCTTAAAAAGGTTATCGACAGACTTGGCAAAGCGCTTATAAGTTTGCTCAACTTCTTGACTGCTTTGTTTTAATTTAGGGTCGTTACTCACTATTTGTTGTAGGTCTTGATAAGAGCTATCGTAACGCTTTTTCTGCTCGGTAAAGTTCTTGCGAATAGTTGCTAATTCATCTTGTGATGTGGTGTAAAAACTCGCTTGCGCTGATTTACTCATCAGGATGAATTCAACCTGCAACTCATAACTTTTGTCGAGGGCCGGTAATGACAGCTGATTAACTCGCTGTGTCGATTGATCAATGTTGGTAATTCTGATCAACGAGTTACCACCAATAAATAGCAGGAGTAACGTAATAACAATAAAGCCACCCCAAATACGCTGTCTAACGGTCAAGTTCATATGTAATTCCAGAAAATAGTACTAATCAAAACTTATCGGCAAGGTTGCCAATTAGTTAAGTGTTTAAATTTAATTAGCTTTAAATTAAATTAACTTTAATTGTTATAAATCTAACAGATGTTCAGCTATTTTTCAGTTTATTTAGATAAAAGAGTGGGATTTTTCGACAAAACAGTCTTTTTGGCTGAGTTCCATGAGGGTCATCGCGCCTCCCCATACACAGCCAGTGTCGAGGGCATGAATATTTTCGGCTTTAACTTTACCTTCTAAAGCAGCCCAGTGACCAAATGTGATCTGTTGCTTGAGCTTACTTATATTTGGATGCTCAAACCAAGGAATTATTGAACTATCTTCACTAATGCTGGTTTTATTGCTGAAATCGAGTTCACCAAGCAAATTAACGAAGCGCATGCGCGTGAAGTAATTAACGATATAACGAAATTTAGCCTCGCTAGGTAGCGTTGATTGCCATTCTAATGGGTGAGGGTCATACATATTGGCAAAGTAATGATGGGCATCACTACCTTGGTAGCAACTTTCGGCAAAGCGAGCGCGTTTTAATGCTTTTTTTATTGACCAATTTGGGTTTAAGCCAGCATGGCTTATCAGCATGTCATAGCGTTCAAGCCAAATCGCTAATGGCTGTTGTTGCAAAAAATGAATATATTCAGGGAGCTTTGGGCTGTCAAAAACATCTGCAAGCTTATCTTTAGGGTTTGCTGGTTTATTTAGATAATGACAAGCAATTAGGTGTAAATCATGATTACCAAGAGTAATAGTTACACTGCCTTGCATAGTATGAAGGCGCTCGAGGCAAGCGAGTGAATCAGGGCCTCGAGCAACAATATCGCCAACTAAGTAAAGGTGATCTTGGCTTGGGTTGAAGTTGACACGTTTTAGTAACGCATCAAATTCACTGTAACAGCCTTGTAAGTCACCAATTGCGTAGTCAGCCATTATTACCTAGTGCAAAATGTTTGGGCGGGCTAAACGAAACACCTCGATTGGCGCTTCAAACTCAGTGCCAAATTCGTTACGCATGGTGTAATGGCCTTGCATCGTCCCAACAGGGGTATCAAGCACTGCACCACTGGTGTATTTGTAGCTTTCACCTGGGGCTATGGTAGGTGTTTCACCTACAACCCCTTCACCTTGCACTTCCACTTCTTTGCCGTTGGCATCGGTAATTAACCAGTAACGACTCAATAGCTTAGCACTGCATAAACTGTGATTTTTAATGGTGATTGAGTAAGCAAAAACGTATTTATCTTGTTCAGGCTCTGATTGGCCTTCTACATAGAAGGTTTCAACCGACACCTTAATTGGAGAACCTAAATTACTGCTTGTTGTCATAAATCCAATTAGCTATATCAATAAATTGTTGTAAAGACAGGCTTTCAGCACGCAGAGTGATATCGATGCCGATGCTTGTTAGTTCTTCAGCTGTAAGTAAGTTAGATAAACTATTACGCAGAGTCTTACGGCGTTGATTAAAGGCTTCTAAACATACTGTGTTTAATAGCTTAGTGCTTTTAGCTGAACGTTGCTCAGGCTTTTTAGGGATCAAGCGAATAACTGCTGAATCTACTTTAGGTGCAGGTTTAAAGCACTCTGGCGGCACATCAATCACTGGCATTGCGTGACAGTAATATTGTGTCATCACGCTTAAGCGACCAAAGGCTTTACTGCCCGGGCCTGCGACCATACGTTTGACCACTTCTTTTTGCAGCATAAAATGCATGTGCTCTACGTTATCCGCGAACTCAAATAAATGGAATAGCAGTGGGGTCGAAACGTTGTATGGTAAGTTACCAAAAATCTTTAACTTTTCGTCAGACTTGATCAAAGAGCTAAAATCGAATTTCATTGCATCGCCTTGATGCACTGTTAACTTTGGCCCTAAGAATGGGTGGCTCGTTAAACGTTCTGCTAAGTCTTTATCTAGCTCAACAACCGTTAGGTGGCCACTTAAATCAGCGACTGGCTCAGTGATTGCACCAAGACCCGGGCCGATTTCTACTAAATTGTCTTCAGGTTTAGGATCGATAGCCGTGACGATTTTGTCGATGATCATGTCATCGTTTAAAAAGTTTTGACCAAAACGCTTACGAGCGCGGTGTCCTAAATGTACTTTATCTGTCATTGATTCTGTGCTTTTTCATGGGCGAGCTTAATTGCTTCGCGGATCGCTAATTCAAAACTACCTACATCAGCAGTCCCTGTGCCGGCTAAATCGAGAGCCGTACCGTGATCTACTGAGGTGCGAATAAATGGCAGGCCAAGGGTGATGTTGACCGAATTGCCGAAACCTTTGTATTTTAGCACAGGTAATCCCTGATCGTGATACATTGCAAGCACAGCATCTGCTTGCGAGAGATATTTATCTTGGAACAGGGTGTCAGCAGGCAATGGTCCAATTAAGTTCATGCCTTGATTATTTAACAGCTCTAAAGTTGGCGCTATGGTATCAATTTCTTCAGTGCCTAAATGACCATCTTCGCCAGCATGTGGGTTTAGACCACATACGAGGATACGCGGTTTTTCAATACCAAACTTAGTTTGTAAGTCATGGTTTAAAATAGTGGCAACTTTACTTAAACGTTCAACGGTGATTGCGCGCGATACATAAGCAAGCGGTATATGCGTCGTAACAAGCGCCACACGTAAGCCTTCTGTAGCTAACAACATCACTACATCGGCAGTATTCGATTGCTGGGCAAAATACTCAGTGTGACCGCTGAATGAAATACCTGCTTTGTTGATAATCCCTTTATGCACAGGTCCTGTAACAACAGCGGCAAAGGTACCATCCATATTTTTTTCACTGGCGATACGTAGTGTATCCAGCACGTATTGACCATTGGCGTCATTAAGTACGCCCACTTCAACGTCAGAGCCTAAATCTACTTGATGTAAGTAAACGCTGCCTGCAGGGGCAATGCTTGGGGCTTGGCTGTCATCGAAGTCAATTAAATTAATATCTAAACCAAGCAATTTAGCGCGCTGTTTTAACAGCGCGCCATCAGCAATCACCACCAGTTGGGCATCCCACTGGTGCTGGGCTAACTTGATAAGTAAATCAGGGCCAATACCGGCTGGCTCACCTGGGGTAATTGCAATTCTAATGGTCATAATTTTTATTCTGTTGGGAAAATATCAACGTGCGCTTGTTCACGCATTTCTTGCTGCCAGTTGAAACTTTCTTCTTTAAATTTACGATTAAACAGTAGTTGGTGAGCGCGGTTACGCTTAGCTTGCTCTGTTTTATCAGCTACACGCTTATCAAGTAGCTGTACAATGTGCCAACCAAACTGTGTTCTGAATGGCTCACTGATTTCATTTTTATCTAGAGAAAGCAGGGTATTTTTAAATTCTGGTACATAGGTGCTTGGATCAGTCCAATCGTACTCACCACCTTTTAATGCTGAACCCGGATCTTCAGAGTATTCTTTAGCAAGTTCACCAAAGTCAGCTTTACCTTCACGTAGCTCTTTTGCAAAACCTTTTAGCATGTCACGCGCTTTTTCTTCGCTTAAGATGATAGAAGGCTTAATTAAGATGTGACGTGAACGAACCTCTGTTGTTTCAACAACTTGGCGACCACGAACATCTTGCACTTTAATGATGTGGAAACCAGCACCTGAACGAAGCGGGCCAACGATATCGTCTTTTTTATGGCCTTTTACCGCTTCAGCAAAAAGTGATGGCATTTCGTTGATGCTCATCCAACCTAGCTGACCACCTTCAAGGGCTTTTGAACCGCTAGAAGATGAAATAGCGATACGCTTGAACTCTTTGCCTTCTTTTAAAAACTCGATAACTTTATCTGCACGCGTTTTAGCACTGGTGATTTCATCAGCTGTTGCATCACTTGGGATATCAATCAAGATATGACCAATATCATACTCTTCGGCATTCTTGCCTTGAGTTTCCATGATTTTAAGAAGGTTATCGATTTCTTGTGGGCTAATATAAATACGGCGGTCAACGTTCGCACGCATTACTTGTTGCGTGGTGATTTCTTTACGAATTTCTTCACGGTATGCTGGGTAGCTCTCGCCTGCTGCCTCGATAGTGCGACGTAAGTCAGCGATTGTACCGCCTTGCTCACGAGCCATATTTTCAAGTGTTTGGTCTAACTGAGAGTCAGAGATTTCTAAACCCATGCGCTCAGCAAGTTGCATCATCAGAGTTTGGTTTACTAAACGCTCGATTGCTTGAATGCGAAGCGTATCATCAGAAGGTAATTGCTGACCTTGCTCTTGCGCTTGAGTTTTTACGCGATTGATAATGGTGTCTACTTCACTTTGTAAAATAACACCTTGGTTAACTACACCAACAACTTTGTCGATTTCGACAGGTTTTGCGAAAACGCTTTGGCAAAGGCCAACTGTTAATAATGCAGATGCAAATAATTTTTTTAAATTCATACTTTTTCTAATACTCTTGCTAATAGTACTGCGGTACTAGTTATTAAGAAAATACGGTCTACGATAGCCAAAAATACCTTGTTGTAATAATTTTTGTGCATCATAACGGCTTTTACTTCCAAGCCCTTTTAATACGATATTGAAGCCAATACTGGTATCAAAGGTTGCTTGCTCTTGACCAATCGCCTGGTTCAAATCTGTTTCGATTTGACGACGGCCTGTGATTTGAAACGCCCAACAGCACGATTCATACTGAAGACCGCTGAAAACCTCAATGCTACGACCACTTTCTAAATCGCGGTGATAGCTGCCAACAAACTGCCAATCTTGCGATAGCGGAATGCTGGTAAATAGACCAACTTGCTCGATTGTATTGCCTGAGACATCATTTGCATAGCGATGGTTCAATTGCACGAGCTGTTTATCGTCACCTTTATAATCTAAGGTGATATTTGATTGAATAATTTCTTTACCATCAGTGTCGTATTGAATACCACCTGATAAATACCAGCGACGGTGCCAATGTAACATGGTTTGCGCTGCGAACAAGGCATTGTAGTTAGTATCAACATTAATACCTTGTGATGTAGGCTTTGCATCATCACTTAAATAAAATATTTGGCCTGCGCTGAAATTAAATACTTCTTCGTTTTCATTGCTAAATAAGCGAGTAGTCGCACCTAACGTAAATTGGTTCGCAGTGGCAATACGGTCGATACTTGAGAAACGACGGTCTCTAAATAAACCAAAAAAGTCATCTTGTAATTTTGCCGTATCGTAAAGGCCAATATTTGATTGGTCTTTATTTGGCGTATACAAGTACTGAATTTGTGGCTCAAGAGTTTGAATACCATCTTTAAAGAAAAACGCGGTATCACGCTCAAAATTTAATTGGCTGTATAAACGCACTTTTGGCAGGGTGCGGGTGACTTTTTCGTCGTAGTCGGTCCCTGCTAAATCGCCATGCTGGTTATATTCAGTATGCAATACGCTGAACTCAGATAAAAATGACCATGCGTATTCTTGATAACCAAAGCTTGCTTTAGGTTCTATGTGAACACGGCTTGCTTCATCAATAACTGCGTCATCATTCGTGAAATAACTAAGCTCACCATCAAGGGTTAAATCAACGCCATAAAAATCATACGCATCAGTTTGAGAAAAACTAATTTGTGGCAGCGCCGCATATGACTCGCGGTGATCACCAAGTACTTCAAAACTCTGTAGCTTAATATTGGTGCGCCAAGTATCACCTAAGTGGGTGAGTGAACCTGTACGATATAACTGAGTGTCTGTGCGAGTCGCATAGCCAGAATTTAAATCGGTTAAGTAGTTATCATCACTAACGTTGGTAATATCGATATTACCGCGCCAGTTTTCACCAAAGTAACTTTGTTGTTGCCAATGGAATAGATAACGCGAGTCAACATTTGGCTCTTCATCATCTTTATCTAGATACTCAACGGCAATGAGACCGTTGTTTTGCTCAGTTAAATAACGAAACTCACCAATCATTTGCAAACCGCGCTTAGACATATAGCGAGGCGTAATGGTGGCGTCGTAATTTGGCGCAATATTCCAGTAGTACGGAGTGATGGTTTCAATACCATAGCGACCTGAACTTGAGAATTTAGGTGTTAATAAACCTGATTTTCGGCGGTCATCCAACGGAAACGTAAAATAGGGGATATAAAGAACCGGCGTATCAAATACCCGTAATACGGTATTGTGAGTTTCGCCCCAGCCATCTTCACTTGATAAGTCAATTTCGTCAGCTTCAATTGCCCACACCGGTGTTTCGCCCGGGCAGGTAGTAAAGCTTGCGTTCATCAGGTTTAGGCCAGACTCGTTGACTGTTAGTTTTTCTGCGCCACCATGACCAAGTTGGTCGGTGAGCTTATAATCAGCACCAAGCAAGCTTAATTCAGAATTATTTAAATCCGCATTGAGCCCAGAACTATTAATTTGGCTTACTTTATCGCGATAAACGATAGGGCCGGTTGCATTAAGTAACCCACGTTGTTTGTCAATCAGTGCACTTTGTGCGGACAAATTCATCGTTAGGGTGTTAATATCTACATTACCGGTAAATTCTGCGCTTTGGGTACCCAATAGTTCAATATCATCGGATTTGATATCGATCATATTAAGTTCAAGGCCAGGGAGCGGTTGCCAAGCTCTGGTTTGCATTGAAGTGCCACAAAAATTGTGTGTCAGTTCAGTTTCGGCGAACGATGGTGCGCTAAGTACGCTTAGCATCATTATGCCCCAGGTTTTGCTCATTTAATGACCTTAATGCTCTTTGGTTGGATATAAGCTAGACATAATAAAGGAAAACAATGGCAAATACAGTAATTGACTTAGTGAAAAATAGATATCTTACTAAATGAATCGTTATAAAAGTTTACAGCAGTTTTTAAATCCTCATTTTAAAGAGGATGAATATCAATTAGCCGCCATCACAGGGGATGCGAGTTTTCGCCGTTATTTCCGCGTAAATACAAGTGATCAAAGCTATATTGTCATGGACTCAGATCCAGATAAATTAGATAACACGCCTTATGTAGAACTCAATAAAGTGTTTTCTCAGCATGGCTTTAAATTACCAAAAATTCTTCAAGCAGATGAAAAGCAAGGCTTCTTCTTGCTGAGTGATTTAGGCAATACTCATTTGGCTGATTTACTGGGCGACGAAGACCGCACTTTACACTACAAACATCTAATAAAGTTAAGTGCACAATGGGCGCAAATCCCGCCAGCCCAATACATGAAAGTATTTGATGGTGAGTTTTTACAATTTGAATTGAGCATTTTTAGAGATTGGTTAGTCGATAACTTTATTGGTGAGCAACTTTCTGCTGATGAGCAGCAAATGTGGCAACAGGCTTGTGAGTTATTAGTTAACAATGCCCTTGAACAACCAATTGTTACTGTACACCGAGACTTCCATAGCCGTAATATTATGCGCACAGGGCAACAATGGGCGATCATCGATTATCAAGATGCGGTGCAAGGGCCTGTGTGTTATGACCTTGTTTCGTTATTAAGGGATTGCTATTTCAAGTTACCAGAGCAAGAGCTAGATTACCTTTTACATTACGCTTATGACGAATTCAGCGAGCAACAGCTATTGCAAGACACCTCATTTGCGATGTTTAAGCGCTGGTTTGACTTAACCGGCGTGCAGCGTCATTTAAAAGCTGCAGGTATATTTTGCCGCTTAAAATTACGTGACGGTAAGTCTGGTTATTTGAATAATGTGCTGCCAACCCTTACATACATTAGTAATGTCAGTAAAGAATACCCAGAGTTAACAGCCCTTGGTCAGTGGATAGAGCAGACTATTATTCCACAGACTAAGCAGCGATTAACTAAAGAGTCTAAATGAAAGCAATGATCCTAGCGGCGGGGCGCGGTAAGCGCATGATGCCGCTAACAGAAGCGATGCCAAAGCCTATGCTAAAGATTAACGGCAAGCCATTATTAGAGCATCACATTAATAACTTACGCCAAGCAGGCATTACCGATATTGTCATTAACCTTGCCTGGCAAGGTGACAAAATAACAGAGTATTTCGGTAATGGTTCGCAGTTTGGTGTATCGATCACTTACAGCCAAGAGCAGGCTGGGGGGCTTGAAACCGCCGGGGGCATCATTCAAGCATTGCCGTTATTGGGTGAGCAATTTATTGTCATCAATGGTGATGTGTTTACTGATTATGATGTGACTTCGTTGATGCAGCTTCATCTGCAAGCAGGGGAGGCGCATATTGTCCTTGTTGAAAATCCTGCGCATAACCCTGATGGTGATTTTGCACTGAGTCATCTAAGCCCAGGTAGTCAAAAGTATACTTTTTCCGGTATAAGTCGCTATCATGCTGATTTCTTTAAAGGTCTCAGCGCAGGTATTCGTCCACTTGGGCCCATTTTGCGAGAAAAGCTCAGTGAACATCACGTTTCGACTGAGCTTTATTTGGGGCAATGGGATGACATTGGCACACCTGCCAGACTCGACGAAATCAATCAACGTTTCGCTTTGTAATAACAACAGAGGTTTGCCAAATTATGTGGGGAAAAGTACTCGGTTTTTGTTTTGGCTTTATGTTTGGCAAATTTATAGGAGCCTTACTGGGCCTATACCTAGGCCATATGTTCGATCGCAGCTTAAAACAAGACTTTGATAAAGCAGGTGGTTTTTCTGGTTTGTTTAAAGGCGATGATATTAACGAGCGCCAAGCACTTTTCTTTTCTAGCTGTTTTGCGGTGATGGGGCATATCGCCAAATCGAATGGTCGCGTTAGTGAAACGCATATTCGTGCGGCAAGTTTGTTTATGGACGAAATGGGCTTATCGGGTGATGAGCGCAGAGAAGCACAAGATGCCTTTCGTAGTGGTAAAGAAACGGATTTTTCATTAAAAGAAACGGTTCATGACTTTAAAGAGCGCTTTGCTCGACGCCATGATCTATTGCAACTTTTCCTCGAAATACAAATTCAAATGGCCTTTTCTGATGGTCACCTTGCAGAGCAAGAAAAGCAGCTATTGCAAGAGGTGAGCAAGCAGTTAGGTATTTCGCGTACTCAGTTCGCATTTTTATTAAAACGCTACCAAGCCGAATTTGCATTTCGTCAGCAACAACAGCGTTTTTATGAACAACAACGCCAACAAAGCCAGCAAAACCGCAGCAGTCATAGTGAACAAAGAGGGCACAATGTGCCACCGAATAATGGTATGAATCGCGCTCAAGCGTTGGCTCTTTTAGGCTTAAACAATGATGCTTCAGCGAGAGATATTAAAGTAGCCTATCGAAAGCTCATGGCTCAGCATCACCCCGATAAGCTGGTATCGCAAGGTTTACCAAAACATATGATGGAAGTTGCGGTAAAGAAAAGCCAAGATATTCAAGCGGCTTATGAGTATTTAAAAAAGGCGGCGTAAAAAGCCGTCTACTTCTTTGAGCAGTCGCTGGTGCTGCTCAGGCTCTGAAGGCACACCAAATAACTCTCTTTGACGGTAGTCATATTTAGCGTGTTTTCTTACCCAACGTTTTCTGTCTTTTACACTTTGCAGGGTGTCAGGGTTACCCTCACTATAAAAAATATCCAGTAAGGGTGGGCTGATAGTTGAAAGCGTCGCATTGAGATGCTGGTTACGAACACTGTTGGGTAAATAACTACCTAGGCTAATAAAAGCGTTTAGTTCGTTATTTGGAAAGCTAGCATAATGCTCAATCAGTAGCCCCGCACTGGCACCTTGTGCCACCACAATAATATTGCCGCCTTCATCCATTGCACTGTTATACAAGGCATTGAATCTGGCAATTAGCTTTAATTTGTAATCATCAAGCACAGCTTCACTGATATTAGGCTCACCCGTAACAAAATGCGGCGCTTGTTGCGTTTCGGCTGGTGGAGCTGAAGCTGCTTGCTCATCGCCTTGTTCATTACTTTGTGTTGTTGACTCAGGTTCAGAGCTTTCAGATGACTCGGGCGTTGTCATATCGACAGGGTGCCAATCAATGTCAGGCATGGTCATGGCAAGGGTTGCATAGCCAATTTCGTTTAACTGCTTGCGCAAAAAGTTAATACCAGCATTATTAGTGGGTAGGTGCTGCCAATCAGGAATGATTAACACAATTCCGCGTTGACTGGCTGCCATCGATTGACGATATAAGCTAATGAACTCATCTTCACCGGCAAGCAGAGTGCGTACTTCATCGCTTGGTAAAAAGCGTTGAATATCGTTAGTGACCAAACTTGACCAAGGGGTGGGTTTAATAAAATCGGCAGCATTCACATTGCCCATGAACGCAAAACAGGCTGCGTAAAGTAAGCGATGTGCGGGTTTTAAATTCATGCCGATATTACCTGAGTCTTTAATTAAATCAGTTATTGATTAACTATCGGCAGTCTTTATTAAATATTTAGAGAATTGTCTTAAAACTCAGGAGCGGCTTCAAAAATCAATGTTTCACCGCTGGCTGGGTGAGCTAAGGTTAGCATTTCGGCATGCAGCTGTAAGCGAGGAGCCATGGCGAATGCCTCGGGGTGAGCATACAGCTTATCGCCTAAAATAGGGTGACCCAATGACAGCATATGTACACGTAGTTGGTGAGAACGTCCAGTAATTGGGGTCAGCTCAACACGAGTTGCATTCTGTTCATATTCAAGCACTTTAAAGTGGGTTAATGACGGTTTGCCATTATCGTGATCAACCATTTGCTTTGGTCGGTTCGGCCAATCACAAATAAGTGGTAAATCTACCGATCCTGTTTCTTGCTCAAGCTTACCAAATATGCGAGCAATGTAGCGTTTTGCAGTTTTTCTATCTTGAAACTGAATGCTTAAATTACGATGCGCTTCTTTGTGCATAGCTAAACAAATAATGCCAGAGGTAGCCATATCAAGGCGATGAACAATTTTTGCTGTTGGAAAAACGCGATTAATGCGAGCAATAAGGCAGTCAGCGTGTTTTGGATCTTTTCCCGGCACAGTAAGTAAACCACTTGGTTTATTCACAATAAGCAAGTCATCGTCTTGATAAACAATACTTAAATAAGGTGTCATTGGGGGATTATAATTGAGTAACACAGCCAGCCTCGATGATATGCAAGGGCGCTATTTTAAAGGAGTATGAGCGCATACACAATGCCAGAGCTGGTTTTCGAGTAGCAGCTAAGATACAGTAAATTCAGCTATGGAGTTTAAATAAAAGGACAAGTGAATGTTTCGCCTTGGTTTAATTCGCAGTAAACCTTGTACACGTTGTGGCTTAGAAGTTAATGACCTTGAGCCAGAGTGTCCGCATTGTAAAGGCTTTTCAGACCTACAAGCAGTATATTTGAAACAAGCTTACAAAGACGATTTAATACAGAGAAACAAAAGCTTAGCTAAGTTATTTTGCAAGCTAGCGGCAGTGGCTGTAATTATTACCCTAGTGGTGTTTTTTGCATAAAAAACGCGATGTGAAAGCACATCGCGTTTGTGGTTTTGAGTTTAGCGCTTCAACGTTAGTGTGAAACGACAATTAAACGAATTGCATCCAGTTTAACTTGGGCTTTTTCGATGTAAGTCGTGAGTTCGCTACGCTGTTTATCAAAGAAGCTAAGCTCTTCATCACGAATATTTGGGTTGATCTGCTTAAGTGCCGTTAAACGAGCTTGCTCTTCACCAAGGGCAGTTTGCATTTTCTCTAGTGATTCAGCACGCAGTGCTTCTAGCTTGCTTTGTGCCATGCCTTGTGCGCTGGTGATCATTGGGTGAATGGCACTTTGTAGCGCGCTGGCTAATTTACTTGCCGTTTGGCGACCAACCGCAGACAACTGCTGATTGAAAGCATCAAAAGCAACATTATCAGCCAAGTTATTACTACCCTTATCTAATAAGATACGAATAGGCGTTGGTGGCAAGAAGCGGCCAACCTGAAGTGCTTTAGGCGCCATCGCTTCAGCAATGAAAATAAGCTCAACAAAGAAGGTACCAGCAGGTAGCTTTTTGTTTTTCAGTAACGCCACAGAGGCAGTACCAAAGTCATCATCACAAATCATGTCTAAGCTGCCTTGCACCATTGGGTGATCCCAACTGATGAAATGCGCGTCTTCTTGCGAAAGCGAGGTGCTGCGATCAAACGTTACTGTGATGCCATCATCTTTTAAGCATGGGAAAGATGGATTTAGCATGTGCTCAGTTGGTTTTAAGATAATGGTATTTTCACCTTTGTCTTCTTGGCTTACCCCAAAGGTGTCAAACACATTGATCATATAGCTTGGCAGCGTGAATTGATCGTCTAACTCTTCGATATCAGCTACAAGGCTTTCTGCTCGGCCTTGGCCACTTGAGTGTAGCTCTAGTAAGCGGTCACGACCACTTTCCATTTGCTTACGAAGCTTGGCATTTTGACCTGCCACTTGTTCTAGTAGAGGGTCTAGCTCTTCTTCGTCGCAATTGTGTGCACCAATAAACTCAAGCAATTCTTCGCCATACTCTTTATACAGCATTTGCCCTGTTGTCGAGGTTGTTTCAAACGCATCTAAGCCTTCGTTGTACCAACGAAGTAACACCTCTTGTGCGGTGTTTTCAAAATACGGCACGTGAATGTTTACGTCTTGAGTTTGACCAATACGGTCAAGACGACCAATGCGTTGCTCAAGTAAGTCAGGATTAAGTGGTAAATCAAACAATACTAGGTGATGCGAGAATTGGAAGTTACGACCTTCAGAACCAATTTCAGAACAAAGTAGAATTTGCGCGCTGTCGTATTCATCGGCAAAGTAAGCCGCTGCACGGTCACGTTCAACAATCGACATGCCTTCGTGGAAAACAGAGGCTTTAATTGCTTCACGCTCACGTAAAATCTGTTCTAGGCTAAGTGCGGTTTCGGCTTTAGCACAGATAAGCAGTACTTTTTCGTGTTTAAGGGTTTTTAAGGTTTCGATTAACCAATCAACACGTGGGTCAAATGCGCCCCAGCTAGCATTTTCACCTTCAAACTCTTGGAAGATTTTTTCAGGGAATAGAGCGCGAAGTGCCGTTAATTCAGCATTTTGAATGCCGCCCATGTTACCCAGTACCGACATCGCCGTTTTATATTGTTTAGGCATTGCCATAGGGTATGCATGAAGCTTACGGCTTGGGTAACCATCAATACCGCTGCGGCTATTTCTAAATAAAATACGACCCGTACCATGGCGGTCCAGCAGCATTGATAAAATTTCGTTGCGCGCCGCTTCATCACCTTGCTCCGCTTTCGCTAAAATGTCAGTGATGTCGGTTTCTTTCAATAGCTCTTTTAATGTTGCACGAGATGCATCATCAAGGCCTTTTTCACCTAGTAATTGGTTAGCAGCTTCAGCCACATCTTTGTAGTTACTTTCTTCTTCAACAAACGCATCGTAGTCGTAGAAACGATCTGGGTCGAGTAATTGCAAGCGGGCAAAGTGACTGCGGTGACCAAGTTGATCTGGCGTTGCAGTTAATAAGATAAGGCCCGGAATGTCTTGGCTTAACTCTGCCATGCGTTGGTATTCAGTGCTTGGCTTACCATTATTGATACTTAAATGGTGCGCTTCATCAACAACCAATAAATCCCAATCAGCTAGGGTTGCTTGCTCAAACCAGCGTTTTTTCTTGCTTAAGAACTCAAGGCTAGTAAGTACTAACTGTTCTGTTTCGAATACGTTTGGAGAGTCTGCGAATGCTTCATCACAACGTTCTTCATCAAAGATTGAAAAACGTAAGTTAAAGCGGCGTAGCATTTCTACTAACCACTGATGCTGTAAGTTTTCAGGCACAACAATCAATACGCGGCTAGCACGGCCACTGATGATTTGTTGATGTAAAATCATACCAGCTTCAATGGTTTTACCTAAACCCACTTCATCAGAAAGTAATACGCGTGGCGCAAAACGTTTACCCACTTCTTGTGCGATATAAAGCTGATGCGGAATAAGGTTTGCACGCTGACCAATTAAACCTTTTAAAGGTGATTGTTGGCGCTCAAACTGGTGCTGCCAAGTTTGGTAGCGAAGCGTATAGCGGTCAAAACGGTCCACTTGACCTGCAAATAAACGGTCTTGTGGTTTATTGAATTTGATAAAGTGATCTAAAAAGGTTTCTTTTAACTGCGCTTTTTCACCATTATCAACGCGAATGCCGTGATAGCATAGTAACTCGCCTTGCTCTTCAACAGACTCGACTTCTAATTCCCACTCTTCAACGCTGCGAATAATATCACCTGGATTAAATGCGACACGAGTAACAGGTGCTTCTGTTAAAGAATAAACTCTGTTTTCTCCACTGGCTGGAAATAAAATGCTGACCTGACGGCCTTCAAGGGCAACAACGGTGCCTAATCCTAAATCTGACTCAGTATCACTGATCCAACGCTGACCTAAGGAAAAATTCATGTATGTCTCGTCTATGAAGAAAAAAGGCGGCTATGTTACCTGTAACGCCATGCTACTTCAAGGCAGTAAACTCGCCGCACACAATTAAATTTAGTCAACCTTTTTAAGCCATTATTAACGGTAAAAATTGTATATATTTTAACCGGTTAAATAATTGTATATTTGTTTGTCATAAAAAGGACTTTTGTCGTAAATAGACTAAACTGAGTATATACCTGACGAATAAACCATAGCTTCATCCGCCGCTTGTTTAGTTTATTGGGTATAGCATAAAAATCATAAAACGTAAGGAAAGTGCTATGGAAAAAGCTTCGAACCTTGATAGTAAAATGTATGTGCTCGATACCAATGTATTACTCCACGAACCCCTCGCTTATTTATCTTTCCAAGAACATGATGTTGTTATCCCCATGACAGTATTAGAAGAGCTTGACCACATTAAAGATAGGAAACATGACGTTAGCCGTGACGCCCGTGTTGCTATTCGTGGTTTAGATGAAGTGTTAAAGGACGCTTCGCCAGAGCAAATGTTGCAGGGGGTCGCGCTTCCTAGTAACAAAAAGGCTAAATCAGAATCTCGTGGCCGCTTAATTATCGTTAATGACCATTTATTTGCAGACAGTATTTCGGGGTTGCCGGGCAACGAAAACGACCACCGCATCATCAATTGTGCTGTTCATTTACAGAAGCAACACAGCGATAGCAAGGTGGTGCTTGTCACTAAAGACATAAATATGCGCCTCAAAGCGAAAGGTGCAGGCCTTAAATTTGTTGAAGACTACAGAACAGACCAATTAATTGACGACATTGCTTTGCTTACTAGCGGCTATAAAAAAATTGAAGGTGATTTTTGGCAACAGGTTGGCGAATGCGAAACAGAGCAGCAAGGCCGAGATACCTATCATCATGTGGCAAAAAGCACGATTAGCGATGTGTTCTGTAATGAATATATTTTAGATGAAAGCGACCACTTTGCGGCTCGGGTAACAAGTTACGATGATAAACAAATTACTTTAAAGGATATTAGTGTTGAGCGCTTGATGAGCCATACCGCTTGGGGTGTAAAACCAAAAAATGTTTATCAAGGGATGGCACTTGATGCGCTACTTGACCCAAGTATTGAATTGGTAATTTTAACTGGTCCCGCTGGCTGTGGTAAAACCTTACTTGCTCTTGCTAGTGCCCTTGAAATGATTATTGAAAAAGGCATTTACGATAAAGTGATTGTCACTCGTAATACCCCAGAGATTGCAGAGTCGATAGGCTTTTTACCTGGTACTGAAGAAGAGAAAATGGCGCCGTGGTTAGCTGCTATAACCGATACTTTAGAAGTGCTGCATAAAGGAGATGAGAATCCGATTTCGAGCCGTAATTACATTATGGAAAAAGCCAATGTACAGTTTAAATCGGTAAACTTTATGCGTGGCCGTAGTATTCAAAACGCGGTTGTTATTTTGGATGAAAGTCAAAACTTAACCGCTTCACAGCTGAAAACCATTATTACTCGTTGCGGTGAAGGCACTAAACTCATTTGCTCAGGTAACTTGGCGCAAATTGATAGTAACTACCTCACGCCAGTCACCTCAGGTTTAACCTATATTGTTGAACGTTTTAAAGATTTTCAGGGCAGTGCCACCGTTAACTTAAACGGTGTGGTACGTAGCCGCTTAGCCAGCTTTGCTGAAGAAAATTTATAACTTGCCAGTACTGCTATGCCTCGTTAACCTAGCTGTTATCGAGGTAAGGTACTTATAAATCAGTGAATTTTTTACCGTTAAAGCATTACTATCGCTCTTTAGCAGTGGCACTTATTGTGCCACTGCTGGTGGCGTTTTTTTTGTGTTTACATCTATATAATTTAAAACTTGAACGGGCGATAGAAAGCAGGCAAAACGGTTTTAATAATATTTCAGCTCAGCTTAGCCATGCTATGCGTGCCGCAGATGGCCTTATAGACACCATGTTCAAGCTATATGAGCAGCCACTTTCTTATGATTTTGATCCTAGTTGGGCACGCAATGTGAATCAATACGATCACTATTACTACCAAAGTGTGGGCGATGGAGTGGGGGAGATAGTCGGGCAAGGAAAGTTTGCCTCAACCGCTTATGCAATTAATCAATGGCGACGAGTTATTGCCCTCGGCCCCTCGTTTAATACCACGCTGTCGCTTATTCAATCTTTAGAAGCGGTTGCTTATGTTAATGAGCAAGGCTTTGTTTATATTAAGCGCCGTAACACAGCAAAAAGTGAATTTCTGACCAGTGTGTTAGATAATAAATTTCGACCTTTATCAATCAATAGCAACAAGCTTGCTTCTAGTTCTGTGTTGACTATTAATGGTCATGCTTACTTTGCTATTGGCAAGCAACGAGCTGCCAATAGTCGCGATTACATTGTGTTGATTTATGATCTTAAAGCAATTTCTAACTGGTTAAAAAAAATAGCGCCTAACTATGGTGAGTATATTTTTATCAACCAAGATAACCAAGTTATTGCCAGCTCAAAGGCAACGCTTAATACTGCCATAAGTGCCAACGAGCATTGGCCAAATATCGCGGTAGATATGCGCAAGAGTAATCACAGTCATTTAGTACAAGAAGCTACCAACTTACCTATTTACACTCGTTTCTATGAATCAAAGCAAGCCCTGAGTGAACCAGTAGGCTACGACATTTTTTTAGAATTCGCATTTTTGAGTGTGTTTTTAGTGATGATGTTCAGCGCTGTTTTTTGGTTGAGTCAGCGCATTTTTGTAAAACCAATGACGCACTTGATGAATTATCTTGAGCAGCATGATGAAGGCAAACAAGCATTAGTTCATTATCGTATTCCTGTTGATTGGCAGCCTTGGTTCAGCCGTGTGAAAAAGGTGTTTAGCCGTAATGAAGAGCTCGTTCAGTCGTTACAAGAGGCAAATAAAGCGCTTGATTCGCAAGTACAGGTAAAATCAAAACAATTACGCCGTAGTATTGATGCGAAAGAGCGTCACTTAGCGCTATTAAATACCATGCTCAATAACGTACCGGATCTCATTTATTTTAAAAATATTGATGGTTCGTTTTTAGGCTGTAATAAGGCGTATGAGCGCTATATTGGCTTGCCACAAGAGAAGCTAGTAGGGCAGCAAATATGTGATATTAGTGATGATAACGGTGAGTTAAACGAGCTTGAAAAGCAAGTACTCAAAGACCGCCAAGCTTATCAAAAAAGATTGACCACAGAAGATAAAAGTTATCTTTTTAGCATTGTGCCATTTTACAACGAACATCAGCAATTTCTTGGCACCATGGCAATTGGTCGTGATATTACCGAGCAGCATAATGCGCTCGATGCATTACAAAGCTCCGAAGCGAAATTACGCAGTGCCATGGAATATGCCGCTAATGGGGTGCTGTTGGTATCACTTGACGATCAGGTGCTGCAAGCAAATAAAGCGGCACGCAAAATCTTTGCAATTGAAAACGCCAATGAGCTCAAATTAATAGACTTATTTGCTGAGACGTCTTATCAGACGTTAAAAAATACCCTGACAGAGCTGTTGCATGAGAAGAAAAAAGTTTATCACTTTAGTCTTGAGCAGCAAGAGCTACAGCGCTGGCTACAAATTAGTGTGTCATTAGTTTGGAATGCTGAGCAAACCCCTGATTACTATGTTGTTCATGTACAGGATGTGACGGATTTAGTAAAAGCAAAAGATGATGCTGAGCGGGCAACATTAGCCAAGAGTCGCTTCATTGCAAACCTTAGTCATGAAATACGCACACCACTCAATGCTGTACTAGGCTTAATTGACGTGATTGCATTGCAAGGTTTAACACAGCCGCAGCGTAATCATGCCGAACAAGCAAAATCAGCAGCCAATAGCTTGCTTACTTTACTAAATCGTATGCTCGACTTTGCCCGCGCGGAAAGCTCGCAAGTACAACTTAACAAAGCCCCTTTTAGTGTGCCTGACTTAATCGACTACTGTCAGGGAATAACAGCCCCTTTATGCGCAAATAAAGATATCGAGTTTAAAGTCGAATGCGATAAAAGCATTAGCGATAACTTAGTGGGTGATCAAATTTGCTTGCAGCAGGTACTGGCTAATTTACTGACCAACGCTGCCAAATTCACCGAACAAGGCACAGTGACATTAAACTTAATGCTGGTGGAAGAGTCAGCTGAGCAGCAACTCATTTGCTTTACTGTTAAAGACACGGGCATTGGTATTAGCAAGGCAGATCAAAGCCGCTTATTTGATGCATTTACTCAAGGTGATGAATCATTAACGCGCTCTCATCAGGGGGTTGGTTTGGGCTTAGCGATTGTTAAGTACGAAGTTGCGCTAATGGGAGGCGAAATTAAACTTGAAAGCGAAAAAGGTAAAGGCAGTGAATTTTGCTTTTGCTTACAGCTAGATAAAGCCGCGGAGCCTGTGAAAAAAGAACTGGTTTCATTGCCTTCTAGTACTGATTTATCTGGCATGTTAGTGCTGGCTGTGGATGATAACCCGCTTAATTTAAGCATTATTAAAAGCATTTTAGAGCAAATTGATGTCACCGTTGTGTGTGCGCATAGTGGTGAAAAAGGCATTGAGCTGGCAAATAGCCTAAGGCCCGATCTCATTTTTATGGATATTCAGATGCCAGAAATGGATGGTTGTCAGGCAACGCGTATTATTCGTCAGTCATTCACCAAAGAGCAAATGCCGATTTACGCACTCACTGCACACAGTGAAAGCGAAGATATTGAGCATTCAATCGCGGCGGGTATGAATAAGCATTTAACTAAACCGATTGTTGCTAGTAAGTTGTTTTTAGCAATGAGTGAACTCGATAACACAAAAGAAGTCTTTTTTGATCAAGCTTTTATACTGTCTCAGTTTGCAAACAATACTAAGTTAGTATTAACTATGTTGTCGAAGTTTGCGACTATGGCAGCAGAGCAGTTATTACAAATCTCTACATTAAAAACTACCGATGAGTTGGTCCGTGTGGTTCATAATGTAAAAGGGTCAGCCGGAAATCTCGGTTTTAAGCGATTGTCAGCGTGCGCTCAGCAATGTGAAGCTAGGCTTAAATCTGATGGCGAACTACCCGAACAATTAAATGATGAGTTGCAATGGCAAATAAAACAGGTCATCGCATTTATCATCGAACAAGGATCTACTGATGTTGAAAAGAGCCAAGGTACTGATTGTTGATGACGATCCGTTAAACCGCTTGGTATTAGAGAAAACATTGCAGCAAGACTATGATGTTTTTTGTGTTGAGAGTGGCGAAAAAGCACTGACGTTTTTAAAAACGCAAACTGTTGATTTGTTGATCTTGGATATTGTAATGCCAGGTATTGACGGCTACGAAGTGCTTACTAAGCTAAAAGAAAGCGCGACTACCAGTATGTTGCCTGTAATATTCATTTCTGCCAATACCAGTCACGATGATGAAGCGAAGGGCCTTGAATTAGGCGCGATGGACTACATCACTAAACCATTTAGTGCTGCTATTGTGCGTGCTCGAGTGCGTAATCAGCTGCTGATCAAACAAAAAAATGACTTACTAGAAATGCTCGCCTCAATTGATGGCCTAACCGAGATCCCAAACCGACGTTATTTAGATGAAAATTTAGCGCGAGAGTGGCGTCGTTGTCGTCGAGATCAAACCCCGTTATCGGTGTTATTGATGGATGTTGATCACTTCAAACGTTACAATGATTGCTATGGTCACCGAGCAGGTGATGATTGCTTAAAACAAATTGCTCATGCCTTAGTTGGGGCCTGTGAAAGAGGCAGTGACTTTGTTGCGCGTTATGGTGGTGAAGAGTTTGCTGCAGTGTTACCCAATACTTCAGCTAAAGAAGCTATGTCGTTTGCAAATAAACTGCGCAATGCGGTGAATGATTTAAACATCCCACACAAAGCATCGCTAAATGCCGACCATGTCACAATTAGTATTGGTATTGCGACCACAGAAAATGGTCAGGTTTATGCAGAACAAACCTTACTTGAAGAAGCTGATTTAGGTCTTTATCAGGCTAAAGACGCCGGACGAGATCAGATAGTATCGAGAATGATCGCAGTGAGCGAACATGAGTAGGCAAAGCCTACTCATCCGTTTCAAATTATTTATTAACCATTGCTAAGTGATTTATAAATCGTATCACCCACGCCAATTAACTTATCATTTTTAAATACGAGTGGCGTACACTCATCTTTAGTCATCTTGCCATCAGAGTGAATGCTATGCGTTACATAGAATAATACTTGATAAACATCATCGCCTTGCTTTAATAACTCGGTAAAGTTAGGTGTATTAAGTTTATTTAATACAGTTTGGTAGCTCGTATCTAATGCAAGGTTAGAAATCACTTCACGATTATTTTTATGCTGTTTCTGCCAGCTAGAAGAGTTACCTGCCCAATGAGTGTCGGCTTCACCGTCAGAAACAGCAATGACACAACCAGTTAAAAATGGAGCTGTTAGCGCGGCAATAAGAAGTGCTTTTTTCATGTTATTTTATCCCGAAGAAATTGTTTTATAGTTATGCACTTAATAGCAAACTGCTTGCCAAACTTTTAAAGTTCAACTAAATCAAATGCTTAACCTATTTTTAGTCAAAGGGCTAAGTTATAAATTACTAACTACTTAGCTCTATTGACTAATAAATTGCAATTTAGACCAACCTGTTACGTGTTTCGCCTTGATTAAATGCTTGGATATTTAACGCAATTTCGTTAACTAAGCGCACAATAGATTCTTGGCTCGCCCATGCAATGTGTGGGGTAAGTAATAAGTTTGCACCTTTGTATAGTGCCAGCGGGTTTTCGTGCTCTGCAGGTTCTTTACTGAGTACATCAACACCGGCTCCGGCTATGACATTATTAGCTAATGCGTCAGCTAAATCGGCTTCATTGATGATCCCACCACGAGCAGTATTAATAATTATAGCTGACGGTTTCATCATGCTTAATTCTGCCGCAGCGATTTGGTTGCGTGTTTCATCAGTTAGCGGGTAGTGAACACTAATAATATCGGCCGTGGTTAGGGCATCATTGAAACTAACACGACCTTCACGAGGCGTTTGGCCTTTTCGTTCACTAATGATGACATTGGCACCAAAGGCGCGTGCTACATCGGCAACGGCTTTACCCAGTGAGCCATAGCCAACAATAGCCAGTGTTTTGCCGGCAATTTCATTAAAGCTGTAATCTAAACGGCAAAACATAGGGCTTTGCTGCCATAAGCCTTGCTGGCAATCATTAATGTATCTGTGAGTATTGCCCAGTAAATTAGTAATTAGAGTAAAGGTATGCTGCACCACACTCGGTGTTGAATAGCCCGCGACATTTGTCACTGCGATGTTATGTTCTTTGGCTGCATCTAAATCAATGTTGTTAGTCCCTGTCGCTGCAACACATATTAATTTTAAATTAGTTAGCTTGCCCATGGCGTGCTGATCAATCACCACTTTATTACTGATAACGATATCGGCATCTTGGCAGCGCTCAACAACCTGTTCTTGAGCGGTTAAGTCGTAACAGGTTAATTTACCTAATTGCGCTAAGGCATCTAACGAAGTGTTGGCTAATGTCGCTGCATCAAGGACAGTAATATTCATGTGCTTTCCTTTTTTAATTTATTGCTTGACCTTGGGGTGTACTCCAAGGTTTATAGTGAGCATAATAAATAAACGCTTCACAATGGAGACGGTGATGAAAATAGGTGAGTTTGCCCGTCAGTTGGGTGTCTCAACAGATACGCTACGGTACTACGAAAAGCATGGTTTGTTAACGCCTAGTTCGCGTTCAGACGTGGGATATCGTTTTTATTCTGAGAATGACTATAAGCAAATGGCGTTTATTCTCAGAGCAAAGAATGTTGGTTTTAGTCTGGCTGAGATCAAAGAGCTACTGCAAATTAAGTTTCATAAAGATGAGCATTCTTGTCATGAAGTTAAAGAGATGACACTACAAAAACGTGATCTGGTTGCACAACGAATTGCAGAGCTAAATCGCTTTTATGACTCACTTTCATTATTAGCAGATAAATGTTGTGGCGGAGAAGAGCCTGCTGAAAACTGTTCAATACTAACGACGCTGGAGGATATCGATGGACTTACTCAATAATTTTTGGCATCTGTTTTTACTTTCAGCGCCTTGGTTAATGCTGGGCTTATTTATAGCAGGTCTTCTCAATGTGTATTTGCCTGCTAACTTTCTTAACCGGCATTTAGGCAAAGAAGGGTTATGGACCACAGTTAAAGCAGCCTTTATTGGGGCTCCAATGCCATTGTGTTCATGTGGTGTGATCCCTGCGGCCATTGGTTTAAGAAGGGCGGGGGCGTCAAAAAGTGCCACCACAGCATTTTTAGTTTCAACTCCTGAAACTGGGGTCGATTCAGTTTCGGTATCTTATGTATTACTAGGCCCATTTATGGCGGTAATACGTCCTATTGCCGCCGTGTGTAGTGCGATTATGGCGGGAGTATTAGTAGGTAAAGATAGCGAGCTTCATCAGCATCAAAACACAGCATCAGATGAAAAAGACTCAGAATCAACATCTTGTTGTAGCAGTAAACAGCCTGAGCCTGTGACCACATCAAGTTGTTGCAGTAAAGAAGCGCCTCCTAAGCCCGAACAAAGTTGTTGCAGTAAGCAAACGCCTAAAGAACCTGAGTCTGTTAAAACAACAAGCTGTTGCAGCACTGAGCAGTCATCTAAAGCCGTTGAAAGTCGTTTTAGCAAACTGAAACGTGCAGTGAACTTTAGTTGTAACAAGCTGCTTGAAGACACCATGATTTGGCTAATGATCGGTTTATTTTTTGCTGCTCTAGTACAAACTTATGTACCAGAATCTTATTTAAGCCAGTGGGGGAATGGCATCCTTGCAATGCTGGTGGTTATTTTAATCAGTATTCCTATGTATATTTGTGCCACAGCATCGACACCTATAGCGGCAGGCTTATTACTCAGTGGTGTGTCTCCGGGGGCGGTGCTAGTGTTTATGCTAGCTGGGCCGGCAACTAATATTGCAACACTTGGTGTGGTTGGTAAAGAGCTTGGCAAGCGTGCGGTATTTGCCTACTTAATAGGAGTGATTGGCACGGCGCTAGCCTTTGGCTTTTTAACCGATTATTTAGTGGCGCAATACGGTTTTGTTGTAGCGCCGATGATGGGCGAAGAACACGAAGTTCTACCTCATTGGTTAAGCCTTGGGGCAGGTATTGTGTTGGCAATTTTAATGCTTAGGTTACTGCTAAAAATGGTATTAAAAAAGTCGTCGCAAACTGGTAAGAGCATTGCTTAATTATTTGTTATAGATATACATTTTATAGATTGACTGGCATTTAATTTGGTTAACTATCGCGTCTCGGTTCGCATTTAAAATTGCCTGAGTTATAATCCGCCAATTATTTTTAACGGCACGCTCTGCGTGCCGTTTTTTAACTTAAGTAGTTTTTAATGAGTGAAAGTGTGGATAAATACGCCGACATAAGACCTTACAATGATGATGAAGTAGCTGATTCAGTAGCGCGTTTGATTGCTGATAATGCCTTTGTAGATGTAATCGCTAAGTATAACCTACCGCGCTTTTTATCGAACTTCCCATTTATTACTCGCCCATTAGTGCGCAGTCAGCTGCGTAAAAAGTGGGGCAACACCTCATCGGTTGAGCAAGTTCAGCACGAAGTGGCTGATTATTTAAATAAACTAATCACCCGTACTACTTCAGAAGTGACTTTTTCGGGCATCGATAAACTAGACCCAAAACAAGCCTACTTATTTATTTCGAATCACCGCGATATTGTGCTTGATCCTGCACTTGTGAACTGGGGCTTGTTCAAACACAACATGCCGACAGTTCGTATCGCAATTGGTGATAACTTGCTGCAAATTCCGTATATCACTGAGTTAATGCGTTTAAACAAGAGCTTTATTGTAAAGCGCTCAGCGAAAGCACCAAAAGAGATGCTTAAAGCCTTGTCGCAGCTGTCTGCTTATATCTATGACTCACTCGCTGAGGGCCACTCAATTTGGATAGCGCAAAAAGAGGGCCGAGCAAAAGACGGATTTGATCAAACAGATCCAGCCTTACTTAAAATGTTGCAGTTACAAGGTCGTAAGCAGAAAAAAGAATTTGCTGAGTACGTACGCGAATTAAAAATTGTGCCAGTGTCTATCTCTTATCAATACGAGCCATGCGCGATTGCTAAAGCGAAAGAGCTTTATCACAAACAGCAACATGGTCAGTATGTGAAACAGCAAGGTGAAGACATTGCTAGTATTGTTGAAGGTTTTAGTACAGCTAAAGGGCATGTACATTTAGCGTTTGGCGAGCCAATTGAATCGGGCTGCGAATCGCCTGAAGAGCTGGCAAAAACCATTGATCAGCAAATTGTTGATTCGTTTTTCTTACACCCAGGTAACTATATAGCGGGTGGTTGTACGCAAGCTGTGATTGACGAAAAAGATGCTGCTGCATTTAACGAGCGACTTGCAAAAGTGCCAGAGGAGCTAAAACCTTTGGTATTAGCTATGTATGCTAAACCTTTTCATCGTAAAGCAGAACTTGCCACAAGCGAATCTGAGTAAGCGAAACAGATAGTTTAAGAAGCCACTTTTTAAAGTGGCTTTTTTTATGGTTAATTTTCAGGCTATACTTTTAATATTCTTTATTAACCGGCATTTGTGATGCAACAAATTGAAATATTTGAAATTCCAAGCCCTTGCAAAGGGATATGCCAAGTTAATAACCGAGGCTATTGTAAAGGTTGCTACCGCAGTCGTGATGAGCGTTTTTATTGGAATAAGTTTACCAATGCAGAAAAACGTAAAGTCATTAGCTTATGCCAACAGCGTTATAAACGTTTCCTTCAGAAAAAACAGCAGGCAGAGCAGCAACAAACTAATCCAGAGCAAGGCGGTTTTGATTTTTAAAATTTACTGAGGTTGTATTTCGATTTTAAAAATTGCACTGTGCCGTTTTCATCAAGCTTTTTAAGTACTTTAGTCAGTTGCGGAATTATCGCTTTATGCCGTTTATGCACAAAGTGAAAGCTCTGCATCGGCATTAGAATCTGTTTATGAAAGGCCGTTTGGTCAAACCCCGGATGCTTAGTCGACAGTAAAAAGTCTAGTAATATTGTCCCTTCAACACGTTTTTGCGTGAGTAAATTAAGCTGCGCGGTGACATTTCTGACCTTGATCACATCACCATCAAATGGGTGGTTATCGATATAACTCTGGGCTGCCGGGTAGCTTGACTGAATTGCTAACGATTTGAGCTGTTCATATTGGCATTGTCGGCAGTTTTTCAGTAGCACTAGATTAAAATCAAAAAGCGCATAGTCTACTTTCAATAAATTTGGGTAATTATCTTTAACATCGGCAATGCGGCCTAGTTGCCCATCGAGTACTCCTTGGTTAGCTGCAACCAAGGCATTTTGATGATTAAAGTCGATAATATGGATCTCATAGCCAATTTCTTTGTATGCCATTTTCATTAAATCAATAACATAGCGAGCTTGAGGTGTATCGGCAGGGCGATTAAAGATCAGTAAATTGGTGCTGGCACTACTTGAGAAGCAAAAAAACAGCAAAAATAAGGCAAATCTGTGACTCAGATACTTCGACAACGTGCGTTCCTTGCGTACATAAATTGCTCGTTAATTTACTGATATGTGTTTCCAAAATCAAGCTTATCCGTGGGCTTTTTAAGCTAATAAAAGGGATTAAAGCCTGTTAATTTTGTTATACTTGCAAAATCAAAAATTTATTGCTGAGAAAGTATGAGTTTCAATTTATGTAAATTGCCACGAGAGCAAAAATATCAAATTCAATTGGATTACGAAGCGTCTTTTTGGGCTTATCAAATAAAGCGCGGTAAGAACACCCGCGAAGGTGTTTACACTGCAATAAATAATCGCCCTATGTCTGAGCAAGCTTTTCTTAAGCAGCAATTTGAGCATTACCTTTCGTTAATGAGCTAACCATGGCTGTGTTTAGGTTTTGTTTACTTGAGCCAATTAAAACGCCGTTAGTAAACAAATTTTATGATAAACATAAGGCTCGTGGTCGAGCGAGCAAAGCTGACCAAGTATGGGTTGCTTACAAAGAAACAGAAATAATTGCAGCATGCCGAGTCCAAAACCATGCAGGGCTGTTATTTTTGTCTACCCTTTATGTTGATGAAGTATGGCGGGGTCAAAAAATAGCTTCACAATTACTTGCGGCTGTCACCGCTGCACAAAAAGGGACAGTTTTTACCTTCGTGTACCAAAATCTGATTGATTTTTATCTACAAAATGGGTTTAACTATGCATTAACATTACCCAATTCTTTGCAATCGTTGTTTGAGGTATATGCGCATCGAAACGTAGTTGCGATGCACTTTACGCGTGACACAGTGCCAAGTTAGCAATTTGGAACGTCAATGACTAAGTTCTTCTCCAGTATAGCGTTATTTTTTATTTTGACCTGTGGATTGTTTAGCCATCCCGCTATCTCGCAGGTAAAACGTTTATCAACCAGTGAAGGCTTATCGCAAAGTTATGTAAACACCATGCTTATCGATAATAGTGGCTACTTGTGGTTATCGACTGAAGGTGGCCTCAATCGCTACGATGGTTATCAGGTGGTTCATATCAAAGGCCCTAATGGTGAGCTTGAAGATGCCATTATTGACCGTATTTACCAAGACCCTCAAGGCTATATCTGGATAGCTTCACTACAAGCGGGTTTATTCCGCTATGATCCCACTTCCGATACTTATCAGCAGTTTATTGCTAAACCAACCACTGAAGAGCAAATTTTTATTGAGTCGGTGTTTAGTATGGTGGCTGTTGATGACAAAACACTTTGGCTAGGGCGAGGTTGGGATTTTGCCAAATTAGACTTAGAAACGAAAAAAATCACCTCTATTTTTGAAATACCTGAACGCGTAAAAAGTAGTGTTATTCGAGAGCTTTTCGCGTATCAAGGGTTTATCTTTATGGGCACTAGTAATGGTGCTTATGTCTATGAGCTGGCATCCGGAAAAGTCCGTAAACTTGAACATCTCCAAAATGAGCCAAGTCATATTTATCAAAATTATGTGAAATCGTTCGCTATTATCAATGAACAAACTTTGCTAGTGGGGGCTGTTAGAGGCCTTTATCAGGTTGATATTAGCAATTTAAAAGCAATGTTTGAGACCCCAGATATTGCCTTTAAAAATAAAACGCTCATTAGTGAATTAAATATTTGGAAGATTATACCTGAGGCTAACTCTATTACGCTTGGCACTGATAAAGGGTTATTTGAATATAACCTTGAAACGGGTGAGTTAGCTAAGAATATGCGCCTAAAAGAAAGTGGTTACACACTAGCTGACACCAGCATTATTGATATTGTGAAAGACCGCTCAGGTGGGATGTGGCTGGCAACCAAAAATGATGGGGCGTTTTATCAGTCATACGACAATTACAATTTTATCAATGTGACAGCCAACTCATTAACAGGCGATGGGCTATCGCATCATTCAATTTGGAGTATCACTGAGTTTCAAAATCGTCTCTGGCTTGCCACCCATAATGGTTTAACAGCGGTTGATTTAGAAACCTACGAAAGTGAAGTGTTTTTAAAAGATTATCAGGTTGACCTGATTACTACTGAATTCAGTATTTACCAAATCATGCCCTACAAAGATAAGTTATGGCTGCATACTAATCGCGGTATTTTAAGCTTTGATCCGAAAACCGGGCAGGCCACCCCAGTCAAAGCCGCAAATCCCGAGAATCAGGTTTTAATTAACGATTGGGTGCATGGCATATTGTTGATGCCATCGGGGGATCTTTACTATGTTCACCCTGATTACGGCATGTTTGTTTATAATATCGATAGCCAAAAAGTGACCCGACTAGGCGGCAAGTTTGATGAGTTTGAGCCGTTTTTAGCCTACGGATTTTTACCTGCGTTATCGTCAAACCCAAAAGCGCCGTTATTTTATAACGCGGGTATTCTGTATCAAGTTGATCCAGAAACTTACGAGCTCTCGACGATATATAAAGTGCCTGAACAACATGAAAATGTTGCTGTGAATGTGATGTCTTACATCATAGATAACAACAATGTGTTGTGGTTATCGCTTTCAAACTTTGGCTTAATCGGCTTAGATGCCAGCACTTATGAGCATATTTATACCATCGACCTTGAGAAAAATAAGTTAGGTACTTTGTTATACGACATGGTGCTTGATGAAGCGGGCATGATATGGATGAGTAGCCATAAAGGACTTTGGCGACTGAACCCAGATAATTTACATTTTCAGCAATTTACAGGCTCAGAAGGGTTATTCTCAACCGAGTTTAATAGCGGAGCTTTTACTAAGCTTGAGTCAGGGCAAATTGTCTATGGTACGCTAAAAGGCTTTACCTACTTTTACCCTATGGATAACCACTATCAGCAAGCTTTAATTGATCACGTAAATATTACTAACCTTGATTTGATGTCGCGTGATTTACCCGCTGAGCTAAAACAGCCTATCGATAGTGTCGTCCTTGAGCATGATGATATAGGCCTCGAAGTTGCCTTTTCTGCGATGGCATTTAACTATCAAGAACGTATCATTTATGAATATCAACTAGGTGATGGTCAAAAAACTTATACCCGTAATAACAACCGAGTGCTCTTTCCAAAACTCAGTGCAGGAAAATACCACCTTAAGGTATGGGCAAAAGATCCATTAACCGGAGAGTTAACGCCGCCGGCAATTTTAAATATCGAAGTGAAATACCCACCTTGGCGTGCACCTCACTTTATTGTTTTGTATGTAATTTTGGTTGCTCTGTTTGTTGCTGCATGGGTGTTTAGACGTAACCGTATGCAACAAATATTGCTAGCCGCCCATAAAGAAAGTAAAGAGAGTGAAGCACGATTGAAGCTTGCTCTTGAAGGCAGTCATTCTGGAGTATGGGATTGGTCATCGCAAAGCCCGATTATTTATCAACCGCGTCTTAAAAATGAATTAGGTTATGAAACAGACAGCGTTAATCTGGATGATTATTTAGCAAAGATTCACCCACATGATAAACAAACTTTCCGGTTAGAGTGGTTAGAGTTTTTATCTACACAAAAAGGCTATTTCAATTGCACTTACAGGCTGCGCCATGCTGATGGTAATTGGCGCTGGTATAAAGACTTTGGCAAAGTGGTTGAGTGGCAAGACAGCGCCCCTGAAAAAGTAGCAGGTACCTACACAAATATGACCCGTGAACTGGTATTTGAAGAAAATGCCCGCTTGTTTGGTGCAGCATTTGAACAAACTCGCGACTGGGTGTTCATTTTAGATAAAAATCTGCGTATTCGCGCTACCAATAAGTCATTCCAAGATGCCTTTGTTTTTCCTGCAGAGCCTCGCTCTAGTCGCTCGCTCACACTCGGTATGCCTATATCTACCCGTATTCATTACTTGCGTATTATGCAAAAGCTTGAATCGGGTGAGCACTTCTCTGCCGAGGATGTAGTTGAAGTTGCTGGCGGTGAAAAGCGCCAAGTATTAATAAAAATAAGTGCGGTTGCAGGCAATAATCGCCAACTTGATAGCTATGTGATTATAGTTACTGATATTAGCGCGCAAAAGTTGGCTGAAAACGAGCTGCATCTACTGGCCAACTACGATGCTTTGACGGGACTGCCAAATAAAACCTTGTTCAACGACCGAGTCGTTCACGCTATTGAACAAGCTGATTACCATCAAACAAAAGTGGCGTTATTAAACGTTAATATTAAGCGCTTTAAGCACTTTAATGATTCGCTTGGGCGTGAAGAGTCTGATGAATTAATTAAGCGTGTTGCTAAGCGTTTAAAGCAGGTGTTGCGTCCACAAGATAGCGTGGCTCGTTTCGATGGTGACGAGTTTGTGATCCTTGCTGAAGATTTAAAACAGCTTGATGAGTTACTGCTGTTATGTGCAAAAGTGATGGATTGTGTCGATACCCATATTGAATTGAGCCAGCAAGCTGTAAAAGTGAATCTTAGTGTTGGTGTTGCTGTTTATCCTGATGATGCAAAGGACACCAAAGCCTTATTAAAAGCTTCTAATGTGGCACTGTACCACGCGAAAAGTCATGTCGAAGGCTGTTATCAGTTCTATAAACAAGAAATGAACTTACAAGTACAACGTACTTTGCATCTTGAATCACAGCTAAGTAAAGCTTACTTAGAGCACGAGTTTTGTAATTTTTATCAGCCAATCGTGAGCGCAGAGACTCGCCAAGTGGCAGGGCTTGAAGTGTTGTTACGTTGGCCGAGTAATGATGAATATAAACCAGAAGACTTTGCAAATGCTGCAGAAAGCTCAGGGCTAATTACCAGAATTATGCTGCAGACTCTATCAAGAGCATTGATTGAGCTGCGCCAATGGCGTACCACGCATCCTGATTTATATATTTCTATTAATCTCTCAGCTCTTGATTTTGAAAGCGAAAACCTGGTTGAGAAAATACATCAATCAATAAGCGCAATTAAAGTTCCTGCGAGCGCGTTAGTGTTTGAGATCACCGAATCAGTGATGATGCATGACTCTGATAAAGCGCAGCAAAGTATGGAAAAACTCAAAGCCCTAGGCTGTCGTATTTATATGGATGACTTTGGAACTGGTTATGCGTCACTGACCTACTTAAAACGTTTTCCGGTTGATGTGCTGAAAATAGACAAAAGCTTTGTTAATGATATTGGAATTGATAAAGGTGATGAAGCGATTATCAACTCAACGCTTACCTTAGCAAAAAGCTTGGGTAAAGAGTGTGTAGCAGAAGGGGTTGAGAACCGCATCCAATTGCAGTTCTTACGCTCTTTAGGCTGTGAGTATTTCCAAGGTTACCTGTTTAGCAAACCTGTGGCAGGTGATGAGGTGAAAGCGCTTTTAGATACCCAGTGGGATGATGAATTTTTAGGGTAAAGCTAAAACTTTACCCTTTTCGTTAATCTTGGCGTTTACCACAGTGGCGGCAATACAGATTGCGATTGCGGTTTTTAAGCTCGTTATGAATCGCTTTATTCGCCTCTTGCTGACTTAAACCCAGTTTATACCGTAAGTTTTCTAAGTGCTCCTCTTCAATAGGCGATAAGTGCCCATCTTCAACGGCTTCATGCACTGCATCGGTAAACACTTGTCTGCGTTTACGTAACTGCTCAGAAAAGCTTGAGGCTAACAAACCAGTTGGAATAGCCACCATGCCCATACTTACCAGTGTAATAGCACCACCAAATAAACGACCAAGGGGAGTCACAGGCACGACATCGCCATAACCAACGGTTGTTAATGTCACCATTGCCCACCACATTGCAGCAGGGATAGAGCCAAATTTATCTGGCTGTACATCGTGTTCAATTAAGTAAATACCGCATGAAGCAATGATCAGCACTACGGCCATAATAAAAAAAGCCGCAAGCAGTGAGCTGCTCTCTTCTTTGAACGAGTTTAATAGCAGCTGCATTGCCCTTGAATAGCGCGTCAGCTTAAAGATACGCATTAATCTAAGCACTCGTAAGAAGCGTAAATCAACACTCACAAAGACCATCAGAATGGTAGGTAAAATCGCGATGAGATCAATCAGCGCCATGGGCGAAAAGAAGTACTTAATGCGAATTTTTGAATTTGTTAGTGTACTTTCTTTATGCACGCTTTTATCAACACAGCACCAAAGCCTGAGCACATATTCTAAGGTAAAGATACCGACAGAAATTAGCTCAATCATTAAAAACTCGTGATGATATTGCTTTGCTAAAGGGCCGACTGACTCCAACACAATCGCCACCACATTAATCATGATCAACGACATTAAAAACACGTCGAGAGCGCGTCCTATACGTCGATATTTACCGTTACCTTCAAAAACTCGTGCAGTGTAATTTCTTAAACGATGCAAAATAATGATCCAGTTTTAGTTAAGTTTTAGCACCATATTAATGCTGCCTTCTTCAAAGTCGCGGGTGATCTTAAACCCGAGTTTTCGTGCCAGTTCAATCATGCCGGTGTTTTCTGGCAAGGTAATACCAGCAATTTGTTTTACGCCTTGGTTTTTACAATGCTCAATTGCCGCATTCATTAATATTGTGCCAAGCCCTAAACCTTGGCAATCAGAGCGCACCACAATTGCAAACTCAGCATCGAGTTTGTCTGGATCCATAAGTACACGAGACACCCCTAATGTACAGGCTGAACCATTTTGCTCTTGGCTGACAATAAACGCCATTTCTCGGTCATAATCAATTTGCGTCATTTTCGCGAGCTGATCATGGTTAAATTGCGGTAATTCACCGAAGAAGCGTTTATATCTGTCTTCTTTACTCAATGATTGATCAAACTCTAAGTGAGCTTGCTCATCTTCCGGTTTAATTGGCCTTAGCTGTGCTTGGGTATTGTTTTTAAGTGTTACTTCTTTAACCAATTCAATCGGGTAGGGGCGAATGCACAAGCGTTTACGGTTCGCTTTTGCTTTATAACGGCTAAGGCCGATAGTCGCATCAAGGACCAAAAACTGCCCGTTGCTGGCTAAAATAGGATTTAGTTCAACACTGGTAATGTCAGGTTGGTCGATAACAAGCTGCGAGATGCGGGTGAGTAGGGCGCATAAACGGTATTTATCGACTTTTTCTGGTAGCACGCGGTCTTTTAGTACGCCTTTATCGTGCGCTGCAGCAATCAGGTATTTTGCCAAGTTCATATTTAGTGGCGGTAATGCCACTGCCGCTTGAGCGAATTCAAGTCCGGTGCCTGCTTCACCAAGTAAGATCACCGGGCCAAAGTTAGGCTCTGTTTTAATAGCGATTCGTAGCTCATTAGCACCTGCTCGTGGCGCCATCTTTTGCAATGAAAAGCCTTCAATATGGGCGTCAGGGTAGGTGTTTTTGATTCTTAGCAGCATGGCAAAGGCTGTTTGCTCAACTTCTTGTGCATCATTTAAATTAAGGACTACACCACCGACTTCTGATTTAGAAGGAATACTTGGGCTAATTAGTTTTAACGCTACCGGAAAACCCAGTTCAATGGCTTGTTCTTTGGCTTCTGTTGGCGTGTAAGCAACCTCAGTTTGAATACAATCAATACCATAATGAGTGAGTATTTGGCTTGCTTCATGGGTTGATAAATAGCTTTGCTCTTCGGCTAAAAACTCATTTACGACAGTGCGTGCTGCGTCTTTATTTATTTTTGCATCATCGGTGTTTGATTCTGGCGTTTGCGTTAAATGCTTTTGGTTACGGCGATAACTTACCAAGTGCATAAACGCACCAACCGCACCTTCAGGCGTACGGTAGGTCGGAATGGCATTATTAGCGCAGACCTTTCGCGCAGCATACGCGGCATCTTCACCCATAAAGTTTGTCATAACATAAGGGCGAGCCATCTTCGGGATTTTTTCTAAGGTTTCGACAATAATCTCAGCATAGTCTTCACTCGGTGCAAGCGCAGAAGGGGTATGAATGATCAGCAGGTTTTTGACTTCTTTGGCTTGCAGCAAAATTTCTAACGCTTGTTGGTAGCGTCTTGGCGCTGAGTCACCAAAAATATCCACCGGGTTTGAGGTCATCTCTGATTGCGGAATAACCTTATTCAGCGCTGCTCTGGTCTCGTCGCTAAGCTCTGCCAGTTTACCTGAGCTTTGCAAAAGCGTATCAACTGCCATGACACCTGGGCCGCCGCCATTGGTTAAAATAGTTAGTTGTTCGACTTTAAGTAATTTAGGGTGCATTGCTAGCGTTTGTGTCGCAGCAAAAAGCTCTCGTAAGTCATTTACCCTTAGCATACCCGCTCGCTGGAATAGCGCATCATAGACCGCATCTGAGCTTTGTTTGCCACCAGTGTGTATTTCTGCAGCAAGGGCTCCGGCACTGGTTTTACCGGTTTTAATGGCAATGACGGGTTTACTAAACGCAGCGGCTCGCGCTGCAGAAATAAAGCTACGAATATCTTCTATATTATCGATATACAACAAAATAGCCTTGGTTTTTGCATCGCGGCCTAAAAAGTCGAGTAATTCATCAAAGTCGATATCAAGGCAATCACCCACAGACACAAAATATGAAAAACCAATCTCTTTATTTTTCGCCCAATCAAGAATGGTTGAGCAAACCGCCGCTGATTGCGATACAAAGGCGAGCTTTCCAGGGCTTGCAACTGTATGCGAAAAACTAGCATTTAAGCCAATGTGAGGAATCAGTAAGCCCAAACAATTAGGTCCAAGTAAAGAGACATTTGCCTCAGCAGCTGCTTCTTTTAATGCGTGCTTTTGGTCGGCGTTTAAGCCCGCCGCAATCACCACTGCATGTTTACAGCCAAGCTCCCCAAGCTCATTAATGATGTTGATTAAGGTGTTTTTATTAGTACAAATAACCGCAAGATCAGGTACTTTTGGAAGTGCAGCAATGCTCGGATAGGCTAGTACGCCGTGTACAGCGCTGTGATTTAAACTAACAGGCATGATTGGGCCTTTAAAGCCCCCTTGTAAAAGGTTGCGCATAACCACAAACCCCGCTCGGTTAGGAGAATTTGAGGCGCCAATGACCGCGACTGATTTAGGGTTAAAAAATTGGCTAATACGTTTAACGCTCATGCTGTTTCCTTCGCTTGCGCTGTTTGTTAAAACTTCAGGGTCTGTTAAGTTTAATACACCCAAACTAGAACCGACACGCTTCTAAAGTATTAAAAGTTATACTCATAAGATAACCTGTTTATAACTACTTTTCGAGTCAAAAACAGTGACCTACATCAAGGAGAAAAGCATGAATAAAGCGCAACCATTTAATATCGTTATTGCAGCCTGTGCATTGGCGGTTGGTTTGCTCGGGTTAGGTTTTATTTTGAAAAGTGCAGCCCTTGATGTGAAAGGCATGGAGCGCACTGTTCACGTTAAAGGTTTAGCTGAAATGGAAGTGCCAGCAGACACTGTTATATGGCCATTGCAGTTTTCTGATGCCGATAACAACCTTGAAAAATTAGTGGGTCGGGTTGAAGAGAAAAGCGATGCAGTCGTCGCCTTTTTAAAGCTACATGGCTTTAGTGATGAAGAAATCAGTCTTGGTAGTCAGTCAATTATTGATAAACAAGCCCGTGAGTATGGCGGCGAGAATCAGCAGTTTCGTTATATTGCCCGTAATAATGTCATTGTTTATTCAAATGACATCGAAAAAGTGCAAAATGCCTTAGGCGCAGTAAGTCAATTAGCCAAGCAAGGCATTGCGATAGTACAAGACAATTACGAAACGCGTATTCAATATTTATTTAATGGCTTAAATGAAATTAAGCCAAATATGATTCAAGAAGCAACCGAAAAAGCCCGTGAGGTGGCAATGAAATTTGCCAAAGATTCACAATCTAAATTAGGTAAAATTAAAACAGCGCGTCAGGGGCAGTTTTCAATTTCTGATAGAGATTCAAACACACCTCAGCTGAAAAAAGTGCGTGTTGTTACCAGTGTTGAATATTATCTATCTGACTAAACCCAATACCACAGATAAAGGCAGCCGCATGCGTGTACATACAATCACCATGCGGCAAAGCGCACCAAGCATAAAGCCACCACTAAATGCCACAGCCACCCCCAATAAGCCAAACTGATCTTTTAACAGTACTGCCATTAAAACCGTCACACTGGTTGCGCCAAGTAATACGTACAAGTTAATAAGCGGGTTCCCTTTTAACTTGATCATGCTACTGGCTAAAATTCTTGCTGGTAATAACAGCTGCCCGAGTAACAGCAGCATTAAAATCCAAAACCCTTCCTGCAATTGGCTTTCGCCATAGAGAGTGAGTAGTGGCTTTGCGAGCAGGGCAAGTAGCAAAATAGCGGCAAAGTTAAAACGCCATACCACTTTCATTAATTCGCTAAGTTGCTGCTCGGTCGTCTCATCGGCCATTAAAATGGGTTTTAAATATTGGTTGGCGGCATTGCCTAAAATACTCAGTAAGCCAGCAATCACTACCGCAGGAAAGAAGATACTCACGCCTTGTGCACCAAACCAGTGATGCACCAGTAATACATCGAGTTTTGCTACCAACACGGTGCCTGCGCCACTGGCGAGCATGATCAAGGAGTCTTTACACCATTGCTTGGTTTGGTAGCGGGCAGTGCTTGCGACGATCATTTTTTTGATTAACCAATATTGATAAATGACTACGCACAAGATGCTACAAAACAACAAGATACAAATCTCGACTAAAGATAAGTCGCCACGTATCAAGTACACGAAAAAACAAAACCCCGCGGTTAGCAATTCAAAAATACACTGCTGTGTTACTAGGCCAATTTTGGGTTTATTCAAAGCCACTAAAAAGGCCGATTGGCTTTGCATAATGGCGCCAATCGGCACTAGTAATAGTAAATAGACCACATGCTCTTGAGCGCTTTGGTGCGGTGAAATAGCTTGAAAGCTAATCACCACAGCAGCGACAAAAATCACCCCGAATAAACACGATGCAGCTAAATAAACATGTTTTAAGCCGCGTAGTAAGTCATGTTGCTGAGCTTTGTAGAGCGGGTAGCTAATACGCATTAAAGATGATGCAAAACCCATACTCGCGGGTAATAACAGAATTTCACACAGTGCGAGTAACGCGGCGAAAGTACCAAACTCATCAGTACTTAATAACCTTGCAAGGCACAAGGTAAGCACAATACGGCTACCATGGTTAAGGGCGGTAAAACTACTGAGCGATAAAAACGCTTTAACAACATCCTTATTCATGGAGTTATTGATTGAGCGCGTTTAATAACTGCGCTGTTGGCACTTGCAAATAGGCCGCGCACAGTAGAACTTTGCTGTCGCTATTCGTTGGTTGATTGGCACCATAAAATTGCTTAAGGGTATTTATTAAGGCGCTGACTGCGCTAGGGCTGTGGCTTTGGTCGACTTCCATCATGGCTAATAATGCGGAGAACTCATGTTTGGCTAGCATTTGGCTCATGCTATTTTGCGCTATAAAGCAACCTATAGGAGTGAGCTGCTGTTTATTTAATGTTTTTAGCGCTTTGCCTAAGCTTTCGTTGCTTTCAAATAACATTAACGAACGCAAGTAATTAAAGGGTAGGTTATCAGCCTGACACTGTGTAAATAAATGATGTAGTAGGGTATTGCCCTGATTGTCTGTTACACAAAAAGCATTTTGAAATTTAAGACCAGGCGTGAAAAAGCTCAGTTTATCGATATCATCAATTAAGGCTACAGCTTCATTTGGTAGCGGGCTTGCTTCGAGTAAATGCGCTGCCACATTTTGTAAAAACAAGTATTTAACTTCACTACTGCAAGCTAATTGATAGATATGTTGTAATTGTGCCGCTTGCAAAACTCCCGATAAACTTTGGTAATCGGCAATGAGTTCTTTTAACTGATGATGTTGAAGCCGGCTGTTCAATTGCTCAATCGCGCTTTGCATGGAGATACTCGTTTTTTATTATTTATACATTTATAGCTCAACTAGTTGTTTAAATAAATAAAAAAGGCCGCTGAGCGGCCTTTTTTAAGTCTTTATTGCTTAAGCAGCTTGTTTTTTAGCAACCCATTGGTCAACAAACTTCTCTAGTACATTTAATGGTACTGCACCATTTTTAAGTACTACATCGTGGAATTCACGAATATCGAATTTATCGCCTAGTTTTTCTTTAGCCGCTTCACGAAGCTCTAAAATTTTCAGCATGCCCACTTTGTATGCCGTTGCTTGTGAAGGCATTACAATGTGACGCTCAACCATTTTAACGCCATCAGACGTCGCATTTGGTGTGTTATTTACGTAGTAGTCGATACCTTCTTGACGTGTCCACTTCATTGCGTGGATACCTGTATCTACTACTAGGCGACATGCACGCCATAATTCCATCGCAAGACGGCCAAAATCTGAATATGGGTCTTCGTATAAACCCATTTCTTTTGGTACTAGCTCAGAGTATAAACCCCAACCTTCAACATACGCTGTGTAGCCGCCAAACTTACGGAACTTAGGTACGCCTTCAAGCTCTTGCGCGATAGCAATTTGCATGTGGTGACCCGGAATACCTTCGTGGTATGCAAGTGCTTCCATTTGGTATGTTGGCATTGCTTCCATGTCGTAAAGGTTTGCGTAATAAATGCCTGGGCGTGAACCATCTGGCGCAGGTTGTTGGTAGAACGCTTTACCTGCTGCTTTTTCACGGAATGCTTCAACAGCTTTCACTTTAAGGTCAGCTTTTGGCTTAACAATGAATAGCTCGTCTAGACGAGATTTCATGTTATCGATAAGCGCTGTTGCCTCATCAAGATAACGTTGTTTACCTTCAGCGGTGTTAGGGTAGTAGAACTGCTTATCAGTTTTCATGAATTGCATGAATGCTTTAAGGTCACCTTTAAAGCCTACTTTGTCCTTAATCTCACGCATTTCGTCGTGAATACGCGCGACTTCAGCTAAACCGATTGTGTGGATTTCTTTCGCTGTTAAATCAGTTGTTGTGGTACGTGCTAAAGCATTATTGTAGAACGCTTCACCGTCAGGGAATTTCCAAGCACCATCACGGTCATCAGCGCGTTTTTCTAACTGAGCTAAGAAGTTAATTAGCTTAGTGTAAGAAGGCTTTACTGCTGCTTTTAGGGCTTTTTCAGCATCGCTGATAAGTGCTGATTTTTCGCTATCGGCAATCTCTAACGCATTAACTTTACGTTTAAAGTCAGCTAGTAACGTTGAGTCTTCACCGTCATGGAATGGGGCGCCGCGTAAGATATTTTTGCTTGAATCAATCACGTGTGGGAAAACAAACTTAGGCGCGATAATGCCTTTATCTGCACGTACTTCAAGGTCTTTGATTAGTTGATCAATAACCGTTGTAACACCATTTAAACGTGAGATATAGGCTTTAGCATCAGATACATCGGCAATTTGATGTTGGTTGATTAAAAACGCAGGGATCATCGAGTGAACACCAAACATTTGATTCACAGGGTAGTTGTAATGACGCCATTTGAAATCAGCAATTTCGTTTTCTAAATCTTGCTTTTTAAGGTCGTAGCTTACTTTTGTTGCGTCATCTAATAGGTCACGGTTAATTGCGTTAAGCGCAACTAGGTCAGCTTTAGTTTGTTCAAAGTCTTCTAAAACGCGCTCTTCGCTGCCATCGTCCCATTTGTCGTAATCTTTTTTGATGCCCATGTATGTTTGATAGATCGGGCTTTTCATTACATCACGGTTAAAAGTATCTTCGAAGAAGGCATTTGCTTTATCGATTTCACTTTGTACAGGTTGGCTTTGTACACTTGGTGCAGGCTTCGGTTGCTCTTGCATTTGTTGGCAGCCGCCAAGTAATGCAACACTTACCGCCGCAGCGATGAAGGTCAGTTTACGCATTATCGTTCCTTTGTAGTTGTTAGAAATTTAATTATAATTCTTAAACGAATAATTCTAGCAGGTCATTTAAAAAGCGATGGCCTTTTTGGCTTACCTGCCAGTTATCTTTATCATCAATTAGTAAGCCTTTTGCAATTGCATCAGTCAAGGCTTGTTCCTGACTTTGCAGTGACAAACTTGTAAGCAAAGGTAAATCAGCTTTGGGGCAGGGTTCAACTAAACGAAAACGATTCATAAAGAATTCAAAAGCTAAGTCGTCTTCTGCTACTTGCCATTGTTCGTATAAATACGGTTTGGCAAGATCCATATAACCTCGTGGGTGTTTTACTTTCACGGTACGGGTGATGATTTTATTTTCATCAGTAATTTTACCATGGGCACCGCAGCCGATACCGAGATAATCGCCAAATCGCCAATAATTCAAGTTATGACGGCATTGGTAACCGGGTTTCGCGTAGCCTGAGATCTCGTATTGCTCATAACCTGCTGCTGCGAGTAACGCTTGACCTTGTTCTTGAATATCCCAAAGGGTGTCGTCATGAGGTAAGGTCGGTGGCTTAGAAGCAAACTGAGTGTTTGGCTCAATTGTTAGCTGATACCACGAGATATGAGGTGGATTAAGGGCGATAATTTTTTCAAGGTCACCCAAGGCGTCTGCAACAGATTGCCCAGGTAAGCCATGCATTAAATCAAGGTTAAAGCTGTTTAGCCCCGCTTGATGCGCCTGTTTAGCCGCATAACTAGCTTCATCAGCACCATGAATACGGCCAAGGGCTTTTAGCTTGTCATTTTGCATGCTTTGCACGCCAATCGAAATACGATTGATGCCAGCGGCAACATATTCTTTAAAGCGACCTGTTTCGACAGTACCAGGGTTTGCCTCTAGGGTAATTTCACAGTCATCAGTTAGGCCAATTAATCTGTCGACTTCACCAAGTAGGCGAGTATAAGCGTCACCGGTTAATAAGCTTGGGGTGCCGCCGCCAATAAAGATGCTGTGGATTTTACGTCCTTGCACTAAATGCAAATCAGCCTTGAGATCATCAATAAGATGTTGAACGTATTCTTTTTCGGGGATTGTGCCTTTTTGGCCATGGCTATTAAAGTCACAGTATGGGCACTTTTGCACGCACCAAGGCACGTGCACATATAAACTTAAAGGCGGTAAACTCACAGGCCGCCTTTTTGCTGCAATTGCGCAAGTAGTTGTTTTAAAGCTTGGCCGCGATGGCTAAGGGCATTTTTCTGCTCTTTAGTTAACTGAGCGCTAGTGCATTGCTCAGATGGTACGTAAAAAACAGGATCATAACCAAAACCACCTTGACCATCTTGGCTATGAGTGATTTCGCCTTCCCAGCTAGCACTACAAATAAGTGGTGTAGGGTCGTCGGCGTGGCGCATTAATACTAACACACACCAAAAACGTGCACTGCGAACTGGGTTATCAGCTAGTTCTTTTAGTAGCTTGTCGATATTATCTTGATCGCTGGCACCCGCACCGGCAAAGCGTGCAGAGTACACACCAGGTGCTCCATTTAGGCCGTCTACTTCAAGACCTGAGTCATCAGCAATCGCAGGCATGCCTGTGATCTTTGCTGCATGGCGCGCTTTAATAATGGCGTTTTCAACAAATGTGGTGCCTGTTTCTGGCACGTCTGGCACTTGAAAATCGCTTTGTGGAACCACGTTAATATTAAGTGGGCTGAGCATACTTGCCAGCTCTTTTACTTTGCCAGGGTTACCCGTGGCTAAAACCAAGGTGTTGTTCATAGGTCTATTAATCTACGTAAAATTTTTGCTGAAACTTCAGCGTTTGTACTTTGCCATTTTGATTAATTTCGATATCAAAACGGTAAATTTCTTCGTTGCTGTAATCGATTTGCGCGAGGTAATAAATCGCATCGCCTTCAACAACTTCTTTAAATGTAAGCTGTTTTTTATTACCAAGTAGGTTACGTGCAGTGCCAGTTAAAGTTGCAGTCTGCGCTGTTTTATCGCTGTTTTTTAATACCGAAATATTAATAACCCCTTTGCTAGGGCTACGCTCTAAATCATAGTTTTTAGCAATGTTTGGCTGAATAAAAGTCGATGGAAATGCAATGTAATGAACTTCCCAAGGGCCAAGAACCTTGTACTGGGCGCCTGCTTGTTCATCAGCTTTGGCAAAGGTTGTAAATAAACTCAATACAATCAAAGAAAAATAAATAAATTGCTTCATGGTATATCTCACTTAACAAAAGAGGCCTTTCGGCCCCTTACTGCTTCACGTTAAACGCTTAGCCAATTAAATCCATTACTAAAAACTGTAAAAACTGTAGACCAATAATCAACACTAAGATTGATAGGTCTAGACCACCTAGTGGTGGGATTATCTTACGAATAGGACGCAACATCGGCTCAGTTAGCTGGTGGAATACAGCCTCAATTGGGTTGTAGCCTTGGCTTACCCAACTTAGTAAAGCACGAATAATTAATACCCAAAATAGTAAGTTTAGGCCTTCTTTAACTACCGTAATTAACGCTTGAATAAATACCGGACCTGGCGCCCAAGCGTTATAAAACATCAGAAAAATAACACTGAGTTTTGCTACAGCAACTAAATAAGCAAGCACTAACGAAGCAATATCAAAGCCACCCACTCCAGGGATGATTTTACGAAGTGGGTTCACTGCGAACGAAGTGGCTTTCACCACAAACTGGCTCATAGGGTTGTAAAAGTCAGCTTTTGCCGCTTGTAACCAAAAGCGTAAAAGGACCACCATTAAAAAGAGATCAAAAATAATCCCAACTAAAAAGTGCATGGCTTGCATAGTTTTACCTTCAAAAAGTAAGCTTAAAGTTCTTTTTCCATCGCTTCAGCGCGAGCAATACAGGCATCCATTGCATCTGCAACAGTGCCAACTAAACCTTGTGATTTAAGATGCTCAACAGCTTCGTGAGTCGTACCCCCTTTAGAGGTTACGTTTGCACGTAGCTGAGAAATACTGATGTCTGGTTGCGACAGTGCCATTTCGGCGGTACCCAGTGCTGTTTGTTGTACTAAACGGCGCGCATCTTCATCACTAAAGCCAAGTGCTTTAGCTTTTTCTTCAATAGCTTCCATAAATAAGAAGAAGTAAGCAGGTGATGAGCCTGTAACAGCAATGATGTCGTTGATTTGTGACTCTTGCTCAACCCAAACAACAATGCCTGTACACTCAAAAACTTGTTGTACAAACTCGTGCTCTTCAGCAGTTTCGCCAGCGCCATATAGACCAGAAACACCACGGCCTAGTAATGATGGTGTATTTGGCATACAACGCACCATTTTCACATCTTGACCTAACATTTCACGTAAACGGCTAACGGTAAGGCCAGCGGCCACTGAAATAAATAGTTTGTCGCTAAAATCAACGCCTGAATCTTGGAATGATTGGCAAAGATCGCCCATCATTTGTGGTTTAACAGATAAGACAATCACATCTGCATCGCGAAGTGCCGCGTTGTTATCCGCGGTAGTTTGCACCCCGAAATCAGCAGCAACCTTAGCTAATTTTTCTTGGTTGCGATTGGTTGCAATGATGTTTTTTGCTGCAAAACCGTTCTTTACCATGCCGCCAATGATGGCGTAGCTCATGTTACCCGTGCCTATAAATGCGATTTTTTTGTCTGACATATGTCTGTTATCACCTTTTAATTTCGTTGGCCAAATATATCCGTGCCAATGCGTACCATGGTTGAACCTGCTGCAATCGCCGCTTCAACATCATTACTCATACCCATCGACAAGGTGTCTACTTGGGGATATTGGGCCTTTAGTTTATCAAAGCAAGCGCTTAATTGCTCAAAATATTGTAATTGTAGCTGGGCATCATCGGTTTTGGCAGGAATCGCCATCACACCGCGCAGGCACAAATTAGGACATTCATTGACGAATTCGGCCAATGCCATTAGCTCGTCTGGGTGGCAGCCTGACTTAGCCTCTTCTAAACTAATATTGACTTGAATTAACACATTGAGCGGCGCTTTATCAACTGGTCGTTGCTCATTAAGACGTTTAGCAATTTTTGTGCGGTCAACGCTTTGCACCCAATCAAAATGCGTGGCTACTTGGGCACTTTTATTTGATTGAATAGGGCCGATAAAGTGCCAAACAATGTCTTTATAATTAGCCAATGCTGTGACTTTTGTTACCGCTTCTTGAACGTATGATTCGCCAAACTGGCGTTGACCATGCTCATAGGCAGCAATAATATCGTCGGCAGGTTTTGTTTTTGAAACAGCCAATAGGTTGATTGATTGCTCATCGCGGTGATTATTTTTTGCAGCTTGAGCAATTCTTGCGTAGGCGGATGTAAGTCGTTCTGCTATTGTAACCATATAATTATCAGTTGGTTGTGGAGTCATAAATGGATATTACCGAATTATTGGCCTTTAGTGTGCAACACAAAGCCTCGGATTTACACTTGTCATCAGGCGTATCACCTATGATACGTGTTGATGGTGACGTGCGTCGTATTAATATTCCAGCATTAGAACAAAAAGATGTAAATAGTCTGGTATACGATATTATGAACGATAATCAGCGTAAGGACTACGAACAAAATCTCGAAGTGGATTTTTCTTTTGAAGTACCAAACCTTGCGCGTTTTCGTGTTAACGCATTTAACTCAAACCGTGGCCCTGCAGCGGTGTTTCGTACTATCCCAAGTGATGTTTTAACGCTGGATGATTTAGGTGCGCCTGATATTTTTAAAACCATTTCCGATAATCCACGTGGTTTGGTGCTAGTCACCGGGCCAACGGGTTCTGGTAAATCAACCACATTAGCGGCGATGGTTGATTATATTAACCAAAATAAGCATCACCATATTTTAACTATCGAAGATCCAATCGAATTCGTACACGAGAATAAGCTGAGCCTTATTAACCAGCGTGAAGTACACCGTGATACGCATAGCTTCTCTAATGCGCTTAGAAGTGCACTACGTGAAGATCCGGATGTAATCTTAGTGGGTGAGCTGCGTGACCTTGAAACAATTCGCTTAGCGATGACCGCGGCAGAAACAGGTCACTTGGTGTTTGGTACCTTGCATACCACATCAGCACCAAAAACTATCGACCGTATCATTGACGTATTCCCAGGTGAAGAAAAAGACATGGTACGTTCAATGTTGTCAGAATCATTACGTGCCGTAATCTCGCAAACTTTACTTAAAAAAGTGGGCGGTGGCCGAGTAGCTGCCCATGAGATCATGATAGGTATTCCTGCAATTCGAAATCTAATCCGTGAAGATAAAATTGCACAAATGTATTCATCAATTCAAACCGGCGCATCGCATGGTATGCAGACCATGGATCAATGTTTAGCAAACTTAGTTAACTACGGCATTATTACAACCAATGATGCGCGAGCTAAAGCGCAAGATAAAACCCAATTTGGTGGTTAACGGAGCTATTTAAAATGTCTTTACCTTTAAATCATTTTTTACAAGTTATGATCGACAAGAAAGGCTCAGACTTGTTTGTTTCGAGCCAGCTGCCTGTCAGTGCAAAAGTAAACGGTGAATTAATACCTTTAAGCGATGAGAAGCTCTCTGATGAGGATTCACTCGCTTTGGTCGAGTCAGCAATGAACGACAAACAGCGCAAAGAATTTCATGACAGTAAAGAATGTAACTTTGCAATTGCGACTGATGAAGGCCGTTTCCGTGTTTCTGCCTTTTGGCAGCGTGATAGAGCGGGTATGGTTATTCGCCGTATCGTGACGCAAATCCCAGATGTCAACGAACTAGGTCTGCCATCAACATTAACCGACGTGATTATGGCAAAACGTGGTTTAGTGCTGTTTGTAGGTGGTACAGGCACAGGTAAATCAACCTCGCTTGCTGCGCTGTTAGGTTATCGTAACCGCAATCAGCGTGGTCATATTCTTACCATTGAAGATCCTATCGAATTTGTTCACGAACATCGTAAAAGCATCATTACCCAACGTGAAGTTGGTTTGGATACTGAAAGCTTTGAATCAGCGCTAAAAAGTTCGTTACGTCAAGCTCCCGATGTCATCTTAATTGGTGAGATCCGTTCACAAGAAACCATGGAGTACGCACTCAGCTTTGCCGAAACGGGGCACTTGTGTGTGGCGACACTGCATGCGAATAATGCCAACCAAGCCATTGACCGTATCATGCACTTAGTACCAAAAGAAAAGCACGATAAGTTAAAGTACGACTTAGCACTTAACCTTCGCGCAATTGTTGCTCAGCAGTTGGTGCCAACTTCCGATGGGGAAGGGCGTGTTGCTGCAATTGAAATTTTGCTTAATTCACCTATGGTCGCCGAACTTATTAAAAAAGGTGATATTGGCTCTATCAAAGAAACCATGGCTAAATCGAAAGAAATGGGCATGCAGACCTTTGACCAAGCCTTATTTGAGCTTTATAAACAGCGCCGTATTAACTACGCTGATGCGCTACACCATGCTGACTCGCCAAATGACTTACGCCTAATGATTAAGCTGCAAAACAATGAACAAAGTGGTGCGGGCTTCTTACAAGGCGTGACTATCGATGGTCTTGATGGAAAGAGTGACGAATAAATGTGTTTGCGAGTAAATTTAATCGGTTGGTTATTTTTATTGCTGAGTACCTTTCAGGTATATTGCAATGATAATAAAAGCGTAGTTATTTTTATTCGCGATGATGTTTATGACGATTACAGTCGCTTTTTGAATGGTCGCAAACCTCTTGAAGTTAAAGACTTCAGTGGGGCTTACATACGCCGTGATGTGGTCGATATGATCATAGCTCAACAAGCATTGAGTTTAGGCGGTTTTACCAAGCCATTTCGTTATCACAAAGGCAATGTTAATTATCGCAATACCAAGCTGTTAGAAGATGGCCAGCTACTATTAAGCTTCGATAGTGTTTGGTCTGTTGATGCAAAGCAGCTAGTTGAGTCGGTATATATCTCTGACCCTGTGATTCGAAATGGTGAGTATTACGCGGGCATATTTACTTCACCGAACAATAAGAAAGTGCAGCAAGTAAAACAGCTTGCTGACTTTAAACAATTAACCGCAGTGTCTACGCCACGCTGGCAAACCGATTGGCAAACGTTATCTGCTCTGCCCTTAAAAGAGTTGCTCAGAGAAGATGAATGGCTTGGGCAAGTCCGCACTGTATCGATGCAGTGGGTTGATTTTATGATGATGCCCTTAATGCCTAGCCTCAATAATCGCTATACATTAGAAAACATTGAACTGGTAGCTGTGCCAAACCTTGTACTCCAGCTCAATGATAGCCGTCATTTTATTATTTCGAAGAGTCACCCCGATGGAAAAGCGGCCTTTGTTGCAATTCAAAAAGGGCTTGCGCAGCTTCGTAAAATAGGCGCAATTGAAAAAGCCTACCGAGAGGCAGGCTTTATTCCAGATTTAAACAACTATACGGTGATTAATAAAGCGCCTTAGTCGCCATAAAACTGCTCAAAAAAGCTTTCTAAGATGATCACCGCAGACATATTATCAACATTACCTTTACCAAGGTTTCGGTAGCCACCTTGTTCGAACAAACGCGCTTTGGCATCTGCCGTTGTTAGTCGTTCATCCTGCGTTTCAACCGGTATAGCAAAGTGGTTATGTAAGCGGTTTGCGAACTTCTTAGCTTTAAAGGTAACTTCTTGATTGGTGCCATCCATATTAAGCGGTAAACCAACCACCATTAAATCAGGCTGCCACTCATCCACTTGTTTTTTAATAAGTTGCCAATCAGGGATCCCATCTTTCGCTTTTACAGCTTGTAAGCTTGATGCTGTTCCTGTGAGCTCTTGACCAATGGCAATACCAATACTTTTGGTGCCAAAGTCAAAACCCATTACGGTGCGTTCACCGAGTGGCTTAAAAGTTCGTTTTGTCATAGTCTTAAAATTTATAAATGTTAGGCGTGGCCAGCTTCAGAGCTTAATTGCCCGATATCAAAACCCAGCATAGAAACGGCTTTTTCCCAGCGTTTTTCAACTGGGGTGTTAAAGATGATCTCAGGATCTGCTTTGATAATTAACCATGAATTCTCTAGCAGTTCTTGCTCTAACTGTCCTTGATCCCAACCAGCATAACCCAGTGTGATAATAAATTGTTCAGGTGCTTCACTCGTGGTTAGGCTTGCTAACACATCTTTTGAAGTGGTGATCATAATATCACTACTAAGTTTTTGACTCGCTGCATAACCTGGTTTTGGTGAGTGCAAAACAAATCCGCGATCGGTTTTTACAGGTCCGCCTGCGTACACAGCTAAACCTGCAGCTTGCTTGCTTTTGTCGTTATCAATTTCGATTTTATCGAGTAGCTCGCCCACGGTGATATTGATAGGCTGGTTAATTACCAAGCCCATCGCACCATCTTGATTGTGCTCACAAATGTAAGTGACAGCACGCTTAAAAAAAGGGTCTTGCATGCTCGGCATCGCGATTAAGAAATGATTCTCTAATGACTGCATAGGTCGCCCCTTTTGTTGTTTAAATTAAGTATGGCTCAGTTTTCTTTCAATGGCATCAAATAAGTGACCAGTGATTGAAATGTCATAAGCGGCTTCAATCTCTTTTACACATGTTGGTGCAGTGACATTGATTTCAGTTAAACGGTCGCCAATGATATCTAGACCAACAAAAATAAGGCCTTTTTCTTTCAGCGTAGGTGCTACAGCCTCTGCAATTTTACGGTCTGAATCGCTAATCGGGCGTGCTTCACCTCTACCACCTGCTGCCAAGTTACCGCGCGTTTCGCCATTTTGTGGGATACGAGCTAGGCAATACGGCATTACTTCACCATCAACCACAAGTACGCGTTTATCGCCTTGCTTGATTTCAGGAATATAGTTTTGTGCCATTGCAAAACGACTACCATGTTCGGTTAGCGTTTCGCAGATCACACCAATATTGGCATCATCTTCTTTAACTCTAAAGATAGATGCACCACCCATACCATCTAGCGGTTTTAAAATAATATCTTTATGCTCAGCTAAAAATGCACGAATGTCTGCTTGGCTACGTGTTACTAAAGTATCTGGCGTATGTTCGCTAAACCAAGCTGTGAATAGCTTTTCGTTAGCATCGCGTAAGCTTTGCGGCTTATTGATTATAAGCGTGCCAGCTTGCTCTGCACGCTCTAAAATATAGGTAGCGTAGATGTACTCAGTATCAAAAGGCGGATCTTTACGCATTAAAATAACGTCTAAATCTGCTAAAGCAATGGTGGCTTTTTCTTCTAATTCATACCAGTGATTTACATCATCAAACACACGGGCTTTGGCGGCTGTTGCAAAGCCTTGACCTTGACGTAGAGAAAGGTCATCCATTTCCATGTAGTAAACTTCGTAACCGCGCTGTTGCGCTTCCATCATCATTGCAAAGCCAGTGTCTTTTTTAATATTAAAGCCACTAATTGGATCAGAGATTATGCCTAGCTTAATTGCCATATTTTTGCCTTAGAATCGTATGCCATACTATGTTTTGTTACTTTGATATATGGGTATTTTTACGGTTTTCAATTCGCTAAATCGCCAAACTGTAATTGTAATGCGCTCAATACCGTCAGAGCGGCTGTTTCTGTTCGCAGAACACGTGGGCCTAAGCGAATATCAACAAAGTTTTGCTGTTTAGCAATGTCAATTTCAGCATCGGTAAATCCACCTTCTGGGCCGACTAAAAAGCGCACTCCTTCGTTTGGTACTTGAATAGTTTTAATACTGTGCTCAGCACGCGGGTGCAAAGTAAGTTTAATCGCCTCACTTGCTTGTTCTAGCCACTCTTTTATATCGATAGGAGGGTGTACAACAGGCACAAAATTACGGCCTGATTGTTCTGCGGCGGCAATTGCAATTTTTTGCCATTGCTGATGTTTTTTAGCAAGGCGATCACCACTTAGTTTTACGCCACAACGTTGGCTAAAAATTGGGGTGATTTCTGTGATACCCAGTTCAACAGATTTTTGAATAGTGAAATCCATTTTATCGCCACGAGAAATGCCTTGGCCCAAGTGAATTTTTAAAGGCGATTCAACATCATGATCAACAAATTCCAGTGGCTCAACGACGACATTTTTTTTGCTGACTTCAATAATTTCACTGAGGTATTCACCTCCTTCACCATTAAAAATCGAAACCTTATCACCGACTTGCATACGCAATACACGGCCAACATGACCTGATGCATCATCATCAAGTGCTACTGGGGTGTTTAAAGAAATCGCTGAAGGTTGGTAAATATGTGGAACTCGCATGGCTGTCACTTATCAATAAATTTAGCAATATGGTAAGTATACAGCGGCTTAGGTGCAATTATTTATTTGTTATTTAAATTCGTCTTTGGCACTTAAAACATCTGCAGTGGTTTCGGCAATCTCAGATTGGCAAGAAAGGTGGTTAATGTGAGCAGCATCCGGGCAAGGTGTAAAACTAAAGCTATGTCCATCTTGTTGCACTAAGTAACGTATTTTGTGCAGTGAGTTATAAATAAACTTTTGGGCATCATTCGCCAGTTGATAGTCAGTGTGATTAATCAGTACACCTTGAATATCGTGGTGTTCATGTAAATAGCTGGCGAGTTCTGAGACACTAATTTCATTACTAAAATCGCAGTAGCAATAATCTTTAACGAGTTGATCAAACATGAGTTTAACCATATGGCGGCTATTAGCGCCAGCCACAACTAGAGTCGAATTTTCGGCATTTGCAAAGTAGTGCTGAGCAAATGCGCGGCTAAACTCATCATCTATATCAACTAATAAATAATTATTAACTTTAAAGGGCATAATGCCTCACGATTCAAATACTTCCGTATCAAATTGAAAACATACTTATTAGTAAATAGCCTATTGCACCGAAAACGGCAAACTCTATACAGGCTATGCCAATGTTATCTTGGTGATCTACTTCTAACGATGTGTCGATATTAGGTAGAGAGATATATTTAATAATGTAGCTCAAAATATATAACAATACCCACATTGCACCGCAATGAGATACTAGAGTGAATAAATTTTCTACCATCTTACCACTAATAAATGATGCACTGGCAAGACCAGCATAGCCCGCAAGTGCTAGGCCGATAGACTTACCCGCGTAGCGAATGCCAATAGAGGTATTTTCAAGGTTAAAGTTACTTTGTAGTGATGCACCTTGGTTGGCTTTTGCAAAGCGATATTCACGAATTTTACTATCAAGGGCAAACATACCTTGCAGCACAAAAAAGCTCACAGTGGCGATCAATAAGCTGCTGTAACCTTGGGTATGGCACCAGTTATAAAGGCCTAGAGCGATAATGCAGTTTGCGATTAACATGCCTGAATCGACCAAGGCGGCGCAAACATTTTGTTTGAGTATGGCTGCTTCTTCATTAAAGCGATGCAAAATCCATTTACGATGAATTAAATGGCCTATTTTTATAAAGGCAAATAACAGCACAATGAGTAAAAGTACTTTTAGCGGGTTAGATTGGGCTGCACTTAAGCTAATTTCATCAAATATATAAGCGATGGTGGCTATAACGACCATAATTTCGCTGGCAAAGCTGATCCCCATGGCAAAGTTATCATGTTGCGCAAGCTCTTCTTTAAGCGCTTGTTTTGCTTTGATTTGCGTTAGAATACGTAGCAGTACTATAGTGACGCAAATTACAGCGAAACTAATAGCAATCGCGACTAAACTAGTGTTAGATAGTGATAAATATGACATGCAGGTCCCTGCTAAATAATTCTTTGATAATCATTCTAGTACGGTTATTGGCAAGTTAAAAGAGAGTATTTAATGAGTAATTTACACGCGCTTCCCGAGTCACTTCATCAGTTAGGCCAAACCCGCTTCGCAAGCTTATACGAGGGGCAAACTGAACAACAAAAAATTATTAACTTGCTGTCTTTAAGTGACTTTGCGTGGAACTGCTTACAATCTCAGCCAAATTTAAAAGACTGGTTACTTGATGACAAAGAGCTTGCTAACCGTGCAGTTGAAGCCCCGTTAAGTAGTACTGAAATCAATGAACTTGACGACAATGCTGCGATGGCAAAGCTGCGTTTGTATCGAGAAAAATACTGGTTGAAAGTAGCTTTTCTTGATTTGTGCTGTGCAAACCCAATTGCCGATAGCATCGCTTATATCTCGGCCCTTGCAAACCAGCTTATCGATAGTGCTAATCAGTGGGCGTTTGCGCAGGTCGCAAAAGTCAGTGGTATGCCGCTTGATGATGACGGTAATGCAATGCCAATGTTAGTTTTAGGTATGGGCAAACTTGGTGGGGGAGAGCTTAACTACTCATCTGACATAGATTTAATTTTTTCTTATCCTCGCGATGCTGCAACGCAAGGGGGGCGCCGCTCCATTGAAGCCCAGGTGTTTTATACCAAAGTGGCGCAAAAGCTAATTATGGCACTTAACCAAACCACGGTAAATGGCCAAGTGTTTCGGGTTGATATGCGCCTGCGCCCATTTGGTGAAAGTGGACCTTTGGTGATGAGCTTTCATGCAATGGAAGATTATTACCAAGAACAAGGACGTGAGTGGGAACGCTACGCCATGCTAAAAGGGCGATTAATTGGCACTGAAAACCGTTATTGGGATGAGTTTTATGAATTGCTAAGGCCGTTTGTATACCGCCGCTATATAGATTTTTCGGTGATTGAATCGCTGCGCAAGATGAAGCAAATGATTGCCCAAGAGGTGCGCCGAAAGCGCCTTACAAACAATATTAAATTAGGTGCCGGCGGTATTCGAGAAGTAGAGTTTGTAGTGCAAGCACTGCAAATGGTTCGAGGCGGCCGTGAAGCTAACCTACAAACTCAGTCATTGCTGGTTGCTTTAAAAGAGCTGGTTAACAACCAAGTGATGTCGAATAAAGAAGCTGAGCTATTAACACAAAACTATTTAGACTTACGTCAAATTGAGCAGTACCTACAGATTTTCGATGATAAGCAAACGCAAACCCTACCTGATGACGAGTTAAACCAGCAACGTTTATGCTATTTGCTCAACAAAGATGACTTTAATCAGTGTTTAACTAGCATTGAGCAGACCATGTCTCAAGTCCATGGTGAGTTTGAACAAGTGATTGGCTTTGAAAGTGAAACGGCGGATCCGTGTGAAAGTGAGTACATTAGCGCTTGGGAAATGACTGATGTAAGCCTTATGTGTGAGCCAAATCTTGACTGGCAAGCGGCGCTTGAGGATTTTAAAGCGCGCTTAACTAAGGCGAAAATTGGCAGTCGAGGTCGTGATATCCTCGATAAATTAATGCCGCTTTTACTTAAACAGCTAACAGTTACAAAAGCCAGTAGCGATGCTTTTACCATGATCTGCCAAGTGCTGAATAAGATCATCTCACGAACTGCTTACCTTGAGCTGTTATACGAAAACCCAGGGGCGTTAAATCAACTGGTAGCACTTTGCTGCCATAGTAAATGGATTGGCGAGCATATCTCTCGTTATCCAATTTTACTTGATGAGCTGATCGATCCGCAGGTGCTCTATAAACCAACCCCTTTATCTGCTTACAAAGATGAAATCAGACAATACTTCTTACGTATTGAGCATGGCGATTTAGAGCTGCAAATGGAAGCACTTCGTCAGTTTAAACAAACGCATCAGTTACGCATTGCAGCAGCCGATGCAACCGGTGTACTGAGTGTGATGAAGGTAAGTGATCACCTTACTGCACTTGCTGAGGCTATTGTAGAGCAAGCGGTCAATATTGCATGGCATGCATGTGTTGAGCGCTTTGGTCGGCCTGCGAATACCTCAGATCAAGAAAAGGGCTTTGCGGTTATTGCTTACGGTAAAACTGGCGGCTTTGAAGTTGGCTACGATTCAGACTTAGATCTGGTATTTGTGCATAACCACGATGGCAGCAGTTATACCAATGGTGATAAGTCGATTGATTCGCGTCAGTTTTATTTAAAGCTTGCGCAGCGCTTAATGCATCTATTCAACACGCGAACTGCGTCAGGCATATTGTATGAGCTTGATACTCGCTTACGTCCTGAAGGGGCGTCGGGCTTACTCGCTATTAATTTAGAAAGTTTCTATCACTATCAGCAAACTCAAGCATGGACCTGGGAACATCAAGCTTTGGTTCGTTCACGCATGATTTATGGGCAAGATTCGTTGAAAGAGCGTTTTACACAAATCCGCAAAGACGTTTTGTGCCAAGCCCGCGATAATGAGAAGCTAAAGACCGATGTTGTTGAGATGCGCGAAAAAATGCGCGCTCACCTTGCTAAAGGCAATGATGATCTGTTTGATTTAAAGCAAGATAGGGGCGGTATTACAGATATCGAGTTTATCACTCAGTATCTGGTGCTAAATAATGCTTTGCAACACTCTGAGCTGACGACATGGTCTGACAATGTGCGTATTTTAGCTGATGCTGCACGTTTAGGCTGTATTACTGAGCAAATGCAGCAAGAATTAGTGGCTGCGTATATTGCCTATCGTTCACGTTATCATGTAATGAGTTTGAATCAGCAGGGACGTTGTGCGCCTCGTGCTGAGTTAACTCAGCACATCGACTTAGTAAGTCAAGCGTGGCAGCAGGTGTTTTAGCTTTTTAAGCGACGGCAGTTTTCGCGCACATAAGCAGAGGGCAGCTCAGTGATAACCGCGGCTCTTTGCTTAAAGCAAAAATAGGTGTAAACCTCATTTTCGAAATCATCGTTGATGGCGCGGCCAACCTGATAAAGGGTTGAGACAAAGTTACTATCAACGCGAAAATGATCTTTTACAACATAGTCTTTACTTAAATACCAGTACAGTACGATATCTTCGTGACGAGCATAGTCAGAGAGTACATCTTTTAAGGTGTTACCATTTTCAAAGCGGCGCGGTTGAATATCACCAGTCCAGTTAGGCGATGAAGGCTCTACGACTTTTTCGCGTTCAAAAAGTGCGACATCTAAGCTGGTTTCTGGCGTAGGTAATTTAAGAACGTATTTATCGCGCTCATTATTCTTGTTATTTACTTGGTTACGTAGCGCCGCATAAAAGCGCGATAAGCCTTGCGCTGCAGCATTTTTGGTATCTTTAATGTCCATTACTGGACCACTACCAAATAAAAAGTAAATAGCAGCAGCAATCAAAATAACAGCTAATGATAAATGCTTAACCCAAAACCACATTTCTAATACTCTTGTTGTTGATTAGCTTTATAAAACCATACAAACGGTAAAATGTCACTCTACTTGTAATAAGAAGGTGCATTCTTGTCAGGGCGAGTTTTAAAGCGACGGTGAAGCCACATATACTGCTCAGGCGCTAAATCGATAGCTTGTTCCATACGCTGATTTACGTGGGTAACGTCTGCAAGGTCATCGCCACTTGGGAAGTTTTCAAGTGCAGGTAATACCTCTAGATGGTAGCGACCCTCTTCATCACGACGACTTGTTAAACTCACTGTTTCGCAGTTACGGCTACTTGAAAATAACAGCGTTCCCGTTGTTGTTGCTGCTTCTTTTACCGCATAAAATGGCGCAAATTCGCAGCGGTTACGGCCGTAATCTTGATCTGGCAGGTAGTAGCAAACCTTTTTATTTTTAAGCGCTTGCAGTAAGCCTTTAACATCCTTTTTGCCAATTAAGTATTCGTTAGAACGAAGACGACCGTTAGTCGTGAAATATTCCATTAAAGGGTTGTTATGCGGTCGATAAAAGCCAATACCTTGGTGTTTTACACCCATGATACGGCTCGCCATTTCTAAGTGTAAAAAGTGTGGCACAAGTAACAGCACACCTTTACCTGATTGCTGAGCTTTTTCAAAGTGTTCTAGGCCTTTAACAGAACCAAACACTTTATTGATTCGCCACTGGGGCCACCACCAAGCCATGCCGGTTTCCATCATTGCAATACCGGTATTTTCCATATTCTTACGAACTAATTCGCGTTGTTCATGCTCTGGCATATCAGGAAAACATAAACGGATATTTACCTCAGCAATATGGCGACGACGTTTCATAAAACGGTGTACTAGACGACCAAGCAGTTTTCCAAGCGCTAATTGTAATTTATGTGGTAACCAAGAGATAAGATATAAAAAGAACACGCCAATCCAAGTTAACCAGTAACGAGGGCCTAAAAAAGACGCTTTAAAAGGAGATGAACTAACCACAAAAAAATCTCTAAAAATAAAAAAGCTAGTTTAACTGTATGTCTTTAAAAATACAAAAAAGCCAGCACGAGGCTGGCTTTACGATAAGGACTTTATAGAAGAAATGCTTAGATTTCTTTTAAACCTTGGTTAATTGCAACAAGGTCTTCGCTAGTTAGTGTACCAGCAGCTTGTTTCAAGCGAAGTGTTGAAACAACATAGCGGTAACGAACGTTTGCTAAATTACTTTTTGCATTGTAAAGGTTTTGCGTGCTGATCAGTACGTCTACGATAGTACGTGTACCAACTTCAAAGCCTGCTTCAGTTGCTTTAAGCGCACTTTCAGCAGAAACAACAGCTTGTTGTAGCGCTTTATAAGTAGCAATGTCAGACACTACTTGGTTGTACGATGTGATAACCGAGCGAGTTACTGCACGTAAGCTTGCTTCTAAATCTTCACTTGCCGCAACATAGAAAGCGCGTGCTTGATCTGTCGCTGCTGTTGTTGCACCACCTGAGTAAATAGGTAGGCTGAAGTTAACACCAATACTTGTACTATCTTCGCGTGGTTGGTGTGAGTTGCTGTTTAGATCAGTTAGGCTGTCTCCGTATGAAGCGCTTAATGTTAGCTTCGGATAGTGACCAGCTTTTGCTAAATCGATTTGATCTTTAGCAATATCAACCGTTACTTTTGACACTTGCAGATTTAAGTTTTGGTCTTTTGCAATTTCAATGTAGTCAGTTGACTGCTTTTTAGGTGCAACTGTTGAAAACGTTTCAGTATTCAACATGTCTAATTTCGCGTGGTATTTACCTGTGATTTCGCGAAGTTGCTCACGAGCTGTTTCAACACTGTTCTTAGCAACGATTTCTTGTGCAACAGAGTTATCGTACTGAGCTTGCGCTTCGTGTACGTCAGTGATAGCTGTTAAACCTACTGCATAACGCTCTTTAGTTTGTTGTAATTGGCGCTCGATGGCACGTTTTTCTGCTTGAACAAACTCAAGGTTATCGATTGCACTTAGTACATTGAAGTAACCTTCAGCAACACGAACGATTAAGTCTTGGCGTGCAAAATCATACTGAGCGTTTGCTTGTAATGCTTGCTTGTCAGCAATACCTAGTGAATTCCATGCACCTAAATCAAACAGTGTTTGGCTTAAGCTAATACCACGGCTAAATTCATCAGGCTCGTAGTCATATCCTGTATAACCCGTAGCATCATTACCCTCGTAAAGATCTGATTTGGTTGATTGGTAACCAAGACTTAGACCAATTTGTGGTAATAGTGCACTTAACGCGCGATCGCTCTCATAGGCTTGTGCATCTGCTTGGGCTTTTGCTTTAAGTACGGTAGGATCGTTTGCTGTCGCAATCTCGTAAACTTGTAGTAAGTCTTCAGCATAACTAGCTGTTGCAGTCAGTGCGCTTGAAAAACCGATCAGCGCAGCGAGTAGTGTTTTTTTCATTGTTCGTTCAGTCCTTAGACAATTTTGTACTATCACCATGGTACTCTTTTTTAATGAATAACCAAAAAAAAATTACGTAAATCTGCATGTCCAAGTGTAACAGAATATAATTGGCCGTAACATTTACTTAAAACGCAAAGGAAATAGTGAATGAAAATATCAGCAATCTCACAATTTAATCATGATGACATAGAGTTAAAGCCGATTGAGCGTGTTTATGATGGTTTCTTTAAAATTAATACTTATCGCTTTCATCATGCATTGTTTGCAGGTGGCAAATCAGTAGAAGTTAAACGCGAAATTTTAGAGCGTGGCCATGCTGTTGCTGTACTTCCTTATGACCCTGCGACTGACCAAGTTTTGTTAATCGAACAAATCAGAATTGGCGCGCTCGCATCAAAGCAGTCACCTTGGTTACTTGAGTGTATTGCAGGCATGGCAGATGGCAGTACTGATTATGAAGATGTAGCGAAGCGCGAAGCGTTTGAAGAAGCCGGTATTGAGCTGAACGAGCTGGAATTTATGATGTCGTATCTTTCAAGCCCCGGCGGCACCACTGAGCGTTTGTATTTATATTTAGCGCGCACTGACTTAGCAGGGTATCAAGGCGGTATTTTTGGCCTTGATAATGAAGATGAAGATATCAAAACCCATGTAATGTCATACGATGAAGCTATGCTGCGCCTAGATCAGGGTGAAATAGATAATGCAGCGACAGTTATCTCATTACAGTGGTTAGCACTGAATAAGCAACGTATACTGTCTGATTGGAAAAACTCATAGGGGATTATTTTGTCGTACGTCAGTGCCCAGCAGCGTTATATTCAAAGCTTACCTAAGTACTTAACTTTGTGTGAGCATAATTACGTGCGTGCGCTCAAGCTATTACCCAATGAGCGCCGCATAGGTCAGGAGCGAAAGGTACAATTAGGGCACAGCACTTTTGCGGTTAAAGTTGACGATACAGCAAAATACACCACAGATATTTCTATCAAACAAGAAGCCGGTAATTTGCCTTCGGTTAAGCCTTTGTATTTAACGGTACGTATGTATCATGATGCGAAAGTCGCTGAAATTGTGCATCATGATTTTCATCAGCGCATCAAGCCTTCCTATGCTTACCCAAATCCGAATATGCATCAAAAAGATGAAAAATATCAGCTTAACGCTTTTTTATATGACTGGCTGGTGGCTTGTGTTGAAAACGGCCGAGCAGTTTTAAATTGGGATGTAAATAATGGCTTGGTTTAGTAACGCCTACCATTTTGATAAAACAGCACTGAAAGTTGCCCATATCACTGATTGCCACTTATCAAAAGACACAACGGGTGAATACTTTAACGTGAATACGGCAGCGTATTTTGGGCGCTGTTTACAGGCTATTGCTGAGCTCGATGTGGATTGTGTGGTATTTGGTGGTGATTTAACACAAGATCACAGCACGGAGTCTTACCAGCTTTTTGCTAAATTAATAGCAGACTCAGCGCTGAGTTGTCCGGTGTTTTGGTTGCCGGGTAATCATGATGAACTTGGTGAATATAAAAAGCTTACAAGCCCGCAAATATTAAACAATAAACGAATTACCTTTTTAGGTGGGCAGCTGCTGTTGGCAAACTCAAAAGGCCCGACGCCAGCAGGCTGGGTAACACATACGCATTTAGATGAATTAAGCCAAGCAGTAGGGCAGGTACCTAGCGTGGTGTTTTGTCATCATAACCCGCTGCCTATTCAAGCCTACTTAGATAAACATATGCTAGAAAATGGCCCGCAGTTTTTAAATACCTGTGTTAATACTGAGCAGTGTGTGGGGGTATTTCATGGTCATGTGCATCATGAGTACACGCAAACCTACCGTAACCTTAGTGTGTATGCGACACCGGCCAGTTCAATACAGTTTACCAAACACACTAGGGCGTGGCAGCAAGAGGATTTAGGCCCCGCATTTCGAATCATCGACTTAATAATTGATGAGCAACAAAACTTACTGTTAAGCACGGATGTAGTATGGCTAAACGAGTAATTTATATTCATGGCTTTAATAGCTCTGAGCAATCTTACAAAGCAGTTCGTTTTGGTGAGCACATGGCGCAATTTGATGTCGATTATCAGGTGCCGCGATTAACTCATGAGCCATTACATGCAATTTTACAATTAGAACAACTGCTAAATGATGATACTGTATTACTAGGTAGTTCATTAGGCGGTTTTTATGCGACCTATTTGTCGCAACGTTATTCGATCCCTGCAGTGGTTATTAACCCTGCGGTTCGCCCATTTGAGTTACTCGATAACTATTTAGGGGAAAACTATAACCCGTATCAAGACAGTCACTATGAACTTGGTACTCGTCACATGGATGCATTGCGCAGCTTATATTTGCCGCAATTAGACACCCCTTCATTGATTTATTTGCTACAGCAAACGGGCGATGAAGTACTGCCGTTTCAGCAGGCGGTTAAATATTATTCTCAGTGTAAGCAACACGTTGAATTTGGAGGCGATCATAGTTTTATCGGCTTCGAACAAACCTTTGCAAGTATTGTAGATTTTCTTAAAATCACGTAAAACATAGCTAAGCGCATAAAAGATATAAAAACTATGAGTCAGCAAAATTATAACGCCGAAGCAATTGAAGTCTTAAACGGATTAGAGCCCGTAAAACGCCGCCCAGGTATGTATACCGACACGGTTCGACCTAATCATTTAGGTCAAGAAGTTATCGATAACAGTGTCGATGAAGCAATGGCAGGCCATGCCACTAAAATAGATGTCATCCTTCATGAAGATAACTCTCTTGAGGTTATCGATGATGGCCGTGGTATGCCGATTGATATTCACCCTGAGGAAGGTATTCCAGGTGTGGAACTTATTTTTACCAAGCTGCACGCCGGTGGTAAGTTCTCTAATAAAAACTATCAGTTTTCCGGTGGTTTACACGGGGTAGGTATTTCGGTTGTAAATGCGCTATCGACTCGTGTTGAAGTCACTGTGCGCCGTGATGCGCAGCAATTTCGTATGGCCTTTGAAAACGGCGACAAGGTTGAAGACCTAAATGTCATTGGCACTGTAGGTAAGCGTAACACAGGTACAACCGTGCGTTTTTGGCCTGATGCGAGCTATTTTGACTCAGCTAATTTTTCTATCACTAAGCTTAATCACTTATTAAAAGCCAAAGCAGTATTGTGCCCAGGCCTGCGTATTAAGTTTACCAACAAGCAAACCAAAGAAAGCCAAGAATGGTATTACGAAACAGGTTTAAAAGATTACCTAGTTGAAGCAGTTAAAGGTTTTGAAGTATTACCAAAAGAGCCGTTTATTGGTGACTTTTCAAGTTCAACAGAAGGCGCTGACTGGGCTGTTGTATGGCTACCTGAAGGCGGTGAATCAATCGCTGAAAGTTATGTAAACTTAATTCCTACTGCACAAGGCGGTACGCATGTTAATGGTTTACGCCAAGGCTTGCTTGAAGCTATGCGTGAATTCTGCGAATTCAGAAACTTATTACCGCGTGGTGTAAAGCTAACGCCAGATGATATTTGGGAGCGCTGTAGCTACGTATTATCGGTTAAAATGCAAGACCCTCAATTTGCAGGCCAAACAAAAGAAAAGCTGTCTTCTCGTTCATGTGCTGCGTTTGTATCTGGTGTGGTAAAAGACTCATTTAGTTTATGGTTAAACGAGCATACAGAAACGGCAGAATTATTAGCTGAGTTATGTATCTCAAATGCACAGCGCCGCTTACGTGCCGCTAAAAAAGTTGTGCGCAAGCGTGTTACCTCAGGCCCTGCATTACCGGGTAAATTAACTGACTGTAGCGCCCAAGATAATGACCGTACTGAACTATTTTTAGTAGAGGGTGACTCAGCGGGTGGCTCAGCAAAACAAGCGCGCGACCGTGAATTCCAAGCAATTATGCCGCTGCGCGGTAAAATCTTAAATACTTGGGAAGTTGAATCTGGGCAGATTTTAGCATCGCAAGAGGTGCATGATATTTCTGTCGCTTTGGGTATTGACCCTGATTCAAGTGATTTATCTGGTCTGCGTTATAACAAAATATGTATCTTGGCCGATGCTGACTCGGATGGATTGCACATTGCTACCTTGCTTTGTGCGCTGTTTGTTCGCCACTTTCCATCGCTTATCAAACAAGGCCATGTGTATGTAGCTATGCCGCCGCTATTTCGTATCGACATTGGTAAAGAGGTTTACTACGCCCTTGATGAAGACGAAAAGAACGGTATTTTAGCGCGCATTGAAGCTGAGAAAAAACGCGGTAAAGTCAATGTACAGCGTTTCAAAGGCTTAGGTGAAATGAACCCGTTACAATTACGCGAAACCACCATGGATCCTAATACGCGTCGTTTAGTGCAATTAACCTTAGACGAAGAAGAGCAAACCATGGAAATGATGGATATGCTACTTGCGAAGAAACGTTCGTCAGACCGTCGCCAATGGTTAGAAGATCACGGTAACCGCGCAGAAGTTTAATAAAGGGTGTAGCAACCTAGTTGCTAGCAAAGAATTAAAGGGCAAGACAAAAATGAAAAAACTACTGACCTCATTATTATCGCTGAGCTTGTTATCAGCGCCTGTAATGGCAAAAGATATTCTTGATAAGTTAACAGTTGCTGATGGGTTTTCTATAAGCCTGTTTGCCGATGATGTTGAAAACGCGCGTCAAATTGCGGTATCAAAAAGAGGCATTGTTTACGCAGGTTCGCGTAAAGCAGGTAATGTTTATGCACTGATTGATCATAACAGTGACGGTGTTGCAGATAAAAAGATTGTCATTGCTACAGGTCTTGAAATGCCATCAGGTTTAGCGATTAAAGATGGTGATTTATATGTGGCTGAAGTGTCACGTATCATTCGTTTTAAAGACGTAGACAAAAACCTAAAAGATCCTAAATTCGACGTGGTATACGACAAGTTTCCAACTGATCGTCACCATGGCTGGAAGTTTATTAGCTTTGCGCCAACCGGTGAGCTAATTGTGCCAGTGGGTGTGCCATGTAACATTTGTGCGGAAGACGACAAATACGGCCGTATCTTCTCGTTAGATGTGGATACAAAAGAAATTAAAACCATCGCCAAAGGTGTTCGTAACTCAGTTGGTTTTGATTATCACCCTACAACGAATGCATTTTGGTTTAGTGATAACGGCCGTGACATGATGGGCGATGACATGCCACCATGCGAAATTAACCGTGTTGGTGAAGGTGAAGAGGGCGCGCATTATGGTTTCCCTTATGTTCACGCTGGTGCGATTTTAGATCCTGAGTTTGGCAAAGGTAAAAGTATTGCTGACTACAAATCGCCAGCCCTTGCACTTGGTGCTCATGTTGCTCCTCTAGGTATTCATTTTTATAACGGTAAGCAGTTTCCTGCTAAATACAAAGAGCAGCTTTTTGTTGCTGAGCATGGTTCGTGGAACCGTAGTAAAAAATCAGGCTATAAAGTGATGCTAGCAAATGTTGAACAAGGTCGTATTACTAATTACACCCCGTTCATCACAGGCTTTATGCAAAACGAAGAAACATTTGGTCGCCCGGTTGCATTTGCAGAACTTGCAGATGGCAGCTTATTGATCTCAGACGACTTTGCTAATGTGATCTATCGCGTTAGCGCTAAGAAAAAATAGGTAAGCGTTAATGAGTGATACAGATACCTTGCTGATGCAAGGCGTAGAACAACAAACAATGGGCCGCTTTACTGAAGACGCCTACTTAAACTACTCAATGTACGTCATCATGGACCGTGCTTTACCTCATGTAGGTGACGGTCTTAAGCCTGTACAGCGTCGTATCATCTATGCAATGAGCGAGCTGGGGCTATCGGCGCAAGCAAAATATAAAAAATCAGCCCGTACCGTGGGTGATGTACTGGGTAAATACCACCCCCATGGTGATAGTGCTTGTTACGAAGCGATGGTGTTAATGGCGCAGCCGTTTTCTTACCGCTACCCGCTGGTGGACGGTCAAGGTAACTGGGGTGCTGCTGATGATCCTAAATCATTTGCTGCAATGCGTTACACCGAAGCGCGTTTATCTAAGTTCTCAGAAGTCCTACTAAAAGAACTGGGTCAAGGTACTGTCGATTGGACCGCAAACTTTGACGGTACACTTGATGAGCCAATGGTGTTACCTGCGCGTTTACCACACATCTTACTTAATGGTGTAACGGGGATTGCAGTAGGTATGGCAACCGATATTCCACCACACAATGTGCGTGAAGTTGCTAGTGCCTGTTGTTTATTACTTGATAAGCCAAAGACAGAAATCGAAGAGTTGCTTGAGTTAGTGCATGCGCCTGACTACCCAACAGAAGCTGAGATCATCACACCGAAAGACGATATTCGTAAGATTTATCAAACCGGACGTGGTTCTATCAAGATGCGTGCAATTTACACTGAAGAGCAAGGTGACATAGTGATCACTGCGCTGCCTCATCAGTGTTCAGGTGCAAAAGTACTTGAGCAAATTGCAGCGCAGATGAATGCTAAAAAGTTGCCGATGGTTGCTGATTTACGTGACGAATCTGATCACGAAAACCCAACTCGTATCGTGATTGTACCGCGCTCAAACCGCATTAAAGCTGAGCCATTAATGGCACACTTATTTGCAACTACAGATTTAGAAAAGAACTACCGCGTAAACTTAAACATGCTTGGCCTTGATGGTCGTCCGCAAGTTAAAGATTTACGTAGTATCTTAACTGAGTGGTTAACGTTTCGCCGTGAAACGGTTCGCCGTCGCTTACAGCACCGTTTAGATAAAGTATTAGCTCGCTTACATATTTTAGAAGGTTTATTAACGGCCTTCTTAAATATTGATGAAGTTATCGAAATTATCCGTACTGAAGATAAACCAAAGCCTGTATTAATGGAGCGTTTTGGTTTAACTGATATTCAAGCGGAAGCGATTTTAGAGTTAAAACTACGTCATTTAGCAAAACTTGAAGAGTTCAAGATTAAAGGTGAGCAAGATGAGCTTGCCCTTGAGCGTGACAAGTTAGAGCAAACGCTTGGTTCAGAGCGTCGTATGTCGACCTTGATGAAAAAAGAAATCCAAGAAGCGGCTGAAATGTATGGCGATGATCGTCGTTCACCAGTTGTTGAACGTGTTGAAGCGAAAGCGCTAAGTGAAAAAGACCTTATCCCTTCAGAGTCAGTGACCGTTGTGTTATCTGAAAAAGGTTGGGCACGTGTTGGTAAAGGCCATGATTTAGATGTTGAAGGGCTAAGTTATAAGTCAGGTGACAGCTATAAAGCCTCAGCGCGCGGTAAGAGTAACCAGCCTGCAGTGTTCTTAGACTCAAGTGGTCGTGCTTTTGCTACTGATGCACACAGTTTACCTTCAGCTCGAAGCCAAGGTGAGCCAATGACAGGCCGCTTTAACTTAAGCGCAGGAGCCAACTTTGAGCATGTGGTGATGGCAGAAGACAACCAAGTGTTGTTAATGGCCTCAGATGCAGGTTATGGTTTTATAAGTGACTTTAAAGACCTGGTGAGTAAGAACAAAAACGGTAAAGCGCTGGTCAGTGTTCCTAAAGGCGGTGAATTACTCGCGCCAATTAGAGTAACTGATGTAGCAACAGATTACTGTATGGCAATTTCTAACGAAGGCCGCATGTTGTTATTCCCACTGCGTGATTTACCTAAGCTTAGTAAGGGTAAAGGAAATAAGATTATTTCTATCCCAAGTGCGAAAGTACAAGCCCGAGAAGAGTTTGTAAAAGTACTGGCTGTGGTGCCTGCGGGCAGTAGCGTAACCCTGCATGCAGGTAAACGAAAACTGACACTTAAACCGGCTGACCTTGAGCATTATCATGGTGAACGTGGTAGACGAGGTAATAAATTACCCCGTGGCTTGCAGCGTGTTGATGAGGCTGTAGTCGAAGTGACTCAAACAGATGATAGTGATGAGTCGCCAAGCGAAGTAACAGAGTAAAAACCAGAGGCCTGCAATTGCAGGCCTTTTTATTGTTAAAACGTTATGAAATTTTAAGCGTACACATGTGCGCTTAAAGCTATGGAAATGGTATTTTTCACGTTATAATGCGCGCTGATTAGTACGAGGAGAATTCGTTTGTTAGCTATTTTTCGCATAATTTTCATGGCTTTATTTATTATTTTAAGCTGTGTTTTTGGGCTGCTTTTATGCATAGTGAAGCCGTTTCATACTAATAACGTGCATATTATTTCGGGTTGGTTTTGCAAGGTAGCTAAAATTTTAGGTGTCAAACTAGAGCTTAAATATCACGAGACTCCAAAAAATATTGGTCCTGCTGTCTATGTAGCAAATCATCAAAATAACTATGACCTATTCACTTTACCTGCCATGGTGCCAGAGAACTGCGTAAGCCTAGGTAAAAAAAGCCTTAAATGGATCCCATTTTTTGGTCAGTTGTATTGGTTATCGGGCAATATCTTAATTGACCGCGCTAACCGTTCAAAAGCAGCAGGCACAATTTCTAAATCAGCTGAGAAAATAAAACAAAAAGGTCTATCTGTTTGGATGTTTCCTGAGGGCACACGAAGCTATGGTCGTGGTTTATTACCTTTTAAAACAGGGGCATTTCACACAGCAATGAGTGCTGATGTGCCAGTTGTGCCAGTTTGTATGAGTACAACGCACAAAACTATTAAGCTAAATCGCTGGGATAATGGTACAATTTACCTCGAAATGTTAGCGCCGATTTATCTTGATAAAGACGTATCTGCTCGTGACCATGCTTCACATGTTCATCAGATTATGGCTGCTAAAATAACTGAATTAGATGCTCAAGTGAGAAACAAATAATGGAAAATTGGCGCGAAATTACTGAAGACATCGTTACTTCATTACTTGAAGATGGCTCAGATCCTGAAGTACTTTATGAAGTGGAACACCACTTTGTTAGCGAAAATTTTGAAAAGTTAGAGCAAGCCGCTTTAGCCGCTTTTAAACTAGGTTACGATGTTGAAGAACCTGCAGAACTTGAGCTAGAAGACGGCGAGAAAGTGTGGAGCTTTGACGTGGTTGTTGAGTGTGAACTTGAAGTAGAAGCGATTATGGAAGACGTAGACAAGCTAGAAGCGCTTGCTCAGCAAACAGACGTTGAATACGACGGCTGGGGTACTTACTTTCAGGAATAAACAGCTAGAGAGCTGTCAGCTATCAGCCGTCAGCTTTCAGGGATAAAGTTAGCGAGTTGCTACTTTCTAACTTTACTCTTTTAACTTTCCCCTAGAAACTTTCCCCTTTCTAACTTTAACTCATACCTATTTCGTATTCGCTACCCAATCTATAGACATTTGTAATCAATTAGCGATAATAAAAAACTCGATGTTTTTATGCGCTAAGCTCACATATGCTTATTACCTTACCCATTGCCGAACTTGTACCAGGGATGTTTGTTGACAGTGTCAGTAAGCAACAAGAGCATGTAAATAGTATTAAAATCAAAACACGTGGTTTAGTGCGTGATAAAACGATTATTCAACGCCTGATCTCTGAGGGGGTTGAAGAGCTACTCATCGACTTTACACAAAGCGATGTTGCACCCCCTAAAAAATACCAACCAAAGCCTGAACCAGCTAAACCTAAGGTTGAACAAAAGCCTGCAGCTAACGAAGCACCGCAAGGGATCACGGTTCAACAAGAGTTTTTAAAAGCCAGCGTGCATTACGAGCAGCACAGCCGAAAATTGCAAGGTTTCTACTCAGATATCACATCGGGTTTAAAGATGAATGTAGCTGTGCTTGATGATATCGCCGTTGATATAGTCAGCTCGGTATTTCGTAATCACAATGCCTTAACTATTTTAACTCGCCTTAAAGATAAACATATTTATAACTGGCGGCACATGATCAACACCGCTATTTTGGTGAGTGTGTTTGCTAAGTACCTAGGTTACAAAGAAAAGACAATTAAAGAGCTGGCAATGGGTGCATTGATGCACGATATCGGTCAGGCGAAAATGCCACAAGGTGTATTGTCTAAACCAAGTGCCTTGAACGACAACGAAATGCAAGTTGTTAAAAAGCATGTGGCGCAGAGTTTAGGTTTAGTGAAAGGTGAGAAGGGCATTACGCCGTTAATGCTCGATATGATAGTGAATCACCATGAGCGTTTAGATGGTACAGGTTACCCTCGCGGTATTGCAGCTGAAAAGCTGAGCCGTGCAGCCCGTATGATGGCAATCGTCGATGTTTATGATGCAATGACTGCAGACAGGCCTCATCAAATGGGTGAAGAGCCAATCTCAGCGCTGCGTTATTTACTTGCCAATAAGCAATTGTTTGACTCTGAGTTGGTGCAACGCTTTATTAAATGCCTAGGGGTGCACCCTGTTGGAACGATTGTTAAGTTGAATAATGAGCGCTTGGCGTTAGTGATGGAAGGTAACCACGAAAACCCAATTAAGCCGAAAATAAAGATCTTCTATAATGCCAAGCATAAGCATCATATTACTGCCAAAGATGTCGATTTAAGCGTAGAAAAAGAACTAAAAATTATTGCGAGTATTAAGCCTCTAGATTATCAGCTTAATTTGGCTCGTTTGTTAAAAGAGCATCTGCTTGTTTAGACTTAACACAGCGTTTTTTGGCACTGCGTTTTGCTGATATAAATGCACCACTAAAACAACTCGTCATTAATACCAACCACAGCAATGTGCCTTTTTCTACATGTAAGGCCACACAACATAACAGTAGTGATAAAACAGCACTCAGCATGGCGCCTAGCCAATAGTGATTGACTGGGTTATCGCAATCACCCGCTTTAGTGCACGCGCAATAGTTTGCTTTACAAAAATAATGAACACTCACACCACATAACATCAGTGCCGCAATAATCAATGCGATTTCCATACTCAAACTCAACAGTAAAACCTTTATTTTTAGTCTAAAGGGACAAGAAATAGATGTCAATGCAAATGATAATTACTACCGTTTGTTGTTTTTGTAATCAGAGCTCTGATGAGTTTTAATAAGTTGTTATCTTGTTGTTAAAATGCGGGTTTTTTACCTATTTCTAACGAAAAATTACAGTTTTTTGATCTTAATTAAGGTAATGTTCGAAAGTTTGTAATCATTAGAATAAAACATCTAATACCAACATACAGCGCTAATCTTTTATGCTTAACTAATAGGTTGCCCTCATTGTTGGATTAGCTTTCGCACAAGTTTGCAAGAGGACACAGATTTATGAAGTTCACTAAAACACTAATTGCAGCATCACTTGCTGTTGTTTCTGCTGACAGCTTCGCTGCAGCTTTCCAATTAGCAGAGCAAAACGTTTCAGGTTTAGGTCGCGCATACGCTGGTGAAGCAGCTGTTGCAGATGACGCATCAGTTGTTGCTCGTAACCCTGCACTTATGTCTTTATTCAAAGACAAGCAAATCTCAGTAGCAGGTATTGCTGTCATTCCAGATGTAAGCTTAAAAGGCGAAAGTGCTGCATACGGCTTAGATGAAAGCTCTATCGATGACGATAGCATTGCACCATCTGCATTTATCCCTGCAGGTTACTTCACAATGCCTTTAAACGATAAAGTGTCTTTAGGCTTTGGTGCTTTTTCAAACTTCGGTCTTTCAACTGAGTTTAAAGATGACTACGCGGCAGGCTCTATTGCTGGTGAAACTGAAATCGTAACAGTTAACATGAATGCTAGCGCTTCATATAAAATCAACGAACAGTTCAGCTTAGGTCTTGGTTTAAACTATGTTTATGCTGATGCAAAAGTTGTTCGTAATGCAGGTACCAACCCATTTGGTTTACCAGCTAGCACGCAAATTGCTCACCTTGAAGGTGACGACTACGGCTTTGGTTGGAACATTGGTGCGATGTATCAGTTAGACGAAAACAACCGTTTTGGTTTTAACTACCGCAGTGAAACAGATATCGACTTTGAAGGCGAGTACTCAAACCAACTTCCAGCTGCAGTTGGCGGTTTAGCAGGTACTACAGTACCGGGTGAGTTAAAACTGACTTTACCAGCAATTGCTGAATTTTCTGGTTCACATCAACTTGATAAGAAGCTAGGCGTACACTACAGCATCTTATGGACTGGTTGGGACAGCTTCCAAAAATTAGAAGCTTATACACCAAGCCTTGAAACGCCTGTATTCTCTAAAGAAGAGAACTTCTCAGATTCAATGCGTTACTCTATCGGTACTGACTACCAGTACAGCGATGCACTTTTACTTCGTGCAGGTATTGCATACGATGAGTCACCAGCAGACCAATCACACCTTTCAATCTCTATCCCTGATACAGATCGTTTCTGGTTCTCGTTTGGTGGTAACTACGCATTCAGCGAAAACTCAAATGTTGACTTAGGTGTAAGTATCCTTCGTGGTAAAACACAAAACTTCTCTGAAAAAGACAGCCTAGCGGCTTCTTTAGGCCAAGATGTTTCATGGGAATATGAATCAAAAGGTCACGCAGTTCTAATTGGTGCTCAGTACAACTACAAATTTTAATTTTGACGCGACGTAAAGTCGCTGCTACAGAGCATTAAAAAGCCGCGCTATAACATTGTTATAGCGCGGCTTTTTTGTAAGCGCGAATAAATCGCGCTTTATATATGCTGTTATAGACTTTCGATTTTCGCTTTTTGCGCTAATAGTTTGTCTTTCGCATCTGTAAACTCAGCCAGCTTAGCATGCTCTTTAGCAAGTACAGCTTCTGGCGCGTTATTTACGAACTTCTCGTTAGCTAATTTGTTATTAACTTGAGCTAAGCCTTTCTCTGCTTTTTCAAGCTGCTTCGCGATACGAGCTAATTCAGCTTCAACATCGATTAGGCCAGCCATTGGGATCATGATCTCAAGGTTACCAACATACGATGTTGCACACGCAGGTGCTTCGTCTTTGTTATCAAGTAACGTGAACTCTTCAAGCTTAGCAAGAGACGCTAAGAAAGCTTCGTTTTCCGTTAAGCGACGCTTGTCTTCGTCAGACGCATTAGCGAGCAATACCGATAATGGTTTGCTTGGGCTGATATCCATTTCACCACGGATGTTACGAATAGCAAGAATGAATTGTTTAACCCATTCTAGGTCGTCCATCGCTTGGCTATCAACATTTGCTTCATTGTAAACAGGGAAACCTTGAACCATGATGCTAGTGCCCGCAGTTTCGATGCCTGCAAGTGGTGCCACGCGTTGCCAAATCGTTTCTGTGATGTATGGCATTAACGGGTGCATTAAGCGAAGTAGGCTTTCTAATACCGTGATTAGGGTATGACGAGTGCCACGTTGCTGTGCTTCGTTACCTTTAAACAATACTGGTTTAGTCAGTTCTAGGTACCAGTCACAGAATTGGTTCCAAGTGAACTCATAAATGGTGTTTGCAGCTAGGTCAAAACGGTAGTTTTCTAGATGCTCAGTATAGGTTTTAACAGTTGCTTCAAACTGGCCTAAAACCCAACGATCAGCAAGAGAATACTGTTTCTCAGCATCTGTAGCGAAACCACAGTCTTGCTGTTCTGTATTCATTAATACGTAACGACTTGCGTTCCATAGTTTGTTACAGAAGTTACGGTAACCTTCAAGACGGTTCATATCCCAGTTGATATCACGACCTGTTGAAGCCATTGCTGCAAGGGTGAAACGCAGTGCGTCTGTACCGTGTGCTTCAATACCGTTTTCGAATGTTTTACGAGTGTTCTTCTCAATCTTCTTCGCTAGTTGTGGCTGCATCATGTTACCAGTGCGCTTTTCAACTAGGCTTTCAAGATCGATACCGTCAATCATGTCGATAGGATCAAGTACGTTACCTTTCGATTTAGACATCTTATCGCCGTTTTCATCGCGGATAAGGCCAGTTACGTAAACGGTTTTAAATGGTACTTGTGGCTTGCCGTCTTCATCTTTGATGAAGTGCATGGTCATCATGATCATACGAGCAACCCAGAAGAAGATGATGTCGAAACCTGTTACCAATACGTCAGACGGGTGGAACGTTTTTAAATCATCAGTGTTTGCAGGCCAGCCTTGCGTTGAGAAAGTCCAAAGCGCAGATGAGAACCAGGTATCTAAAACGTCTTCGTCTTGCTTAAGTGCAACATCATCAGCAAGGTTGTTATCGCGGCGTACTTCAGCTTCGTCACGACCAACGTATACGTTGCCTTCGTTGTCGTACCAAGCAGGGATGCGGTGACCCCACCAAAGCTGACGTGAAATACACCAGTCTTGTACGTCGTTCATCCACGAGAAGTACATGTTCTCGTATTGTTGAGGTACAAATTGAATGTCGCCATTTTTAACGGCTTCTTTTGCAGGCTCTGCAAGTGGTGCTACGCGCACGTACCACTGATCAGTAAGAAGTGGCTCAATCACTACGCCAGAACGGTCACCGTAAGGTACAGTTAGGCTGTGATCTTCAATTTTTTCTAATAGACCAAGTTCTTCAAATTCGCTCACAATCGCTTTACGTGCATCAAAGCGGTCAAGGCCATGTAGGCGCTCAGGAATTGGCGCATCTAATTCAAGCTCTTTACCGTCGAATGTGTAGCTTTCGCCTTCGCTTAATACCGCTGCATCTTTATTGAAGATGTTGATCATTGGTAGTTGGTGACGTTTACCTACTTCGTTATCGTTAAAGTCGTGGGCAGGCGTGATTTTCACACAACCTGTGCCTTTTTCCATGTCTGCATGTTCATCGGCAACAATTGGAATACGACGGTTTACGATAGGCAGTAAAATTTCTTTACCGATCAGATCTTGGTAACGCTCATCATCAGGGTTAACAGCAACACCTGAATCACCTAGCATTGTTTCAGGACGTGTTGTCGCAACAATGATGTAGTCTTTACCATCTTTGGTTTTTACGCCATCAGCAAGTGGGTAACGTAGGTTCCACATGTGACCTTGTTTGTCTTTGTTTTCAACTTCAAGATCAGAAATAGCAGTATGTAGTTTAGGATCCCAGTTAACTAGGCGCTTACCACGGTAGATTAAATCTTCTTTGTGAAGACGTACGAATACTTCTTTAACCGCTTCAGAAAGGCCTTCGTCCATAGTGAAACGCTCACGGTCCCAATCTACAGAAGCACCTAAACGACGTAATTGTTTAGTGATCGTGCCGCCAGAGTGGTTTTTCCACTCCCAAATTTTATCGATAAATGCTTCACGGCCTAGGTCGTGACGTGTTTTACCTTCTTCAGCAGCAAGCTTACGCTCAACAAGCATTTGCGTTGCGATACCTGCGTGGTCAGTACCTACTTGCCATAAAGTGTTGTTGCCTTGCATACGCTTTAAACGCGTTAGCGTATCCATGATGGTATCTTGGAACGCGTGGCCCATGTGTAAGCTACCCGTGACGTTTGGTGGCGGGATCATAATTGAGTATGCGTCACCTTGGCCAGACGGTTTAAAGTAGCCATTTTCTTCCCAGTCTTGGTATAAAGACTGTTCAATATCTTGCGGATTATAGGTTTTATCCATTACACAGAACCTTAAATAAATGCTTAAATGTCAATTTCTTGCGTTGCAATATGGGCGCCCAGTTGGCGAAGCTTTTTAAACCGCTCACGGGCGGCTTGTTTAGCATTTGGCTCAACGGGTACGAAATCATAAACCTGCTGAAAACGGCGAATAAAATCCGGTAGGTGTTCAGCTAAGTTGATTAATATTTTTCTGTTGCCGACAGGTGGAGTCATACCAATTTCAACTGGTGCGCCACCTTTAGGGCCTTCACCTTGTAAGTTGTGAGGTACAAAACTATCTGGTTCAAAAGACCAAATGATGTCGTCAATTGTGTGGGCCGTGTCGGTGTTATCAGCGTAAATAAATACGCGATGACCTAGACGATACTGATCCGCAGCAATTTTAGCTGCCAGATCGAAAACTGCGCCAGCCGTTTGGTGGGCACTATCATCTTGTTTTAGAACGTAAAATTGTGCGTTCATATTCATAGTGACTTTCGTCCCCACAGATACACAGATCAAAGCAGGGATTTTGACATAGAACGCGAATTGCTTCAATTAATAAGGCGCCATTTGGCGCCTTATTTAGGGTTAGTTTTAAGCTTACGGTAAGGCTTAATCGTGACTTGCTTCACTCACGCCTGCGCGGTTCAGTAAATACTGAGTCAACATAGGCACCGGACGACCAGTTGCGCCTTTGTTTTTACCGCCGCTGCGCCATGCTGTACCTGCGATATCTAAATGCGCCCAGTTATATTTTTTGGTGAATTTAGATAAGAAGCATGCCGCTGTAATCGTACCTGCGGCACGGCCACCTAAGTTGGTGAAATCAGCGAATGGGCTTTCAAGTTGCTCTTGATAGTCATCCCATAAAGGTAACTGCCATGCGCGGTCGCCACTTTGCTCAGACGCTTTTAGTAGGTCGTGAGCAAGTGGGTTGTGGTTTGATAGTAAACCTGTGGCATGTGAACCCAGCGCGATAATACATGCACCTGTCAGTGTTGCTACATCGACAACGGTATCAGGTTCAAAGCGCTCAACATAAGTGAGTGCATCACACAGTACTAAACGGCCTTCAGCGTCGGTATTTAATACTTCAACTGTTTGACCTGACATGGTTGTTAAGATATCACCCGGGCGATAAGCGTTTGAGCCTGGCATGTTTTCACAACCCGCTAAAACACCGACAACGTTAATTGGTAATTGCATTTGCACTAAAGCGCGCATAGTGCCAATAACACCTGCTGCACCACCCATGTCGTATTTCATTTCATCCATGGCTTCGCCTGGCTTGATTGAAATACCACCTGAGTCAAAGGTTAAGCCTTTACCCACTAACACGATTGGCGCTTGGTCTTTGTCGCCACCTTGATAGTTGATCACCGACATAACCGATTCATTAGCACTACCACGGCCAACCGCTAGGTATGAATTCATGCCCAGCTCTGTCATTTTTTCTTCGCCAATAATATCAACGCTTACATTATCGAAGTTATCAGCAATTTCTTGTGCTTGTTCACCTAAATAAGCTGGGTTACAGATATTTGGCGGCATGTTAGCAACGTCTTTACATAACTTGCTACCTGCAGCGATGGCTAAGCCATGCTCAATTGCACTTTCGCCAATGGTTAACTCGCGACGCGTTGGTACGTTGAAAACAATTTTGCGTAGTGGGCGACGTGGGTCGCTCTTTTTGCTTTTCAGTTGATTGAAGGTGTACAAGCAGTCTTGAGTTGTTTCAACTGCTTGGCGTACTTTCCAATAAGTGTCACGGCTTTTAACGTGTTGCTCAGTTAAAAAGCATACCGCTTCCATCGAACCGGTTTCGTTTAGCGTGTTAATCGTTTTTGAGATGATTTGTTTATATTGTTTGTCATCAAGCTCACGCTCTTTACCACAACCTACTAGTAGTACACGCTCGCTCAGTACATTAGGCACATGATGCAATAGCAATACTTGGCCTGGTTTACCTTCAAGGTCACCACGACGCAGTAAGTTAGAGATATAACCGTCACTGATTTTATCTAATTGTTCACCAATGGGGGATAAACGACGTGGCTCATAAACGCCTACTACAATACATGCGCTACGTTGCTTTTCTGGACTACCACTTTTTACGCTAAATTCCATTGTTACTCCTGATATTGAGTCGTATAACCTTAGTTTATAAGGGTAAGAAATTCTTTTTCGAGTCCTTTCTTACATTTTTTAGTTTAATAGCACTAATCTTAGTACATAAACTATGACTCTATTTATGTGTTTTTGAACTTTATCTTAATGTGAATATCAATATCACATAATAGACGCCATCTGCACCATTTATGCAAGATTATATGTTCTTGCTAGGTATGATATTTAACTTTGATGGCATATAATAAAGTGAGTAAAATAACTAGTTTACTCAAAATTCCTTACTATTCCAGTGAAACTCGATGTTTAACAGGGGCGAGCATTGCTAATTTTTCGTTATTTGACCACTGAAGTCTTCAAGTCGCAGGTCGCCGTATTTTTAACTTTGATGACTATTTTTGTGTCTCAAAAGTTTGTTGTTATTTTAGGAGACGCCTCTGAAGGGGGTCTTCCAGCTAAACTTGTGCTTTCGATGATTGCACTAAAACTTCCTCAACTTGCTTCACTTATCTTACCTTTGAGTATCTTCTTAGGGATTATTTTGGCATACAGTCGCATTTATGCAGACAGCGAAATGACTGTTTTCAAAGCCTGTGGTGTTAGTGAGTGGTATGTGGTTCGTGTCACGCTTATCTCAAGTACTGCGATGGCTATTTTAGCCGGTGCGCTTACTCTTTATGTTGCGCCGTGGGCCAGTGAACAAGAATATCAATTAAAAGAGCAAGCCAAAGCTGATGCCGGCTTATCGGCATTACGTGCAGGGCGTTTTCAGCAAACGGGTAATGAGAAAGCCGTAGTCTTCATTCACAACATCGAAAATAGCGGTAAAGAGCTACACAAGGTATTTGTTGCGCAGTTACCAGATCGTGAAAAAGGTGACTTAGCCCGTTTAGTATATGCAGAGCGTGGTGTGGTGATTGAGCAAGATAACGGTGAGCAGCAACTTGTTCTTAACGATGGTAAGCGCTATGAAACAGATGGCGAGTCTGCTGCGTTAAACCTAACAGAGTTCGATGGTTACAGTGTACAAATCCAAGATCAAGAAATAGAGCACCAGCGTCGTAAATTAGAAGCTATACCAACGTTTGATTTATTCAAAATGAAAACCTCTGAAGCTATTGCACAGTGGCAGTGGCGTTTAGCTATTCCGCTTTCAATTCCGTTATTAACTTTACTTGCAGTGCCTTTGAGTGTGGTGAATCCGCGCCAAGGTAAATTCGCTAAATTAGTGCCTGCAATCAGCTTGTATTTAGGGTACTTCATTTTATTAAATGCAGCTAAGTTTGCTGTTGAAGATGGTAAAATTCCGCCTTCAATTGGTTTGTGGTGGATCCATTTATCAGCCTTGTTTATTGGTGGTTTCTTGATTATTAAAGGTCGTCCGCTCGGCGCATGGTTAAAGGCAGTTGTGACTAAGCGGGAGTTAAACGCATGATGAAAACACTCGACTGGTATTTAGGTCGCAGCATAATTCAAACAACCGGTTTTGCTTTAATGGTGCTGGTAGGTATTAGTACCCTCATTAAGTTTATTGAGCAGTTAAAATCAGTTGGCCGCGGTAGCTATGATATTGCAACTGCGCTGATTTACACCCTATACAGCATGCCGGGTGATTTAGTTATTTTCTTCCCAATGGCAGCCTTGATTGGTGGCTTAACAGGTTTAGGCGCATTGGCCTCAAACAGTGAGCTGGTCGTTATGCAAGCGGCGGGTATGTCACGCCTGCAAATTATTGCATCAGTCATGAAAACCGCGATGTTTATGGCAATTTGTATGATGGCGCTAGGTGAATGGGGTGCCCCAGAAGCACAGCTCAAAGCAAAAGAAATACGTAACCAAGCGATTTATGGTGGTGATGTATTTAATGCTAAGCAAGGTGTGTGGGCGAAAGATGGTAGCAACTTTATTAATATTGAAGATGTCGATCAGCAAGGCACTTTACGTGGCGTGCATATGTATCACTTTGATAAATCGTTGCAACTTACTCAAATTACCAAGGCAGAAGAGGCAATAAACCGTAAAGATGGTTGGTTACTTCGTGATGTAAATAAAGTCATGATCACGCCAGAGCAGATCAGTACTGAGCAGCACAAAGAAGAGTTTTACGACTCGCAACTGACCGCCGAAAAATTAGGAGTGGTGTCGGTTAAGCCCGAAGCGCTGTCGTTTACTGGGCTTTGGTCATATTTAGGTTATTTGCAGCAAAATGAGCAAGACACCAGCACTTATGAGCTAGCGCTATGGCGTAAGATCATGCAGCCTGTATCTATTGCCGTTATGTTGTTAGTTGCTTTATCGTTTATATTCGGCCCGCTTCGCACAGTAACCATGGGCGCACGTATTATCATGGGTGTTATAACCGGTATTACTTTCCACTTAACTAATGAGATATTTGGTCCTGTGGTGATGGTTTACCAAATTCCAGCTGTTGTTGGTGCTGTGTTACCAAGCCTACTGTTTATAGGGTTTGCAACTTACCTATTGAATAAACGAGTGTAATGCTCGTTTAAAAAGCACAAAAAAAGCGTGGTTTGAGCCACGCTTTTTTTGTGCTTGATGTGTTGCTTAATCAAGTGAGCGATAAATACGTTTATTTTCTTCTTTGGTGAGGGTGATCACTTCAGTTTTTGCGATGTAATCTTGTAAGGCTCGCTTATTTTTAAAATCGACCAACACCACTAAGTTACCTAAACCTAATAGTGCAGTAATGGCTCTAAGTGCACCTTGATGCCAGCTAATTAAATGACCATCGAGAGTTTGCACCTTCAAACGCCATGCACGCATACCAATAGTTTGGCCGCTCTTAGCCCAAAAATAGCTAAAGAAACTAACACTCACTACTACCAATAATGCACTACGAATGCCATACAGTAGTGGCGAGTTTTGAATGAAAGCAGATACATCTTCAGCGTCACCAATACTTAGTAAGTCTAAAGAAATTAGCCCTTGAACAGCTAATAAATACAGTACGGTTGTCAGCATCGCAAAAGCAATGATAACCAAGGTATCGTAGATTAAAGAGGCAAAGCGGCGCCAGAAACCGGCACGTGGAAACTCAGCTGACATAAACAATCTCGTCCAATTAAATTGCGCAGTAGTTTAGCAAAGTCCTTCGCAAACAAGAAATACTTAACGGCCGTTTAGCAAGTCGACAAACAGGTCTGACCTGCTATAGTTGAGAAAATAATAAAAAATGAGCACACAATTATGGCCGTTTCTCAAAGCGAAACTCACCAAGTATTTAATCAACCCAAACCTCTTGAAAACTACAACACCTATGAGGCCGACACGGTACTTCAATATTGGCAAAATCGTTTTGCTGGGCAATGGGGAACTGCGCATTTAACGGCGTTTGGGGAGCAAGTGGGTGGTGCATTACTGCAAGCAGGATTCTTAGCAAACAAACACTTACCCGAATTAACCACTCACAGCCGCTTTGGTGAACGCATAGACCAAGTTGATTATCACCCAAGTTACCATCAGCTAATGCAGCATGCTATAGAGCAAGGGCACTGCGCATTGCCTTGGCAGCAAAAGAAAGCCGGTAGCCATGTTGTAAGAGCCGTTATGGCGGTGCTGCACAATCATGCTGATCCGGGCTCAGGTTGCCCATTAACCATGACGTTTGCCAGTGTGCCTGCCATTGCAAGTCAAGAAAATGTAGCGGCTATGTGGCTACCTAAGATACTGGCAAATCATTACGATTCAGACAATAAGCCTTGGACCGAGAAAAAAGGTGTCACCATAGGTATGGCGATGACCGAAAAACAAGGCGGCTCTGATGTTCGGGCGAACACCACCAAAGCAGACGCCATCAATGAAAGTGGTGCAGGGCAATTATATGCTTTAACTGGCCACAAATGGTTTTGCTCAGCGCCCATGAGCGACGCCTTTTTAGTACTCGCTAATACCGATGAAAAGCAATTATCTTGCTTTTTAGTGCCACGCTGGCTCGAAACTGGCGAGAAAAATGCCATGTATATTCAGCGCTTAAAAAGTAAATTAGGTAATCAATCAAATGCGAGCTCTGAAATTGAATTCAGGGGTGCACATGGTTGGTTACTCGGTGAGCCGGGGCGAGGCATTGCCACTATTATTCAAATGGTCGCTTTAACTCGTTATGACTGCATGCTGGGTTCAAGCTCGCTGATGTTACAAGCAGTAAAAGAAGCAATTTGGCATACAGCTGGGCGTAGTGTGTTTGGTAAAAACTTGCATCAACAGCTACTCATGCTCAATGTACTCGCTGATTTAGCTATCGAGGCCGAAGCTGCACTTGCCATTTCAATGCGTATTGCCCATGCCCTTGATAACCAAGATAATAGCAATGAAGTGGCATTAATACGCAGCGCCACAGCAATTGGTAAATATTGGATTTGTAAGCGGGCAGTGCAGCACACTTATGAGGCTATGGAATGTATTGGTGGCGTGGGTTATGTACAAGACAACATTACCAGCCGACTTTACAAAGAAGCGCCGGTAAACTCTATCTGGGAAGGCTCAGGTAATGTGCAATGCCTTGATCTTTTACGCGTGTTTAGTCGTGAGCCTGAATCACTTGAGGTGCTTATTAATGAGCTTGAAAAAGCACGCAGTTTGCACCCTGATTTTGCAATAAAATTAGATGAGCTTAAAGAGATGCTTACAGATACCGCAAACCTTGAAATGCATGCTCGGCGCATAATAGAAAAGCTCGCGTTGCTTTGGCAAGCAGCAACGCTATTACAATTTGGTGAGCCACTTATTGCCGATGCGTTTGTAAAAAGTCGTTTAAGTAGCGCAGGGTTTAGTCAGTACGGCTGCCTGAGTCATGATATCGATTGTCAGGCGATTGTTTCGCGAATGATGCCAAAACTCTAAAGTTAACAACTTGTTTAATTATTGTGCGGTTGTTCAGTGACGCCGCACAAAACGCTTGCTGCCTTACCCATTCTTTGTATAATGCTTGGCATAGAGACAAAAGCAGTTAAAAAAGCTTTTGCTCTAAAGTGGTTTTTCTTTATCTTCTCGTGTTTAGAAGGTTAAAGAAAAATGAAGCCAGTATGATGGAATTGGTAGACATGACGGATTCAAAATCCGTTGCCTTCGGGCGTGGCGGTTCAAGTCCGCCTACTGGTACCACTTTTATGACCCCAGCAGTTTTGCTGGGGTTTTTTTATGCCTGAAAAGTCTTTAGCGGACTTGAGCGCCACGCGGGGCGTGGCACTGAAGCAAGTAAAAGTCCGCCTACTGGTACCACTTTTATGACCCCAGCAGTTTTGCTGGGGTTTTTTTATGCCTGAAAAAGCTACCAACCATCAGCTGTCAGTTTTTAGCCGAGCGTTGCGGTTGTTGGGTTATGAAACCACCCTCAGCAATTTAATTCGTAAAAGCATTGTAGGAGGTAGTTTACTGCCGAACCATGAATGCCGAACCAGCAATGCTGAAAAATATAATTCATGGCTAAAGCCATTCCTACGGGTGCATTTAGCCTAGCGCCTTAAGCCTACAACTCAATTCTATATTCAGAGTTAATTAAAAGTTCAGCCATCAGCTGTCAGTTTTTAGCCGAGCGGTGCGGTTATTGGGTTTTTGCAACCACCCTTAGCAATTCAATTCGTAAAAGCATTGTAGGAGGTAGTTTACTGCCGAACCATGAATGCCGAACCAGCAATGCTGAAAATATAATTCATGGCTAAAGCCATTCATACGGGTACATTTTGCCTAGAGCCTAGAGCCTAGAGCCTAAAGCCTATCACCCAGAGCCTATAACTCAAATCTAAGTACCAACTTCAACTCTATTAAAGCACTTTTGTTCTATTTCTAAGCGGTAAAGTTCAAACTATGCTTAATCTACAAATAACCCTGAAAAAAGTGTGTTTATTTGGTTGAAAATTAATCATTTAAGACTAGAGTACGATGGTGTTTGAATACATCTTATAATACAATTTATGGTCTTAAGTATAAGTGAAGTCAATCACTTAGTGCACATTATCGGGTAAGGTAGCTTAGCGTGGGTACATACGACTTAAAGCGTATTGTTGAAAGCATTTCAAATCTTAAAAGTGAGAACTTTTATAATGCAATATGCCTGTCTTTATCAGAAGTGCTTGGTGCTTCTCATGTTTTTTTAGCTCAAGTCGATGAGTCAACTTTGCATGCAACGACTATAGCTTTGTGTGCGCATGACGAAATTGTTGAAAACATCAGCTACGATATCCGCTGTACGCCTTGTAATGATGTTAGCTGTGGTAGCATCTCTAGTTTCAGTTCGGGCGTTCAGCAATTATTCCCTAATGATCAAATGCTCGTTGATATGGGTATCGAAGCCTATGTGGGTGTGCCTTTACAAAGTATATCGGGCAAAACCGATACTATTCTTGTCGCGCTATTTCAGCACGAAATAAATGATGCGATGCAAATTGAGTCTTTTTTCTCGTTATTTACTGGTCTTATCCAGCGTGAAATCGAAAAAGACCGTTTTATTGCTAAATTAGATTTTGCAAACCAATTGATTGAGCAAAGCCACGAAGCAATTTTTATTTGCGACCACAATGTGCATATTACTTATGCGAATACCGCATTTACGAAAATGACGGGCTATTCGTTGGATGAAGTCTTAGGGCAAAATCCAAAAATTTTAAGCTCAAATAAGTATGATCCGCATTTTTATAAAGTAATGTGGCACCAAATCAATACAGAGGGTAAGTGGTCTGGTGAAATCACTAATAAAACCAAACAAGGTAAGTTGTATACGCAATTTTTATCGATAACCAAAATGCAAAATAATGATGAAGATTGTTATGTGGCGTTTATTTTGGATATCACCGAGAAAAAAGAAGCTGAGCAGAAAATTTATTTTCACGCTAACCACGATCAACTCACCGGTTTAACTAATCGTTTTTACTTCAAAGAGTACTTATGCCAATTGCTATCATCTTTGTCGTATCAAGATGATGAGAATACTAACTTAGCCGTGATCTACTTTGATGTTGATAAGTTTCAAGATATCAACACAGTTTACGGCTTAACCTTTGGCGATAAGGTTTTATGTGAGCTTTCAGAGCGACTAAATAGCAGTTTTAAAGAGTCTGCTTTTTCGCGTATCGATGGTGATAGTTTTGCCATTTTACAAACTTATCAGCATGTCAGTGAACTTGAACATGTTTGTAAACAAATTACCGCGTTACTTGTTGAGCCCGTTTCTATTGGCGGCATTAGTCAGCAGGTGTCAGTTACGCTGGGCATTAGTCGATTTGAGCAAACTGGCGCTGTTAGTTCACAAGAAAAAATCGAAAAAATAGCCCGTCGCTTAATACGCCAAGCAGAGCTTGCTACCTTGAATGCAAAACAAACAGGCGATGAGTACCTGTTTTTCTGTAAAGAAATGGATAACAAGGTCAAAAAACATAACCAGTTGGTTGAGCAGCTTACACAAGCCGTGAAGAGCAACGAAATTGATGTGTATTTTCAACCTATTATTGATATTGAAAATAACACGGTCGCTAAATTCGAAAGTTTAGTGCGATGGAACAACCAAGGGCAATGGGTATCACCAGCCGAGTTTATTCCGCTTGCAGAAGAGTCGCGGGTGATTATTCCTCTCGGCGAACTCGTGTTGATTAAAACCTGTCAGCAAATAAAGGCGTTAGAAGCACAAGGTTATGAAAGCTTTGTTTTTAACGTAAACCGCTCTTTATTTGAATTTACTGAGTTTAACCCTGAACGTAATGCATGGCTTGAGATTATTAAAGGACAAGGGGTTAAGCCATCACAAATTTCATTTGAATTAACCGAAAGTGTTTTAGCGCCAGAAAATACCAATCATCTCGATGTGTTAAAGCAGTTGAAGCAAGCTGGGTGTTTAATTTCGCTAGATGATTTTGGTACGGGTTATTCATCTCTTAGCTACTTGCGCCGTTTTCCGGTCGATGTACTTAAACTTGATAAGTCATTTATTGATGAAGTACATGTTGATTTAGGCGACGAAGCGTTGGTGAAATCGATTATTCAAATGAGTCGTGTATTGGGTATTAAAGTCGTTGCAGAAGGGGTTGAAGAGCGCGAGCAATTGGCTGTACTAACCGAAGCAGGTTGTGATTATATCCAAGGATATTACTTTTCTAAGCCATTGCCAGCAAATGATGTAGTGCCATTTTTAACGCAATTTTCTCGAGAGCAGTAGTTAATTAAGGTATGATTTTGACATCAATCAGTTAGCAAAGCTTGTGATGTCAGAATTAACCGCAAAGCAAAATATAAAGGCGATTGTTACAGCCATTAAGGCTGAGGAGCAATCGCTTAGAGCGCGTTTCCCTATATTAAACCAGCAAAATACACTTGCTATGATTATTCTGCTGGTGTCGTTGTGCTCACTAATTGGTGTTGCGACACTTTATTACTTAGCGATTATTCCCTCGTGGCTGTGTATTATTCTGGCTGCCTTTATTACCTCGGTATCGCATGAGCTTGAGCATGACCTTATCCATAAGCAGTATTTTAGTAATCGTCCTTTTATACATAACTTTATGATGTTAACCGTGTGGCTTATGAGGCCCAATACGGTTAATCCTTGGTATCGCAGAAAAATTCATTTACATCACCATAAAGTATCCGGCACGTCGCAAGATTTAGAAGAGCGTTTAGTGGGCAATGGCATTAAATCGCCATTTTTGAGAGCCTTGGTCATCACTGATGGTCTGCTAGGTTTATTAATCAATACCAAGCGATTTAGTAAAGAAATTAATGGCTTTAAGTTTTTACGGGTGTTTAATGCAGGCTTTCCGATTGCAACCGCATATTTTGCGATTCTTTATGGGGTAATTGCTTATTACGCTGTGCAGTTTGTGCAGCCATTTACATTGCCTGATTGGGGAGCTGAGTTATTGGCGGGAGCCGAGTTTTTAATGGTGGTACTTATCGTGCCTAATATTATTCGTTCTAGTTCTCTTAACTTAGTGACATCTTCAATGCATTATTATGGTGGTGTAAATAATTTGCTTGAGCAAACGCATGTGATCACCAGCCGCTGGTTTTTACCGTTTCAGTTATTTTGTTTTGATTTTGGCCGCACCCATACAATCCATCATTTTGTGCCGAATCAGCCCTTTTATATTAGACAATTGATAAGCAAAAAAATACGTCCTATTATGGCCCAGCATGGGGTACGTTTTAATGATTTCCAAAGCTTGAAACAGGCTAATCATTACCCTGTAAAAGAGCAGCCATCTCAACAAGGAGTTTAATATGAAGGTTACCGGCCGTTGCCATTGTGGTGAAGTCACTTACCACGCAGAAGTTGATGAAAATAAAGTGATTAACTGTCACTGCACTGACTGCCAAATTATCTCGGGTGCGCCTTTTCGTACCGTTGTGGTGTCTGTGCCAGATGGGGTTACTTTTACAGGTGCTGAGCCAAAAGAATATATAAAAATTGCTGAGAGTGGTAATCAGCGTGCGCAAGGGTTTTGTGGTAACTGTGGTACAGCCTTGTATGCGACTTCTGTAGGTACAGGTGAGCGTATTTATGGCTTACGTATTGGCGCCGTAGAGCAAGCTGATGAGCTTATTCCTAAAGCGCATATTTGGTATCGCTCACATAAACCTTGGCTAGATAACCTAAGTAATATGAGCGCTTTTGAAACCGCACCTAAGTAGCTGCGGTTTTATTTTGCTTGTTGGTCGATAGTGATATTTCGGCCACTTAAGTAACCAAATAAAGCACATAACAGGCTAGATGCAATACACAGCCAAAGTGCTCCTGCCCAGTTATTAAAATAACTATGTAAGGCGCCCGCAATAATAGGGCCTGTTGCAGCCAATAAATACCCGATACATTGTGCCATACCCGATAACGCTGCCGCTTGCATTGAGTCATGAGTGCGCAGGCTTACAAATGATAAGCCCAATATAAAACAGGCACCTGAGCAAAAACCTAAGGTGACTGACCAAAGCATCGCAAAACTAGGCGCAACTAATAACCCAACAGAACAAAGCGCGCCAAGTAATGCCAGGCTTAGGGTTAAGATGCGTTGATCTTTTAATTTGGCAAGTAGTGGAATAAGCACAATACCTGGTAGCGCTGAGGCTACTTGAAAGGCGCCTTGCAAAGCTCCGGCGTGCTGCGCACTGTGGCCGCCTTCTATTAAAATGCTGGGTAGCCAACCTAACATGATATAAGTGAAAAATGAGTTAAAGCCAAGCAATAACGTAATTTGCCAAGCAAGTGCAGAATGCCAAATTTTGCTTTGTGTATTGTTCGACACATGTGCCTGTTTTGGCATGGTATGTTGCTTAAGTTGTGGTAACCACACCACAATAGCCAGCACAACCAATAAGGCATAACTGGCAAGCGCCAATTGCCAGCCAAGTTCTTTATACTCAGCCAGCGGAATGATGAGTGCTGAATAGCTGCCACCAAATATGCCCATCGCTAAAACATAACTAGACGTCATCACAGCGACTTTGTGTGGAAAGTCACGTTTTATCAAACTTGGTAACAACACATTGCCAATCGCGATACCGACACCAATCACTGCAGTACCAATAAATAGTACTGTGGCAGAATCAATAACACGAGACACAACCCCAATGCCTATTAATACAAGGGCAATAAACAGTGATAATTCAAGGCCGCATTTTTTAGCGAGGCTTGCTGCCATAGGTGAAGCAATAGCAAATGCAATTAAAGGTAAAGTCGTCAACATGCCTGCTTGTGATGCATTTAACTTAAATTGATCAATGATCTGTTCAAGCACCGGTGCAATACCAGTGATAGGGGCTCGCAAACTGGCTGCAATAAGAAAAATGCCCAGCACTAAAAGAAGGTTACGAATTAGATTTTGAGAAGATGACACGCTGTTTAGAAACTATAGCAATAGGTACATTTATCATACCAAAACACTAAACAGCGTGGGTGAACTATGAGATAGCTCACCAAATAATGCGGTTACTTAAAACTGATAACTTGCTGATAACATGGCGTTGCGCGGTCTACCCGGAAAGTAGCGGTCGCCACTAAATGTTGTGTAGTCAGCGCGCTCTGCATAACGTTCGTCGGTTAAATTGTTTATTCGTGCAGTCACAGTAAAGTTAGCTGATAGCTGCCACGCCGCTCTTAAATTTACTAATGAGTGACCTTCGTAGCTATGCTGGTTTTTAGGATCAGTGAAGTAGCTGCTGGTGGTATGTAGCTCAAGACCAACACGCGTTATGTCGTTTGCTTGCCAAAGTAGCTGTAAGTTAGCGATGTTACGTGGTGCAGTATCAATGAGATTACCATTGATATTAACCCCGCTGAGCAATTGATCATAACTGTATGTATGCTTGGCGTGGCTCGCGGCTAACTGCATCGATAAGCTTGGCGTAATGGCATAGGCTAACTCAAGCTCAACACCACGATGCTGGGTTTGGCCATCATTGACGTAATAAAAATCACTGTCGCGGAAAATCGTGTTCTTTTTATTCATCGCATAAATGCTAACTACATAATGCAGCTGTGCTTGTTGACCTTTTATACCAAGCTCTAGGTTTTTAGCTGTTTCAGATTTCAGATCTGCGACATTTTGTTCGCGTTGTAACTGATAAAGCTCTGCCGCTTGCGGTGCTCGATAACCTTCTGAAGCATTGGCGTAGATAAACTGGTTATCAGCATATTGATAGCTTAATCCAAGCTTAGGCGAAAAGTTAGTAAAGCGATTTACACCGCTTTCTGGTCGAGAATAGCGACATCCGCCCATTGCGCATGCAGTACCATCTTCTTTTGTACGACCAGCCAACATATGGTTGTCGTAGTCATAACGCATACGCTCGTATCGACCCCCAAGGCTGATAAGTAACTCATCAAGTTGCCAATCAAGATTCACAAACGGTGCTAATAGGGTGCTAGTTACTTGATAATCATAATGTTTGCCTTGTGGCACGGTGGCGACTAAAAACGCTGAGCCTTCAGTTGGGCTATCCTGATATTGTAAAAAATCAGCATCTGTAAGCTCACCATCAAAGCCAACTGTTAAGAGGCTAGAACCTGTTAACTTATGCTGCCAGCTTGATTGAAGGCCAACACCTTGCTGAGCATTTTCTTCAAGGGGAGTACCCGGTAAAAAATGCTTAAAGAAGGTCATGTTTTGGTCGCGGATATAAGGCGTTAGGGTAAAGCTGTTAGCCTCACCTTGTGTCCAATTTAGCTTTGACCAAACACGCAAAGAGCGGGCTTTACGAAATGCATCAGGATCAAAATTAGACTGAGCTATTTGCTCATCCTTATAGCTTTCAAAGCCTTCGATGTAGCTAGCCGTTTGTTGATCTAAGTGGGTGTAAGTCAGGCCTGTATTTACACTTAGTTTTTCGCCATCAAAACGGTGACGCAGTGATAGCTTTTCTTGATCAACACTTTCGTCATCACGATAACCTGTATCTCGGGTGATCGTGGCATTAATGCCTAAACCTTGCTGGCCAAAGTCACGCCCCGCACCAAGTTTGTAGCGAGTGTAGCCAAACGAGCCGTAATCAAAACCAAGTTGGTTGTGATCATAGGTTGTATCTGGCGTGATCACGTTGACTACACCATGCACTGCATTTGAACCATAAAGGGCAGAGCCCGGGCCTTTCAGCACTTCGATACGTTCAGCCATTTCAGTGTGGGCTTCGAATAATTCATTGATGTTGCAAAAACCAGCTGCGCGAAGTGGAATACCATCTTCAGCGGTAAGTAAGCCGCCGCAGGCACCAGCACCAGAAAGTACAGGTGAACGTAGAGCGGGCAAATACTCTTGGCCATTACCGTGTTGAAGATTAGCACCGGCCACTTGCTTAAGGGCTTGTTCAATATGAGTAGGAGCGATAAGCGCCAGCTGCTTTTGTGAAATACTGCTGACCACAACTGGCAATGGATCTGCCAACACTTCGCTGCGCGAGGCGGTTGTTGTAATATGTTCTAGCTCATTATTAGCGAAAGCTTGATGGTTAAATAATGAGGTGCTCACAAGCACTGAGAGTATCGACAACTTCATGAAAACCCTTTGGTTAGGTACAACAAAAACCAAAGGGTAACTGCTTTTTAGGATGGGTAAAAGCTTTCGCGATTAATAACTTTGTCTGTTATGCGCTACGGCGATGTACGGCAAAACCTGCCAGTACTGCAACTAACCAGAATAAGCTACTGCCGCCAGTACCATTTCTGTGCGTGACATTAGCTACTTTTTCTTCTTTAACGCGGGTTTTAAATTGCGCCAATTCAGTATCTAGATTTGTGATCATGTCATCAACGGCACCATTAAAGCTTGCCAGCGATTGCTCTTTAGCGACTTCATCGATGCCAATCGCTGTGCTGCGTTGCTCTGCTTTATGAATACCTGGAGCACGAAACAGCATTTTTCGGCTTTTTACGTCAAATACGGCGGTATCTACAAAGGTTTGTACTGAGTTTTCATTGCCCGGAATCACATATAAACCAACAATCGTTAGATATAAAAAAGCAGCGTTATTTTCTAAGCTTTGCGATACTTGGTCGTAAGAAACAAGCGCCATAATATCCACATCATATAATCGTGATACTTGTTCTAATGTAGTAAACCCTTCGCCGCCTTTTAAATATGTGCTTGGGATCACTTCAATGCGGTCAATATAGTCATATTGCATAAACTGCTTTTTAACTTTGTTCAGCAGTGCCACTTCGTCACCGTGGTGTAAGCCATCATTGTACTTGTTAGGAATAAAGGCAATCCCTACAGTGGCAGGTAAGTTCAAAGTTGGGATCGTTGCTTGATGGGCTGCTCTGTCTTGCTGGTCTGGGTAAAGGTATTCAACCAATGAGCTTGATTGCGTTTTTTGATTGCCATATTGGCTCATCATGGCACTACAGCCCGTTAGTGCAGTAATGCTAATGACCAAACACCATTTTAGTAGATTCATAAATTATCCTTATTATGTAGTGAGGAAGCGTTTGTTTATGTTGCAAATATAACGACAGACGCCCCAAACGGAACTGTAACTCAGACTCGATTTTTCGTAAATAGTGCCAAAGAAGTTTAAAGAAATGTAAAGGTTAGCTTTCTAATATGTTGATATGTAAACAGTTGTGTTTTTAAATTGTAACCCTTCATCTATGATTCAGGCTAAAACGTTAGGCTTTTTATCAAGAGCAAACGTTGAGGGTCTCTATTATGAATAAATTACTTACTATCTCAGTTGCCGTTTTAGGTTTGAGTTTGATACCTATGGAAGCAAACGCGAAACATGATCGTGACCATGATAGATACGAACATAAGCACGAACGTAAAAAGCATAAAAAGCATAAAAAACACCACAAACATCACCATCATGACAGACATGATCGTTACGATAGATACGACAGTTACAGCTACCGTGATTTACCACCCGGTTTATACAAAAAAGTAGGGCATGGCGGTGGCTTACCACCAGGTTGGTATAAGCGTTATCACCATGGTGATATTCTTGATCGTGATATATATCGTCATGGGCGAGTGATTAAACGTCGCGACCGAAATGGGATTATTGCCATCGAAATCGATGACCGCCTTATTCATCTAGTACACGATACGCGAGAGATTTTATCAATCGTTACTCGCCATCGTTAATCCTGTCAAAAGCCGCTTAGCGGCTTTTTTATTAATTTTAATATATTGTTCAGACGTAAATGCTAGACTTGTAAGATAATAAAAACATAACGAGGGAAGTTAATGATAATTACTTTAGGGGCGGTTGTATTAGCTTTACTGATAGTTACCTTATTGCCATTCTCATACTCCCAACATTACTTAATTCGTAGTTGTGACTTTGTACGCTTACAAGTGGTTTACCTTGCCTTTGCTAGCCTAATAGCAGCAAGTTATTTAATTAGTAGCACCCACTCATTGTTTTTTATTGGTTGTGCAGTGGCTAGTATTCTAGTGCTGCTATTGCAAGTTGGCTGGATTTACCCTTACACAAGGCTAGCTAACAAAGAAGTTGCCTCAAGCAATAAAAGCGATAAGCACAGTATTCGTATTATGTCGGCAAATGTACTGATGTCGAACACTGAATATGACAAACTCATTGGTTTAGTTAAAACGCATCAACCTGATTTCCTCATTACGTTAGAGTCTGATCAAACTTGGCAAAATAAACTGAGCAGTTTAGAAAAAGAGTACCCATATCGTGTCTACTGCCCAAAAGATAATCGCTATGGCATGCACTTGTACAGCAAGTTTAAAATCAAACAACAGCAAGTTTGTGAGCTTATAGAAAGCGATATCCCCTCAATCCATATTTTGTTTGAAGATGCAGATGGTGTAGAAGTACAAGGGCACTTTATTCATCCTGCTCCTCCGAGTCCAACCGAAGAAGACAGTTCACGACCCCGTGATACTGAGTTGATAATCTTAGCGAAAGCACTTAAAAACAGACAGCGACCTTGTATCGTTGCCGGTGATCTAAATGATGTTGCATGGTCGCGTAGTACCCGCTTGTTTATGCGTATCAGTGGTTTGTTAGACCCACGTAAAGGGAGAGGCTTTTTTAATACGTTTCATGCCAGTTATTTCTTTATGCGCTGGCCGCTTGATCACCTTTTTCATAGTAATGAGTTTAGTGTTAAGCGCATTGAGCGTTTGGCAAAATATGGCTCAGATCATTTTGCACTGCTTACTGAGCTTGTTTATAACCCCGATTCTGACAATCAAAAACAACAAGAGCAGATTGATAAAGAAAAAGCAGTGGATGAGTTAAAAATGCCAGCAGCGTCTAAGCAGCAAGTGCCAATGTTTGAAAAGTGATAATCTTATTCAGGGCGGACAATTAGATATAAGAAAGGGCTCTAACGAGCCCTTTTTTTGTGGTTAGTCGTTGATCATAATGGTTTTGATATTAACAAATTCACGTAGCCCAAAGCCGCCGTGTTCACGGCCATAGCCACTGTCTTTTACACCACCAAATGGTAAGTTCGGCTGCGCAAGACCATAGCCATTAATATTAACCATGCCGGTATCAAAATGGTGCTTTGCAAGCTCAATGGCTGCTTGTTCGTCTTTTGAGAAAATACCGCCACCAAGACCATAGCGAGAGTCATTAGCAATTTGCATAGCCTCATCATTATCTTTTGCCCTTATAAGCGATGCTACAGGGCCAAATAATTCATCATCATAGGCGGGCATGCCCGGTTTAATGTTTTCAAGCAGAGTCGGGGTGTAATAAAAGCCTGTGTGCTCAGCAACTGTACCGCCGGTAACAATGTTCGCACCTGCATTTACTGAATCAGTCACTTGCTGATGAAGTTTATCGCGTAAATCTTTACGGGCCATTGGACCGAGCGTGGTTTTTTCATCATTCGGATCACCAAGAACAACTTGTTCAAATTGCTCTTTAATTAAGGCTTTAAAATCATCGTATAAAGCATCAACAACAATAAAGCGTTTTGCTGCAACACAGGTTTGCCCGTTATTGATCAAGCGCCCTTGTGTACATGCGGTAATCGCGGTATTTAAGTCAGCATCATCAAGTACAACATAGGCATCGTTACTGCCAAGCTCAAGTACGGTTTTCTTAACCTGTTTACCTGCAAGCTCAGCAACTTTTTTGCCTGTTTCGTCGCTACCAGTAAATGTCACGCCACGAATAGCTGAGTGCTCAATAAGTTTGCTTGCGGTTTTGCCGTCAATCAGTAGGTTTTTAAAGCAATAGTCATCAAAGCCAGCTTGAGTAAATAATTGCTCAATTTTTTCAGCCATGCCAAATACATTACCAGCATGTTTTAGCACCGTGGTATTACCCGCCATGATATTCGCGCAAGCATAGCGAATGACTTGATAAAGCGGGAAGTTCCAAGGTTGGATACCTAAAACGACACCGATTGGTTGGTAGCTAATAATTGCACGGCCGTCTTGCATATCACGGCTTTCATCAGCAAGCACTTGTGGCCCTTGCTCTGCGGTATAGCGACAAATTGCAGCGCAAAGCTCAACTTCTTGTAGGCCTTGTTGATATAACTTGCCCATTTCATCGGTCATCAATTGGGCTAATTCTTGTTGATTAGACTCAATTACTTGTGCAAGTTGATTAAGTAATTTAGCGCGCTGCTCATGGGATGTGGTGCGCCACTTTAAAAAAGCTTGATGACATTGGTCAACTTCACTCTGTGCTTGTTGCAATGACAATAAATTATACGTATTTAAGGTTTGCTCATTGGCTGGATTGATTGTAGTAACAGTATCAGTCATCATTATCTCCTTACAAAATTGTAGGAAAAGGTTTGCAAGGCTAATACCTATTTTTCGCTGCTCTAGCTATCTGATTTAGTTGAATTTTATTTTGTTTTGATTTTAGCTAGGCACTCTTTTTTCTGTAAAAACTGCAACAGGCTGCAAAACTTACAAGGAATACGTAATGACAAATTCTGTGTTAAATACCGAACTTGCGATTATTCAAGCGCCGATGGCGGGTGTGCAAAACGCCAAACTGACAGTGGCTGTGTGTGAAGCTGGGGGGCTTGGTTCGTTGCCCTGCGCTATGCTTTCGGCTGAGCAGCTTGCCTCAGAGCTTGATTACATTAGTCAGCATACTGATAAGCCGTATAACCTTAATTTCTTTTGTCATCAAACACCTGACTATACATTGGCTCAGCAAACTTCATGGCATAATGTACTTGAGCCTTATTTTGATGAGTTTGCTGTCGATGCCTCACAATTTACCCGCAACGCTTCGCGCCAGCCAATTAATCAGCAAGTGATCGATATTATCGCGCCTTATAAGCCTGCCGTTGTGAGCTTTCACTTTGGTCTGCCAAGTAAAGAGATTGTTTCTCAGATTAAAGCGTGGGGCGGGGCTGTTCTTTCATCAGCCACAACGTTAGATGAAGCGCGCTGGTTACAAGCAAATGGTGCCGATGCGGTTATTGCACAAGGGATTGAAGCAGGCGGCCACCGCGGCCATTTTTTATCGATGGATTTATCGCTGCAACCAACCACAGCGCAATTAGTGCGAGAGTGTGTAGAGCTTGAAATACCGGTTATTGCAGCGGGTGGAATTTGTACAGCTGAAGATGTAGCTCAGTACCAAGCATTAGGTGTATCTGCTGTGCAGGTGGGGAGCGCTTATTTACTTTGCGAAGAAGCGACAACAAGTGCTTTACACCGTGAAGTGTTAAAAACGGCTGAGCCAGACTCAACAGAATTGACAACCTTATTCTCTGGCCGACCGGCCCGAGGAATACGCAACAGAGTGATGCAAGAATTAGGGGCGATGCCAGAGCAGGCGCCGCCTTTTCCGTATGCGTCGATTGCAATGACCGCATTACGTGCAAAAGCAGAGGCTAAAGGCGACAGTGGTTTTTCACCGCTTTGGTGTGGTGAGCGCTTTGTGGCTCGAGAAGGGATTAACGCCCAGCAAATTACTGAACTACTAATGCAAGGTTGGCAACCTTGACAGATACCCAGTTACTTCCACTTGGTGATAGTTACCATCAACTAGCCTGTGAATTTCGTAACAAGCTTGCTGGGCAATGCGCCATAAAGCGTTACGCTAAAGGCGATGTTTTATTGCAGCAAGGCGACGAACAAGATGCAGGTTACTTAATTATATCTGGGGTGCTTGGGGCATTGCATGCATCCTCACAGGGTGTGCAAAAGTGTAAAGAGTTTTACTTTCAAGATGAATTTGCACTTCTTTATGGTAACTGGTTAACTAAAACCCCAGCGCTTTATCAGCTAAAAGTAATACGTGATGCTGAGCTCATTAAAGTGCCTTTGGCTTTACTTGATAGTGCCGACTGGCAAGCAATAAAACATCAGTTAATTTGTCAGCAATTATTGTTTAAAGAAGCAAAAGAAGCGTTTTTATTACTGAATACCCCTGAGCAGCGTTACCAATATTTACTAGAACAAAAGCCGCATTGGCTTGAACAACTGAGTTTAAACGAGGTTGCAATGTATTTAGGGATCTCTGCGATTTCTTTATCGCGAATTAGACGGCGTCTTAACTTAAGTTAAGGCGCAGCAAAATAGTGAACATTACACTGCTGATTTTTCAGGAGTCGTTATGTTTATTTTATCTCAGTGCTTAGTTGCCATTGCCACATTACTCGATTTGGCTTCATTTCAGTTTAAACAAAGGCAGGCAATTTTAGCTTGTTTGTTTAGCTCGGTTTTACTGACATCTGTGCACTTTATGCTGCTCGATAACTTTAGTGCAGCAAGCTTAATGCTGATTGCAGCACTACGTTATGGCTATTGTATTTTTGCCCGCAAAACCTGGGTGATGATAGCTTTTATGCTTTTGAGTATTAGCGCAGTACTATTTACTTGGCAAAGCTGGGTTAGCTTTATCGCGCTGTCGGCAACGTTACTGCAAACTTATGCTTCATTCCAAGGCAAAGATTTTACCTTACGCATACTGATGATTGTTGGCACGATTGGTTGGATAGTCCATAACATCTTGGTTTTTTCACCATTGGCAGTGCTTATGGAAACGGTATTTTTAATAAGTAACTTAGTGGGCTTATGGCGCTTTTATGCTCACCCTAAGCCCGCTTAAATTTGATTTAAGACTTACCTAGCATACGGCTCAGCATGCCATCTTTGTCAACAAACTGGTGTTTAAGTGCTGCGGCTATATGTAATGCTAAAATCACCACGATAATAAGCACTGAACTGTGATGCACAAAGCTGCCTGCATCAGCAAGCCAAGGTGTTTTCTCTGGTGCGCTTAATAATTCAAACTCAAAAAAGCTAATTGCACGACCACCCGCATAGCTCATGATAAAACCAGATAACGGCATAGCTAGAGTTGCAAGTAATAATAAGCCATGAGTGAGGTGAGCAATCGCTGTTTGCCATTTAGGCATTGCAGATGTCGCGGGTAATGCACCTTCTTTAATACGCCAAATAAGCCTTGCAATGGCAAAAACTAATACCACTAAGCCCATTGATTTATGCCAACCCATATAAGTAAATTTAGCGGGTGGCTCGGCAAAATCAGCAACATAAATGCCCATCGCGAATACGCCGATAAACAAAATGGCAACGGTCCAATGTAAAAGGATGGTTAGCTTTGAAAGGGGGGCTACTTTACTCATGGTTTACTCTCATAATTGGTTTTAACTATAAATATAGACTGCCACAATATCTGATGGTTGCGTAAAGTAATGTAAAGTAACTTAAAGAGTGTCAGCAATGAGCTTTAATAAAAAGGTTTCGCGCTGAATCGATAGGCCCTGTTTTTCACTCATTGCCATGGTGGTTTCGTTGTGTGCGATGGCATCAAAAATATTCACCCACTTAGGGTGCATGCCATTTTGCACTTCGTAATGCTCCATTTTCGGGTCTGCAAATTCATCGCTAATTTCACAGAAGTAGCAATAGGATTTGATATGAACACAATCAAAGTCATCTTTATACCAAGGCCTGATTTCTTCGTATAATCCTAATGGCTGCTTTATTTGTATTTGTAGTGCACCCGTTTCTTCATGTAGTTCTCGTAAGAGCCCTTGCTCAATGCTTTCGCCTTCATCAACGCCACCGCCAGGTAGGCTATAGTCATCATAACGGGCGGTATATAAAAGTAGTATTTGTTCACCTTTTAAAACAATGGCGCGGGCAGTATGACGAATGAACACCGTGCCATAGTCATCACTTAAACTTGGGTGAATTACTTTTCTTAATAACTTCATAGGATTACAACTCTAAATTAATGCAAGTACAGCTTAGCTTAATATTGAACGCGCCATAATAACCTTTTTTCTAAATTTAATTCATTTTACTTACCCCAAATTGAAACTAATAAGGTAATATAATTGAAATTAAGAACTATTTAGGTATCTAACGTTTAGTTTTATTTTCGAAAAACTTTGCGTAGAATGATAGAAAAAGCTTAGGAAATGAATATGTTGAACGTACTTTTAGTCGATGATGACAGTGAATTTAGCGATGTAGTTTGTCATATAGTTGAGTTCCTAGGGCATAATATAAATACCGCAGCAAACTTGGCAGAAGCGGAGCAATGGTTTGAAAACAACACATTTGATCATGTCTTTTTAGATTTCATGCTGCCAGATGGCAGCGGCCTGCATTTACTAGAGCATTTAAAAGCAATCGGTCAATCGCCTCGTGTTACGTTAATTTCAGGGCACCCTTCAGTAAAAGGTAAGCTGGCAGAAATGTGTGAGCCTAATGTAGGCCACCTAGTTAAACCACTGCAACGCGAAGACATTGAACGTGTACTCAACCCGAAAAAAGCAGCCCCTAAGAAAAAATCAACGCCAGCAATAAAACGCCATTTTGGTACTCTAATTGGTGAATCTGAAGTCATGCAAAAGCTTTATACTATGATTGAGCGTGTTGCAGCCACTTCTGCCAATGTAATGTTGATGGGTGAAAGTGGTGCCGGTAAAGAAGTAGTGGCGCAGGCGATTCATAATGCGACTGAGTGTGATGGTCCGTTAGTGGCAACCAACTGTGGTGCATTTTCAAAAGAGCTGATTGGTAGCGAGCTTTTTGGTCATGAAAAGGGCGCGTTTACAGGGGCTATTGCGCGCAAAGAGGGAGTGTTTGAGCAAGCTGCTGGTGGTACTTTGTTTTTAGATGAAGTAACTGAAATGCCAATTGATATGCAGCCAAACTTACTACGTGTACTTGAAAGCAAAAAAGTAACCCGAGTGGGTGGCACAAAAGAGCAAGCAGTAAATTGCCGTGTTATTTCTGCAACCAACCGCACCTTGACTGACCTTGCGCAAAACAATGTTATACGTGAAGACATTTACTTTCGTTTAGCGGTATTCCCCATTGATATTCCACCACTTCGTGAGCGAAAAGAAGATATTCCACTGCTTGCAAATGCCTTTTTAGAGCAACTCAATGAAGAAAACGGCACTGACTTTAAATGGCAAGCAGCACAAATCAAAGAGCTTGAAGCCCATGATTGGCCAGGTAACGTACGTGAACTTCGTCACGCTATTCACCGCGCCTTTATTATGAGTGACCCTAAAGGCACAGCTATTACTTTACCTGAATCGCTAGAGTCGCCATTTTCTAAAGTGAATAAAGAGAGCCAAGCAAACCAAGTTGTTGCAGGGCAAACCATTGAAGAAGTTGAAAAAGAATTGATCCACGCTACTTTAGATAAAGTACAAGGTAACAAGACGATTGCAGCACAAATGCTGGGGATCAGTACGAAAACACTTTATAACCGTTTAAATGCTTATGGAGGCATTGGCGAATACAAATAAAAGGATAGCTATGAATAATAACGAGTCTTTACGAAAAATGGTGCACGATGCCCGTGCGCCGCTGAACCGTATTTCAATGAATGCAGAGTTAGTTAAGCTCGTATTAGAAAATGATATGCCAAAACAAAAAGCATTAGAGGCATTAAATAAAATAATAGCTAATTGTCAGCAGTGTAGTGAGCACTTACAAGAAATAAGTGACACTCACGCTGCAGATTAAGCGCTCATAGATTAGGAAGCAAATGCAAAAACAAAAAGGAAAGATAGCGGTCAATTGGGCAGGCTTTATAGCCGTGGTGCTCTGTATCGTGGTGGCTAATGCGTTTTTAGCTCTTAATAGCATTCGCTCACTCACCGAAACACAAAGTAGTCTTGATAACACCAATTCACTGAATACTGCGATAGAGCGACTACACTTGTCTGTAGTTCAAGCCGAGTCAGGCCAGCGTGGTTATTTACTTAGTGACCGAGAAGATTATTTATTGCCTTACAATGATGCAATTGCTTCAATGCAGGCGCAGATCATGCTTGTTAAAAGTTTGCACTCAGAAATTGAAGGGCAAGCAGACCGCATTGCTCGTTTAATACATTTGGTAAACGACAAAGTGGCGGTAATGACTAAAACAACCGACCTGGCCCTTGCAAATAAAGACGTTAAAGCTCGCCGCTTGTTACTAACAGACCAAGGTCGCGATCTATATAAAGAAATCCGTGAAGCAGTTGATGAAATACAAATGCGAGAGCTTAACTTTAAGATAGATCAGTTCGCAAAGCTCTCGCAAATCAAAGATGATGCTAAGCTAACATTTGCCATTACGTCAGTGACTAGTGCCTTATTGATTATAGGTATGTTTGTATTAACACGTATCAACACACGCAACCAAGCTAAGTACAGAGCTGAGCTTGAAAACCAAAACGAGAACCTAGCGGCAAAAGTTGCAGAACGTACGCAAGAGCTAACTATCTATTCTGATGAGCTAAGCCGCTCAAACAGAGAGCTTGAAGACTTTGCTTTTGTTGCAAGCCATGATTTACAAGAGCCACTGCGTAAGATCCAAGCCTTCAGTGACCGCCTTGAAAAGATGTTTAAAGATGAGCTAGGTGAAAAAGGTATCGACTATATTAGCCGAATGAAAAATGCGGCGCAGCGTATGTCTAATTTAATCAATGACCTGCTTGAGTTCTCACGCGTAACCACCCGTGGTAAAGATTTTACTGATACTGATTTAAATGAAGTTGTTGCAGAAGTTCTTGATGATCTTGAAATTGCGATAAAAGAATCTGAAACCACAGTTAATCTTGATACTTTACCGCATATTCAAGCCGATCCAAGCCAAATGCTGCAATTGTTCTTAAATATTCTTTCTAATGCGGTGAAGTTTAGACGTGAAAATGTTGCGCCTGTAATTGATATTACATACCAGCGAACGTCAGAATTTAGCGAAACTCACAATAGCGATGTGGAGTGGGAAGTTATTACCATTTCAGATAACGGCATTGGCTTTTCTGAAGAGTATCTTGAAAAAATATTTGTTCCGTTTCAGCGACTGCATGGTCGTTCTCAATATAAAGGCACAGGCATAGGCTTATCGGTTTGTCGTCGTATTGTTGAGCGCCATGGCGGAGAAATAACTGCAAGCAGTCGCGTTGGTGAGGGTGCAAGCTTCACCCTTAAATTACCCGTGGAAACATCGCTTTTCACATTACAAGGAGAGGCGTAATGCCACTTAATAAAGTTAAACCAATTACCATTTTAATGGCAGATGACGACGAAGATGATCGTTTATTAACCCAAGATGCATTGGCCGAAAGCCGTGTATTGAACGAGCTGTTTTTTGTTGAAGACGGTGTAGAGTTGCTTGAATACCTTGAGCGTAAAGGCAAATTTAGTGAAAAAGAAAATTCGCCTCGTCCGGGTTTGATTTTACTCGATTTAAATATGCCGCGTATGGATGGCCGAGAAGCTTTACAAGCCATCAAAGCCAACCCTAACTTAAAGGGGATTCCGGTTGTGATTTTAACCACATCAAAACAAGAAGAAGATATGGTTAAAGGCTACGACTTGGGCGCTGCATCATACATCACTAAACCGGTTACTTTTGAAGGTTTAGTTGAGTTAATGCAAACACTAGGGAAATACTGGGTAGAGTTTGTAGAGCTACCACCCTCACAGAACGATTAATACCAATTAGCAATAATAATTGATTAAGCAAACGGGTATAAGGAATAAGAATGTTAGATAAGGTAACCCGATTACTCTTAGTAGAAGACGACGAAGACGATTATATTCTTACTTGCGACTACCTAGACCAATTAGGTTCCCATACATTCGATGTTGAGTGGTTAAGTTGCCCCGAAGAGGCCATTAGTGAGCTTAGCGAAAACAAGCATGATATTTGTTTGTTAGATTATCGTTTAGGCGCATCAGATGGCCTCGAAGTACTAAAACGGGCCGTGGCAAATGGCTTTCGCGGCCCGATTATCATGCTAACCGGGCAATCAGATGAAGCTCTCGATTCTGCAGCGCTCGATGCCGGTGCGGTTGATTATCTGGTTAAGAGCGAGATGAACTCTAGCCGCTTTGCCCGTGCTATACGCTACGCTTTAGCTCGCCGAGATGTTGAAGATGAGCGTGTTGAGCGTTTAAAAGCAGAAGCAGAAAACCGCTCTAAAGACCGCTTTTTAGCTCATTTGAGTCATGAGTTACGCACACCTCTGTCTTCTATCTTGGGTTACACAGAGTTACTCATGCAAAGTGATAAAAATCAGCATGCTCAAAATGAGTTGGGCGTGATTTACCGAAATGGTAAACACTTACTGAGTTTGCTTAATGATGTGCTTGACCTATCAAAGATTGCTGCCGATAAACTTGAGCTCAATTGCAGTGATGTTAACTTAGATAGTCTAATGGCTGACGTTTATACCTTAATGCGCGTCTCAGCGCTTGATAAAGGCTTAACTCTTAAATTTGAGTCGCAGCAAGCTCTGCCTTTAGTTATAAACACAGACGCTACACGTTTACGCCAAATCCTCATTAACATCATCAACAACGCAATCAAGTTTACCAACCAAGGCGAGATCACAGTGCGTGCTTGGACTGCATGGGTTAATGAACGAGAAATGCTGTTTTTTAGTATTAAAGACACTGGCCTTGGTATTCCAGCTGAAAAACAAGCACTGATTTTTAAACCATTTGAACAAATTGCTGATGTAGAATCACGAGATGTCGGTGGAGCGGGGCTTGGCCTTGCTATTTGTTCAGAGTTGCTTAGTCGTATGCAAGGCTCTATTGAACTTGAGTCAACTCAAGGCGTGGGCTCTGAATTTACCCTTTCGATTTACCCTGGCAATATTCGAGAAATTGAACGCCAAGTGCTGCGCTTTGATTCAAATCCAGATTGCCAGCAAAAACTAGCAATGTTAAAAACCACTGGACGAGTATTAGTGGTCGACGATTTAAAAGATTTACGTAATCTCGTTGGTCACATGATTACCAGCACTGGCGCAGAAGTGGATTATGCAGAACACGGTAAACAAGCAATTGAAAAAGTAGCCAGTGCAGAGCAAGAGGGTAAGCCTTTTGATATTGTATTTATTGATTTGCATATGCCGGTTATGGGCGGTAAAGAAGCCACTATAGAGCTTCGTAAAATGGGTTATCAAGGACCAATCATCGCGCTTACCGCCGCCACCATGAAAGGGGTGAAAACTGAGTTAAGTGCGCTTGGCTTTAACGATATGATTGCAAAACCGGTTGATTCTGGGTTGCTTTACCAAGTGCTCAATCATTACATTTGCGAAGGCAATACAGAACCTGTCGTTGAGCAAGACGACAGCCCTGAAGTGACCTTACAGAGTACGCGCTATTTATTGGTTGAGGACGACGGTGATGCAGCGCAAATCACTCAATTATTGCTTGAAAGTTTAGGTGTTGAAACTGTTATAGCACCAAGTTGTGCTGCGTGTCTTGCGACACTGAGTGACGATCAAAATTTTGCTAAAGTGTTACTTGATATGCACTTGCCGGATGGCGAAGGGCTTGATTTAGCTCGCGAAATTAAACAGCGCCACCCTGACTTAAATCTAGTCATTGTTAGTGGCGCAGAGCCAGAGCCTGAAAAAATTGAACAACTTGAGATTGAACAAGTGCTATTAAAGCCAATTAACCTTGGCTTGTTATCTGAGCTGATTGGCGGCTAATTGAATGTCTAACTATCAGCTCCGGTTCAAATAGCGTTTGTAGTGGTGGGGTTTGTTTTTGATAAACATGATTTAACACCCAATCTGCTGCCATGCGACCCATCTCATCTATTGGGTAATTAACGGTGCTCAATTGTGGGTAAACGTGACGGGTGAAAAACACGTTATCGTAACCCATAATCGACAATTGCTTAGGTAAAGTTAACCCTAAATCTCTCGCGCTAGCCATGGCACCCACAGCCATTTCATCATTGGCACAGATAAGCGCAGTGAATGGGTGTGTTTGTTGATGCAGCGATTTTAAACCTTCGTAACCACTCGCTTCCATGAAATCACCTTGGAATAATAGGTTTTCATCAAACTCAAGGTTAAACTCAGCAAGAGCCTGTTTATGACCTTCTAAGCGGTCTTTAGCATCTCGTTTCCATAGCGGCCCGCTGATGTAGGCAATATCTTTATGACCTTGTTCTAAAACATGCTTAGCAGCTAAGTAACCACCTTTAATATTGTTAAGTAAAATACAGCGATCACTGAGTTCGCTGATATAGCGGTTGATCAATACAAACGGGGTACGGCCTTTACTGAGCTTAATAAGGTAGTCGTCGCTGACCGCTTCAACATGTAAAATAAGGCCATCGCAGTTACGGCTTATTAAAAATTCAATCCCTTGTTTTTCGCGTTCTTCATCACTGTGACCCGCAGCAATAATCAGGTGTTTGCCTTGGTTACGAAACGTATTTTCAATGCCACTCATCATAGGCCCGTAAAACGGACCTTGTAATTCAGAGACCAGTAAGCCAACACTGTTCGAGCAATTTGATGCCAATGATTGAGCAATTGAGTTAGGTCTATAGCCAAGCTCATCCATTGCGGCAGTGACCTTTTTACGAGTAGCATCACTGACATTTGCATTGTTGTTCATTACTCGTGAAACGGTTGCAAGAGAAACACCTGCTAGTTTCGACACCTCGTAAATGGTGGCCATATTATTCCTTTTTAAACAAAATTATGGATGCTACTTTAACGATAAATCGGCACTGATCTGCTCAACCGTTTGGTTATCCAGAATATACCTTTTCATTATAAAAGCGACAAGCATACTACCTATTGCTGGGTAAAGGGTAAACGAAATTAAGATACCTGAAAGCGTATGTTCGCTTAATTCTGTATTAGCTTCATAGCCATAAAATGCCAGTAACCAACCTGCAATGGCACCGCCAAGGGCTAGACCAAGCTTAATAAAAAAGACCACGCTTGCGTAGACTAGGCCTGTAAGCCTTTCACCAGTTTTCCACTGTCCGTAATCTATGGTGTCGGCCATTTTTGCCCACAGTAGCGGGGTTGCCATTTGCGTGAAGAAACACCATAAAAAGTAAACGGCAAAGGCAAGTATCAGTTGTTCGCCCGGCAACCAAAATGCCACGCAACTAATTGCTGCAGAGATATATTGCAAACGAATATAGGCAGTTTTCTTATCAACGCGTTTACTAAGAGGGTTTGCACAGGCGCAGCCCAGAACATTACCTATCATGCCGATGGTAACAAAGTAGGTGACCAGCTCTGCTTCACCAAGCACATATTTTACATAGTAAATGGCAAGGGTAGTGCGTAGTACCATACTGGTTAACAACATAAATGCAGCAAAGCACAACACTTTAAATGGGCCATTTTGCCATAACGTGTTCATGCGGGTTTTCCAGCTCAACGATGAGCTGTTCTGAGCTACAACGCGCTCTTTGGTAAAGCGAAAACAAATCAAAAACAAGATCACACCAAAGCCACTCATTAAAGCCATAGTGAGTTGGTAGCCGGTAGCGTTATCACCTTTTCCTAGCCAGTTTACCAAAGGTAAAGTGCAGGCACTGACAATTAAGCCGCCCAGCATACCAAATACAAATCGGTAAGATTGAATGGATACTCGCTCTTTAGGATCGCCACTTAATACTCCCCCTAATGCTGAGTAAGGAATATTAATAGCGGTATAAACCAGCATTAGCAAAGTGTAAGTGACAAATGCGTAAATGACTTTACCTGATTCTGGTAGGTCTGGTGTGGTGAAGGTGATCATACTGATCACCCCAAATGGTAAGGCGAGCCAGAGCAAGTAGGGGCGATAGCTTCCCCACTTAGTGCGGGTCGAATCGGTTAAAGCCCCCATTAGTGGATCGGTAACTGCGTCTACGAATCTCACCACCAAAAACAAGGTGCCAACAATAGCGGGTGAAATACCAAAGATATCAGTATAGAAAAAAGTTAAAAATAACATCACCGTTTGAAAGATGATATTACTTGCTGTGTCGCCTAATCCGTAGGCTATTTTTTCTCTTTTTGTCAGCATGTGTGTTCTCTATTGTTGTTATTTTTATCGCTGTTTGAGTAGCGCGCGATATTGTTTTGCGCTTTCTTTTAAAATGCGTTGTTGGTTTTGATAATCAATATAAACTAAGCCAAAGCGCTTTTCGTAGCCATACGCCCATTCAAAGTTGTCCATTAAGCTCCACGCAAAGTAGCCTTGAATATCGACGCCTTGGCGAATTGCATCACACACTGCATTTAAATGAGTGTGGTAATAATCTACCCGCTCGATGTCGTTCACTTCACCATTTTCTAACGTGTCGGCCATGGCAGCGCCATTTTCGGTGATGTACATTTTTGGTAAGTCATATTGCTGGTGCAATGATACCAAAAGCTCAGTTAAACCTTGTGGGTAAACTTCCCAGCCCATATCGGTAACACGAACATCTGTAAGGTTTGCTTCTTCAAACCAGTTATCAGCGGTATTTTTGTAGTGTATGCGGGTATAGTAGTTAACGCCAATAAAGTCGACGTCTTGGCTTATAATTGCCATATCGCCAGCAATAACAGTTGGCTTAACTTCATCAGCTAAATCATTAAATAAAGATGGATAAGCGCCTTCTAAAACCGCTTTGATATACCATTGGTTGTGATATTGATCAGCAAGCTCAGCGGCTTTTTTATCATCGGCGGTTAATGGATAGGTCGGGCTGAAGTTTAATACGATACCTGCTTCTGTATCTGGGCAGTTTTTACGTAATACTTGCATAGCAAGACCATGGGCAAGCAGTAAGTGGTGCGCAGCTTGTCGGCCAGCTTGTTGCGATTTTATACCAGGTGCATGTACACCCACTTCATAACCTAAGTAGGCACTACAAAATGGCTCGTTCAAGGTTGCAAAAGAATCAACCAAATGGCCAAGGTGCTGAGTAACAAGTTCGGCATAGTCTTTAAATTTATAGGCTGTCTCGCGATTTAACCAACCGCCATTATCTTCAAGGTATTGCGGTAAATCCCAGTGATATAAGGTGACGTAGGTCTTAATGTTGCGTGCTTTTAGGGCCGATAATAGCTGAGTGTAAAATGCTATACCTTGCTCGTTAACTGAGCCATCTTGTAGCATGACTCTCGGCCAAGAAATAGATAAGCGGTAAGCATCGACAGCCAAATCAGCAATCATCTCGATATCTTGCTGCCATCGTGCAACATGATCACAAGCTACATCGCCATGACTGTTATCTGCAATGGTGCCAAGCTTTTCGCAAAATGTATCCCAAATACAATCGAGGCGCTTATCGCGTGCCCCTTCAATCTGAAATGAGGCTGTTGCCACCCCAAAAGTGAATTCGGGCTTGAGCAAAGCCGAATCAGGTAACAGTGAAATTGATTTATACACAGTTAATACTCGTCCTTCGGGTTAGTGTAAGGCTTGAATATTTAGAGCTATGACTCCACTGTAAGCGCTTACATTTTTTCTGTAAATAAATTGCTAAATATGATTTATATGTTATAAATGTAAGCGCTTACATTTAATGTTGCAACATATTTCGCTATTGGTTGTTAGTGATTAAGTACCAGAGTTTGCTGTAACAAACTGATAAATATAATTAACTAGAGAAAAAATTATGGCTCATGTATCAACTCCTGTTTCGGCTGCAGCAGGCCAAGCAGATATGCCAAAGCAGCACTTTGCGCTGGCATCATTGACCACATTATTTTTTATGTGGGGGTTCATCACTTGTCTTAATGACATATTAATCCCTTACTTAAAAGGAATGTTTTCACTTAACTATACGCAGGCTATGCTCATTCAGTTTTGCTTCTTTGGTGCGTATTTTGTGATGTCGATTCCGGCAGGTAAGTTGGTCAGTCGTATTGGTTACCAGTTTGGTATTGTCGTTGGCTTAGTGGTTGCGGCCGTCGGTTGTGCGCTGTTTTACCCAGCTGCGGTTGCTCATGTGTATGAGTTATTCTTACTTGCCTTGTTTGTACTGGCCTCGGGCATCACTATTTTACAAGTATCTGCCAACCCTTATGTAAGTGTTCTTGGTCCACAAAAAACAGCATCTTCGCGTTTGACTATGACACAAGCGTTTAATTCTTTAGGAACAACAGTCGCGCCAATTTTTGGTGGTTGGTTAATTCTATCTGAAATTAGCCAAGCAACGGCAGAAGAAGTGAAGCTTCCTTATTTAATGTTATCGTTAAGCTTGTTGGTACTTGCGGTTATCTTTGCATTTTTAAAACTGCCAAAGCTAGGTAAAGAAAGTGATAGCGAAGCGGCACATCAAGACTTAGAAGACTTTGTTGACTTAGGCAGTGTTTGGCGTTACCGCCACCTTATCCTAGGTGCTGTAGGTATTTTTGTGTATGTAGGCGCAGAGGTAGCGATTGGCAGCTTCTTAGTAGGCTTTTTGACCCTAGATAACATTGCTGGTTTACCAGAAAATGAAGCCGCGCATTATATTAGCTACTATTTTGCTGGTGCTATGGTTGGCCGTTTCATTGGTGCTGCTGTAATGCAAAAGTTTAATGCCGGTAAGGTACTAGCCTGCCATGGCTTATTAGCTGTATTGCTGGTAATTATTGCCATGACAGGTGAGGGTAGCCTTGCTATGTGGGCAATTTTACTAGTGGGGTTATGTAACTCGATTATGTTCCCAACGATTTTCAGTCTTGCTCTACACGGCCTTGGTAAATATACCTCTAAAGGCTCAGGCATTTTATGTTTAGCGATTGTAGGTGGTGCGATTATTCCATTACTACAAGGTGTGTTAGCAGATTCTATTGGCGTGCAAATGGCGTTGTTTTTACCTATCGCATGTTATTTATACATTACTTACTTTGCGCTGGTTGGCTCAAAAGTATCGACTCAGACTCAGCAATCTTCATAGGTGTAAAAATGAAATTGAAAAAAACATTCACACTCTTCTCGTTAATGATGGCAGGCGCCAGCATGACAGCTTGCACTGGGCAAGATAAGGTGGCAAACGTGAGCGCTGAGCAAGAAATTTGGCCAAACATCGAAACGGGCATTGCTGCAAATCCAGAAATGGAAGCAAAAATTGCGGAAATGCTGGCAAATATGACCCTTGAGCAAAAAATTGCGCAAATGATCCAGCCAGAAATTCGCGATATTACCGTTGAAGATATGCGCAAATACGGCTTTGGTTCTTACCTTAATGGCGGTGGCGCATTCCCAAATAATGATAAACATGCCAGTGCCGCAGATTGGATTGATCTTGCTGAAAAAATGTATCAAGCCTCAATTGATGACTCGCTCGATGGCAGCTCAATTCCGACTATGTGGGGCACCGATGCTGTGCATGGTCACAATAACGTTATTGGTGCGACGCTATTCCCACATAACATTGGTTTAGGTGCAACAAACAACCCTGAGTTAATTGAAAAAATTGCAGCCGCTACCGCGCAAGAAGTGATGGTAACAGGCATCGATTGGGTATTCGCGCCAACAGTCGCAGTTGTTCGTGACGACCGCTGGGGTCGTACTTATGAAGGTTACTCTGAAGACCCTGAAATTGTAAAAGCATATTCAGCAGCCATTGTTAAAGGATTGCAAGGTGCGGTTGATGACGACTTTTTATCAGATAAGCGCGTGATCAGTACCGTTAAACACTTTTTAGGTGATGGCGGTACCGAAGGCGGTGATGACCAAGGTAATAACACAGCATCTGAGCAAGAGTTATTTGATATTCATGCGCAAGGGTATGTGGGCGGTTTAGGTGCTGGCGCACAAACTGTAATGGCGTCATTTAATAGCTGGAATGGTGAAAAAATTCACGGCAGCAAATACCTACTTACTGACGTACTAAAAGGCAAAATGGGCTTTGATGGTTTTGTAGTTGGTGACTGGAATGGCCATGGTCAAATTCCAGGTTGTACTAATGGCAACTGTGCACAAGCAGCAAATGCGGGCCTTGATGTGTACATGGTGCCAACAGATGCATGGAAACCTCTTTACGAAAACCTTATCAAACAAGTTAAAAGTGGCGAAATTGCGCAAAGCCGCATCGATGATGCTGTAACACGTATTTTACGTGTGAAAATGCGCGCAGGTTTGTTTGATAAGCCAAGCCCTGCTAAGCGTCCGCTTTCAGGGAAAACAGAGATCATTGGCAGTGCGAAGCATCGCGCAGTTGCAAAGCAGGCAGTGCGTGAATCACTGGTTCTTCTAAAAAATAAACAACAGTTGTTACCGCTCGCACCAAGCTCAAACGTATTAGTTGCCGGTCAGGGCGCTGATAACATTGGTATGCAGTCAGGTGGTTGGACAATCACTTGGCAGGGTACAGGTAACGAAAATAGTGACTTCCCGGGTGGTTCTTCAATTTTTGATGGTATCAAAAATACGGTTGAGCAAGCCGGTGGTCAGGTTCAATACAATATAAATGGCGAATTTGAAGCTAAGCCAGATGTTGCGATTGTTGTATTTGGTGAGCAACCGTATGCAGAAGGTAATGGTGATTTAGATAACCTTGAATACCAACGCGGTAATAAAACTGATTTAGCCTTACTTAAAAAGCTAAAAGATGCCGGTATTCCTGTGGTGTCGCTATTTATTAGTGGCCGCCCAATGTGGGTGAATGCAGAGCTCAATGCCAGTGATGCGTTTGTCGCAACTTGGTTACCAGGTAGTGAAGGTGATGCAATCAGCGATGTTATCTTTAAAAACCAAGATGGTTCTATCAATCATGACTTTAAAGGTAAGTTATCGTTCTCATGGCCAAATAACCCAGTAGGTAACCAAAACCGTGGCGATAAAGATTACGCGCCACTGCTGCCTTATGGCTTTGGTTTAACTTACCAAGATAAAAACACATTAGCAGATGACTTAAGCGAAAAATCACAAGTCGCCGCTAAATTAGAAGACTTAGTACTATTTGAGCGCGCCGTAAAAGCACCATGGTCACTGCAACTACAAAGTGGTTCTGAGCTCCAAGCCATGACTAGTAGCCGTGCAGCACTTAACGCTGTTAGCGTAAAAACCTTTGATAAAGACGTGCAAGAAGATGCGCGTGCAATCACCTTTAACGGTAAAGAAGAAGCTGCGGTTCGTTTAATGGCGGCTTTCCCGTCGGATCTTCGTTCATACGTTGAAAAAGCGGGGCAGTTAGAAATGCAAATTAAGGTAGATCAAGCCGCTGATGCGCCGCTAATGCTGGGTATGCAATGTGGTGAAAACTGTGACGGTCAATTTGATATTAGCAAACAGGTTAAAGCAGCAAATGATTGGCAAACCCTGACTATTGATTTGAGCTGCTTTGCTGAGCAAGGTGTGCAACTTGGACAAGTGTTCTCACCTTGGCAGCTAGCCACTGAAGGTGCATGGCAGGTATCGATTGCTAAATTGAATGTGACAACCGCTAAGAAAAACGATACTGCTATTTCTTGCAACTAACTTTTTTCTCCCTTAATGTTCCTCATGGCTAACAGGTGCTGTCGCATCTGTTAGCCTTTTTTATGTAAAGCCATTATTTGGTATAAATTACCTAACGGAGGAATAATGCATAAGGTTAGATTTGCAGATAAAACGTTTTTACCTAGTAAAATCATTTGTGTTGGCCGTAATTATGCAGCACATATTGCAGAGCTTAACAACGAAACGCCTACAAATATGGTGCTGTTTGCAAAACCAAATAGTGCGATCACCGATTCCCTCAATAGTGAACACTTAGCTGAGACTTTACATTACGAAACAGAGCTTTGTTTTTTAGTTAAAAATAAGCAACTGGCTGCGGTTGGGCTTGGGCTTGATTTAACTAAGCGAGGCCTACAAAGTACACTTAAAGAAAAAGGCCTACCTTGGGAGCGCGCAAAAGCATTTAATGGTTCAGCGCTTTTTACTGAGTTTGTTGCCGTTAATTCCAACTTTCACTATCAATTTAGTCTAAAGATTGATGGTAAAGACACTCAACTAGGCGATACAAAGTTAATGCTGCATAACGCAGAGCAAATCTTAGCTGAAATCAGTGAATTTATGGACCTAGAAGATGGCGACATCATTATGACGGGCACGCCCGAAGGAGTAGGGAAGGTTGTCGCTAATTCAACCTTTGCGGTAACACTTATGGATGGTCAGCAGGTGTTGTTAACTCATCAGTGGCAGGCTCTTTAAGCAGCTCTAAAATGTAGCGCTGATAATACGATGAAAACTCAGGAAAGCTTTGTTCGAGCCAAACTCGTTGGCTTTGCTGATATCTCTCGCTTGGTAGTACCTTGTTTTTCAGTGCCTCATTAATTTCTGCTAGCACTTTTTCGGCATAATTATTAGGTGCGCTTGTCGAGCAGCCTATGGCACCAAAAACCACATTCTGGGCTGGGTTAACAATAGTAAGCTTTTGAATATTCTGTTGGTTTTGTTGATTGTAATAATCAGCAACAAATGGGTAATCAATTGTGTAATCAATGTAGCCATGCTCTAACTGCGATAGCAAAGCAAAAATAGGACTGCTGCCATTACCACTTAATGCTGCACTTTCGTAAAGCTTGGTATTTTTAGCAATTTTATCTAATTGACTGCCAAATTTACGCGCATCGTTTTGACCATAAATGAAATTGGCATCAGTCAATAATGAGACTAATGACACTGGGTTACCGTGTTTTTGCTTAATTTTTAGTGCTTTTTCTTTGGTACTTAATACGCTAAACGGTGGATACACTGTGGTTGGGATTGAGTAAGTAGCAAGGTTAGTTTTTTTATCTCGATGGATCATGCAAGCATAGCATGCCATTTGTCCGTCACTGAGATATTTACTGCCACGTTTTTGCGGCAACATCACTTTGCTGTGGTTAATGTCAGGTAATGCTTCAATCAACATATCGGTAATTTCATTGCACAGCCCACCATGGGGGGTAGCGTTACTTTTCTCGATATAGAAAGGCTTCGCATCATTTTCAAGCCAGGTAATAGAGAGCTTGTCGGAGGCATGAGTAATTGGAGCTAGCAACATCCCTGCAACCACATATACTACTTGTTTTATGTATTTACTCATTAACAACCTACATAGTGAAACACTATGAATAACTATACACTAAAGTATGGGTAAAATTGTAGGTAGAGTATAAAAATGATGAATAAGTATTAATAAGCCTGTCAGGTAACAGGCTTATAATAATGCAAAATATTGCTTAGAAAGGCATTGGATAGCGGGTAAATACGTCAGCGATTTTATCGTTAGCTTCATCGCTTAATTGCACAGAAAAAGCATCTATATTTTCTTTTAACTGTGCCGTTGATGTTGCACCTATGATTGTTGAGCTTACGCCATCTACCTGATCACACCATGCTAATGCGAGCTGTGAAGGTGTTAAATTAAAGGCGTTAGCAATTTCAACATATTCAGCAATTGCAGCGCGTGATTGTGCTGTGTCTCTAAATAGGCCATTACGTTGCACGAGTGTCCAACGACTTCCTTCAGGGCGAGCACCATTTAAGTACTTACCGCTTAACATGCCGCCACCTAGCGGTGACCAAGGTAGGTAAGCAATATCTTCATGAATACATTGTTCAATCAAATACGGCCAATCTTTGGCGTGCAGTAGACTAAATTCGTTTTGAATCGATACCATACGCGGAAGGTTATGCTGTTCACTTAAACGCAAGTACTGGCTAATGCCCCAAGGAGTATCGTCTGATAAACCACAGTGCTTAATTTTACCAGCCTTGATACAGTCATTCAGACCTTCAAGAATATCTAACATGCCAGCAATATTTTGCTCAGTATCAGCCTCAGAGAAGCACACTTTACCTGGCCACTGTTTACCAAAGTGGGGTGATGTGCGGTTAGGCCAATGCAATTGGTATAAATCGATAACCTCAGTTTGTAAGCGTTTAAGAGATGCATCAACGGCTTCAACAATGGCTTGGCGAGTAATATCGCCTCCATCGCGTACCCAAGCTAAGCCGTTACCTGCAATTTTAGTGGCAATGACAAGATCATCGCGTTTGTCTTTATTACGCGCTAACCAATTACCAATGATCTCTTCAGTTTTACCGTAGGTGTCTGGAGAAGGTGGAACGGCATACATTTCGGCGGTATCAATAAAGTTAACGCCTTTATCTAATGCGTAGGCGATTTGTTCATCGGCATCGGCTTGGTTGTTTTGCATACCCCATGTCATGCTACCTAAGCAGACACGAGATACATCAATACCACTTCGACCAAGTGGGCTATAAAGCATAATAGATCCTTGTTAATCGCTAGAATGGGCTTTAAGTGCAGTTAATAACTCATCATTTAACTGGGCTTTTTTACCCGTTTTAAAATTAAACATAACCACTTGTGATGAGCCAATGGTTGTTACTGCGTCTTGGCTTTCACTAAATACAGTGTAATGCATCATAAAACGATCTTGTTCAATGTCACTAATCTTTACACCAACATGCACAGTATCAGGAAATGTCACCGGGCGTTTATAGCGGGCATTGTTTTCGCTGATCACCGGACCCACACCTGTTACTTGTAAATCTTTAAGAAAGCCTAGTTGAGTAAAAAAATCGATACGGGCTGTTTCAAAGTAGCGAAAATACACCACATTATTGACGTGCTGCAGGGCATCCATTTCACCCCATGCAACATTAATTTTTGTTCTGATAGGGTGTTGTTCTATAAACGATTGCATAGTAAATCTTCGTTGATTGTGAGAAAACTTAGGTTAGCAATATGCTGCTTTTAGCTCAAGGAAATTAGGAAACTCAGTAGATTGTGCTAGGTTTATAAGTTCACGCTTACGTAAAGTGTGAGCAAAATGAACACACATTAAAGGACCTTAATTATGCAGCAACTAACCTTGAAGGTGATAAAGTGGATTGCACTTTTCATCTTACTCGCTCTAGCTTTGCTCTGTTATAGCATGGGCACAATGTCAGGATTTATCGCTTTAATTGTCGTGGGCTTGTTATTAGAAGCCGCGTTTTGGTTATTTGGTTCACGGCTTATTAGCCGTAAAAAACCAAACCAACAAACAAGCCAAACCTCTTAGCTTGCACTCTCAGGAAGTTTAAATATAATAACTGTATATATAAACAGTTGTTGTATTCCTGATGAAAAAATTCATTCACATCGATATGGACTGCTTTTATGCTGCCGTGGAGATGCGTGATAACCCCGCGCTTGCCAATGTGCCACTGGCTATAGGTGGTAATAGTCGTCGCGGGGTGCTTTCAACTGCTAATTATATTGCCCGTAAATATGGTGTGCGCTCGGCTATGTCGAACTATCACGCCAAGCAACTGTGCCCCGATCTGGTTATCGTGCCCGGACGAATGCAGGTTTATAAAGAAATCTCCACGCAAATTCGCGCCATTTTTGCAAAGTACACCGACCTTATTGAGCCATTATCGTTAGATGAAGCCTACCTTGATGTAACCGACAGTACCGCATGCAAAGGCAGTGCAACACTGATGGCGCAGCAAATCCGCCAAGAAATCTACGACACCACAGGACTAACAGCATCAGCGGGCGTCGCGCCAATTAAGTTTATTGCCAAAATAGCCAGCGATGAAAATAAGCCTAATGGTCAGTTTGTGGTATTGCCTGATGAGGTTGATGACTTTTTAGCGAATTTACCGCTTGGTAAAATTCCCGGCGTAGGCAAGGTGACATTAGAAAAGCTGCAACTTAAAGGGCTTTACACAGGGGCTGATGTGCGTGCGAAAGGGGTTAATTGGATGCAGCAGCACATTGGTAATTTTGGCGTGTCTTTATATCAAAAGTGTGCAGGGGAATACGTTGGCAAAGTGTCAACTGAGCGAGTACGAAAGTCACTCAGTGTTGAGCACACCTATGAATACAACAAAAATAATTTAGACGAGTGTTTAAGTCAGTTACCCCGCTTGATGGATGAATTAACTCGTCGTCTTGATAAACAACAATTAAACAACCGCATCAATAAGTTATCGGTGAAGGTCAAGTTTGCCAATTTTGTCGTGACCAGTGCCGATCAAAGCCACCATCAATTAGACGAACGCATTTTTGCTGAGTTAATGAGCAAAGCCTATGAACGAGGTAACAACCAGCCCGTACGCCTGTTAGGAATAGGTGTCGGAATAAAGAGTCAGGCTCACGAGCATTTTCAGCTGAGTATATTAGACTAAAGGTTAACACCTTGGTGCTTGAAAGTTTGTTAGTGTCTAGTTGGGGTGCTAGGCCTGCCTAGTTCAACACCTTAGACAACATTATAACTTAATAAGAGAGATGACTATGCAATCGGTCGTAATCGTGCTGCTCGGAATAGTCGGTATGTTGTTCGGATGGTTCTTTTATTCGAAATTCATCGCCGAAAAAATATTTAAAATGGATGATAATTTTGTCACACCAGCTCATGAACTTGAGGATGGTGTGGATTATGTGCCAACTAACAAAGTTGTGTTATGGGGCCACCATTTCACCTCTGTTGCAGGTGCTGCGCCAATTGTTGGGCCTGCCATTGCCGTATACTGGGGCTGGGTGCCTGCGGTACTTTGGGTAGTATTTGGTACTATCTTTTTTGCTGGTGTTCACGACATGGGAGCTCTTTGGGCCAGTGCGCGTAACAAGGGTAAATCAATGGGCGCTTTATCTGAAAGCGTAATTGGTAAACGCACCCGTGCATTATTTATGATTGTGGTGTTCTTAGTACTGTTGATGGTGAATGCGGTATTTGGTGTGGTGATTGCCAAATCATTTGTATCGCAACCTAATGCGGTATTCCCTGCTTGGTCAGCGATTGTTGTGGCCTTAGTTATTGGTCAGTTGCTACGCCGTAAAGTGTCGTTAATTCCGCTTTGTTTCATTGGTGTGGGGATCCTTTATTACACCATTTACCTTGGTAGTGGCATGCCTATTTCATTACCTGATGAAATGTTTGGCTTAAGTGCTAATGCGAACTGGATCATCATCTTATTTATCTATGCAGCTATTGCTTCATTATTGCCAGTTTGGATGCTTTTACAGCCACGCGACTTCATCAATGGTATGCAGTTATTGGTTGGTTTAGTGTTACTTTATGGTGCAGTGTTTATGTCAATGCCGGATATCACAGCCCCTGCGTTTAATACTCAAACGGCGGTTGATACACCAAGTATTATTCCATTGCTATTTGTGACCATAGCTTGTGGTGCGGTATCGGGTTTCCACGGTATTGTGTCTTCAGGTACCAGCTCTAAACAGTTGAACAAAGAAACCGATGGTCGCTTTGTGGGCTACTTAGGTGCAGTAGGCGAAGGTATGCTTGCGCTTATTACGCTAGTTGCAGTTAGTGGTGTTGCACTTGCTGTATCTCCTGAAGAATGGCACGAAATTTACAGTCACTTAGGTGCTGGAAGTGTGAGCGCCTTTATTAATGGTGGCGCTAACTTAATTGAAAGTGGTTGGGGTATCTCGCAAGAGGTGGCATCAACCTTACTTGCTGTAATGGTGGTCTTGTTTGCGGGGACTACGATGGACTCTGGCGTACGCTTGCAGCGTTATATCATTCAAGAGTGGGGTGATATTTATAATATCAGCATCATTCGTAATGGTATTGTAGCTACACTCATTGCAGTACTTAGCTGTTTACTGCTTGCCTTTGGTGCTGGTGGCGCTGACGGTAGCGGCGGTATGATTATTTGGCCATTATTCGGTTCGACTAACCAAATCTTAGCAAGTTTAACCCTACTGGTTATCTCGGTAATGCTTATTAAAGCGAATCGCCCGGCTAAATACACCCTGATCCCAATGAGCTTTGTATTAGTTATGGCGTTCTTTGCTGGGGTTATTAAACTGGGCGAGTACTACCAACAAGGTAACTGGTTACTGGTGACACTTGATTTGTTAGTACTGGTTGTGAGCGTACTGGTTATGCTTGAAGCTTGGTCTGTAATTGTTAAGCATCGTAAAGACTCAGCACACATTACAGAGCAGTAAACTTAGCTTGCCAGCCATATCGTAAGCTGTCTTACTTGGCTGGCAATAGCGCTCTAAATCAATGATAATAAGGTCCTATGTTTCTAACAGCAGGACCTTTTTTATGGCATACCCTCATGCAGTTGCAGCCCCGAAATTAGCGGATGCAAATCACGATGCATTGATTATTATCGGTGATGATTTTTCTTCTTTAGCAGATGCAAGCTTAAGCCAAGCTATTAGCGCTCAACAAGCTGTAGACGCACGTATTGGCAAGCAAGTGACATTACTTGTAATTGACTCTAAACGCGTTATTTTAGCGCCTACAGGCCCTCTAAACCGTGATTATGATGATGTACGTCGTTACTTTGACGCAGCAAAGCAAGGTGTACTAGAGGCGAAAGCATCGGGTAGCACTCAGCCAGCAATTTTACTTGCTAACGTAAATCAAGACAGCCGTTACAAGCATGCCCTTGAAGTGGCTTATTTAGGTGCTTGCCAAGCGCTTTGGCAACCACTTGAGGCACGTGAGTTCCACGGCCAAGCGATTGAACCAATTAGCCAAATTAGCCTAGTGGGTGCAGATGAGGCAATGAGCAAAGCGCTTAATGCTATTGCTGCGGGTCAGTACGCTGCACGTGATTTATGTGGTACAGAGCCTGAGCGTATGGCACCACCTCGTTTTGCAGACTACTGCGTTGAGTTATTTGCTGGTAGTAAGGTGTCTGTTGAAGTGATTTCAGATATCAACACTATCGATAAAGATTACCCAATGATGAGCACTGTAGCGCGCGCATCTTATGCTGTTGAGCGTCATCACCCACGTGTTGTAAAACTAGAGTACGTGCCTGAAGGCGACGTTGAGCGTACCTTAATGTTTGTTGGTAAAGGTTTAGTTTACGATACTGGTGGTGCAGACCTTAAAGTGGGTGGCTTTATGGCAGGTATGAGCCGTGATAAAGGCGGTGCAGCTTCGGTTGCTGGCTTTATGAAATCAGTGGCTGACTTTGCACCAAAAGGCGTAAAAGTGATTGCTTACTTAGCCGTAGTTCGTAACTCAATTGGTTCTGATTGTTTTGTTCCTGATGAAATCATTACCAGCCGTGAAGGTGTGCGTGTTCGTATCGGTAACACAGATGCTGAAGGCCGTTTAGCAATGGGTGACTTACTAAGCGAAATGAAAGATCGTGCTTTAAACGAAGTAAACCCAGAGCTATTCACTGTTGCAACACTAACAGGCCATGCAGCTCGTGCGATGGGTCCTTACAGTGCGTATGTTGAAAATGGTCCAGCTCGTGCTGCGAAAATTTCGCGCCAAATTGCTGACTTAGGCGATTTATGGGCAGATGGCGCCGAAGTATCTCGTAGCCGCCGTGAAGATTATGACTTTATTCGTCCTCGCACGTTAGCTGACGATGTATTATCAAGTAACAATGCTGCTTCTGCAGTGACAGCTCGTGGTCACCAGTTCCCAATGGCATTCTTAGCGATTGTTGGTGGTTTAGATAAACATGGCACTGAATCAGCGCAACCATTACCGTATGTTCATATGGACATCGCAGGTAGCGGCGTAGAAGGCGGTGATTGGCAACATGGTAAGCCTACCGCAGCAACAGTCAGCAGCTTATTCGCTCGCTATTGTTTATAAGCTAAAAGCTATAAGTTTTTAGTTTTAAAAGCCCCGCACAGTAGTGCGGGGCTTTTTTTTGGTGTTAATCGAGCTTGAAGCGGTTAACGACATCACTTAACGCTTGTGAGCTTTGCTTTAAGTTTTCACTGGCGTTCGAGAGTCCTTCGGTATTCGACAGTGATTGCTCAGTTGATTGCGAAAGCTCATTAATCCGTAAATTAACCTCATCTGCTGCGCTAGTTTGTTGCTCGGTAGCGCGGGCGATCTGGCTGTTCATATCTTTAATAATAGAGACAAGTCGCTCAATCTCACTCAATGAACTATTTGCTTCACCTGCTTGTGAAACTGTTTCAGTTGATAACTGTTGGCTTGCTGATACAGCATCAACAGCAGCTTGTGCGCCAGTTTGTAGTTTACTGATCATGGCTTGAATTTCGTCGGTACTTTTACCTGTACGACTTGCTAATGTACGCACTTCGTCAGCTACAACGGCAAAGCCTCGACCTTGCTCACCAGCACGGGCCGCTTCAATGGCAGCATTGAGTGCCAGTAAGTTGGTCTGCTCAGCAATACTGCGGATAACATCAAGTACTGAGCCAATGTTGTTACTCTCTGCAGCAAGATCCGCCGTTACCTTACTCACTTGTTCAATATTATGCGACAGGGTCTCAATGGCGGTAATGGTCTTGTTAAGAACCTGCTTGCCCGCTTCGGCATTTTGCGCCGCTTCATTGGCGGCATGCTCAGCTTGATCGGCATTTTGGCTGACATCGTGAATTTGATGGGTCATTTGTTCCATCGCGGTTGCTACTTGTGTTGAGCTGTCGTTTTGTAATTCAATAAAAGAGTGATTTGTTTTACTGGCATCATCAACGCTATGAGCAAACTGATTTACTTGCTCGGCATTGTGGGCAACATGTTTGAGTGACTCACGCATTTTTGCGGTGTACAAGTTAAAGTAGCGCGATAAACGAGATACTTCATCATTGCCATTTTCATCAAGCTTTTGGGTCAAATCGCCTTCACCTTGCGAGATGTCTTTCATCATGTTTGCGGCAAGTTGGGTCGGGCGAAGAATGCTATTGGCAATGAGGTAGCTTAGCGCAACTAGTAGGGCAATGATCACCACAGCGGTAATAATCACATGGTTACGTAGCGAAGAGAATGCCTCTTCAATGGTATCGATGTAGACACCAGAGCCTACAATCCACTGCCATTTATCAAAGCCTTTTACGTAGGCAATTTTATCAACCGGATCGTCTTTACCTGGTTTTGGCCACTTATAAGGAATAAAACCTTCACCTTGTTTTTTGACAATATTTACCATATCGACAAATAACAACACGCCATCTGGATCTTTACTGCCAGCTAGGGATTTACCATTTAATTCGGGCTTAAATGGGTGCATGATCATCACGGGTTGATAATCGTTGATCCAAAAGTAATTGCTGTTGTCGTAACGAAGTGCAGAAATTGTTTCGAGGGCTGCTTGTTTGGCTTGTTGCTCACTCAGCTTACCTTGCTCAAACAACTCATAATTATGCTCAATAATAGAGTAAGCAGACTCAACAAGGTTTTGGGTCTTAATGTATTGCTCTTGCTTTAGCGAGCTGTATTGCTGCGTTAAACTCGAGACGCTTAAAAATATCAGCCCTATCACGACCACACTCACTAACATGGCGAGGCGCTGAAAAATTGTAAAACGGCGTAAATTCATGTGTATTCCTTCGTCATGCCCATAGGAGCAATGTATTAAGCGTAGCTAAAATAGGTCGAAAATCTAGTTAAATAGTAGAATACATTGAGACAAAAAAAAGGCTGATTTAACAATCAGCCTTTAGTCTAAGTCACCGAAATTAAACGTGATTACTCAACGTTAAAGTGTCGGTTGAAGAAACTTGTGATGGTTTGGTGTAAGTGCGTTTGTACGCTCTTGCCACGTAAACTGTGTTTTGAACCTGGGTAAGTCATCATTTCGAACTGCTTTTCTTGATCTTGCAGTTGTTTGAATAACTTAGTGGCATGAGTGAATAATACGTTATCATCTGCCATACCGTGGTAAATCATCAGTGGGCCTTTTAAGCCTTCGGCATATGGGAAAACTGCACTTGCCTCGTAACCTTTCGCGTTAGTTGCAGGGTGACCTACATAACGCTCAGTGTAGTGAGTGTCGTAAAGTGCCCAATCAGTGACTGGTGCACCAGAAACACCGGCTTTGAAGTAGTCGCCCGCTTTAAACATCGTCATAAGCGCCATATAACCACCGTAGCTGTGGCCATAAATACCAATACGTTCAGGGTCAACGTAATCAAGGGTGCGTAAGAACTCGACACCTTTAATTTGGTCTGCCACTTCAGCAACACCTAAGTGCTTATAAATCACGTCTTCAAACTTTTTACCACGGTTGTATGAACCACGGTTATCAAGTTGGAAAATAACATAGCCTTGTTGTGCCATGTACTGGAAGTATAAGTTTTTACTACGCCAGCTGTTCGTTACGCGCTGAGCATGAGGGCCACCATACACGTTAACAATAACTGGGTGCTTTTTACCATCTTGGTAATTAGTTGGCTTGAATAAACGGTAATGCATGATTTGTCCGTCTTCAGCCTTTAACGTGCCGTATTCTGGGGTGATCAAATCAGCTAGGTAAGGCGTTAATGGGTGTGACTTATCTAACTTGTTTTCTTCAAGCCAAGTGATAAATTCGCCATTAATTTTACGTAATGCTGCAGAGCCAGGCTTATTCACTGATGAGCTGTTATCGATAAAGGTTTTGTTATCTTTAGCAATCACCACATTATGATAAGCACCTAGCTCAGTTACGCGCTTAATTTCGCCTTTTTTGAATAGCGGTACGCTGTATAGGTGGCTCTCAAGTGCTGTATCTTTGCGACCTGCAAAATAAACAATGCCTTTTTTCTCGTCGATACCTTTTAAGCTATCTACAACCCACTCACCTTGGGTGATTTGACGGATCATTTCACCATTTGTGCGGTATAAATAAAGGTGTTTAAAACCGTCGCGCTCAGATGCCCAAACGAAATGTTTCTTATCGTTTAAGAACTGCAAATCAAAGTGCAGGTTAATCCAAGTGTCACTAGTTTCTGCTAGGGCAACGGCTTGTTTTTTAGTGTCGCTATTATAAAAACGTAACTCTAAGTTATGTTGCGAGCGGTCTTGCCACTGATAAGAAAGAGTTTTGTTATCTTTTAACCATTTTGCGCGAGCGATATAGATATCTTGATCGTCGCCTAAATCAACCCAGTCAGTTTTTTGATTGTTGATGCTTACAACACCTAACTGAATTTTAACGTTGTCGGTACCTGTAAACGGGTAGCGCTGATTAAATAGCTTTACTTCATCGGCGTAAATCTCATTACGGATCGCTTCTTTTACTGGGCTTTCATCAACACGGGTATAAGCGATTTTAGACTCATCACCAGACCACCAGTAACCAGTCATACGGCCCATTTCTTCTTGCGCAACAAATTCGGCCATACCATTTTTAATAACGCCGCCGCCATCTTTACTTAATTGGATTTCTTGACCCGTTTTTAAGTTAAGTGCATACAGGTTTTGCTCACGAATAAACGACACATAATGGCCTTTAGGTGAGAAACGTGCATCGGTTTCAAATGCTTCTGTGTCGGTTAATTTACGGCTTTTAGCTGAAGCAAGCTCATAATAGTAAAGGTCGCCATTAAGTGGGAATAAAAGCGCTTTACCGTCTTTTGACCATTTATATTCTAAGATCCCTTTACCAAAAATACGCTGGCGCTCACGGCGTGCTTTTTCTTCATCAGATAAGTTTTCTGGACCAGAAAATAGCGCAGCAGAATCAACTAACAAGCGGTTTTTATTATCCTTTAAGTTGTATTCCCATAAGTCGTAACGGTTGTAATCATCGGTTTTACCTTGCAGGTAAGTAACACGACTTCCGTCTGGAGAGAATTTAAGTTGTACAGGCGCTTTACCTGCTAAGCTTGGATCGTCAAAAATACGCTCAAGAGTAAGAGGTTCAGCGGTCACACTGAATGCTGTTGCCACCACTGGCAAAGCAAGTGAGAGAGATTTAATTTTTTTTAGCACAGGAGTACCTTCGCTCGAATAAAAACTGCCACGATGTTAATGGTAAGCTTAGGCAACTGCAACAAAATGCTATAAAGTAGGGTTTGTTTACCCAAGATCAAAGGATTTATTGATGAAAAATACTGATGCGCCGTTTTCTTTGGCCCCAGAACTACAACGCGACTGCATTGAGCTTGCTGATTGGCCATTGTGTAAAGTATTGCTGATGAATGATAGCCAATACCCTTGGTTTATTTTAGTGCCAAGAGTCGCTGGCGTTAAAGAGATAATTGACCTTTCTGAAGAGCTACAAATTACCTTATTACAAGAGTCGGGCAAACTGAGTAAATTATTACAACAGGTATTCAACCCAGACAAACTCAATGTAGCAGCACTAGGGAATATGGTACCGCAATTACATGTTCATCATATTGCGCGTTTCACAACTGATGCAGCTTGGCCAACACCAATTTGGGGTAAATTACCTGCAGTACCTTATAGCGACGAACAAATTGCCGCATTAAAAGCGCACTTTTAAACTGTTTGATCTAGTTATATTGAACTAAGCTAAATGGATGATAAATACAGAGGTGCAGAATAAATGAAACACACAGTCTTTGCCGTGTTGCTTATTCTGAGCTCTTTTTCTTGTTTAGCAAAAAGCTATTACTTTGTTGGTAGCCACTTTCCTGCCATTTTGGAGCAAGATCAACAAGGCACAGTGGTTGGCTTAGGTGCCGATATTGCTCACGAAATTTGCAGGCGTTTAGGGCATGAGTTGGTAATTGATATCATGCCACTAAAACGCGCTCTAAAAATGGTAGAGCAAGGTCAGGCTGATGCCATTATTGGTCCTTACAAATCCATTATTCGTCAGCAGTATATGCAATTTAGTGACTTGCCCTTTTACGAAGACCCGATTGTTTTATATACCAAAAAGAACAATGATGTGACTTGGGTTGGAAACTTTGCCAGCCTTCGTAAAGATATTATTGGTACCATTCGAGGTTGGAACTATGGTCCTGAGTTTAAGCGTAACGAGGCAAATTTATCGCTATCTGAAGTGGGTAATGTGCGGGCTAGTTTTTTACAATTGATGCATAACCGAGTTGACTTAATTCTTACCCATCCTCGGGCTGCAAAGCCTGTGATCGACAGTTTAGATATAGCAGATAAAGTGATTATGTTATCGCCGCCGGTGACGGTTAATCAGGGTTATTATGGCTTTAGTAAGCAACGCGAACTCGATGAATTTATTAATGCTTTTAATGCAGAGTTTCAAAAAATGCTGATCAACGGGGATATTGTAGAATTGAATTCTAAATACGGCCTCAATTTTGTAGCACACTAGCTATGCTTTAGTAGGTTTGGTGCAATAAAAAACGCTGCAATTGCAGCGTTTTTTATTAAAGGAGAATAAGGCTTAAAGACCTAATACTTCTTTACCTTGTTTGAAAGTAACATCAACAGGGATATTAGCTTGGCTTAGTTTTTCTAAGTCTTTAGCTAGTTCAGCTTTGATTTCGCCATGAGTTGCGATTAGCTGATCAACTTTTTGGTAATCACCGTCACCTTGAATAGTAAGGATAAGGTTAGATAGTTTCTCCATTGCTTGGCTCATTTTCTCCATGTTAACGCTGTATAAGCCGTCAGGATTTTTAGAGAATGCACCTTCTTCAGCGAAGAAGTTAAAGCGGATCATGTTCGCTTTACCGTGTGCGCTTGATGCACCAAAACGTACTGAGCGGAAGATACCAGCCATAAAGGTGATGTAGTAATCTTCTAATGTGCCCTCTGTGATCTCGCCTTTCTTAAGTAATTGCTCAACCATGTAAAGACCTAAGATATCCGCTTTACCTTCTTCAAGGGCACTTGCATGCTCTTGCAATGATTGGCGAACAGTTCCTTTACCAGTAATGGTGTTTTTAATACCTAAACCGTGCGCTACTTCGTGGAACATAGTGTTTGCGAAGAAAGCATCAAAGGTAATGTGTTTACGCTGCTCAGGAACAATTAGCTGCTCTGAAATTGGCACTAAGATTTTATCGAATTTAGCGCGCATCGCGTTTTTAAGCTGTAAACGACGTGTGCCTTTTTCTAGTTGTACTTGCTCATCATTTGGTAGGTTGATAGCAATTGTTTTACTACCTGCATTTGAGTGACCTGCGTAATAAACAACATCGTAAGCATTTAGGTCAGCATCAGAGCCAGGGACTTCTTGCTTGTACTTTTCGTCTACAGGTAAACCTTTTTGTAGCTCAGGTAAGAAAGCGGCAAATTTAGCTAAACGCTCGCTCCATGCTAAATCTTTAATTAGTACATAAGATTCATACGCTGCACGGTAACCAAATAATTGATCTTCATAGGTTTCGATAGGGCCAATAACCACGTCAATTGGGTTATTTTTCATATCCATCCATGCAAAATCAGATGGTTGGAAGTCATCACTTACTAGTGCGTCTGCGCGCATGCTTAGGTAGTTAGCAAATTCTTTATCATCAGCCAGTTTACTTGCTTCGCGTAATAAATTAGCTGCTTTTTCTAGTTCTTGTGCATACTCAACTGAGTAAGCCACGCTATAAAGAAGACCTTTTTCATCGCGCTTGATCACCGAGTAAAGACCGGTTTTGTCATCAACGATTGCGTTGTTTAATTCTTCTTTAGTGATATCGCTTGGGTAAAACTCAGCGCCTAGTGGCTTTTCTTCATAACCCGATAAGAAAACCTGGTCACCGTTTAAGCGATCCCAAGGGCCGTAGTTAATATCTGCAAACTTCTGAACTTTTTCATCATTAATTTTTGCTAAGAAAGCGTCTTTGCTCTCACCAAATGCTTGGCGCCAAAATAGCTCATCCATGATTTTTGAGGCATCTATTAACTTGCCAATCATTTGCTTCTGGTTATCGCTTAAGTGGCTAAGATCAGAAGTAAGCGTAAAGTCAGTGTAAATGTCTAAGCGGCTTTTCTCAGCATTGATAAGTTGTGGGTTGTTTTGTTCAGTAGTTTGCTTTGTTTGCTCTGCAGCAGGCTTAGTTTGAGAAGTGGTAGCTTGCTGGTCAGAACATGCACCAAGGAAAACAGCACCTGATAAGATAAGTGCTTGGCTAATTTTATTTAATGTCATTTTTTTGCCCGTTAAAAAAGTGAGAGTCATTGCTTAGAAAACAAAAAGTCTATGCATTAAAGCAAACCTGACATATATATGGCAAGTTTACAGCACTAGAAGCAATATTTATTAGGGCGTGTTGACCTTTGTGGATTAAAA
>NZ_LOPY01000061.1 GCF_001469895.1 Pseudoalteromonas sp. XI10 | reverse complement strand
ATTAAGCTAACCTGTACTAATTACCCGTGAGGCTTAACCATACAACGCCAAACGCGTTTTATGACAGCGTAACAGACAGAAGTTAAGAAAACTAAAGTAGACATTTACTTAATATCAGAATTCCAGATTTTAGTTAATTGCTAAAGCGATTAACGAACCAAATTTGCTTGGTGACAATAGCGTTTTGGACCCACCTGACCCCATGCCGAACTCAGTAGTGAAACGAAACAGCGCCGATGATAGTGTAGCAGCTGCTATGTGAAAGTAGGTCATCGCCAGGCTCCAAATTCAGTCGTAAGACTTTAAATTAGGTCGAAAGACTATAAATAAAATAATAAGAAAATTGAAAAGAATTTTCTTGGTGACAATAGCGTTTTGGACCCACCTGACCCCATGCCGAACTCAGTAGTGAAACGAAACAGCGCCGATGATAGTGTAGCAGTTGCTATGTGAAAGTAGGTCATCGCCAGGATCCTATTAAAGAAAGCCCGATTCGAAAGAGTCGGGCTTTTTTGCGTCTGGAGCTGTCAGCCAGGTAGGTTGGGTAGAGCGCAGCGAAACCCAACACGAGTTAGCGAGCTGCAAGTTAGCAAGGGTAAAGTTGAACTGTTGAGTTATTTATTACCGAGACTCCCTCAGCAACATCCCCGTAGGAGGCACTTCAGTGCCGAATTAATAAAGAGCAAACACATTCATGGCTAAAGCCATTCCTACAAGTACACTTTGCCTAGAGCCTAGAGCCTAGAGCCTAGAGCCTAGAGCCTAGAGCCTAGAACCTCCGGCAGAGGGAGACTCTGACCCAAACACCCACACCGCGCGGCTGATCGCTGACGGCTGAAAGCAGATAGTTCTGTGATGTGTTGGGTTTCGCTTCGCTCTACCCAACCTACGCCAGACCCTTAAACTTTACTCTTTCTAACTCGTATCTTTCCCCTTTCTAACTTGCAACTTTACTCTCGCAAACTTGCTTCCCTTACCTTGTTATGCGATAAAGCGTTTTATATTTGTAATACAATTAAGGTGTGCTGTGTCTCGCAAGAAAACAACTAAGTCAAAAGGCTCTTCAGGTTTAAATCGTAAAAATAGTGAAGCATTTATTGCTAAGTTCTCATCGCATCCAGATACACACCTGTGCCCGTCGGGTTTAATGTATAAAGTGATTGATGAAGTTGAAGGGGATCGAGTAACAGAGTTCGATACAGTGGTTATTAACCAACGTATTATGCTTGCTGATGGCAATGTGATTGCCGACAGTTATAAAGCGGGTATGCCTGAGGTGTTCGCTTTATCCGAAGCTATAGAAGGGTTAAGAGAAGGTTTGTTATTAATGAATATTGGTTCTCGCTATGAATTTGTGATCCCTCCAGAGCTTGCTTGGGGTAAAAAAGGTAACGGTGGCAAGATTGGCGCAAATGCAGTGCTACATTTTGACGTTCGTCTGATGCGTTTAGCTTAACTCTCTGAGTATAGTTCCCTTAGCATAAGTCGACAGAGGACTTAAAACGCGTTAACGTTCACTATTGGTTTACTGAGGAACATTATGGACGCATTTACTTCACGAGTTTACTTTCTTCGCCATGGTGAAATCGCTACGCCTGGAATTCTCTCTGGGCAAATCGATGTCGGTTTATCTGAGCAAGGCCTTGAACAAATGCGCCAAGCTTCTGCCGAGCTCATACATTTAAATGCCATATATAGCTCTCCGCTCAAGCGTTGCTCAGTCCACGCTGATTATCTAGCAAATCAACACTCACTGCATGTACAGTATTATAACGCGCTAAAAGAGTTTAATTTTGGTGATTGGGATGGCCAAGACTACCAACAGCTTTGGCAGCAAACGAGTAAGCCTCATATTGGTGATTTTTGGCAGCATCCTTGGCAAGTAAAAGTGCCCAATGGTGAATCTATGGCAGACTTTTACGCTCGGGTGGAGGCATGGTGGCAAACATTTTTACAATCACTATGTGAATCTAAGCATGAACAGTCATTGGTAATAAGTCATGCAGGTGTGATCAAACAAATCCTCGCTATTGTTTGTCAGATGCCAAAACAATCAGCCACGCATTTAAATGTTTTTCATCTTCCTTATGCAGGGCTTATTACACTCGATGTATATATAGATGAACAAGGACAAGCTTGGCCTAAAATTGTTTTTTAGCCATCTAGAGCGATATTCATTGAATTATTTACTTAGCCCGCCATAATACTCATATGCTATGGAATGGAGTGAAATTCTCCAGCTGTTCCCGCAACTGTAATCCATCTAAATAATGGTCAGCCAGATACTTAGCACTAACAACTAATCATCGAGCGGGTCAACTCACATCATTTTCTGGTACTTACCAGTGCTTTCTTGTGCGTTGCGATTACTCGCCAAGAGAGAATAAGCTTGCAACAAAATAGCCTTAGCGCTGCGCCATTAATATCAGTGTCTGATTTAAGTTGGGGTACTGCGAATAAAACTATACTTAAATCAATTAACCTTGAGTTAAAAGCAGGGCAGTTTATCGGTCTACTCGGCCCTAATGGGGCGGGTAAATCAAGCCTGCTGCGTTGCCTTTATCGTTACTTGAAACCTCAGCAAGGGGTTGTGCTGCTGAGCGGTCAAGATATCTGGCAAATCAGTGCTGATGAATATGCAAAGCAGGTTGCAGTGGTTTTACAAGAGTCTCCATCGCAGTTTAATTTGTCTTTGTTCGATGTAGTGAGTTTAGGCTTAACACCCCATAAGCGACTTTTCAGCGGCACGTCTGCCAATGATAAGCAGCGAATATATCAAGCGATTGAGCAGGTTGGTTTATCTCATCATAGTGAGCAAGCATTTGATTCGCTCTCAGGTGGCGAAAAGCAAAGAGCGCTTATTGCACGTTCTATCGTGCAACAACCTAAGTTGCTCATCATGGATGAGCCTACAAGTCACCTTGATGTTAAATACCAAATTCAAATAATGGAATTAGCAAAGTCCCTCGATGTGACTGTGCTTGCCTCTTTCCATGATTTAAATCTCGCGGCGAGTTTATGTGATGAATTATTGGTGATTGATGAAGGGCGTTTGGTTTGTCAGGGGCAACCAAAAGCGGTGCTTACTGAGCAGCTGTTGAGTGATGTATTTGGTGTCTGCGCAGCGGTATCTGCTCACCCGCAATCAAGCACTGATAAGTTTATTCCGCACATCACTTATTTTTATGGCTATCAGACACAGGAGCATCAAAATGACTGATGCAATGCGTTTAAGTATCTGTGTTGTCGTTGGGCTTATTAGTTGTTTTTTAGCATTGAGCTTTGGTGCTGCAAATACGCCACTGAGTGATGTTTTTAATGGTTTGTTTAGCCAAGGTAGCGATGAATTTGTGCAGCGTATTATTTGGCAGTTGCGTATGCCAAGAACGGTGCTGGCATTTTTAGCAGGCTCAGGGCTTGCTCTGGCAGGACTAATTTTGCAGACCGTAACCCGAAACCCGCTTGCTGACCCTTATTTGTTTGGTATTTCTTCTGGGGCTTCATTTGGTGTGGTGTGCTTTATAGCCCTAACCGGTGTGAGTTTTGGCTTTAGTATGTCAGTTGCAGCATTTGCCGGAAGCTTACTTTCTATGCTGTTGCTTATTGCTATTGCAGGGCGTCGCCATGTTGGCCAAGTTGAAGCCATGTTACTCGCTGGTGTTGCTTTATCTTTTTTATTTAGTGCTTTGACAAGTTTGCTGCTTTATTTTAGCGATCCTCAAGCTATAACCGCCATTTTGTTTTGGACTATGGGCAGTTTTTCTCGTGCGCAGTGGGACACTCTTTGGCTGCCATTTACCGTTATTATTGCCTGTATGACGCTGATGATTGCATTTCGTCGTCAGCTTAATGCAATGCTGCTTGGTGATGAAAGTGCTGCGACTTTGGGGATTCATGTGCAACGCTTTCGGATCATGATGCTGCTGCTAAGTTCATTAATCACAGCGGTGCTTGTTGCGATGTGTGGGGGCGTTGGTTTTGTCGGCCTGATGATCCCACATATTGTGCGCTACTTTTCACCGCAAGGCAGCAGCCATAACTTAGTTATGACATCCTTGGTAGGTGGCATTTTTATGGTGTGGGTCGATGTGATATGCCGAACCCTATTGAATAACCAAGAACTACCTGTTGGTGTGATCACAGCCGCTATCGGTAGTGTGTTCTTTTTATTCTTACTTTATTTTCGTAAACAGAGCAGGTAGCTAATGTTTAATATCATGCCTCTTAATCAGCAATTTTCAGCTGTAATTCAACAAAAAATAGACCTTAAAACAAAGCCGCTAGGAGCTTTGGGTCAGCTTGAAAGTTGTGCCAAACAATTAACGCTTATTTTTTCAAAGCAGCTTGATAGTGAGCAGGCGCTAGTTGCCTTTAAACCGGTTATTTCAAACCCTTCTCTAGTTGTATTTGCGGGTGATCATGGTGTGGCAAGCCAAGGTGTGTCGATTGCTCCTAGCAGCGTTACATCGCAAATGGTGGCAAACTTTGCAGCAGGAGGCGCAGCGATCAACGTGTTTTGTCGCCAGCTTGGCTGGCAGCTAGAAGTTGTTGACGCTGGAACACTCAGTACTTCACACGATAAAAGTGTGCATAACCAGCGTTTAGGTGACATCACTGCACCACTGGATACTGAAATGGCCATGTCACTTAGCCAGGTTGAAAAAGGGTTTGAATTAGCCAAACAGCGAGTTCATTCACTCTATGAGCAAGGTTGTAATACCATCGCCTTTGGTGAGATGGGTATTGGCAATACCACAAGTGCTGCGGCATTAATGGCTGCCTTGTTGTCGTTACCTGCCAGCCAATGTGTTGGTAAAGGTACAGGTGTGAGTGATGAGGTTGTTGCTAAAAAAATCAAGGTTGTCGAGCAAGCCCTTCAATTACATAAAGCTCACTTTGATGACCCACTAATGACGCTCGCTGCATTAGGCGGTTTTGAAATTGTACAGATCACCGGTGCCATTTTAGCTGCTGCCGAGCTTGGTATAGCGGTGATCGTGGATGGCTTTATTTGTACCACAGCGGCGCTTGTTGCAATTCGTATTAATGCAAACGCTCGCGATTACATGTTATTTGCTCATGCCTCTGATGAGCAAGGGCATAAAGCAATGCTCAATGCCTTACATGCAGCACCATTATTGCAGCTTGATTTACGGTTAGGAGAGGGCACCGGGGCTGCGCTTGCTTTACCTTTACTGCAAGCATCTTTGGCGTTTTATAATGACATGGCAAGTTTTGCCGATGCCAATGTTGAGCAAGTTGTCTGATATGAGCACTGAACAACACACTTCTGGTTCTACTCCAAGTCAGCTTCAGCTATTTTTGCTAGCGCTTAGTTTTTTAACGCGTATCCCCATTAAATTAAACTTTGCAGTATCAAGTCAGGCACTCAATCAGGCCAGCCGCTATTTTGCATTGGTCGGTGTGATATTAGGTGCAGTTTTAGCGCTGAGTTTTTTACTGCTAAGTTGGTTATTCCCTGCAGCCATTGCAGTCGCGTTAGTTATGGCGTTTAGCTTGATAATCACAGGGGCATTCCATGAAGATGGCCTTGCAGATGTCTGGGATGGCTTTGGTGGTGGTTGGCACGTTGCAGATAAGCTGAGCATTATGAAAGACAGTCGCTTAGGTACCTATGGTGCTGCGGCGCTTGTGATAGCCTTACTAATTAAATACCAAACACTCGTTGCACTCAGCGAGGCAACCAGTACGCTGATTATTGCACTTGTTTTAGGGCAAAGCTTAAGTCGGGTTGTAGCAACAAGTTTAATTGCAGATATGGACTATGTAAGTCAGGACGCCACATCTAAAGTAAAACCAATTGCGATGCATTTAAGCACGCAAAGTTATCAAATACTGCTAGCAACTGGCGGTGCGGTGTTAGCAATTGCATGGTTGTTTTTTGGCTTCACTTTAGGGCAATTATTAATCCTCATTAGTGTGCTTATTGTTACTCGTTTACTATTGAAGCGCTGGTTTGAAAAACAGTTATCTGGCTATACCGGTGATTGCTTGGGAGCAGCCCAGCAAGTATCAGAGCTTGCTACCTATCTTTGCTTGGTGAGCTTATTATGAGCCAACAACATACTTTAATTTTAGGTGGTGCTCGCAGCGGTAAAAGCCGTTTTGCTGAGCAGCTGGCAACAGACTCAAACAAGTCGCTTATCTACATTGCCACAGCCAATGCGGGTGATGAAGAAATGACAACCCGAATTAATAGGCATCAAGCTGAGCGCGCTAAGAATTGGCAACTTGTTGAAGAGCCTTTGTATTTGGCTAAAGCATTACAACAACATAGCCAAGCTGAAAACTGTATTTTAGTGGATTGTTTAACCCTTTGGCTGAGTAATTGCTTATGTCAGCATGGTGAAGCATTTTGGCTTGAGCAAAAAGCGGCCTTACTCGATGTGCTATCGCAATTGACGGGTGAGGTGATTTTTGTCAGCAATGAAGTGGGTCATGGCATTGTGCCGCTTGGTGAGTTAAGCCGTCAGTTTGTTGATCATTCAGGTTGGTTGCATCAAGCCTTAGCACAGCAAGTTGCACGTGTTGAGTTTGTGATTGCAGGTCTTGCACAAACCTTAAAAAGAGAACAATGATGAAAACAATAATGGTGCAAGGCACGACCTCAGATGCAGGTAAAAGCACTCTTGTAGCAGCACTTTGCCGGATCTTTGCTGAGCGAGGCATAAAGGTTGCGCCCTTTAAGCCACAAAATATGGCGTTAAATAGCGCTGTAACCGCAGATGGTGGCGAGATAGGTCGCGCACAAGCTTTGCAAGCTGTAGCGGCAAAAGTCCCCGCAGAAGTCGATTTTAATCCTATCTTATTAAAACCTAACAGCGATACCGGGGCGCAGGTAATCGTTCATGGTAAAGCGCTTTCGAATATGGAAGCAGGCAGTTATCACGACTACAAAAAAGTGGCGATGGATGCAGTTCTTACTTCACAGCAGCGCTTAAGTGAGCGTTTTGAATTACTGGTTGTTGAAGGTGCTGGGAGCCCTGCAGAAATTAACCTGCGCGAAAACGACATTGCCAATATGGGTTACGCTGAGGCGGTAGATTGCCCAGTGATCATTATTGCCGATATCGATAAAGGCGGTGTGTTTGCCCATTTAGTCGGAACGTTAGCCTTGTTGTCTGAGTCGGAGCAAGCGCGCGTTAAAGGCTTTGTGATTAATCGTTTTCGGGGCGATATTGCGTTATTGCAAGGTGGCCTTGATTGGTTAGAGCAATACACCAATAAGCCGGTACTTGGGGTATTACCATATTTACATGACTTAGCACTCGATGCTGAAGATGCCGTTGCTATAACTAATCAGGTCGATAAGCCGCAATTACGCATAGCGGTGCTGCTACTTCCTCATATTAGTAATCACACAGACTTTGATGCACTGCGATTACAACCAGAAATCGATTTACAGTATGTACGTCATACTCAGGCTATTCCAAGTGTTGATCTGATTATTATACCGGGCAGTAAAAATGTACTCGGCGATTTAGCGTTTTTAAAAAATGAAGGTTGGCATAAACAAATAACACGTCATTTACGCTATGGCGGTAAAGTGCTTGGAGTATGCGGTGGACTGCAGATGTTAGGTAACTACCTTGCTGATCCACATGCTGTGGAGTCTAATTTAGGCAGCGCAGCAGGGCTTGGGCTTGCTGACTTTGAAACGCAATTAGGGCAACAAAAAGTACTAAGCCAAGTCTCTGGCATTCTTCATTTAAACAATAGCGATAAAGCAATTTCAGGTTATGAAATTCACGCCGGGATTAGTCAAGGGCCGGCACTTGATAAGCCATTTTTGAGCTTTATTGAACACCCAAGTAGATGCAAAGTAGATGGTTTTATTAGTGATGATAACCAAGTAGCAGGTACTTACTTACATGGCTTGTTCGATACCCCTGAGGGCGTATCTGAGCTAATAACTTGGCTTGCAACAAATAACCAAATTAAACCAATTGATATTAATTTAAACCGTGAACAGCAGTTAAGCCGTTTAGCAAACGTGGTAGCAGAGAATCTCGATATTGAACAAATCATCAATATTTATGAGAACTTCAATTTAGAGAAATAAGGAACAACAATGAGCGAACAGAATCAAGATAAGCACCAACAACGCCAGCAAAAAGTAAAAGAAAAAGTCGACGAACGGATTGCTGCTGCACAAAAAGAGCAAGGGATTTTTCAGGTTATAACTGGCAACGGTAAGGGAAAATCGACTTCTGGGTTTGGTACTGTCGCACGTGCGGTAGGTCACGGAATGAAAGCAGCTGTGTGTCAGTTTATTAAAGGCACATGGGAATGCGGTGAACGCAACCTACTCGAAAAAGCAGGGGTTGAATTTGTTATTATGAACACCGGTTTTACTTGGGAAACACAAAATAAAGAGTCAGATACTGCTGCTGCGCAAGTGACATGGCAAGAAGCGAAAAGAATGCTGAAGGATGAGTCGATTAACCTCGTTATGCTCGACGAAATAACCTATATGATCACCTACGGTTATATTGATTTAGACGAAGTGCTAGAAGCAGTTAGCTCTCGTCCTGCTATGCAATCGGTGATTATTACAGGTCGTGGTGCGCACCGCAAACTAACCGACTTAGCTGATACAGTCAGTGAAGTCAGAAACGTAAAACACGCTTTTGATGCAGGAATAAAAGCGCAAAAAGGGTTCGATTTTTAACATGAAGGCCATCAAGTTAGCACTTTTAGGTTTTTTATTTTATTTACCTGCATTGGCTCAGGCTCATGAAATTAAAGAGCCGCAGCGTATCGTTGCCTTAGCACCGCACATCGTTGAAAACCTATTTGCGATTGGAGCAGGAGAGCGCATTGTCGGTACGGTTGACTATGCAGACTTTCCTCAGCAAGCGAATGATATCGAACGAGTAGGCGGCTATTACGGAATTAACATGGAAAAGCTGTTGTCGTTAAAACCAGACCTAGTTCTGGCTTGGAAAACGGGTAACAAAGCCGAAGATCTCGCTTACATTGAAAAATTAGGTATTCCGGTAGCGTACAGCAATCCAAATCAAGTTGATAATGTGGCTGATGAACTACGTAAACTGGGCACGCTTACGCATTTGCAAACCAAGGCAAATAAAGTAGCCAAAGAGTTTGAAACTAAACTCAATGCTATTCGTACAGCGCAAGAAGGCAAACCGAAAGTGTCGGTGTTTTATCAATTATGGCCTGAGCCAATGATGACAGTTGGCGGAAACACTTGGATCAATCAGCTATTAACTATTTGTCATGCGGATAATGTGTTTGCTAATAGTGATACAGACTACCCGCGTATTAGTATTGAAAATGTATTGGTTGCCAATCCAGAGGTAGTGATTATTCCAGATGAAAAATCGAAAAAGCCTCAGCCTAAAATTGATTGGCGACAATGGCCTGAATTGCCAGCGGTGCAACATAACCAGTTTATTAGTGTAAACGCAGACTTATTGCACCGTTTTACAACTCGTATGCTTGATGGTTTAACTGATATGTGTGGTAAAATAGATGTTTCTCGTCAGCAAATACAGGCTTCAAAATGAACGATTGGCAAACATTTCTAGATACCGAACTAGCTAAGCCCTACATGCAAGAAACCTTACAATATGTCGCCGATAGACGCGCAGCAGGCGTTACCGTTTATCCGAAAGACGAACAGGTATTCTCAGCTTTTGAAGCCACACCTCTGAATGAAGTTAAGGTGGTTATTTTAGGGCAAGATCCTTACCACGGAGAAGGCCAAGCCCATGGTTTGTGCTTTTCGGTATTACCTGAAGTTAAAAAATTACCACCGTCTTTGAAGAATATGTACAAAGAGTTGGCAACCGATATCGAAGGTTTTGAGATCCCTCACCATGGCTATTTGCAAAGCTGGGCTGAGCAAGGCGTGTTCTTACTCAACACGGTATTAACTGTTGAGCAAGGGCAAGCTCATTCTCATAAGCACCTTGGTTGGGAAAAATTTACTGATGCAGTAATTGCGCTTATTAATCAGCACTGTGACGGTGTGGTGTTTGTGTTGTGGGGCGCACATGCTCAGAAAAAAGGCAAACACATTGATACCTCGCGTCATCATGTGATCCAAGGCCCGCATCCATCACCGCTTTCTGCACATCGTGGCTTTTTTGGTTGTCAGCATTTTTCAAAGACAAACCAACTACTTACTGATCAAAATAAAGCGCCAGTAAATTGGTCGTTGCCACAAATTCTATAGCACAAATGCAAAAGGCCCTTGCGGGCCTTTAATTAAAAGTCTAATTCATCAAGCTCAATGCTGTCTGTGAAATAGTCTAACTCCTGTAGTTCTTTGCGAAGTCTATGCTTGTCTTTCAAAGCTTCGATTTCGCGCCATTTTCTCTTTTTATTTTTTGTAGAGGTCTTTTTTGTTTTACTAGGACCTTCTAATATTTCTAAAATATCGTCTAGGCTATCCATGAACTTCTCCTATTGATTTTTTGAACCTCGGAAATACCTATACCACAGGCTGCTCAAAAATAGAATAAAAAAGTGACAATACTGTTACAGAAGTGTGATTGATAGATGAATAGATCAAAGGTTTAGTTATTTTAGAAACAAAAACGCCACCTAGCGGTGGCGTTTAAAAAAATGCTGTAATTTGAATTACATTGCTTTAAAGCGTGCTTCTAATTCAAGCTGTGCTTGTGCAAAAGAGCGAATACCCTCAGCAAGTTTTTCTGTCGCCATAGCATCTTGGTTATGTAACCAACGGAACTGGCTTTCAGTTAGTGGTGCTGGTTTTTCTTCAACAGTAAAGTCGCTCTCTAGTAGGTACTCTTGTGCATCCGTTAATTGGCCTAACTCTTCTAAAAGACCCGGGCTAATCGTTAACTTATCACAGCCAGTAAGTGCGATGATCTCGCCTGTGTTACGGAAGCTTGCGCCCATAACAACTGTTTTGTAATCGTGGCGTTTGTAGAATTCGTAAATGCTACGTACAGATTGCACACCAGGATCGTTTAGTGGATCAGTTGGTTTTTCCATACCGTTAGCAACGTGCCAGTCTAAGATACGGCCAACAAATGGTGAAATTAAAAATACATTTGCATCGGCACATGCGCGTGCTTGTGCTTCAGAGAATAACAGCGTTAAGTTACACTTAGTGCCTTCTTTTTCAAGCTGCTCAGCGGCTTTGATACCTTCCCAAGTTGATGCAACTTTGATTAGAATTTTATCTTTGCTAACACCTTCTTTTTCGTAAAGGCTCAGTAAAGTGTGGGCTTTGTCGATAGTCGCTTGAGTATCAAATGATAAACGTGCGTCTACCTCTGTAGAGATATAGCCCGGTACGATTTCGCTAATTTCTTTACCAATTAATACAGCAAAGTAATCACATGCTAACTCAAGTTGTTTAGCTGCATCTTGCTCGGTTTCTTTGGCATATTGCCACGCTTTATCTAAATAAGGCTTATACGCTTCAATTTCACTGGCTTTTAAAAGTAGAGATGGGTTTGTTGTTGCATCTTCTGGTTGGTGCTTTTTGATAGCTTCGATATCACCTGTATCTGCAACAATAGATGAATGCTGTTTAAGCCTTTGTAGTGCTGAAGTCATTTGCTTTCCTCATTCCAAGCAAGTTAAAAGAAAATCCATTATAGCGGCCTTTATGCTGCAACACTATGACAGTGTTTAATAGGTCAAATGTCCTTAATACAGAAAACTAGAACATTATGTATGAAAAGAACAGCGGATAAAGGCAGGACGAAACAAAACGTGCATTTTGATTCAATTAATGTTGAAATTGACATCAAACAAATTACAAGTCAATAGCTAAGTATGATCACTGTTATTTCACCAGCAAAAAATCTAGATTATGAAACACCAGCCACGACCGATAAATTCACTCAACCTGAATTACTCGAGCATAGCGAAGAGTTAATGTCAGTTTGCCGTGATTTAACACCAGCGCAAATTGGTAGCCTAATGAAAATCAGCGATAAACTAGCTGGTTTGAATGCGGCACGCTTCGCCGAGTGGTCACAGCCATTTACCCAAGATAACGCAAAACAAGCCGTGCTAGCCTTTAATGGTGATGTATACGGTGGCTTAGATGCGCAAACGCTAAGCAGTACTGATCTTGATTACGCACAGTCGCACTTACGTATTTTGTCTGGCCTTTATGGTGTGCTTAAACCATTAGATTTAATGCAAGCTTACCGCCTTGAAATGGGCACTAAGTTAGAAAACCCACGTGGTAAAAACTTATATGAGTTTTGGGGCAGTGTTATCGCCGAAAAGCTAAATACAGTGCTTGCTGAGCAAGATAGCAAATACTTGGTAAACCTTGCTTCGAATGAGTATTTTAAAGCGGTTGATAAGAAAGCATTAAATGCACAAATCATCACTCCACATTTTAAAGACTGTAAAAACGGCCAATATAAAGTGATCAGCTTTTATGCGAAAAAAGCCCGCGGCATGATGGCACGTTACATCATAGAAAATAAAATCACTCAATTAAGTGATTTAAAAGATTTCACTGTTGCAGGTTATTACTTTAGTAGCGATGCAACAGCAAAAGAATTAGAGCCTGTTTTCTTACGAGAAGAGCAGAACTAATTTTTTAGTAAAATGAATTAGAAAAGCCGTGTTTAGCACGGCTTTTTTTATGGTTTTAATACCCTAAATTAGAAATGGCGTTCATCTTGCTAAATACTTTGTTGAGCAATTAATTCAACAAGGTATAAAAATGTTAAAAATTCCGACAGTAAGTGAAGCTGAAAAGCTGATAGAAGAAAAACTCGGTGGCTGGGTTGATATCATCATAAGCCATATTCCAAACTTTATTGTCGCAGTAATTATTACTATCGTGTTTTCATTGCTGGCGCGTATCGTTGGGTCAATGCTAAGAAAGCTATTACGCCGCTCGTTAGAGTCTTCGCAAATCGCAGACTTAATGTCATCGATAGTAAAAGTCATCGTGTTATGCGTAGGCTTATTTGTAGCCCTTGATTTCTTGGGTCTCAGAGGCACTGTCACCTCATTACTTGCTGGTGCGGGTATTGTTGGTCTTGCAATTGGTTTTGCCTTTCAGGACATGACAGAGAACCTTATAGCGGGTATTGCTATGGGTATTCGCAAACCATTTAAAACAGGTGATGTAATCCGCACCGAAAGCGTGTTTGGTACTGTACGGGCGATTAACCTTAGAAATACCCTCATTGAGAACTTTTATGGGCAACTTATCTTAGTGCCTAATAAGATTTTATTTAGAAATATACTCAGTAACTACAGTACCTTAGGTGTGCGTCGTATCGAAGTGCCAGTAGGTATTTCGTATGCTGACGATCCAGAACAAGCCGCTGAGGTGATTGTTAAAAAAATCAATGAGTTTGATTTTGTGATTAAACAAGAAGAAACCGCAGTTTACGCCGAAAGCTTCGGTGATAGCAGCGTTAACTTACTAGTTTGGTTTTGGATTAAATACCCCGGCGAAGCGGATTTCATGACCGTTCGCCACAAGGCTGTTGTGGCAGTTAGAAACGCCCTAAGCGAAGCTGACATGACCATCCCATTCCCAATCCGCACGTTAGATTTTGGCATCAAAGGCGGCGAAAAATTAAATGCCATGATAAGCGAAAAACAGCAAGATAAAGACGCTGAGGTACCGCAAACCGATGAGTAAAATTTACTGACTCATCGGCGAGATTTACACAGGGAAGTGTGTTTGAGGTGGGGATTAAGTTAAAGTTATGTTGATTACTAGCACAAATTAAATTGATTGAAACAGAGAAAAGTGGACTCTCAGATAAATCAGCAAGTCAAATGTTAGCTAATTTCAAGAAAGAAGCGAGTAAAGGTGGGGAGCTATAAACTTATTTAACCCTCATTACATGTCATTTTTAATCCAAGCTCGTTCATTAGGGTAGTCGACTATAATTCTCAAATATTTAAGCGCAGAACCTCCTAGCGCACCATCAATTTGTTTGTCCATCATAGAAGACATAAATTGATGAAAATTATTATCTTCTCTTCGAGTAAACCAAACAGGACCCACCATTTTATTCGCTATTTTTAGTTGTGGCACTCTGATCATTGATTGTTTGGATAATAAACACGCTTTTTCTATCACCGTCCATTCAGGGTGAGATTTTACCCAATTGTCAAATATTGACGCAGTGATGAAAGAGGTTGCAACTTTTTCACCTGATAAATTTAGTTGCTCAAGAGCTTCATTTGAAGGCCAAGCAGAAGCGCCTGTATCGAATAACATTGGAATCGTTAAGCCATCTACCGATATATTAATGCTCGGAAAACCTAACGTATAATTACCTAATTCATTCTTTTGGAAACCTAGAGGTACTTCTGAGAAGTTATCGGTTTCAGGTAGTTTGGATAAAATAGTGATGCTTTTATCTAGGTAATTAAAATCGATGATTTTTTCAGCATGCCACCTGCCGCCTAAGGTGCCATCCAACTTGTTAGATGAACTTATTTCTCTTCTTGGCACTACTTGTAACTGACCTGCCCACCAATTGTTCAGTCCTGCGATGGGTATCCAAGCACTTTTATCAAATTGCGGCATATCAGTAACTTTAATGACACCGTCTTCAGTTTCTCTACTTTCAATCTTCCATTGATATTTTTCACTGAGTTCTTTTGAAATAGCATTCCAACCACCACCAGTATCGGTGAAAAATGTCACGGTTGTGCCATCACTGAGCTTTGGGGTTAAGTAGATTAAATTATTATCAAATTGACTTGGTAGTTCAGTGGATACGCAAAACAGAGGAGCAATAAGTAGTAAAGCAAATATCAGTTTTTTCAAAATAAACCTTCCAATGGTGATTTGAGCATAGTGATGCATTATGTCGATATCTGAGAAATAACACAAATAACCTAAATTGGTTAAATAAGCTTGAAGTAAGTTGACAGTTTTAACTCGCGCGAAATGAATTTCACGCCTAAGGTGAGCTATTTTTGACTTAGAGTTTAAAATTTACGGCTTAAAGCTTTTAATTAACGCGCTGGTTTTTGCTCCGCTTCAAATTTTAGTCCACGGTTATTCCCCTATGCGAGGGGGTTATAATTAAGGTGGACACCTGTTGCGCAGCACGCTACACTTTAGCAATGATCAAGACATTCAAACATAAAGGCTTGAAAAAGTTCTTTGAGACTGGAAGTAAAGCAGGGATTCAAGCTAAACACGAGCGCCGTTTGAGAATGCAACTAGCCGCTATAGATACCGCTTCGATTATTGAAGATATCGACTTACCTGGATTTAAGTTGCACCCGTTGAAAGGCAATCGAGATGGTGTTTGGTCAATAACTGTAAATGGTAATTGGCGAGTAACATTTGAATTCAAAGATGGTAACGCCTACATATTAAACTACGAGGATTATCACTAATGACTATGCATAATCCACCGCATCCGGGTGAATTTATTTCCGATGTATATATGGAGCCTTTCGGTTACAGCTGTAGATATGTCGCGAAACAATTGGATGTCTCACCTTCAACTCTTAACAGAGTCCTTAAGGGGCAGAGCTCTATTACTCCTGAAATGGCATTAAGATTATCTAAGGCTTTGGGTAGAAGCCCTGAAAGTTGGCTATCGATGCAGGATAATTACAATCTTTGGCAAGCTAAACAAAATGTAAACCTAACCAAGGTACACCCTATTAGTTTTGCAGTAGCGTAATGAGAATAACCACAAGCTTGCTGCTACCTTGGCTGTTCACCTGAAATTTCTTGTGTTATTTATAAGAAATAAGCCATCGCGCGAAATAAATTTCACGCCTACGGTGAGCTATTTTTGACTTAGAGCTTAAAACTAGGGTTTAAAGCTGGGTTCCCGTGTTGGGTTTCGCTACGCTCAAACCAACCTACGGGCTTAAAGTTCTTTATCCTGTTGGGTTTCGCTACGCTCAAACCAACCTACGGGCTTAAAGTTCTTTATCCTGTTGGGTTTCGCTACGCTCAAACCAACCTACGAGCTTAAAGTTTTGTCCTACAAAAAAGCGCAAGCAGTTTAACTGTTTGCGCTTTTTATTTATTTGTTATACCAACGATTAGTGAAGGATACGTGCTCTGATTGTACCTTCAACAGCACTTAGCTCTTTAAGAGCGACTTCTGATTGGTCTGTATCTACATCAATTACTACGTAACCAATCGCTTCGTCAGTTTGTAAGTACTGGGCTGCGATATTAATGCCGTGCTGTGCAAACGCTTGGTTAATTTGCGTTAGAACACCTGGGCGGTTATGGTGCACGTGTAATAAGCGGCTGCGGTTTGCAAGCTCAGGCAGTGATACTTCAGGGAAGTTAACTGCCGTAATGGTTGAACCATTATCAGAGTACTTAGCAAGTTTGCCCGCTACTTCAATACCGATATTTTCTTGTGCCTCTTGTGTTGAACCACCAATATGCGGAGTCAAAATCACGTTATCGAACTCGCGCAGCGGTGATACGAACTCTTCATCATTTGATTTTGGTTCTACAGGGAACACGTCGATTGCAGCGCCGCTCAGCTTTTTATCACGCAGTGATTCTGCTAATGCATCGATATCAACAACAGTGCCGCGAGAAGCATTGATCAAGATGGCGCCTTGCTTCATTACTTCAAGCTCAGCCATACCAATTAGGTTCTTCGTTTGCGGTGTTTCTGGTACGTGTAAGCTAATAACGTCAGCACGTTGTAGTAACTGAGTTAGGTTATGAATTTGCGTTGCATTACCTAGTGTTAGCTTGTCTTCGATATCGTAAAACTCAACGTTCATACCGATATTTTCAGCCATGATACCTAGCTGTGTACCAATGTGGCCGTAACCAATAATACCTAACGTTTTACCACGTGCTTCAAATGAACCGTTGGCTGATTTTAACCAACCACCGCGGTGCGCTAGGGCATTACGCTCTGGAATACCACGAAGTAATAATAAGATTTCACCAAGTACTAATTCTGCAACAGAGCGTGTGTTTGAGAATGGTGCGTTAAATACCGCAATACCACGCTCACGCGCACCTTGTAGGTCGACTTGGTTAGTACCGATACAGAAGCAGCCGATTGCGACTAGCTTTTCAGCTGCTTCTAATACCGTTTCATTAATATGAGTGCGAGAACGAAGGCCTACAAAGTGCACATCTTTAATGCGCTCAATGAGCTCGTCTTCAGGTAAGGATGTTTTTACGTAATCAATATTACTGTAGCCATTACGCTTAAGCGTTTCTACAGCACTTTGGTGCACGCCTTCCAGCAAGAGAATTTTAATTTTGTCTTTTGCTAACGATACCTTACTCATATCCTCATTCCTATTTACTTTATTTGCGGCCCGTTTTTGGTGCCGATAATGACTTTATCTGCGCCGCGATGGGCAAATAAGCCGTTTGTTACTACACCTACAATCTGGTTGATTGTTAGTTCTAATTCTTTGGCGTTGCTGATGTCTAAATTGTGCACGTCTAAAATGACGTTACCGTTATCTGTTACAACACCTTCACGGTAAACAGGGTCACCGCCTAGTTTTACTAGTTCACGAGCTACATAGCTGCGTGCCATTGGGATCACTTCAACCGGTAGTGGAAATGCGCCTAATGTTGTAACTTCTTTAGATTCATCAACAATACAAACAAATTGTTTTGCTACCGCTGAAACGATTTTCTCGCGTGTCAGCGCTGCACCACCGCCTTTGATCATCTCATTGTGTGGATTGATTTCGTCTGCGCCATCAACATACACATCAAGGCTTGATACGTCGTTTAGTTCGAATACTTCAATACCCAGTGCTTTTAACTTTTCAGTTGAAGCCTCAGAGCTTGAAACCGCACCAGTAATGGTGTCTTTAACTGTATCAAGTGCATCAATAAAGTGATTCACTGTAGAGCCTGTACCTACACCAACAATGGTATTTTCGTTTACAAACTCTAGGGCTGCCCAGGCAGCGGCTTTTTTTAATTCATCTTGCGTCATAATTATGTGCTCAGTTAGCTGTCAGAGAGGGCCTATAGTATACAAACAGTTTGCTTACCATTGGTAGATTTTCTCTGGGGTTATAATGTGTTTTAACGGTACATCCCATGATTCAATTGGCAATGCTGAAACATGCTGACATTGATGGGCAAGGCCTATCAAAATCGGTTTTTGCCAGTTTTCTTGGTAATACCGAGCCAACGTTTTGTCATAAAACCCACCGCCCATTCCTAAACGGTTACCTTGATCATCAAATGCCACTAATGGCATAAGTAAAATATCAAGCTTGTCTAAAGGACATATTTGACTGCAATTTAACTTGGGCTCCAAGATACCATAGCGGTTTGCAGTCATGGGTGAATTTTCTTCATACCTCTGAAAGTATAAAGTTGTGCCATTGAAGGGGTGGATGATAGGCAGATATAAATGCTGTTCTTGCATCCATAATTCTTTAATTAACAATGAAGTGTCTAATTCGCCATCATTGCTGAAATAAATGCCAATATGGGCATTTTTAGGTGTTTTTAGCGAATTTAAGTGTTGAGTAAAATTCACCTTTAGCGCAATTGCTGCATTTTTTTGTTGTTCAACAGTCAGTGAATTGCGCTTTTTTCGAATAGATTGTCTGATTTCTGCTCGTGTGTTGCTCATGTCAATATTAGTGTTAACTTTCTAAAAAGGAGAAAAGTTCAGGGAAAAGCTCCACTACACCCAAAATGATTAATAACACAATGACCATTGCAATAAGCGAATAGAGTAGGGTGTTTGAGCGTTTTTTAACAGGCTCGGTTAATTCGTCTTCAAGTAGCAAGTCATCTTCTTGCCAGCTATCGTCGCTATCAGCAACGCTGTTATTTTCAAGCTCAGGTAAACGTTGCTCTAAGTCATCCAGTTTTTCTTCTAGACGAATAAGACTACTGGTGATGTAATCGAGGGCATCAAAAATACGTTCTTCACGCTCTTTGGCCTGTGCGGCTGTATTGCTTGATTGGCTGTTGGTGGCTGCTTGGTTAATCGGTTGGAGCTTGGCTTTAATGCCAACACTGGCGAGTAGCTTTGCTTGTTTTAGTGCTTTATCTTGCTCGCTTGGTGCAAATAATGGCTTATGCTCAAACAGGGTCGCAACTTTCTCTGTAGTTGTTTTTAGTTTTGCAGCGAGTTGCTCTGTTGCTTGTGCTTGGTCAACACCGGCTTCAAGCCCTGCAAACATAACGCGAAATTTTTCTGCCATTTGCTGATTATCCAAATCCTTAAATCAATGACTTGAGTATATACCCAAAAAGATTAGTGGAAAAACAAAAGCCCGTATAAAACGGGCTTTTTCTGTTATGGTTTTGCAAATACGCTGTTTAGTATTTTGCTGCTTTGCCTTCGGCAGGCAGTGATTTAAGGATAAAGTCACGTAAGTCATTATTTGATGACTCTAAATCAGCATGGCGTAAATACATCATGTGACCACTGCGATAGCCCTTAAAGCTTAAGCGATCTTTCATTTTGCCACTTGGATCTAACTGCCACATTGTGTATTTAGCATCAAAGTAGTTTGTTGCACCGTCGTAGTAGCCAGATTGAATCATCACGTTTAAGTATGGGTTTTGTGCCATTGCTAAACGTAAGTTTTCACCTGTGTTGTTGCCTGAGCGATCCCAAGGGTGAACATTACCAAATAGGTTATATTTGATATCGGTTTTGTAGTTAAGCTCTTCACGTAGGTAATAGTTAATCGCTGGCGTGAATGAGTGTAACCATGAAGTAAGCTCAGCCCAGTAATCAGGTGACTCACCTGCATCACGTTTGTCGATACCTAGGTAACGAGAATCTAAACGGCCTACTGTTTGGCCGCGCTCACGCAACAGCTCTTTCCAGAAGAAGTTATTTGGAATATCAAGGTTATTTTGCTCAACAAACTTTTCAGATAAACCTGCGTATTTTGCTGCTTGCTTGATGATGGCACGTTTTTCATCAGCAGGTAAAAAACCACCTTTAGCAATTGCAGGTAAGAACTTGTTCACGGTGAACTGTTCAACTTCAGGTAATAACTCGTCTAAGTCTTTTGCTTGTAAGTCTGCGCTAAGGGCTTTGTGGTACCAAGCGGTTGCTGCAAAGTAAGGTAGGCGGTTCGCTGCTTCTACCGGGCCTTCACGTTTAATACCAATTTCAGTTGGTGATACTAGAATAACGCCGTTGATATACATCCATTGGCGATTTTGTAATTCGTGAGCAAGACCAGAAACACGAGTCGTACCATAGCTCTCACCAATTAAGAACTTAGGTGAACGCCAGCGCTCGTTGCGAGAAACAAAGGTATTTAACCACTCTGCTAAGTATTTGATGTCAGCGTTAACACCAAAGAACATTTTTTGTTGGTCTGATTTACTTGGCAGCTCACCTTTTTCGTTTTCAAGAACGCGCGAGTAACCGGTGTTAACTGGGTTGATATAAACAATATCAGCCACGTCTAGAATTGAGTAAGGGTTATCTTTTACGCCATAAGGTTGAACAGGGTAACCTTCGTCATCAATTTTTAATACACGTGGTCCAGTATAAGCAAGGTGCATCCATACTGACGCAGAACCTGGGCCACCATTAAACGAAAAAACTAAAGGACGTTTTGTTCTATCGTCTACTTTATCGCGGGTATAATAAGTATATTGCAGCGTTGCAACGGCATCGCCTTGCTCATTCCAAACCGGTTGTGTGCCTGTGGTTGCGGTATATGAAAAACGCTCACCATTAATGCGGGCTTTGTGCTCTGTTACCACTTTGCTGTCAACGTCAATACGACGTCCGTTATCAGCAAAGCTTGGAGTACTGAAGGTCAGTGTTAGTGCTGTCACTGACAAGCCAATAAAACTAACTAGTTTCATGTTGATTCCTTATTATTCGAATTGCAGCTATTAAAAAGTAAAGCAAACTCGATGACAAACTAATGAGACTAGTGACCAATATTAGCTGTTAAACAGAAAAATAACCGAAAATGCTGAGCTGGTTACAAAAAAGTGCATTTTTTTAGCAAAGATATTTTGCTTAATTATTTAGCTAGATTAAAAAATGGCGTATATTTAGCGTGTTTATAATCTGTGTACACGTGCTTAAGAAAGAGAAGTTGCAATGCAAAGAGTATTAGTAGTTGAAGACAGTAAAGTAGTACAGCAAGTGTTACGTCACCTCGCTGCTCACTATTTAGATGTGGCTGTCGACTTTGCGTGGTCTTTAAAAGAGGGCGTCTCTTTAATTTCAGAGCACGATTACACCTTAGCTTTAGTCGATTTAACGCTACCTGATGCGATGAATGGCGAAGTAGCTAAATACACCTTATCAAAAAACATCCCGACCGTTGTCCTAACATCAAAAATTGATGAATACATTCGCCAGCAGATGTTAGAGCTTGGTGTGGTTGATTACGTGGTTAAAGATAACCGCGATTCATACCATTATGCGATCAAACTTGTTGCACAATTACTTAGAAACGATGGTAGCAAAGCGCTGGTGGCTGATGACTCAGTGCTAAGTCGCACTTTAATGAAGCAAATGCTCGAAAAGCAGTTGTTTGATGTACGCGATGCTCAAGATGGTGAGCAAGCACTGCAAATGCTGAAAGACGATCCTGAAATCAAGCTGCTACTTACTGACTATGCAATGCCAACAATGGATGGTTTTGAGCTCGTTAAAGCGGTACGTAATTTCCGCGGCCGTGATGATTTAGCAATTATCGGTTTATCAGGTGCCGGCAAGCATGGTTTATCGGCGCGTTTTATTAAATACGGCGCTAACGACTTTTTAACTAAGCCGTTTATGAATGAAGAGTTTCATTGCCGTGTTATGCAAACCATGGAGCAGCTTGCTCTAATAGCCGATATAAAAGAAAGCGCATACCGCGACCATTTAACTGGCTTGCATAATCGTCGTTATTTTTACCAATACGCAGAAAAACTGCTTAAAAATGTTGAGCAAGAAAACGTATTGGCTTTGCTTGATATCGACTTCTTTAAAAATGTGAACGACCAGTTTGGTCACGAAGCCGGTGATCAGGCGCTAAAACAAGTGTCTTCATTTTTAAAGACTAAGTTTGATGACTTCACTATCGCGAGAATCGGCGGCGAAGAATTTGCCGTGGTACTGCATAATATGGACTTAGCTAAGGCCGAATCAAGGCTCAATACCTTCAGAGAGCAGTTAGCAAGCCACGCCTTTTCAATTAACGGTGAGCCATACTCATTAACCATGAGTATTGGTATGACCCAATTCCAAAATGTATCGCTTACAGCTGCGATGCGTATTGCTGACAAGGCCTTATATCAAGCCAAACAGCAAGATCGGAACTGCTTAGTTAAACTATAGTTGTGCTAATTGCACCAGCGCTGGTTAATTGTTAAAAAAATGCACCAATAGGGTGCATTTTTTTTGTGCAAAAACCAATTTTTATTTTTAAGTTATTGAAAATAGGTAATAAAAAATAGTGGCACAAAGGTTGGATTGTGTAAGCCAACAGGATAACAATAAGCGTCCGAAGGGGGCCACTATGAAAATGATTAGTGCAATAATAAAGCCATTCAAACTTGATGATGTACGTGAAGCATTGGCTGATTTAGGCATTGAGGGGATGACAGTTGTCGACGTTAAAGGCTTTGGCCGTCAACGTGGTCATACTGAGCTATATCGTGGAGCTGAATACCAAGTCGATTTTATTCCAAAAATCAAACTTGAAATTGCAACTCGTAGCGAAAATTGTCAACGCGTTGTTGAAACCATCACAAAAATTGCTTCAACAGGCAAAATTGGTGACGGCAAAATTTTTGTTTACGACTTAGACCAAATCGTTCGTATCCGTACGGGCGAACTTGATGAAGAAGCAATTTAAGGGGGAATTATGGAAAACACTATCGTAGAGTTGAAGTTCTCACTCGACACTTTTTACTTTTTAATGTCGGGTGTTTTAGTAATGTGGATGGCGGCTGGTTTCGCTATGCTTGAAGCAGGTTTAGTTCGTGCAAAAAATACAACAGAAATCCTAACTAAAAACGTTGCACTATTTTCTATTGCCTGCACTATGTTCTTATTAGTGGGTTACAACATCATGTATGTTGATAACGCAGAAGGTGGTTTCATCCCTTCATTTGGCGCATTAATCGGCACTCAAGCTGCTGATGCGGATCACTCTTTAGAGTCTGATTTCTTCTTCCAAGTTGTGTTCGTTGCAACAGCTATGTCAATCGTATCTGGTGCGGTTGCTGAGCGTATGAAGTTATGGGCATTCTTAATTTTCACTGTTGTTTTAACTGGTTTCATCTACCCAATCGAAGGTTACTGGACTTGGGGCGCAGGTTTCTTATCTGAAATGGGCTTTGTTGACTTCGCTGGTTCTGCAATCGTTCACGGTGCAGGTGCTGCGGCAGCGCTAGCTGGTGTGCTTTTCCTTGGTGCTCGTAAGGGGAAATACGGTAAAAATGGTGAAATCTACCCAATTCCTGGTTCTAACTTACCGTTAGCAACTTTAGGTACATTAATCCTTTGGATGGGTTGGTTCGGCTTTAACGGTGGTTCACAGCTACTTGTTTCTGACGCTGAAAACGCAACAGCAGTTGGTAAAATCTTCTTAAATACTAACGCAGCAGCAGCGTGTGGCGCAATCGCAGCACTATTCGTATGTAAAGTGTTATGGGGTAAAGCTGATTTAACTATGGTTCTTAATGGTGCACTAGCAGGTCTAGTAACGATTACTGCAGAGCCTGCATCTCCAACGCCATTACTTGCTTGTTTACTTGGTCTATTAGGTGGTTCACTGGTTGTATTTAGCATCGTTGCTCTTGATAAAGCGAAAATCGATGACCCTGTAGGTGCTATCTCTGTACATGGTGTGTGTGGTGCATTAGGTATCATGTTAGTACCACTTTCAAACTCTGATGCAACCTTTGTTAATCAATTAATTGGCTTAGTATGTATCTTAGGATTTGTGTTCATCGCGTCATCAATCGTATGGGCAATCCTGAAAAATACCATGGGTATCCGTGTTACCGAAGAAGAAGAACTAAACGGTATGGATCAACATGACTGTGGTATTGATGCTTACCCTGAGTTTGTATCAGTTCGCAGTAACTAATCTTGGTGCGTGCAAATAGCACGCCCATAACAATATCATTGTGTGTTCAAATCAAAGCTCTACTTAGGTAGGGCTTTTTTGCGTTTAAATAAGTCTTTTCTGATAGGCGAAATCGCTATTTTTTGACTATGCTTAATGTTCATTTCTAACAAGGAAAAACGATGGATAACAAACTCTTGCTTATAATTATTTCGCTGTTTTTACCGCCTGTTGCGGTATTTTTAAAAGCGGGCGCAGGTAAAGACTTAGTGATTAACATTATTCTATGCTTTATCTTCTTTATACCTGCTGTGATCCACTCACTCTGGTTGTGTACACGCTAAACGAGTTTAAGTGACTGTTAATTTTACAGGTGTTAATATTGCGCGGTTCAAGTCGTAATCCTGTAAAATTAACTGACCAATAGCGAACTCAATGGCTGATAAAAAAACTCCTGCAAAAAAATCGTCTAGTAAACCGAAGGCGACATCAAAAAAAACTACCGCTAAGCGCTCACGCGCACCTCAAGGGCCAGCTAAAGCTAGTGTATTAAGAAAACTTTGGTCAATTTTTTGGAAGCTTTCACTTGCTGTGATTGTTGCCATGGTGCTGTATCTAATTTATTTAGATGCAAAAATTACTCGCCAATTTGAAGGCAATAAATGGCAGTTACCTGCACAAGTGTATGCTCGTGCAATGAGCTTTTATCCTGGGCAGTATTTGTCTCAGCAAGAGGTTATTTGGGAGTTAAACCGTTTAAATTACTCATCTGTAAATAAGCTAAGCCGAACAGGTCAGTATGTTAAATCAGCTAACAGTATTAAAGTGTACCGCCGTGAATTTGAATTTTATGACGGCCTTGAAGACTCAAAAGTGATTGAGCTGCGTTTTTCAGGGCAGAAATTAGCAACCATCAAAGATAAGTTTGGCCGACGTTTAAACAGCGCTCGATTAGAGCCGGTTCAAATAGCTCGCATTGGTAATGATTCAAAACAAGACCGCGAGTTTGTGCCGCTAGATAAATTTCCGCCGATGCTAAAAGACACTTTACTGGTGGTTGAAGATCGTAATTTCTATCAACACCATGGCGTATCGGTGTGGTCAATTATGCGCGCTTTATACAGCAATATTAAAGCCGGACGTACAGTGCAAGGGGGCAGTACCTTAACTCAGCAATTAGCAAAGAATATATACCTTACCCGTGAGCGTTCGCTGGTGCGTAAGTTTAATGAAGCGCTTATCGCTCTGATATTAGATTACCGCTACAGCAAAGATGACATTTTAGAAGCTTACCTCAATGAAGTGTATTTAGGTCAGTCTTACAATCAAGGCGTTCACGGTATGGGTCTTGCCGCTGAGTTTTATTTTTCAAAGCCTGTGGATGAGCTTGAATACGACCAAATTGCGCTATTAGTGGCTATGGTTAAAGGTCCTTCATATTACAACCCACGCCGTTATAGTGAGCGCGCAATGGAGCGTCGTGATCTAGTACTTCGCTTAATGGTTGAAAATAAATTGATTGATACCCGTGAATATCGTGCAGCATTAAAACGTCCAATTGATATTGCACCAATGAAAGACAGTCTGCAAAAGTCATATCCAGGTTACTTAGAATTAGTTAACCGAGAATTAAAGCGCCTACTACCTGATCAGCAAGTGTTAGATGCCGGGGTGCGTGTATTCACCTATTTTGACTTACAAAAGCAAACGGCCATGGAAGAGTCGATTGAGGCAAGTCTACCTTATCTAGAAAGACGCCCTAAAACAGAAGAGCTTGAAGCAGCGATGATCTCCGTTAACGTTGAAAAGGGTGGGGTGTCGGCGTTGGTTGCAGGCCGTGACGTACGTTATTTTGGTTTTAACCGTGTGCTTGATACCAAACGTAATATTGGCTCACTTGTTAAGCCTGCCGTTTATTTAACAGCATTTGAAAGTGGTCAGTTTAATGTTGCCACATTGGTGGATGACTCACCGCTACAAGTGACTAATGAGCAGGGGAAAGTTTGGCAACCAGAGAACTTCGACAAGCAGTTCCGCGGCCCTATGCCACTATACAAAGCATTTAGTAACAGTATTAATATTCCTGCGGTTAACACTGGCCTTGATGTTGGAGTTGATAAAGTAGCTGATACCTTAAAGCGTTTAGGTGTAGAAGGGCGTATTGATCAATACCCGTCATTACTTTTAGGTGCACTTGAGCTTTCAAGCTTTGAGGTAGCGCAGCTTTATACAACCCTTGCTGCTGATGGTCAGTACCGCGAATTAACGTCTATTTCAGCACTGACTGACTCAGTAGGTAAGGTGCTTTATAAACATGATGTCAGTTCACAAAAGCGTTTTGATGATGCATCAATTTACATGACTAAGTACGCAATGAAGCGCGTGACAAAAGATGGTACAGCAAAGCGTTTAAACGCCCACTTCCCATCAATTCAGCTTGCAGGTAAAACAGGCACTAGTAATGATTTACGCGATAGCTGGTTTGCAGGTTTTGATCAAAACACGGTGACTGTTGCATGGATTGGTCGTGACGATAATAAGAGCACGGGGTTAACGGGCAGTGTTGGCGCATTAGAGGCCTACATTCGCTACCTTAAACCACTCAACCCTGAAGCCATAGCAGACACTCGTCCTGCTTCTATTCGCTGGGCCTTTATTAATGAAGAAACCGGTCTGCAAGCGCCTCCTGGTTGCGGCAAAGTGGTGCAGCTTCCCATTCGTGCCAGTGAGTTTGAGCCCAGACCAACTTGCGTTAGAGATTAATAACACCAACTCGCATTAATACTTAAATAAACGAATTGGCAAAGAATAAAAAAAGCCCCAGCATTGAAAAATGCTGGGGCTTTTTATTAACTTGCTTAACGCTTATTAAAGCTTCGCGAATGCGCGCTCTGCTGCTGCAATGGTGTCGTTGATCTCTTTTTCAGAGTGCTCAGCGCACACAAAGCCAGCTTCAAATGCCGAAGGAGCTAGGTAAACACCTTCTTCTAGCATTAAGTGGAAGAACTTTTTGAAGCGCTCTAAATCACACTCAGTCGCTTGTTGGTAGCTAGTTACTTTTTCTTTATCAGTAAAGAAGAAACCGTACATACCACCTGCGTAGTTTGTTGTAAGTGCAATGCCTGCTTTTTTCGCAGCGGCTTCAAAGCCTTCACAAATTGCTTTGCTCTTTGCTTCAAGCTCATCATGCAGGCCTTCAGCACTTAATAGCTCTAAAGATTTTAAGCCGGCTGCCATGGCAATTGGGTTACCTGATAATGTACCCGCTTGATAAACTGGGCCAACAGGTGCGATGTAATCCATGATTTCTTTCTTACCACCAAATGCACCCACTGGCATACCGCCACCGATCACTTTACCTAAACAAGTTAGGTCTGGCTTGATGTTGTAGTAAGCTTGTGCGCCGCCTAAAGCAACACGGAAACCTGTCATTACTTCATCAAAAATAAGTACAGATTTGTATTCATCACACACCTCACGTAAACCTTCTAAGAAGCCAGATACAGGTGGAATACAGTTCATGTTGCCAGCAACTGGTTCAACGATGATACAAGCGATTTCGTCAGCGTATTTTGAGAAAATTGCTTTTACTTCATCAAGGTTGTTAAACGACACAGTTAAGGTGTGCTTAGCAAAATCTTCAGGAATACCTGGCGAGTTAGGTACACCCATAGTCAGCGCACCTGAGCCTGCTTTTACTAGAAGTGAGTCGGCATGACCGTGGTAACAGCCTTCAAACTTTAAGATTTTGTCACGGCCAGTGAAACCACGTGCTAAGCGAATTGCACTCATGGTTGCTTCAGTACCTGAGCTTACCATACGTACTTTTTCGATTGATGGTACTAGCTCTTTTACTTTTTCGGCCATTAAAATTTCAGTTTCGGTTGGCGCACCATAGCTTAAGCCATTTTCAACGGCTTCTAATACCGCTTGTTTAATAGCTGGGTGGTTGTGACCCATGATCATTGGTCCCCATGAACCAACGTAATCGATATAACGGTTACCATCAGCATCAAAGGTAAAAGGACCTTCTGCTTTAGTGATGAATAAAGGAGTACCGCCAACGCCATTGAAGGCACGAACTGGTGAGTTAACACCGCCTGGAATTGATTCTTGCGCGCGATTAAAAAGATCTTGGCTAATTGTCATGAATAGTCCTATTGGGTTGTCACGTTAAATGAGTTGGTTTGCAAGGGCTCAAAGAGCCCAAAACGAAGCAAGTTAGCTATTACGTTTACGGCTAAACCAAGGCACGTCGACTTCATATTGCTCAACTTTGTCGGCAACATCTAAGGTTAGAGCAAACAACGCCATGCGAATTAACACGCCATTTTGTACTTGGCGGAAAATCGCTAGGTTGTCGTTGCTATTTAAATCGTTATCTAGCTCGTTTGCTTCTAAACGGCTATCACGAGGAAGTGGATGCATCAGTACTGAGTTAGGCTTACAGTGTGCGTTGTAAATTGCCTGGCTGATACGGAAACCACCACGGTATTTGTTAGCTTCTTCTTGAGAAGGGAAGCGCTCTTCTTGGATACGGGTTTGATAAACAATATCGGCGGCCAAGTTGCCTTCCATCTTATCGACTACTTGAATTTTATGACCTGCGTTATCAACAGCATCTAAAATGTAGTCTGGCATTTGTAAGCCATCAGGTGCCACCATTGAGAACTTAACGTCTTTATAATGACAAAGTAATTTAGATAAAGAGTGCACAGTACGGCCGTATTTTAAATCACCTACTAGGGCAATGTGCATACCGTCGATGCTTTGGTTGAAACGACCTAGCTCACGTTCAATCGTGAGTAAGTCAAGTAGGGCTTGTGTTGGGTGTTCATTTGAGCCATCACCGCCATTGATTACTGGTACATCACAGCCTGTGGCAAACTCAGCAACAGAGCCTGCGTCAGGGTGGCGCATTGCGACTGCATCTGCATACGCTGAGATCACGCGTGCGGTATCATACAAAGATTCACCTTTTGCAAGCGCAGAGCTTTGCATGCCCGTTGTTTCACGAACCAAACCACCTAGTAAGTTAAATGCTGTACCAAAACTTACGCGAGTACGCGTGCTTGGTTCAAAGAACAAGTTCGCTAAAATTGCGCCCTCTAAAACATTGGTGCGCTTTTGCTTTTTAGCATAAGGCTCCATTTTCTTAGCAACTGCAAAAATACGTTCAATACAATCTCGATCAAGCTGATTGACCGACAGGATATTTTCACCTTGGAAACTTAGCATGGGGTTTGTTCCTAATCACATTTATAGGGCGCTGGCACTCGGTATGGGAGGCCGCATAAATTTGCGCAATACTATAGCAAATTTTTAGCGTTCACAGCAGCAAATTATAAGTTAGGTTTAATAATTGCTAGTGCCACTATAGCTAAAAGGATGAGTACCGGAACTTCATTAAAAATACGGTAAAAGCGATCGCTACGTGTATTGCGGTCATGCTTAAAGTCAGCCAGTAGTTTGAAGCAATAGCCGTGGTAGATATAAAGAATAATCACTAACACCAGTTTGTAGTGCAGCCACATGCTGTATCTAAACCAGTCTCGACCATATTCAAAAATGGTCAGTACACCAAACACCAATGTTAAAACGGCAAACGGCGTCACAAAAAACAGTAAGCGGCGTTCCATTACTTTCAGCATTGAGTTGCAGGCTTTTTCTTCACTCATTGCGTGGTAAACAAAAAGACGTGGCAGGTAAAAAATACCGGCAAACCAAGCAATCATAAAAAATACGTGGAAGGTTTTATAAACTAATAGCGCACTCATTTAAGCATCCATTTTAATTGTTATAACAAACTGTTGCGTATGGTAAGGATATGTCTGATTTGGTCCCAACGCAAAAGGCCCATAATCTGTTGGTTATCAAGCAGGTTGTAAATATACACAGCACCGCTGCGTTTATCTTTTAATAAGTCAAAAGCATCGGCTAAAGTTGCTTGGCTACTAAGGCCGGCAAGGCTGACATATTTGATATTACTTTCTTGATCAGACATCAGGCTTAAATCATATTCAGCAAGACGATAGCCATTCTCTTCATCATGAACAATCAGCGGGGTTTGGCTATCAAGGGCATCGAGCGACTCTTTAATTTGTTGTTTGTCGTCACTGTAAAGCAGCTTGAACTGCTCATCCATTTCATCCATCACACCTACTTTTTGTAATGCTTCGGTAGCAGGTGATATTTGATACTCAAGCCCTTGGAAATCGAGTTGTTGCATAAAAATAGAGCGGTTACCAAAAAACTGCAGTGCCGTTACATAAGCCGTTGAGATCACCAGCATGGCTGGCACAATAATCTCAGGACTTGAGGTTAACTCCATAACCGTAGTAAGCGCAGCCAGTGGTGCGTGTAATGTTGCAGCCAATAACCCCGCCATGCCAAGCATGCTATAGGTACCTGTGATATCAACACCCGGACTAATAAACTGCGCGAAAAAGGCCATTAAGGTGCCCATTAATACCCCAAGCCCAATAACAGGGCCGATGATCCCACCTGGAATACCTAAACCAATGGCAAATAAAGTGGCGAGTAATTTGGCAATCAAGATGGTTGTTAAAAACTGCACATCATCTGGTGATTCAATGGCAATAGTGATAGCACTCATACCTGAGCCCATCGCATGAGGAACCATATAAGCAATTAAGCCTGCTATTAATCCTGCTAGTAATAGACGAGGGAACATACTTAGTGGTTTAAAAGTACGGATTATAAGCATCAAGTTTTGGTTAAATGCATAGGCAACAGCGCCAAGTGCCATACCAAAAATGATTAAAAATGGGTAATGCCAACCACTTAATGGATTCATAGTAATAAGCGCAAGCTCAGAAGCGTCACCAAATACAAATTGTGTGGCTAATGCCCCGGTAACCGCAGCGAGCATAATTGGTACGAAAATATGCACCTTATACTCCCTCAGCACCACCTCCATGACAAAGATAACGGCTGCAAGTGGGGTGTTAAATGAGGCAGCAATACCAGCTGCAACACCACAACCGGTGAGGGTACGCATTGCATTATGTGGAAGGTGTAATTTATCGGCCAGTAAGCTTGCACCTGTTGCACCCATATGTACTGATGGACCTTCTCGACCGACCGAAAAACCACTGATCAGGGCTAATGCACCACCGACAAATTGGTTTACCGTGTTGTAAAGCGGCATTTGACCATAATGTTTTTTAATGCGGTGAATTACAAATGGGATACCAAGACGATAATGCTTAAAGCCTGTTAGGGCGGCGAATAAGGCGATTAATAGGGCCGCACCCACAGGCAGTATCATCCGCTCATAGGTTGGTAAAGTGGTGAAGTCATCGGGCTTATCTAAAAATAAGCTTTGAAAAAACATGATTGTGAGGCGAAAAAGTATGATTAACACTGCCGCAATTAACCCTGCACTTACACCAAGTAAGCACAATTGCACAGATGTTTTAGGCTTTGCTAGGCGACGTCTTAGTCTCTCAAGCCACATGCATATTTCCTCACAGCACTTTTGAGCCGCAGTTTAGCAAATCAAATTCACTTAGTCGTTGGGATTTTATAATTTTATCTGCATTTTGGGTAAATCTAGCTAATCTTTGCTGTAGTTATTAATTCGCTGAGTTAATTCAGGTAAGCGAGCTGTAATGGCTTTGGATATTTCATCTACCAACGGGGCATGTTTTTTATGAATAACCGTGTTGATAGCCATTTGCCTTAGTACAATTACAGAAAAATCTTTTTTAAAGGTAGCTATATCGTTATTGAGCGCAGGATAAAGTGCATAATCGACACGACCTTTTTTTAGCATAGTAAGCGTATGGCTCAAGTCTTCGTTATGAATGACTTCTGCTTTAATATCAAACTCATTAAGTATTTCTATATCACCAATCGAGCTCATAATTCGGTTGTTTGGGTTGTATAAATTATCTCTATCGCATGGCAGCGATTTTCGACATAGAAGCACTAAGTTAATAACGCCAAGGCTAGGTTCTACGACAATAATATTCTCGAATTTACGCATATTACTTTGTGAGCGCACAATATCGCCGTCAACGATGCCTGCATTTAATAACAATACGCCTCTTCGAGATGGTGTTGCTTGCATCTGGACTTTGATATTTAAATCATTATAAACATCACTCATTAACGCTTTGAATGGCGCTACACGCGGAATATCTATATAGGTTAACAACAGCTTTTTTGGCCGAGAGTAATTTGTTGCAGATGGAATTGCGCCAGTAAATAAATCATTGAGTAAGGCTATTTTAGCTTTGTTTTCAGCGTCATTGCGTATGCCAATCACTAATGGGGAGTCGGTAAACTGAGTTACTATTTTCGGCTCAGGTAGGTTTTGTTGCTCAGCAAAATAGTTAAGTACTTTTGGCGCAGTAATCGCAAAATTAATCTGCTTAGTTTGCATTAAGTGGAATAGCTCTTCATCGTTTGCTGTTTGCACAATGCTGCCAGCATAGGATTGAATCACTTTTTCGACCACACCCGGGTAAATATAAGGCTCAACAACGCCAACTTTGTGCTCATTAAAAAGCTGTTCAAGATTTTCAAAATCTTGTGGATTAGACTGAGTGGTAATGACAGCTAATTGAGAATTTAAAATAGTGGGTGAAGCTACAAAGCCGGGCATCATTTCAGATGGCCAAGCAGGGTAATAACCCAGGTAGCCGGTTAACTGGGCTTTTTTTATTGCATCTTGCCAAGGTAAATATTCAACTTCGAGGTCTATTGATTTTTTGGCAAGCCTGTCTCTTAGTAATGCAATAGCATCACCGCCATTTTCCATTGTACTACTTGCATACGGCGGGGCTTCTAAAGAGGTGATTTTCCATGTTTCTTGGTACGTGCTATCAGCAGCTGCAAGCGAGCTAAAAACAAGTACCATAAAATAATAAAAGCGAGTAAGCATGGAAAAAGAATCATTATTAATTGTTTAATAAGTATACGTCTAAATTAGAGTTTTTAGCATTATTAATTTGCTTATTTGCAGTTCATAACATTACAACTAAAGCAGTGATGTTTTTGGTCATACATACGCTTATCGGCCATGCTAAGTAATTCGTCAAATGATTGCGCATCGTCAGGATATAATGCAAAGCCAACACTCGCCTCAACGAGCAAGTCACCATACTCTGATTTTATCGGCGCCTTAATCGCACAGATCAATCGTGATAGTGCACGGTTTATTTGTACTTGGTTTTCTATGTCGGTAACAATAACTACAAACTCATCACCACCAATGCGTGCAGCACAATCGGTTTTGCGAGCGGTGTCTTGTAAGCGTTTGGCAACTTCTATCAGTACTTTATCTCCCATCGCATGGCCATGGGTGTCGTTAATCGGCTTAAACTTATCAAGATCAAAATAAAGGCAACCTACCTTAGAGCCTGTGCGCTCAACACGGGCAAATTCTTGCTTGATGAATCGCTCAAGCGCGCTACGATTTGCTAAACCAGTAAGGTAATCTGTTTGTGCTAATTGCCTAATTTTCTTCTCTGCCATGACGCGTTTTGTGATATCGAAATTAACACCAATCATCCGGTTGCCGTATATTCGTCCATCTGCATTGATATAGCGGGTTTTGCCTGAGGGCAGAACAATCTGAAATTCTGCGTGAAACTCTTCGCCATTTAAAATTGCGAGTTTTAGCTTGTTGGTCACGCCTTCATATTCATCTGGGTGTAAGCTATTAGCCCATGCTGAATAGTCCCCTTTAAATTCTGATTTTGGAATTTCAAATAAGGTATGCATCCAGTCATCCCAGATCAGTTCATTAGTGTCAAAATTCCACTCCCAAATACCAATATGGGCCGCATCTGCAGCCATAGACATGCGTTGGTGTAAGCTTTCAAGCTCGGTTTTTGCTTGTTTTAATTCAGTAACATCTTCAGAAACGTCCAATAAATATTGCGCTTTACCATTACTGTCTTTAATTGTGAGTTTCCGTGTTCTTAAATAATGAGTATTGTCATCAATAGTAACCGGCTTTTCCTCTATAGTTAGAGTGTCATCACTTTTCAATACATCGCGATCGGTTTGCACGAAACTGACTGCTTGTTCATTACTGAAAATATCAAAGTCATTTAAACCGATTAGTTGGTCTTTATTTTTACCTAGTAGTTGCTCACCCGCTTTATTTACATGGCTAAATGTTAAATGCTCAGCTTCTTTTACAAACAACATGATGGGTAAATTATCGAAAATAGTTTGTGTAAAGGCTTCTTGGTTTCGAATATCAGAGAGATCTTTTATTGTCGCCACATAAGGACCTGACTCTTTTTTACCAATTGAGCTGATTGTTAATGTAATAGGAAATCGTTTTTTATTCGCTCGTTGTCCTTTTAAGAGCCGACTGCTACTTTTACCCGCTGTTTTTTTACTAAGCTGTGAATCCCTGAGGATTTCATCAAGTTCTAACGATCTTTCAGGGATCAGGGTACGAATATGTTTGCCTATTAAATCATGCGGGTGATAGCCAAAAACTTGGTTAACAGCCGGGTTTGCAAATTCAATTTTCCCTTCATTATTAAAGCTAATAACCACATCTTGTACGGTATTAAGCACTGCTTTCAGTTTTGCTGATAATAAGCTCCTTGCTCTGAGCTCAACAGCACCTAGTACAATCAGACTTAGTGCCACCAGAATAAAAATAATAAGTTGTGCTAACGTCGAGTAGTCGTGGGTTGTAACATAGGTGGTGTATTCAGTTTCAAAAACCGACATCGAAATCATGCCAATGTAATGCATTCCCGAAATTGCACTGCCCATTATCAAGGCCACAACCAAGTTCATCCGTGTTTGATGAACCCCTTTAGCAAGTCGAAAATCATTAATTTTTAATGCGATACCTGACAGCACAATAGCGACGATAATAGATAAAGAGAACAACCAAGGCTCATAAGCCATTTTTGCGGGCATCACCATCGCCATCATGCCAACAAAATGCATCGAGCCAATGCCAGCACCCATTAACACACTTCTAAAAAGTAGCCCTTTGTTGGTTTGTAGTGCTGGTGAGAGTACGATGTAACTGGCAAACACACTTGGCAATATTGATATCAAAGTAATGCTAATGTTGTATTCAATAGGGATGGGTAAGGTATAAGCAAGCATACCTACAAAGTGCATACCCCAAATACCTATACCTAAAAAACACGAAGCCATGATGGTCCATATCTGACTTTCATTTTTTAGATAAGAGTGTTTGATACGAGCAGATAATAAAAATGAGATATACGAAGCAAATACGGCTGTGAGGATTGAAGCAAAAACAAGGAGTAAATCGTATTCAGCTGGAATGACCTGCGCACTGCTTAAATTATCAGTTATAAAATGCAGCTTGAAATGCTCTATCACAATTATCTTCCCTCAGTGCAAACTCATGCCAGCCCAAATGTAGTACAAATTAACTTTAGTCCAAGGCGAATAGCTTAGCCAGTTGCCCTCACCATAATTGAGATGCTCTTCTGGTGATACTTGATTAAAACACTCGGGTATTAGATAATTGCGGCCAATATAGGTTTTGAGGGTTTTGGTATGTCAGATGAGTTGCCAATCAAGTTCAGCGATGCAGCAGCTGTTCGTGTTAAACAGTTAATCGAAGAAGAAGAGAATCCAGATCTTAAACTACGTGTTTATGTAACAGGTGGTGGTTGCTCAGGTTTCCAATATGGTTTTACTTTTGATGAAAAAGCTAACCCTGGCGATTTAGAAATTGTTAAAAATGGTGTAACGCTTGTTATCGACCCTATGAGTATTCAGTACTTGGTCGATGGTACCGTTGACTATACTGAAGGGCTTGAAGGCGCACGCTTTTTTGTTAATAACCCGAATGCAACAACAACCTGTGGTTGCGGAGCCAGCTTCAGCGTTTAACGAATTATTTAAAAAAGCCACTTTATGTGGCTTTTTTATTGCCTTAATTTCTCATAATATCTTGCCTCTGCTAAATTTTACGCATTATTAGAAGGAATTTTGCGTTGCCAAATATAACTACAACAATAGAAAAGAAACCCTATATTTTAGCTATCGCCATTGTTTTGGTGATTGTACTGTGGATGCTATCTGGGGATAGCAAAGCAGATCAAAAAGCACTGCAAAGTGATGAGCAAGTTCAAGAGCGCTTGCCTAAAGTGCAAGTAATGCCGTTGGTCGCTAAGAATATTAATAAAAACCTAACTTTTTATGGAAAATCTGAGCCTGACAAAATCGCAAACATTAGCGCTAGGCAAGCAGGGCAAGTACTCGAAATTTTGGTTGAAGAAGGTCAGTTTGTAAAACAAGATCAGGTTATTTTACGTCTCGATAAATCTGATTTAGCCGCCCAAATCACATCAGCAGAAGCATTAGTTGCACAGTATCAAACTGAATACGAAGGCGCGCTTAAACTTAATCAGCAAGGTTTACAAAACAAAGTATTGACCATGCAAGCACAAGCCATGTTGCAACAAGCAAAAGCAACCTTGGTAAGCCTTGAATTAAAGCTAGAGCGCACTGAAGTACGTGCTGCTTTTGATGGCGTTATCAACAAGCGTTTAGTCGAAATTGGTGATTATGTTGGCATAGGCGACCCAATTTTGCAGCTTGCTGATTTAGATCCGTTAATTGTCAGAGCTGATGCGACTCAAAAAGAAGTGCAGGGCTTAGAAGTTGGGCAAGCTACTTTTGCTCATGTGCTAAATGACAAAACCTATCCGGGTCGAATTCGTTATATTGCATCTGTTGCTGATGACAGCACCAATACATTTCGCATCGAAGCGGCATTTGAAAACCCAGGTATGAAATATAAAGCAGGTTTTTCGACTCAGCTTAATATTGAGTTGCCAACTGAGCCAGCCATGTTATTGAGCCCGGCTTTCATGGCCCTAGATGAGCAAGGTAATATCGGCGTAAAAGTCGTGAATGACGACAATATTGTAGAGTTTAAGTCGGTAAATCTAGCTAAAAGTACCGAGCAGGGCGTTTGGCTTTGGGGTCTAGGCAATCAAGCGAATGTTATTACCCTTGGTCAAGGTTTTGTGCGTGCCGGTGACAAAGTTGAGCCTGTGTTTACTGAAGCAACGAGCAACTAAGTATGAAAAACTTAATCGAAGCGTCGTTGACTCACACGCGTACAGTTTTATCTATTTTCATCTTGTTGCTGATCTCGGGGTGGGTGACATATCAAACCATCCCTAAAGAAGCGAACCCCGATGTCACCATTCCCTTTATTTATGTCTCCATCATTCATGATGGTATTTCCCCTGAAGATGCTGAGCGGCTATTAGTTAGGCCGATGGAGATTGAGCTTCGCTCAATTGAAGGGGTAAAAGAAATGTCAGCGGTAGCTAGTGAAGGGCATGCCTCTGTGACCCTTGAGTTTATCGCGGGTATGGATCCCAAAGAAGCCTTAGCAGATGTACGAGATAAAGTTAGTTTAGCTAAGGCAAAGCTGCCTTCTGAATCAGAAGAACCAGAAGTTCATGAAATCTTGATGGAAGATCAGCAGCCAACAATTACATTAACCTTGTCAGGTGATGCGCCCGAGCGTGGTTTACTAACCCTTGCCCGTAATCTTAAAGATGACCTAGAAAGCATTTCTAGCGTATTAGAAGTCGATGTAGGTGGTGACCGCGAGGATATGGTCGAAATTGAGGTCGATCCATTGGCGATGATTTCTTATGGCCTTGAACCGAATGACATTATTCAACTGCTATCAAATAACAACCGCTTAGTCGCTGCCGGTACCCTTGATACTGGTAAAGGCCGCTTTGCTGTAAAAATTCCGTCGGTATTTGAGACGATTCAGGATGTGATGGAGCAGCCTGTGAAAGTTGTTGGCGATAGGGTGGTGCGTTTTATGGACGTAGCAAAAATTCGCCGAGCATATAAAGACCCAACCTCAATCGCACGTATTAATGGCCGCCATGCGGTTTCGCTGGAAGTGAAAAAACGTGCTGGCGAAAATATCATTGATACGGTCGATCAAGTTAAAAAAGTGGTTAATGAGGCCAAGAAAATTTGGCCTGAGCATATACGAGTAGATTACACCGGCGACATGTCAAAAGACGTGAAGATGATGCTTTCTGATCTGCAAAATAATGTGCTGTCTGCTGTATTGTTGGTAGTTATCGTTATTGTGGCGGTACTTGGCGCGCGCACCGCCTTCTTAGTAGGTATTGCCATTCCAGGCTCATTCTTAACCGGGATTTTAGTGATCTCTGTGTTTGGTTTAACGGTGAATATCGTGGTGCTTTTTGCACTCATCATGGCTGTCGGTATGCTGGTGGACGGTGCAATCGTTGTTAGTGAGTTTGCTGACAGAGCAATGAGTGAAGGCAAACCGCGCAAGGCTGCTTATAAACTAGCTGCTGAGCGAATGGCGTGGCCAATCATCGCTTCTACGGCAACGACATTAGCAGCCTTTGCGCCGCTAATATTTTGGCCGGGAATGATGGGCGAGTTTATGAAATACTTGCCGATTACGCTTATTGCCACCTTGACTGCGTCATTACTTATGGCATTGGTTTTTGTGCCAACCATTGGTGGATTAATAGGAAAATCAAGGCCGCTTTCTGAGCAGCAAAAACATGATTTAGAGTTAGCTGAGTCAGGTGACTTAACACAAATTAAAGGAATGCTTGGGCGTTATATTCGAGTGCTTGATTATGCAACAGAGCGCCCTTGGTGGAGCCTTGCTGCTGCAATCGTATTCTCTACTTTAGTGTTCTTTGCATTTGCTGTCTCTAAGCTAGGGGTTGAGTTCTTTCCTGATGTTGAGCCAAATGGCGTCAATATCAAAGTACGCTCTTACAGTGACTTATCTATTTTTGAAAAAGACGTGATCATGAAAGACATCGAGTCACGCATTTTAAAAGTGGAGGGTATTAAAACCTTGTATGCCCGTACTGGCGGTAAAGATCAGGTAGGCACGTTTAGAATGAATCTAAAAGACTGGGATGAGCGTCCACCTGCAGAAGATATAATCAGTCAAGTTAACGAAATCACGGCAAGTTATGCTGGTGTCGAAATTGAACTTCGTAAAGATGAAAACGGCCCCGGTGGTGGCAAAGCGCTAAGTATTGAGCTGAGCTCTCGATTTGTTGATGTGCTTAACAGTGAAGCTAAACGAGTAAGGCAAGCTATCGAAAATGATGGCGCGTTTCGAAATGTTGATGACAGTGCTTCAAAACCAGGTATTGAGTGGCAACTTAAATTGAATCGTTCGGATGCGGCTCGTTTTGGTGCGGATGCCAGTATGCTAGGGGCGAATGTTCAGCTTATTACCAATGGTTTGAAACTGGGGGAATATCGCCCTGATGATGTTGATGACGAGATTGATATACGCGTACGCTTTCCTCATGACAAGCGAGATTTAGGACGGCTTGAAACTCTGCGTGTAAAAACTATGCACGGGCAAGTGCCAATTAGTCACTTTGTTGAGCGTCAAGCAGCTCCTAAGGTCGATACAATTCGCCGTGTTGATTCTCAGCGCGTTGTTACCGTCAATGCAGACATGAAACCGGGTGAACAACTTGCTAAAGCGTTGCCACGCTTACAAGCGCAACTAGAGGAGCAAGGGTTAGATCCGCGCGTGAAAATTAAAGTGCGTGGTGAAACCGAAGATCAAGATGAATCAGAAGCCTTCCTTGAGCAGGCTTTTGTAGTTGCCCTGTTTGTGATGGGTATCATTTTGGTAACGCAATTTAATAGTTTTTATCAAGCATTTTTGATTTTAAGTGCCGTACTGTTTTCAACTGTGGGTGTGTTCTTAGGCTTAATCGTATTACAGCAACCGTTTGGTATCGTGATGTCAGGCATCGGGGTTATCTCGCTTGCAGGTATTGTGGTTAATAACAATATTGTATTGATTGATACCTATAATGTTTTACGTAGCCAAGGTCTTGCTGCAAAAGATGCGATTTTACGAACTGGTGCTCAGCGTTTAAGGCCAGTATTGTTAACGACAGTGACCACCATTTTGGGATTAATGCCGATGGTACTGCAAGTGAATATTGATTTATTTAACCGTCATATTGATTTTGGTGCGCCATCTACTCAGTGGTGGGTGCAATTGGCCACGGCTGTTGCGGGTGGATTAACATTTGCTACTGTATTAACACTGGTACTTACGCCTTGCCTGTTAATGCTGCGAGATCGTCGTCGGTAATCGGTAATTTCGTTACTGATTAATTAAAAATGAGTGACCCTAGTGTTGGGTCACTTTAATCATCAGTAAAAAGAAGCCTAAAACTAACGCAGAGGCGATTAAAATATACACAAACCCCTTCTTGCCTTGCTTAATTGGTACACGATTTTGTTTTAAAAATAGGTACCACGCCACACACAGTACAATTGGCAACAAAAATAATATACGAAACATTTCCTAACCTTTTTCAGTATTTACATACACTTTAAGCATAAATATGCAGATTTTAAAGTGATACTTTCATCTTGTTACACTTCCAATTGATCAATTTTTTGGTACAGTTAACCAGTTAACTATAGAGCACATGCTTTAATTTTAGCTACACTTAAGCTTGTATACTAAAAAGGTCCATACCTAAAAGGTGGACATTTGTATAATTAATCATTCAAACTGAAAATTATTAGTATATAATGTGTCCAAGAGTGAGACGGGCAAATTTCACTCTTAAATTATTAACTTGAATCATCTAGTAGGAGATGTATTTTATGATGGGTAAAACAGTTTCTTCTGAAGAAAACTCGAAACTAACGAAATGGCTTAAAACTAAGCGTCATGAAAAAGGTCACACAATGCGTAGCCTTGCACAGGTTTTAGGTACACCGCATTCTTTCATTGGTAAAATTGAAAACCAAGAACGTCGTTTAGATGTAATTGAATTCATGCGTTATTGCGATGCTTTAGAAGTTGACCCATACGAAGGTCTTAACTTGCTTAAAGACGCTTAATTATTCATTACTAAAAGCGAAACGCCGCTTTTAAAGTAATACAAATAGTGCAAGGAAGCGCTATTTAAAGCCCCTCCCTTGCATTTTCATCATACTAATCACATACGTATCAAATTTGTTAATTGTTTTGATGATAGTTGTTTTCTAACGCATAAAGCTTATGGCGAATTAAGAATAAAAATACCAGTGATGGGATCACCATCAATGCAGTTAGCACAAAGAACATCGCCCAGTTTCCACCTAACCAGTCATCAATAACCACGCCGCTGTAGCTCGACAGTAAGGTTCTGCCTAAATTACCCAATGAAGCAAGTAGTGCATAGTGGGTCGCACTAAATGCTCTATCACATAACATTGATATAAACGCCACCATGGCAACGAGTGACCAAGCTTGGGTAAAACCATCAATAATAATAGCAAACGCGTACAGGCTTAGTTTAGGACCTGCAATCGCAATCCAAGCAAAGGCAAGGTTTGAGGCTGCCATCGCAATACCACTAATAAACAAGCCTTTTACAATGCCATAGCGTTGATTGAATAAGCTTCCTAAAAAAGTAAAAGCGATGGTGAGCACTGCAGTACCCACTTTTGAGAAGGTCGCTATGTCACTATTTGAAAAGCCCACTTCTTTATAAAACACGATAGACATTCGCCCTAAAAAGGCTTCACCGATTTTAAATAAGAAAATAAAGGCCAATAATGCCAATGCTGTTTTTACGCCATTACGGGCAAAGAAGGTTCTGAAAGGGTCAAAAACGGTTACAGCAAGCCATGCAATAACTTTAGCAAAGCGAGTCTGCGTACTACCAGCCAGCTTTTGTTGATAGGTTTGTTCAAGCTCAGCTTGAACAGCGTCACGGTTTGATTCGGGTTCTTTTGCCCACAATACGCTGCTCATTAATAGCAACATTACCACAGATAAGAAAAAGTATACTTGCGGCCAATCAATTGAAGGGATGTCGGCCATATAAAATGGCAGGGCGCCTAAAAGGGCGTAACCGCTCCACCAACCTGAAGTGGCCATTGCAGCCGCTGCGGTGGCTTTGTGGCTTTCGTTTTCGGCTAAAGTATCGATACGAAATGCATCAATAGCAATATCTTGAGTCGCAGAAGCGATAGCAATAACTAAACACAGCGCGGCAGCAAACCAGAGGTTGGCTTTAATATCGAGCCCTGCAAGTGAAAAGGTGCCAATAAAAATCACTGACTGGCAAAGTAAAATCCAGCTACGGCGCTGGCCTAGCCAGTTAAATAAAACAGGTAACTTTACACGGTCAACGAGCGGTGACCATAAAAAGTTAATGCTATACGCACCAAACACGATGCCAAATAACCCAATCATACTGCGGCTTAGACCTTCGTCTTTCAGCCAAGCCGACATGACGGAGCCAATCAGTACCCAAGGAAAGCCACTACTGATACCAAAGATGAATATATTGATTAAACGTTTATCTTTGAAGTACGAGAAATACTCTGAAATAGAAAGGGGTTTTGTCATAGTGTTGCCAGTTTAAGGGGCGTGCGCCCCTATTTATTATTGATTAGCGTCAAGCACTTTTACGTTTAAGATAACAACAGGATCTTTGGGTACAAAGCTGTAACCGATTTTTTCGTTAAAAGCGGTTTCGACACGCATGATTTTGTCTAGTGTGTCATAGCCATCCATGACCATACCGAATACAGCAAAGCCCCAGTCGCGACCAGGATTAAGATGATCGTTATCGTCCATGTTAAAGAAAAACTGACGAGTACCTGAGTGAGGTTTACGGTCTTGATATGCCATTGCGATGCTATACATATCGTTTTTTAACCCGTTGCCACTTTCATTAAAAATAGGGTCACCTTCGTACAGACCATCATAGTCTTTATCGTAACCACCGCCTTGAATAACAAAATCACGTTCGTTGTCTTCATCACGTTCTACACGGTGAAACACACTACCTTGATAGCTACCGTCGGCAACGTAAGTTAGAAAGTTATTTACTGTTATTGGTGCGCGTGAACGGTCCATTTCGACCACAATACTGCCAAGCGTAGTGACAATTTCTACGCGTGGAAACATATTATCTTTTTGAATAAATTTACCCTCAGTCGCTGCGAATGAACTGTGAGCAAAAAACAATATAAAACTAAGTAATAAAATACGCTTCATAGTTAACCTTCTAAATAGGCGATTAATTCTGGGTCAGATACAATGCGGGTAATTATTTGCTCAGTCAACTTATTAAGCTGACCTTCTACTTTTGCACGGTCATGGCTGAGTGGCCCTTCTAGGTTTGCATTACCACGGTATATCTTGCTGAAAGTGCTTGAATTTCTGATTACTCTTAAGCCTAATTCAATAGTTGCGTCACTTGTGTGAGTCATCATCTTTTCAGTAACAACTGCTTGTAGCTTATGAATATCTAATTCAAAGCGTGTTGTCGCCAAGTTTGAGATACTCGCCCCATTACGGCTTAATGCACTGTCTAGAGCGCTTTTCACTGAATCAGTAATACCAGGGCTGGCAAGGGTTTTAGTTTTATCTGATTCAATAATTTTTAGGGTCACGTTGTCGCCGCGTAAATCAATTACGCTAGTACTAACGCTAGTGCTAAGGTTTGAAATTTTGCCGCCTTGATAAACGGGGTTTAAAATTAATTGATTGGGTTGGTTGCTACATGCCGCAAGCGCAAGCACCGCACATAAAGGAAGTATTTTTTTCATTTAGTTAGCTCCATTAATTATTCTTTGTTGCACTTAGTACGACAAACTTTTTGTTAGACCCTAACAACTTACAATTGCCGAACATGCGTTTTAACTTTTCATGATAGTCTAGATGACGATTACCAATAATTCTTAATTCACCACCGTGCTTTAATGTGTGTTTTGCCTGTTTGAACATTTGCCAAGCAATATGATCAGTAACCGCTTGCGCTTGGTGGAATGGCGGATTACATAAAACGAGGTCAACACTATTAGGTTGAAAATCGGTTAAGCAATCGTTTTGGACAAACTCACACTGTTCCAATTGCTCAGGTAGATTGTGAGTGATATTTAACTTGGCTGATTCAACGGCCATATACGACTCATCAACGAAGGTCACATGGGCTTTAGGGCAACGCTTTAAAGTCATTAAGCCAACAACACCATTGCCACAGCCTAAATCAATGATGCTGCGGGCTTTACTTGTTTGTGGCAAATAGTTAAAGAAAAAGCGCGCGCCAATATCTAGTGAATCTCGTGAAAAAACATTAGCATGGTTTTGTATTTCAAATTCACTGCCTTCAAGTGGCCAGTTAACAGGGAAGGAGGCAACTTTATTATGGCCGCTGGTTTTACTGATGATTAAGCGGGACTTTTTAACCGCTAAGCTGGTTGATGTTTCACCGATATACTGACTAAAAGCCTTTATAGTTGAGTTGTGAATGTCTTTCGTCTTTCCAGCTGCAATAACATCAATGTCGGCAGGTAAAGCTGCGCTGATTGCGGCAAGTTGATGCTGAAGATAGCCTAAATTGCGTGGCACTTTTAATATCACTAAATCAACCTGATTAGGTAATGCTGCTAATGAGTCCAGTTGCGTTAAAGAATCTGTTGATAACTCATTGGCTTGTAAATTATAGCGGGTAGCTTGATGACCAATATACGAGTCGTTAACTGAATAAACTGTTAACGTATTAAAGGCACAGGCTAAAGCGCCAAAGCTGTCATTGAGTATCAGGATTGAATTTGCATCTGGATAGTGCTCTTGTACATAATTGACAAGGTACTCATCGCCTGAGTCCCACGCTTGAAGACTGCGATTCTTTTGATCTAACGGAAAGCGTTCTAGGGTATAGGTGTTATCACCGAGCTGTGCTTGGGTGGTCATCATGATTTTACGAATGTATTAATGTATAGGTAAATTCTAACATGCAACAGCCAAACGCCAACCCTAATCATTTACCTGGTGGGTTTTCTTACCAAGCTAATGCATTGAGCGCACAAAAAAGCCTCGAATTATTTTACTATCTTCAGCAGCAGCTCAAATGGCAACAACCAACTATAAAGGTGTACGGAAAAAGCCATGTGATCCCACGTTTGCAATGCTTTATTGCTGATCAGAACGTAAGTTATGGTTACTCGGGTTCACAGTTAATCGTTGAGCCATGGCCAGAGGTACTTGATGCTATGCGTGTACGCTTATCAAGAACTTTGCAGATACCATTCAATGCGCTTTTAGTTAATTTGTATCGAGATGGTCATGATTGTATGGGCTGGCATAGTGACGATGAGAAAGAACTTGGGGAGCAACCAACAATCGCTTCTGTATCACTAGGGGCCGAACGGATATTTAAAATAAAGCACAAACATAATAATGAACAACATAGCATTGTGCTGCAAAGTGGCAGCTGTTTAATCATGAATGGTTTTAGCCAGCGTGATTACCAGCATAGTTTGCCAAAGCAGCAAAGACTTAAACACCCTCGAATTAACCTTACCTTTCGTTCAATCATATAAAATCATTGGCAAAATGACTCATGCCCTTGATATAGTAGCTGCCAATTATTTTCTTATTAAAGGTCTATGACACATGTCAATGCAACAACAAATTGAGCAAAAGCTCGCTGCGGGTATCGAATGTAAACACCTGAATGTTGTCAATGAAAGCCATATGCATAGCCGTGGAACTGAGTCGCATTTCAAAGTGGTGGTTGTGAGTGAAGAATTTGCAGGTAAACGTTTACTTGCCCGTCATCGTCAAATTAATGAGCTATTAAAAGATGAATTGGCAAACCATATTCATGCATTAGCGATTCACACATTTACTCCAGAAGAGTTTAGTGAACAACATGGACAGGCACCTGAATCACCTAAATGCTTAGGTGGCTCAAAGTTCGACTAAATTAGCAGGGCAGTCACCTAAAGTTAGAAGGACAGTCACTCAAAGTTAGAAGGACAGTCACTCAAAGTTAGAAGGACAGTCACTCAAAGTTAGAAGGACAGTCACTCTAGACTGCTTGTCACTTGGGGTTTTAAGCTCGAAAGATTTAAGTGGGTCTGAAAAGTTTTACTGATCAGACCTGTATTTTAACTATTAGCCTTTAAACTAGCGCTAATTTTTATTGTGATAGATATAGGATGATCAATGGTCATTAAGCCGAAAATTCGTGGATTTATCTGCACTAACGCGCATCCAGTAGGGTGTGCAGAGCACGTACAAGAACAAATTAATTATGTGAAAGCGCAAGGACCACTGAGCAATGCACCTAAGAATGTATTAGTGATTGGTGCGTCTACAGGTTACGGCCTAGCATCACGTATCACGGCTGCATTTGGTGGCGGTGCTAAAACGTTAGGTATTTTCTTTGAAAAAGAAGGTAGCGAACGCAAAACGGGTTCTGCAGGTTGGTACAACACAGCAGCATTCCAAGCAGCCGCTGAAGAAGCTGGTTTATGGTCTAAAAATATCAATGGCGATGCGTTTTCTAACGAAATCAAGCAAAAAGCAATTGATACTATCAAAGCTGATTTAGGTAAAATTGATTTAGTTATCTACAGCCTTGCGTCACCTCGTCGTACTGATCCAAATACAGGCGAAACTTACTCATCAACGCTTAAGCCTATTGGCTCAGATATCACCACGAAGAACCTAAACACTTCAAAGCGTGTGATTGATGAAGTAACGGTTGAAGCAGCAAGCCAAGAAGACATCGACAATACAATTAAAGTAATGGGCGGTGAAGATTGGGAAATGTGGATTGACGCATTAAAAGAAGCGGATGTGCTAGCTGATAACTTCAAAACAACAGCCTACACTTATATCGGTAAAGAGTTAACGTGGCCAATTTATGGCCATGCGACAATTGGTAAAGCGAAAGAAGATCTGGACCGTGCAACACAAGCAATCAAAGAGTCTACAAAAGGCTTAAATGGTGAAGCGTATGTTTCTTCGTTAAATGCGGTTGTGACACAAGCAAGCTCGGCAATTCCAATTATGCCTTTATATATCTCTGCTTTATTCAAAGTAATGAAAGCAGACGGGACTTACGAAGGTACCATTGAGCAAATTCACTCACTATTTACTGAAAACCTTTACGGTGAAACACCACGTTTTGACGAAGGTGGTCATTTATTCCAAAACTACAAAGAGTTAGAAGATGATGTTCAAGCTCGTGTACAACATGTTTGGGATACAGTAGATACAGATACAATTGACGAATTAACGGATTACGTAGGTTACCATAATGAGTTTTTACGTTTATTCGGTTTTGGTATCGACAGTGTTGATTACGAGCAAGATGTGAATCCTGATGTTGCGATTTCACAGCTGATCGATTAATCGCTAAACAAACTTGATTTTGTAAAGTCGCTTTTTTAAGCGACTTTTTTGTTTATGGGTGAAAATAAAACATCATCAATAGCACTTTGGTCTATATTGAATTTTATTCAAAAGGTTTTTGTAGTCTAAATAACCGTATCTGTCGTATAAATTTCATATTTGCTCTCGCATAGTCACCCTGATTGATGTTAAAATTCGGGCAATATATGTGAGGAGTTTACTGCGTTGCTTGTTTGGGGTGTTAAACAGGCTATTCTTTGATACTTAGAGTTTAACTTGAGCATATCAAATGGCGACGTGGTTGGTACGATTTTTCAGTTTCTTTCCGTTAATGTAATGCAAGTGCGTATGATCAACATAAAAAAAGGTCTGGATTTACCGATAGAGGGCGCACCTCAGCAAGTTATTCACGATGGTTCTGCCGTCAAACGTGTAGCTGTGCTAGGTGAAGAATATATTGGTATGCGTCCAACCATGCATGTTCGCGTGGATGACCAAGTCAAAAAAGGCCAGGTACTTTTTGAAGACAAAAAGAACCCAGGCGTCTTATTTACTGCACCAGCTTCTGGGGTAGTTAAAGAAATTAATCGTGGTGCTAAACGTGTGCTGCAATCTGTTGTTATTGAAGTTAATGGCAGTGAGCAAATCACCTTTGACTCTTTCAAGGCCGACGAGCTTTCGGGCTTAGACCGTGAAAAAGTTAAAGAAGTACTAGTTCAGTCAGGTCAATGGACAGCACTACGTGCTCGCCCATTCAGCAGAGTAGCTGCTTTGGATGCAAATCCTAGCTCTATCTTTGTAACGGCTATCGACACTAACCCGCTAGCTGCAGATCCTGCAGTAATCATTGCTGAAAACACTGCAGCATTTGAAGCAGGTTTAGCTGTGGTATCTCGTTTGACTGACGGCAAAGTATTTGTTTGTAAACAAGCTGGTAGCCAAGTGCCTAGTTCATCAATCCCTCAAGTAGAAGTACATGAGTTTGGTGGCAAGCATCCGGCAGGTCTTGTTGGTACACACATTCATAACTTAGACCCAGTTTCTGCAAGCAAGCAGGTTTGGCACTTAGGTTACCAAGACGTAATCGCGTTTGGTAATTTATTCCTAACAGGTGAAATCTTCACAGACCGTGTTGTTTCTCTTGCTGGTCCACGTGTTAAAAACCCACGCTTAGTGAAAACTCAGCTAGGTGCATCTTTAGATGATTTAGTTGCTGGTGAATTAGAAGACGGTGATAACCGTGTAATTTCTGGTTCTGTATTATCAGGCGCTATCTCTCAAGGTCCACACGCGTTCTTAGGTCGTTACCATGTTCAAGTATCTGTATTACTTGAAGGTCGCGAAAAAGAGCTATTCGGTTGGATCGCACCAGGTGCTAACAAGTTCTCAGTAACACGTACCTTCTTATCTCACCTTGCTCCTAGCCGTCTATTTAACATGACGACTTCAACAGGTGGTTCGAAGCGTGCCATGGTTCCAATTGGTAGCTATGAGCGTGTTATGCCTTTAGACATCCTACCTACACTATTATTACGTGATTTAATCGCACGTGATCTTGATGGTGCTATTTCGTTAGGTGCGCTAGAGCTTGATGAAGAAGATTTAGCATTATGTACCTTCGTTTGTCCAGGTAAATACGAGTACGGTTCAATCCTACGCGATTGCTTGACTACGATCGAGAAGGAAGGCTAGAGAGATGGGTTTAAAGAAATTTCTAGAAGATATTGAGCCGCATTTTGAACCGGGTGGTAAACACGAAAAATGGTATGCGCTTTACGAAGCTGCAGCGACTATTTTCTATACGCCTGGTTATGTAAATAAAGGCAAAACACACGTTCGCGATAACATCGACCTAAAACGTATGATGATTTTAGTGTGGATGGCGACGTTCCCTGCAATGTTCTTTGGTATGTTCAACATCGGTCATCAGGCCGCTGGTGCTTTAGCGCAAGGTTTTGAACTAGCAAACACATGGCAAGTTGGTCTGTTCCAATTATTCGGTGGTGAATTAACTGCTGACTCTGGTTGGGGCGCTAAAATGTTTTACGGTGCCTGCTTCTTCCTACCTATATACGCAGTAACGTTTGCTGTGGGTGGTTTCTGGGAAGTACTATTTGCTTCAGTGCGTAAGCACGAAGTAAATGAAGGTTTCTTCGTAACATCTGTATTATTCGCACTAATCCTGCCTGCGACGATTCCTTTATGGCAAGTTGCACTAGGTATTACGTTTGGTGTTGTAATCGCTAAAGAAATCTTTGGTGGTACAGGTCGTAACTTCCTTAACCCTGCTCTTGCCGGTCGTGCGTTCTTATTCTTCGCATACCCAGCGCAAATTTCAGGTGACACAGTATGGACAGCAGTAGATTCATTCTCTGGTGCAACTATGCTTGGCCAAGCTGTTGTTGGTTCACTTGATTACAGCAACATGGAGCTATGGTGGAATGCGTTCTACGGTTTCATTCAAGGTTCTATGGGTGAGACGTCAACACTAGCACTATTAATCGGTGGTTTATTCCTAATTTACGTGCGTATCGCTTCATGGCGTATCGTACTAGGTGTATTCCTAGGTATGGTTGCAACGGCATTCTTACTAAATACAATTGGTTCAGAAACCAATGCTGTATTTGCTATGCCTTGGCACTGGCACTTAGTTCTTGGTGGTTTTGCATTTGGTATGTTCTTCATGGCAACAGACCCAGTATCTGCATCATTCACAGACAAAGGTAAGTTCGCTTACGGTGCGTTAATCGGCTTTATGGTTGTAATGATCCGTGTTGTTAACCCGGCATTCCCAGAAGGTATGATGCTAGCAATCTTATTTGCTAACTTATTTGCACCATTATTCGATCACTTTGTAGTGCAAGCTAATATCAAGCGGAGGTTGGCACGTAATGTCTAGTAATAACGAATCAATCGGCAAAACGCTAACCGTTGTTGTTGCACTATGTTTAGTGTGTGCAATCATCGTATCGTTTGCTTCAGTTCAGCTTCGTCCTTTACAGCAAGCTAACAAAACACAAGATATCCAACGTAATATCTTAGCGGCTGCAGGCATTGAAGTATCAGGTACTGTGTCAGATACCTTTAACTCAAAAATTGAAGCACGTGTTGTAGACATGAACACAGGTGAGTTTGTTGAGGGTGCTGATCCTAACTCATTTGACTTCGAGAAAACAAAATTCGACCAAGCTCGTAGCTTTGCGTTGAAAGCAGAAGGAATTAAAGACATCGCTGGTATTCAGCGTATGACAAAAAATTCACCTGTATATATTTCGAAGAAACCTGATGGTTCTACAGACGCAATCATTCTACCAATCCAAGGTTACGGCCTTTGGGGTGTAATGTACGGCTTCTTAGCGCTTGAAAGCGATGGTGAAACAGTTAAAAACATCAACTTCTTCAAGCACAACGAAACGCCAGGTCTAGGTGGTGAAATCCAAAATCCACAATGGACTGCTAAATGGCAAGGTAAAGAGTTACCAATCAATATCATGAAGAGCGGTGCGAAGAACGAACATCAAATCGATGGTCTTTCTGGTGCAACATTAACTTCAAACGGTGTTGATCACACAGTTGACTTCTGGACTGGCGAGCATGGCTTTGGTCCATTCCTTGCGAAAGTACGTGAAGGAGCGTTGAAATAATGGCTGATACTAAAGAAATGAAGTCGGTCCTATTTGGCCCGGTATTCGCAAATAACCCGATCGCATTACAAGTACTAGGTATTTGTTCTGCGCTAGCGGTAACATCAAGCTTAAAAAATGCACTAATCATGTCAATCGCATTGACACTAGTAACTGCGTTTTCTAGCTTGTTTATTTCGTCAATTCGTAACCACATCCCATCATCTGTACGTATCATCGTGCAAATGACGATCATCGCATCACTTGTAATCGTTGTTGACCAAGTACTGCAAGCATTCTCTTATGCAACTGCTAAAGAGCTTTCAGTATTCGTTGGTCTAATCATTACAAACTGTATCGTAATGGGTCGTGCTGAAGCATACGCAATGAAGTCACCACCGTTAATGTCTTTCTTAGACGGTATCGGTAACGGTTTAGGCTACTCAGTAGTACTACTAACTGTTGGTTTCATCCGTGAGTTATTCGGTAAAGGTTCACTATTCGGTGTTGATATTATTCCATTAGTTCAAAATGGTGGCTGGTATCAACCAATGGGTCTATTGATTTTACCACCGAGTGCATTCTTCATTATTGGTTTATTCATCTGGGTACTTCGTACCTTCAAGAAAGACCAAGTAGAAGCAAAAGCGTAAGGGGCGAGCAGTGGAACATTATATTAGTTTATTTGTAAAAGCAGTTTTCATTGAAAACTTAGCTTTAGCCTTCTTCCTAGGTATGTGTACTTTCCTTGCTGTATCAAAGAAAGTAACAACGTCAATCGGCCTAGGTGTGGCAGTTATCGTGGTACTAGGTATCTCAGTACCTGTAAATAACTTGGTTTATCACGCTGTTCTTGCACCAGGTGCATTAGAGTGGCTTGGCTACCCAGAAGCAGACCTTAGCTTCTTACGTTTCTTGACTTTCATCGGTGTTATTGCAGCACTTGTACAAATTCTTGAAATGGCATTAGATAAGTTCTTCCCTGCACTTTACAACGCGTTAGGTATCTTCTTACCACTGATCACAGTTAACTGTGCGATCTTCGGTGCGGTATCTTTCATGGTTGAGCGTAACTATAACTTCGGCGAGTCTGTTGTTTATGGTATCGGTTCAGGTGTGGGCTGGGCACTAGCAATTACTTTACTTGCTGGTATCCGTGAAAAAATGAAGTACTCAGACGTTCCTGATGGCTTACGTGGTTTAGGTATCACTTTCATCACTGTTGGTCTTATGGGTCTTGGCTTTATGTCATTCTCTGGTATTTCACTTTAATAGGTAGCGAGGATAAATCATGAATGAGATTTTCTTAGGCGTTGGTGTTTTCATCGCTATCGTTGTAATTTTAGTTTTAGTTATCATTGGTGCTAAATCTAAATTAGTAGCAAGCGGCGATATCATCATCGGAATTAATGGCGACCCAGAAAAAGCTATTAAAACATCTGCAGGTAGCAAGCTATTAGGCGCGCTAGCTGATTCAGGTATCTTCGTTTCATCTGCATGTGGTGGCGGTGGCTCTTGTGGTCAGTGTCGTGTACACATCAAAGAAGGTGGCGGCGATATCTTACCAACAGAACTTGATCACATCTCTAAAGGTGAAGCTCGTGAAGGCTGCCGTTTAGCGTGTCAGGTAAATGTTAAGACCGACATGGAAATTGAACTTGAAGAGTCAATTTTCGGTGTTAAAAAGTGGGACTGTACTGTTATCTCTAACGATAACAAGGCAACGTTCATCAAGGAACTTAAGTTACAAATCCCTGATGGCGAGTCAGTACCTTTCCGTGCCGGTGGTTATATTCAAATTGAAGCACCAGCTCACCACGTTAAATACGCTGATTTCGATATTCCAGAAGAGTATCGTGGCGACTGGAACCACTTCGGTTTCTTCGATCTGGAGTCTAAAGTAGACGACGAAACAATTCGTGCATACTCGATGGCTAACTACCCAGAAGAAGAAGGCATCATCATGCTTAACGTGCGTATCGCTACGCCGCCGCCAAGAGACCTAAGCCTTCCATGTGGTAAAATGTCTTCGTACATTTGGTCATTAAAAGAAGGTGATAAAGTAACTATTTCTGGCCCATTCGGTGAGTTCTTCGCGAAAGACACAGATGCAGAAATGGTATTCGTAGGTGGTGGTGCAGGTATGGCACCAATGCGTTCACATATCTTTGACCAACTTAAGCGTTTAAAATCTAAGCGTAAGATGAGCTTCTGGTATGGTGCGCGTTCTAAGCGTGAAATGTTCTATGTAGAAGATTTCGACGGCTTAGCAGCAGAAAACGATAACTTTGTATGGCACACAGCACTGTCTGATCCACAACCAGAAGATAACTGGGAAGGTTACACAGGCTTCATCCATAACGTACTTTATGAAAACTACTTGAAAGATCATGAAGCGCCAGAAGATTGTGAGTTCTACATGTGTGGTCCTCCAATGATGAACGCGGCTGTTATCAACATGCTTAAAGATCTTGGTGTAGAAGACGAAAACATCTTATTAGATGACTTCGGTGGCTAACACCATACACAAAACAATAAGTTTTGGTTAGAATACAAGCCTCGTAGCACATAGTGTTACGAGGCTTTTTTATTTCTATACCTAACCCTGTGGTATCTAAAAGGTGAATGCTATGAATAGAGTGTTTTATCGCCAAGGCTTGATGGCCTTTTTTCTATTAACTATGACTTTACTCATGGCTGGCTGCAGCCAAGCTGATAAGGCTGAAGAGCTTTATTTTGAAGGTAAGACAATGGGCACCACTTATCATATTAAGGTGTTTGCAGAGTCTTCAAAGGTTGCAGGTGTTGATTTACATCCTGAAATTAAGCAAGTGCTTAAAGATGTAAATCAATCTATGTCGACTTACATTCCTGATTCAGAAATTAACCAGTTTAACCAGTTACCAGCAGGACAGGTAATGCCAATAAGTGCTGATTTTAGAAATGTGGTAGCTGAATCGATTCGCCTTGGCGAATCAACAAAAACGCTAGATGTGACTATGGGGCCACTTATTGACTTGTGGGGTTTTGGTCCAGATAAAAAGCCGACTAAACGCCCAAGCGATGAAGCCTTGAAGGCAATGATTGCCAAAATTGGTGTTGATAAGCTTAAACTTACAGATGCTGGCCTGATGAAAACAATTGATGGGTTAGAGCTGTCGTTTTCTGCTACAGCAAAAGGATATGGTATTGATAAAGTAGCACAAGTGATTGAAAGCCATGGTTTCACTAATTATATGGTTGAAATTGGTGGTGAGTTGCGTGTGTCGGGTATTAAGCCAAACAACATCACTTGGAAAATAGCTATTGAACAGCCTGATGCTGAGCCAGGCGTGCGTAAAGTACATAAAGTAATTGAGCCCGGTACTAATGGTATTGCGACATCAGGTGATTACCGAATTTTTTACGAAATGGATGGTATTACCTATAGCCACTTAATTGACCCTGTAACAGGTATGCCGAGCCGTCATGATTTGGTATCAGTTACTGTTTTACACCCATCAGCGATGACTGCAGATGGCTTAGCGACGGCAATCACAGTGATGGGCATGGAAAAAGCGCAGAAATACGCTGAAGAGCACGATTTGCCAGTGTACTTAATTGGTAAGTCAGACAATGGCTTAGTAACTTATTCAAGCCCTGCATTTAAACCTTATTTGTAGCAGGGCAAGAAGCAGTGCATACCCAAGCCACCTCAAGATGCAGAATTCAGCGTTTCACAGGTGCTTAATATCAAGGCGTTACTTTGCAACAATGGCAGTCCCTTTTAAAAAGTAACAACGATGAGAGTAAGCGCCTGTGAAGCGCCCAAAGGGTTGGTTGAAAAGCGATTTATACAGCGTTATTGATTTTAACAATAGAACCACTATTGCTTGCAATCAATGCCTTGCCTAAATCGCTTTTAATTCCAACTGAAACTCGCACCTTGGGGTGGTTTGGGTATATAATACATGCAGCCTAATTAGTTGGGCTCGATTTAATTGCTGACGATAGGGGCAAAGCAATGTCACTTTTTCTTCTTACATTTGGTCTACTCATTTTAATTGTGGCAGCGATGGCTGTCGGCATGATAGTGCAAAAGAAATCTATGGCCAGTAGTTGTGGTGGCCTAGGCGCTGTTGGTATCGACAAAGCCTGCGACTGTGACGACCCATGTGACAAGCGTAAAAAGCGCATGGCAAAAGAACAAGCCTGGAAAGAGAATCAAATTCTCTAACCACAGAAAAAGCGCCCAAAGGCGCTTTTTTAATACCTAAATTTTACAAGGACAGTCACTTTTATCTGTTAACTTATTCTTGCAGCAAAGAAGATTTTGTCTAAACTTTAGTTACAGCTAATGCATTTCAAATTATCAGTTCAAGGAGTGGACGATGGCTTTAGCAAGGAAGCGGCAAATCTGCTTGTCGAACACCAAGTATTATCACTGCGTATCCCGTTGCGTTAGACGCGCCTACCTTTGTGGGGAAGACGCACTCACCGGTAAATCATATGAACACCGCAGAGGGTGGGTTGAGGAGCGCCTGCTTTTTCTTGCAAAGATATTTTGCATTGATGTATGTGCTTATGCGGTGATGAGCAATCATACTCATCTTGTGCTTTATGTTGATGATAAAAAAGCAAATAGGTTATCGGATAAAGCCATTCTTTTACGCTGGTTTAAGCTCAGTAAAATGACCCCTTTAGGGCAAAAGTACCTTTATGGTCAGCCTTTAAATGACGGCCAACAAGTCTTCTTAAAGAAAGAGGTTGCAGAATACAGAGCGCGTCTTTCGAGCATTAGTTGGTTTATGCGAATGCTTAATGAATATATAGCTAGACGCGCAAATAAAGAAGACGAGTGTACAGGTCACTTTTGGGAAGGGCGATTTAAGAGCCAAGCATTGCTTGATGAGTCAGCACTTTTAGCATGTATGGCCTATGTTGATTTAAACCCTGTTCGTGCTAAAGCTGCGAGCACGCCGGAGCAACCGGACTATACCAGCTTTAAAAAGCGATGCCAGAGCGCGAAGGAGTCAAAGCAACCTAAATTACTAGCTCGTTTTATTGGTGGCATGAGTAAGTATAAATCAAAGGGAATACCTTTTGAGTTAAAGTCATACCTGTTACTCGTGGAGCAAACTGGGCGTTGTATCAGCGCGGATAAGCCTGGATATATAGAGCATAATTTACCTCCTATTCTTGAAAGGCTGAATTTCGAACCGGAAAAATGGTTAACACTAACAACTCAATTTGAAAACTTATTTCGTGGAGCTGCAGGTCGAGTGGGTGCTATTGAAAGTTATTGCAGTAAAACTGCTCGTAAGCGACGAAGTAACCTAACAAGTTGTAAGTTATTACTTGCTAGTTAACCTTAAATTTCTCTCGACTTTTATTTTTTGTAAACACTTGCAGCTAACTTGTGCTTTTAATTCTCATAAAGCTAAATCTTTTATCTTGGTTTTTATTATTAGATTAAGCTAATAGGGTGCTTTGCCTACACAGCTATTATTTTAGGTTACAAATTTAAGGTATTTGGAGATTTAACAGGCACTTTAAAGAGTGCCTGTCCTTTTAAATCGTGTTCAATCTAAATTAATTAGCTCAGCCCCTAAAACTGCGTACTTATTTTTGCCATTTGCTTGTAAGAAAAAGGCGGCAGGTGCATGAAGTGAAGGTATTGATGTAAATACACTTTTGCATGCGTAAACTGGCCAATTTGTGGCGTTTTCTAGCATATTAATATCGCCTGAAAAGCAACTATACCCTTGTATTAAAAGCTCTTTATATTTATTTTCGGTAAGCGTTAACGACTCATTTAATACAAAGCTGTTACCTACCTTAAAATTCAGGCTGCTTGCATCTAAACTGGTGTAACCTTGGCGGATACTGCTTATATCACCCAATTCTTTAATTATGGGTGACTGTCCTTTGTTGTTTATTGCAATATCTATCTGGTAATCACCAAGTTCACTCTTTACTGTTACATCGTCTATTAGTAAGTCTACCCAATTGTCTTTAGCGTTAAATGGAATAGCGTGGTACTGGGCTATTTTAGCGCTTTGCCATTCCCCCGAAGTTATAGAATCAATGGTCTTTTTATATAAAACACGGTTAACCTTACGCGCTATTTGGCGATTTGGATCGTTTGGGTAAGCGCCTGATTCAATTAATATAGTTCGGATACCTTTTTCCGAAAAAGTATCTCCAAAACTGCGATAAGAGTAACTGTCGTTGTACTTCCCTAAGTGCCCAGGGATCATGGTTTCAACCGTTTTGGCTAAATAGGCAATAAACTGCATAGCCTCACCACGAATTTTATTTACTTCTCTTGCTTCATTATAGGCGGGTGCTAGCACTGAGATAGTGGCTTGTTTACCCATTTTGCCGGCACCGTAATATGCATTCTGATCATGTAAATTAAAGCCGAAATCAGGTTTGAATTCATTCGCAGCAGCCATGAGTATTTGCCCTTCTTTTGTGCGAAGGGCTTTTGCATCACGATTTAAATCAATACCTTGTGCATTATGGCGAGTTTGAGCTGCGGCGCCGTCTGGGTTCACCATAGGGATAATGAGAAGAGTTATTTTTTGATGCCAGCTTTCTAGCCATTGTGCGTTTTCATCTGCGGTTATAAAGCTTAAAAAATCCATTAATGCAGCAGTTGCTGTATTTTCGTCGCCGTGCATTTGGCTCCACATCATCACTTTGATTGGGCCGGTGCCGATTTTAAGAGAGTTAAGTGCCTGTCCTTGGAAAGAGGTGCCGATTTGTTTTAGTGTAACGCTTGGGTGTTTTGCTGCGTTTTTTAGGTGGGGTTCTATATCGGCGTAGTAAATCGCAGGTTTATCTAAGCCTGCTACAGCGGTATCTTCAATCGTACTTGCAAGTGTACTGGTACTTAATGCTAAAAGGGCTGTGGCGAGTGCATATAGGCGCATAATTATCTCTTTTATTCTTTATTTTAATGTCATCAAGAATATTATATTTTTTATGGTTTGGCTAATCCTTGTTCAGTATTAAGGCTTTGATTGCTACTGACTAAGTATGCTTTAAATCGCTATTTTTATGCTATTTTCTTTTTCTTCATTGCTTTTCGCTATATAAAATACAGTATTACTTTTAATTACTTAGCTTTAATGATTTGGCTTTTTTACAGTTTATTATCAAATGGCTAAACAATACTTAACCGTGTGCTGTTAAATTCTACTTGTACCGTCTGTTGACTTTGTTATACTTCACATCGAAATTTCAGTAATTACTGAAACTTTATTGATGAAGATCATGTTACCGCATTAAAAAATAGGGTAAGTCATTTACCTAAAATGCAGTAAAAGCGATAAAAAGGCGTGAGTTTTGCGAGCAATTAATCAGTCACAAGGTGTCAAACAGTCTAGCTTAGCTAGATTGCAATTGGCTGCGCGTGCGTTTTTTGCTGGTAAAGAGCTAATGTCAGTTTTAGCCTTGTTGCTGATTAATTCAGCGATGCTAATCAACGGCACAGTAGAAGATGCTCAAGGGCTGAGAAGCTTATTAAGCGAAGGTGCTTTATACGAAACACCCTTACTTAATGTGTTGAGTTTTTTAGCTTACCCTGTGGTGTCTTGCCAATTACTTATTGGTTTATGCTGGTTGGTCTTCCATTTCTTCCCTGCGCGTCGTGCAGGTGTCATTTTACGTAAAGCGGCCTTCGCTGCGCGTGAAACGATAAAGTCTTTAGTAGTACACAGCGCTCATGGCTGTCGTGCTCCTCCTCGTGTAAGTGGTTGTCTGTAAATAAGCTTTGTTGCTTAAGTTCAGCCATTTTAGTCATTTTCTAAGTTGTCTTTACTAAGCACCTAGTGGGATTTTTACGCCCAAATTTCAGTCAGCCAACCTAAAATCCCTCACTTTTTAGCGTGCCTATTTGTCGTGCTCGTTATTCAGCCGAGGGATATCTGTAGCATCTGTTGCAGAAAAGCGTCGTGTTCTTATTTCGACAAGTGTTAACTTTTAGGTTGTAGGATATTCCTTTGTCAATTCGAAACCTTTGTAATATTGCTCTAGCGTCTTTAGTGCTGGCTTTGTCTGGCTGTAAAGGCGGGGTACTCGATCCAAAAGGTCAAATTGGTGTCGACGAGAAGTACTTAATTATCGTAGCTACGGTGTTAATGCTGATTGTTGTGATTCCAGTTATTGCCATGACAATTTATTTTGCATGGAAATACCGTGATGGACGAGATCAAGAAATTTACGCTCCAAAGTGGGCGCACTCTAATAAGATTGAAGCTGTAGTTTGGACCATTCCTATCATCATCGTTGCGATTTTAGGTGTGATCACGTGGCAGTCAACACAACAACTTGACCCATATAAACCACTTGAGGGTAAAGGTAAGCACCTTACTGTTGAGGTTGTTTCTTTGAACTGGAAATGGTTATTCATTTATCCAGAGCAAGGTATCGCCACAGTGAATGAGCTTGTTTTTCCTGCCAATGTGCCAGTGCAGTACAAAATCACCTCAGAAAGCACCATGAACTCGTTTTTCATTCCACAGCTTGGTAGCCAAATTTATTCAATGGCAGGCATGGAAACAAAGCTTCACTTAATCGCTGATGAGCCAGGTACTTTTAAAGGCTTTTCTGCTAACTACAGTGGTGCAGGTTTCACAGGTATGAAGTTCGATGCAATTGCAACAGCCACAGAAGCTGATTTCGATGCTTGGGTTAACAAAGTAAAAAACACCGGCTCTGCACTGACTAAGCAAAGCTATGTTGAACTTGCAAAACCAAGTGAATACGACCCAGTTAAATATTATGCCAGCGTAGATAAAGATATGTTCCATTCAATCGTAATGAAATATATGCAAGCGCATGGCTCTCACGGTGCAATGCAACACGCTATGCCAGAGCACTCAGCTCATAAGAAGCACAGCGAGGACGAGGAATAATCATGTCGTTGTTAGGTAAATTAACATTAGACGCAATCCCGTTTCATGAACCAATTATCATGGTTACCATGACGGTTGTTGCTGTCTTAGGTCTGTTAGTGGCAGGCTTAGTAACAAAATATAAAAAGTGGGGCGTGATTTGGCACGACTGGATCACCTCAATTGACCATAAGCGTTTAGGTGTTATGTACATCATTCTTGCGCTTATCATGCTTTTCCGTGGTTTCGCGGATGCCATTATGATGCGACTGCAATTAGCAATGGCTACCGGCGGTGCAAGTGGTTACTTACCACCAGAGCACTATGACCAAATCTTTACGGCACACGGGGTGATCATGATCATCTTTATGGCGATGCCGTTTATGATTGGTTTAATGAACATCATTTTACCTCTGCAAATTGGTGCTCGTGATGTTGCATTCCCATTCTTAAATAACCTTAGCTTTTGGTTAACTGCTGGTGGCGCAGTCCTAATCAATATCTCATTATTCTTTGGTGAGTTTGCGAAAACGGGTTGGGTTGCATATCCACCATTGTCAGAGTTGTCATTCAGTCCAGGTGTCGGGGTCGATTATTATATATGGGCCTTGCAGATATCCGGCTTGGGTACCTTATTAACATCGGTAAACTTCTTAGCGACTGTATTTAAAATGCGTGCACCAGGCATGACATTAATGAAAATGCCTATTTTTACTTGGGCATGTACGTGGGCAAATATCTTAATTGCAGCATCGTTCCCAATTTTAACGGCTGTACTGGCAATGTTAACGCTTGACCGTTATCTCGATTTCCACTTCTTCACGAATGAATTAGGTGGTAACGCGATGATGTACATCAACTTATTCTGGGCATGGGGTCACCCTGAGGTTTACATTCTGATCTTACCTGCGTTTGGTATTTTCTCAGAAGTTATCTCAACGTTTGCTGGTAAACGCCTGTTTGGTTATAAGTCGATGGTTTATGCAAGCGGTGCAATTTCGATTTTAGGTTTCATCGTTTGGCTTCACCACTTCTTTACTATGGGCTCAAGCGCTAACGTTAATGCCTTCTTTGGTGTTATGACCATGGTTATTGCGGTACCGACCGGGGTTAAGTTATTTAACTGGTTATTCACTATGTATCGTGGTCGTTTACGTATTACTGTGCCTGTCCTTTGGACTTTAGGTTTCATGGTGACTTTTACTATCGGTGGTATGACCGGCGTGTTACTTGCTATTCCTGGTGCTGACTACGTATTACATAACAGCTTATTCTTAATCGCTCACTTCCATAACACCATCATTGGTGGTGCGGTATTTGGTTATTTAGCTGGTTTTGCGTTTTGGTTCCCTAAAGCAATGGGCTTCAAACTTGACGAGAGCTGGGGCAGACGATCTTTCTGGTGCTGGTTAATTGGTTTCTTCGTGGCATTCATGCCGTTATACGTACTTGGTTTCTTAGGTATGACACGTCGCTTAAACCACACAAACAACCCTGATTGGAACATTTGGTTATACATTGCAGCTGGCGGTGCGGTGATCATTATGTTCGGTATCTTGTTCCAAGTTGTGCAACTTGTAGTGAGCTTCAAAAACCGCGAGCAACTTGATGATACAACGGGCGATCCGTGGAATGGTCATACCCTTGAGTGGGCATCTGCTTCACCTCCGCAGTACTACAACTTTGCGAAAATCCCACATGTTGATGACATCGATGCGTGGACAGACATGAAAGAAAAAGGCTTAGCTTACAAGCAAGAAGCCTCTTATAGCCCAATTCATATGCCAAAAAATACATCGGCAGGTGTATTAATGAGCGCAGCTTTAACAACCTTCTGTTTTGCCATGATCTGGCACATTTGGTGGCTTGCAGCCTTTGGTTTACTGGGTGCTATCGTGGTGTTCATCAAGCGTTGTTACACCAGCGATGTTGATTACTACGTGCAACCAGATGAAATTGTTGAACTAGAAACGGCTCACAATACAGCCGCTACGAAGGAGGTGAATGCATGAGTACCATTTCTGCAGGACTCGACACCTTGAACGGCGCACACGGTCATGTCGATGCACATGACCATGAGCACCACGATACAGGTGGTAACACCGTATTTGGTTTCTGGCTTTATCTTATGACTGACTGTTTGTTGTTTGCATCATTCTTTGCAACCTACGCAGTATTGTTCATGAACACTGCTGGCGGTGTGTCGGGTAAAGACATTTTTGAACTTGATTTTGTTGCGGTTGAAACCGCAGCTCTACTACTCAGTAGTATCACTTTTGGTTTTGCGATGATTTCTGCTCATGGGCAGAAAAAGGCGGCTACGTTAACTTGGTTGCTGGTTACCTTTGCCTTTGGTGCAGTGTTTATTGGTATGGAAGTGTACGAATTCCACCACCTAATTGCGCACGGTAATGGCCCTCAGCAAAGTGCCTTTTTAACATCGTTCTTCTCTTTAGTGGGCTTACACGGTCTTCACGTTACAGCCGGTCTTATTTGGATGACTGTCCTGGTGATTGAAGTTGTGCGTCGTGGTTTAAACCCACAAACAGTGACACGCCTAAGTTGTTTAAGCCTATTCTGGCACTTCTTAGATGTGGTGTGGATCTGTGTATTTACCGTTGTTTATTTAATGGGAGCAATGTAATGAGCCACAGTGAATCACATGTAATTAATAATTTAGAAGTTAATGCACATAATGAACAATCACATGGCAGCGTTAAAGACTATTTAATTGGTTTTCTACTGTCAGTGGTTTTAACGGCTATTCCATTTTGGGCTGTGATGAGTGGTTCGTTTTCTAAAACGACCACTGCATGGTGCATCGTGAGTATGGCGATTGTGCAAATTTGGGTGCATTTGAAATATTTCTTACACCTAAATTTCAAAACTGAAGACGGCAAGGCAAGTTCATTGTCGTTTATCTTTAGTGCTTTAATCATTGTCATGGTGGTTGGTTTGTCGGTGTGGATCATCTACGAATCGAACGCCATGATGATGTACTAATAACAATTACTTGGTAATTGGTAAAAGATTTACGAAAGGAGCTGGTTAGTCTGAGGTTGTGTCTCCAGTTCTCACAGTCTGTTACTAACTAGTTTCTTTCGTAATATTGCGTTTGTGCTGAAAATTAGAGGAGTCGAGGAAGTGTTTCGACGTTATTTAAATGTCACTAAACCTGGCATTATCATGGGCAATTTGATCTCTGTCGCGGGGGGATTCTTGCTAGCCTCTCGTGGTGATATTGACCCATGGTTAATGATCGCAACCTTACTAGGGTTATCTTTAGTAGTGGCATCAGGATGCGCGATCAATAACGTAATTGATCGTGATATTGATGTTGCTATGGCGCGCACTCGCAAACGCGTCACAGTGACTGGCGAAATGTCAGCAAAGGCGGCTATGGCACATGGCATCGTGCTTGGTGTTATTGGTTTCGGGTTATTAGCAGTGTATACCAACGTAGTGGCACTCTTATTTGCTACTTTTGGTTACGTCATCTACGTAGGTGTGTACAGCTTATATATGAAACGTCGTTCTGTGTACGGCACCTTTGTAGGAAGTTTATCTGGCGCAGTACCACCTGTAGTGGGTTATTGTGCCGTAACTGGGCAGTTTGATGCTGGTGCTGTGATTTTATTGGTTATGTTTAGTCTATGGCAAATGCCTCATTCATATGCAATTGCAATCTTTCGTTATAACGACTACCAAGCGGCCAGAATTCCTGTGTTACCAGTAGCGCAGGGGATCGAGAAGGCAAAGCATCACATTGTTTTATATATCGCCGTGTATGCGTTGGTTGTGATGTTATTAACCATTAGTGGTTATACAGGTTTAGCCTTTATGGCTGTAGCTTGTACAACGAGTTTTTGGTGGTTGCTAATGGCGCTTCGTGGCTATCGTCGCAATATTGATGTCAGCGGCTGGGCGCGCCAAGTGTTTGCTTTTTCAATTGTAAACATCACGGTTTTGAGCATAGCGATGGCTTTAGATTACCATTCGGTAGCTCCACAGCTACTTGTTTTAACTTAGAAAAAAGTTGCTAACATATCCCAATGTTACAGTAGCAAAGGCCCGGTTTTTTCTCCACCGGGCCTTTTTTCTTTGTTGTTTTTAAAATCGAGCAGCTTGCTCTACCACAATGCCATGGCGAGCTGCTAAACGGCGATGGTCTTTATCATAACCACCACCAATTACGGTTGCGACAGGTACATTGTGCTCAAGGCAACGTTTGAGAACTAAATGGTCGCGTTGTGCTATCCCTTGCCAGCTTATATCAAGTTTACCTAAGCCATCTTGCTGCCATACATCTACACCTGCATCATAAAGCACTAAATCTGGGTTTAGGGTGTATAATAAATAACTCAGCGTATCGTCAACAACGCCTAGGTATTCACTATCAGCGACATTCGGTGCTAAACCTATGTCTAGATCGCTGGCTGATTTTCGAAACGGAAAATTCTTTTCACAGTGAATAGAGCAAGTATAAGCGTAGGGCTGATGCGCCAGCATTGCTGCGGTACCATCACCTTGATGAACATCTAAATCAAAAATAAGTATATTGGTTACTTCACCACTTTTTATTAGAGTTTCGCTGGTGAAAGCGAGGTCGTTTACCATGCAATAGCCTGAGCCAAAATCAGTATGGGCATGATGAGTGCCACCCGCTAAGTGACAAGCAATGCCATGTTTAAGTGCTAAACGTGCTGTTTGTAAGGTGCCTAGAGGCGCAGTAAAGGTACGTGCCATCAGCTCTTTTGACCAAGGTAAGCCAATACGGCGCATTGCTTTTTCATCTAAGCGGTTGTGCCAAAGGTCGTGGATATAGTTTTCGCAGTGCACTAATTCAAGAGGCTCAGGGCTGCCAAGCATCGGTTGAGTTAGATTGTCATTTATTAATCCAAGGTTTTGTACATGCTCATATAAATAAGCAAACTTACTCATTACAAAGCGATGGTTAGGATCGAAACTAAACGAGTAATTTGGGTGATACACCAAGGGTAAGTGGGGATTTAACTGCATAGCTCATTGAATAGCTGAATTTGCTACAGCATAACGAATCTACCGACAAATGTTTACTCTGGTGTGTGAATTAAATGAGCTAACTCGCGATGTAATAATGCCTCATCACCCAGATTTAATTCAATCAATCGTTTTAAGTGAGTAATGCTATCAATATCGATATGTTCGCAGCGAAGGCCTGCATGCTGATGCTCAACATGGCACAGCTCCACTTGCATTTTAATCTCGATAGTTGATTCTGGCAGGGTGAAGATTAAGTCAGCTTTACTATGAATAGGCACTAAAAATGAATCACTTTTAGTAATGAGCGCACCTTGCAAAGATAAATCAAGTAACTGACAGTGATAGTCGTTATCTTCGATACGAAGGATCGCAGGGCAAGAAAATAATACCCGCGAAAACTCTCTGCGTTCATTCATAGCTGTATCTCCAACCTTAGTGACCTAATCAGTATAGATCATTATGAAATTAGTGAGAGAAATGATTACAGCAACAAAAAAGCCCCTAAGTAGGGGCTTTTTAAGTATCAGCTAATTAGCCAATTTTTTTGTATTTAATACGCTTAGGTTGTGCCGCTTCTGCGCCTAAGGTTTTCTTCAACCACTCTTCGTATTCTGTGTAGTTACCATCGAAGAAGTTAATTTGGCCTTCGTCACGGTAATCAAGAATATGTGTAGCAATACGGTCAAGGAACCAACGGTCATGCGAGATACACATTACACAGCCAGGGAACTCTAAAATAGCGTTCTCAAGTGCACGTAGTGTTTCAACGTCTAGGTCATTGGTTGGCTCATCCAGTAGTAATACGTTACCACCTGCTTTTAGTAACTTAGCTAGGTGTAAACGGTTGCGCTCACCACCTGATAGGTCTTTAACGAATTTTTGTTGGTCGTTACCTTTGAAGTTAAAGCGGCCAACATAGGCACGGCTTGGGAATTCAAAGTTACCAATTTTTAATACGTCTTGGCCGTTAGAGATTTCTTGGAAAACAGTGTTGCTTTCGTCCATGTCGCCACGGAACTGATCAACCGTTGCAAGCTCAACAGTGTCACCAACAATGATCTCACCGCTATCTGGTGTTTCTTCACCACTTAGCATTTTGAATAGCGTTGATTTACCCGCACCATTGGCACCGATAATACCTACGATAGCGCCTTTCGGCATTGCAAAGTTTAAGTCATCGATTAATACGCGATCGCCAAAGCTCTTCTTCAGGCCTTTCACTTCGATAACTTGGTCACCTAAGCGTGGACCCGGTGGAATGAATAGCTCATTCGTTTCGTTACGCTTTTGGTAATCGTTCTGCTGTAGCTCAGAGAACTGCGCCATACGTGCTTTAGATTTAGCTTGACGGCCTTTCGGATTTGAACGAACCCATTCAAGTTCTTGCGCGATTGATTTTTGACGTGCTTTTTCAGATTTCTGTTCTTGTTGTAAACGTAAATCTTTTTGCTCAAGCCACGATGAGTAGTTACCTTCCCAAGGAATACCTTCACCACGGTCAAGCTCTAAAATCCAACCTGCTACGTTGTCTAAGAAGTAACGGTCGTGGGTTACAGCAACCACGGTACCTTCGTAGTCGTGTAAGAAGCGCTCTAACCAAGCAACTGACTCAGCGTCTAAGTGGTTGGTTGGTTCGTCAAGAATAAGCATATCTGGTTTTTCAAGTAGCAAACGACAGATCGCAACACGGCGACGCTCACCACCCGAAAGGTGTTCAATTTTTGCATCCCAAGGTGGAAGGCGTAATGCATCAGCTGCACGCTCTAACACGTTGTCGATATTGTGACCGTCGTGCGCTTGGATGATAGCTTCTAATTCGCCTTGCTCTTTCGCAAGTGCATCAAAGTCAGCACCGTCCATTGCATACTCGTTGTATACTTCATCAAGGCGGTTTAGTGCATTTTTAACTTCGCTTACTGCTTCTTCTACTGTTTCGCGAACTGTCTTGCTTTCGTCTAGTACAGGTTCTTGCGGTAAGTAACCGATTTTAGTGCCTGGTTGAGGGCGAGCTTCACCTTCAAAGTCTTGGTCAACACCAGCCATAATGCGAAGTAACGTTGATTTACCTGCACCGTTTAGACCTAGCACACCAATTTTTGCGCCTGGGAAAAAGTGTAAAGAAATATCTTTTAAGATAGTGCGCTTAGGTGGCACAACCTTAGAAACTCGACTCATCGAGAATATAAACTTATCTGGTAACACCATGAAAGGAGCCTTCAATTTATAAGAAAAATTAATAGCGTATATTGTAGAGGCTCTGTCGCGTATACGTCAACGAAACAGGCTTTTATGGGCTTTGCTTTCAAACAATTAAAATTCATTTGGACATCTAAACATCTAGAGGTTGAAATTTCTAACTATCCGTTCATAATTAGCAGTCAGATAAGTATGCTCGGAGCCAGCTATGCCCATTACAGTAAAAGATGAATTGCCTGCCATTGCAAAGTTACGTCAAGAAAACGTGTTTGTAATGCCAAAAAGTCGTGCTAAAACGCAAGAAATCCGCCCAATGCGTTTGGCCATCTTAAACTTAATGCCAAACAAAGTTGAAACCGAAGTGCAGTTTATTCGCTTGTTAGCAAACTCACCGCTGCAAGTTAATGTTGAGCTGTTGCGCTTAGATACCCATCGCACCAGTAGTAACTCTGAGCAGCACATGGATACGTTTTATCGTTATTTTTCAGAAGTGAAAGATAATAACTACGATGCCATGATTATCACGGGGGCGCCGCTTGCTCATTTAGAATATGACGAAGTTGCTTACTGGGACGAACTAAAAATTATTTTAGATTGGGCAGAGCAGCATGTGACGTCTACGCTATTTTCGTGTTGGGCGGCCCATGCTGGGCTTTATCATCACTATGGTCTTAAACGTGATTTGAAACCAAACAAACTCAGTGGCGTATTTACCCATAAAAGCTATTTTGACCATGCAGCGCTAACGCGTGGCTTTGATGATACCTTTTTAGTGCCACATTCTCGTTATGGTCATATTGATATCGATAAGATCAATGCCTGCGAAGAGCTGGTGGTGTTAGCCGGATCAGAGCGAGTTGGTGCCTACTTAATTAAAAATAAATCAGGCAGCCAAGTGTATATTACTGGCCATCCAGAGTACGATGCTCATACCTTAAAAGGGGAGTATTTACGTGACCAAGAAAAATCAGCGGATGCACCTAAGCCAGAAAATTACTTTCCTGACGATAACCCAGACAACGAACCGTCGAAAACGTGGCAAAGCCATGCCTTTTTATTGTTTTCGAATTGGTTAAACTATTATGTGTACCAAACTACACCGTATGATATTAACTTAGTTAGCCAAGATGTAAGGACTAACAACTATGCCGAGTAATGCAGTGAATAAACGCGAACAATTAACCGAGGCGCTGAAACAGCGAATTTTAATCCTCGATGGCGCGATGGGCACCATGATCCAAGAATATAAATTAGAAGAACAGGATTATCGCGGTGAGCGCTTTAAAGACTGGCACGTACTTATTAAAGGCAATAACGATTTATTAAGCCTGACTCAGCCAAAAATCATTGCTGATATTCACCGTGCTTATTTAGAAGCCGGTGCCGATATCATCGAAACGAATACCTTTAATGCCACGACTATTTCGATGGAAGATTACGACATGGCGAGCCTTAGCCGCGAAATCAACCTCGAGTCAGCGAAGCTTGCACGCAGCGTGTGTGATGAACTTGAAGCAAAAGATCCTAGCAAACCGCGTTATGTAGCTGGTGTACTTGGGCCAACGTCAAAAACCTGTTCTATTTCACCAGATGTAAATGACCCAGGTTATCGTAATATCAACTTTGATAAGCTGGTGGCTGCGTATGTTGAGTCAACACTGGCATTAATGGAAGGTGGTGCTGACCTTATTTTAATAGAAACGATCTTTGATACCCTTAATGCAAAAGCGGCTTCGTTTGCCGTAGAAGAAGCATTCGAACAAGCTGGTCGTAGTTTACCTGTGATGATCTCAGGCACCATTACCGATGCCTCTGGCCGTACTTTATCAGGGCAAACCACAGAAGCATTTTATAACTCAATTCGCCATATCAAACCGTTATCAATCGGCCTTAACTGTGCCCTTGGCCCTGATTTACTGCGTCAATATGTTGAAGAGTTATCACGTGTTTGCGAAACCTTTACCTCGGTGCATCCCAATGCCGGTTTACCGAATGAGTTTGGCGAATATGATTTAGAAGCCCCTGAAATGGCAAAAGAAATTATCGACTGGGGCAAGTCTGGCTTTATCAACATTGTAGGTGGTTGTTGTGGCACCACACCGGCTCATATTAAGGCGTTTGCGAAAGGCCTTGAAGGTGTTAAACCTCGCCAATTACCTGAGCTTGAAGTGCGTATGCGCTTATCGGGCCTTGAAGCGTGTAACTTAAACTAGGAAACCGACATGACTGACCAAATTGCTGTATTTACTAACGTCGGTGAGCGTACCAATGTAACAGGCTCGGCTAAGTTTAAGCGCTTGATCATGGAAGAAGATTACGAGACTGCTCTCGATGTTGCCCGTGAACAAGTAGAAAATGGCGCGCAAGTGATTGATATCAACATGGATGAAGCCATGTTGGACTCGAAAGCGGCGATGATAAAGTTTTTAAACTTAATTGCCTCAGAGCCTGATATCTCAAAAGTACCTATCATGGTCGACTCATCTAAATGGGACGTGATTGAAGCAGGCTTAAAGTGTATTCAAGGTAAGGCCATTGTTAACTCAATTTCACTTAAAGAAGGTGAAGAGCCGTTTATCCGCCAAGCTAAGCTAATTAAACGCTTTGGTGCTGCTGCGGTTGTAATGGCGTTTGATGAAACCGGGCAAGCAGAAACTGCTGATCGTAAGTTCGAGATTTGTCAGCGTAGTTACAAAATACTCGTTGATGATATTGGCTTTCCGCCAGAAGACATTATTTTTGACCCGAACATTTTTGCCGTTGCAACGGGTATTGAAGAGCACGATAACTACGCTGTTGAGTTTATTGAAGGTACGCGTCGAATTAAGCAAGGCTTACCGCACTGTAAAGTGTCGGGTGGTGTATCGAATGTGTCGTTCTCGTTCCGAGGTAATAACCCAGTACGTGAAGCTATTCACTCAGTGTTTTTATACCACGCGATTAAAGCGGGTATGGACATGGGCATTGTAAATGCGGGCCAATTAGCGGTTTACGACGATATCCCTGAAGAGCTGCGCAAAGCTGTAGAAGATGTGATACTCAATACCGACCCAGGTGCTGGTGAGCGACTTGTTGAACTTGCACCAAAATACTCAGGTATGGCGCAAGCAGAGAAAGTTGAAGATCTAGAGTGGCGTACTTGGCCTGTTGAAAAGCGCCTTGAACATGCGCTAGTAAAAGGCATTACCGAGTACATCGACGAAGATACCGAAGAGTGCCGTAAGAGCAAAGCTAAGCCTATCGAAGTGATCGAAGGGCCGCTTATGGACGGCATGAATGTAGTAGGTGACTTATTTGGCGCGGGTAAAATGTTCTTACCGCAGGTTGTTAAGTCTGCACGTGTGATGAAGCGTGCCGTTGCCTATCTTGACCCTTTCATTGAAGCCGAAAAAGAAGAGGGCGCAACCAATGGTAAAGTGGTTATGGCAACTGTTAAGGGCGATGTACACGACATTGGTAAGAACATTGTAGGCGTTGTACTGCAATGTAATAACTACGAGGTTATTGACCTTGGTGTGATGGTGCCAGCAGAGAAAATCTTGCAAACCGCCATTGACGAAAAAGCCGACATTATTGGTTTATCAGGGCTGATTACCCCATCACTTGATGAAATGGTGCATGTTGCTAAAGAAATGACCCGTCGTGGTTTTGAATTACCGTTACTGATTGGTGGTGCAACAACCTCTAAAGCGCATACTGCGGTTAAAATTGAGCCTCAGTATGATAAAGGTGTGGTTTATGTAAATAACGCCAGCCGTGCTGTTGGGGTGGTTTCTAATTTATTGTCGAAAGAGTTAAAGCCAGCATTTTTAGAGAAAACCAAGGCTGAGTATGAAAAAGTACGTGAACAACAAGCACGTAAAAAGCCGCGCTCAAAACCCGTTACTTTACAGCGTGCTCGCGACAATGCAGTGAAACTTGATTGGGATAACTACACGCCACCTGTACCGAAAAAGCTGGGTGTGACTGAGTTTAAAGATGTTTCGATTGCGACGTTAAGACAGTACATCGACTGGACTCCTTATTTCATGACGTGGTCAATCGCTGGTAAGTACCCACGTATTCTTGAAGATGAAATTGTAGGTGAACAGGCTAAAAGCTTATTCGCTGATGCCAACGCAATGCTTGATGAGATTGAACAATCAGGTGCGCTACAACCTCTAGGTGTCATTGGTTTATTCCCTGCAAACCGAGTAGGGGATGACATTGAGATTTACACCGATGAGTCGCGTACAACGCTTTTAACTACATCGTGTCATTTACGTCAGCAAACAGAAAAAACCGACTTTGCTAACTACTGTTTAGCTGATTATATTGCGCCAAAAGGCACCCCTGATTACTTTGGTGCTTTTGCGGTTACTGGTGGTCTTGAAGAAGACGACCTTGCCGATGCCTTCGATGCTAAGCAAGATGATTATAATAAGATCATGGTTAAAGCCGTAGCAGACCGTTTAGCAGAAGCATTTGCTGAATATTTGCATGAGCAAGTACGTAAAGAGTATTGGGGCTATGCGGTAGATGAGAATCTATCGAACGATGAACTTATTCGTGAAAACTACCAAGGTATTCGCCCTGCGCCAGGTTATCCTGCTTGTCCTGAACATACAGAGAAGAAGAAAATCTGGCAGTTACTTGATACCGAGCAACGTATTGGCATGAAGCTAACCAGTTCATACGCAATGTGGCCGGGTGCGGCGGTTTCTGGTTGGTATTTCTCTCACCCTGAAGCTAAATACTACGCAGTGGCGCAAATTCAAAAAGATCAGGTTGAAGATTACGCTAAGCGTACCAACATGACTCTTGCAGAAGCCGAGCGTTGGTTGTCGCCTAATTTGGGCTATGAACCAGAATAATAACCTTTAGTTATTAGCTTTTGTTTAAATTAAAAACGAGCCCTAAATGGCTCGTTTTTTTATGCCCATTTTTTATCATACTTTTTTCTTTTTAATTGTTTTAATACTGGCAAATTCCTTCTAATTTATATATTTGTGTTAAAGTTATTGTGATTGATCAAGAAATCTAAGGTGAAATTGTGATTGATACAGTGAATGCAAGTGACAAAGATAAAGCACGGTTTTTACGTGTTTTTGCATTTATTGGTTCGATCACCTCGTTTTTAATGGCGATCACCAGCTATCAAGATGGTTACCATGCCCTTAGCTATTTATTGATTATTGGCGGCTTTGTGTTTGCCTCACCTTTTGTCATTAAAAATCGTGACGAAACCATCGCAGTACTTATGCTGTACGCCCTCTATTCGATGATGTGTTTTTTAATCGTCTCAGGAGGAAGTAATGGCACGGGGCCGTTATGGCTGTTTATCGTATCTCCTGTGACCTTTTTTATTCGTGGTTTAAAGCGCGGAGCGTTCGATCTTATCTTGCTTGCCAGTATTATCTCGGTGCTTTTCTATTTTACCGATCAATTTGGCTATTACAGTTATCCGAGTCACTACTTTCCTACTCGGGTCATGCTGTGTTTCTCGATTTTATGTATTTTGGCTGGCTTCTACGAATATTACCGTAACAAATACAGTTTGCAGTTAATGGAACAACTTAAGCTTAATCAAAAGCTGGCTCGTACTGACGCGATGACAGAACTCGCTAACCGTCGCTATGCAACAGAATGCTTGCAAGATAAGCGCTTTGGCGAAGGGGCAGTGTTCTTGCTGATGGATGTTGATAACTTTAAGCAAATCAACGATACCTACGGTCATCAAGTGGGCGATGAGGTGCTGATATTTTTTGCTGATGTATTTAAGAACGTGTGCACAGAAGAAGATGTTATTTCCCGTTGGGGCGGCGAAGAGTTTTTAATTGTGATCCCAACAGGGCATGAGCTTAGAGCCAGAAAAGTAGCTGAAAAAATCCATAAGAAACTTGCTGAAAAGCCATTTACGAGCGGCCAGCATCTTTTTCATGTTACCTTAAGTATTGGCTTGTACGTGCGCGTCGCTGATGAGAGCGTGGATCACTGTTTGAACATTGCCGATAAACGGCTTTACCGCGCTAAATCGCAAGGTAAAAATCAAACGGTTGCTGAAGTTGATTTAGCAAAGCATGAGCCTGCTTGATAAATAAAGCCGCAAATAGCGGCTTTATTGATTGCTCAAATTAATGGCTTTTTTCAAAGTCGCTGACTTCACGCTCAGCTTCTTCCTTAGATTTACCGTATTTTTGCTGAAGTTTACCAACCAGCTCTTTACGGCTACCTTCAATTTTATCTAAATCATCATCGGTAAGGTCACCCCATTTACGTTGTGCTTTACCTTTAATCTCTTTCCAGTTGCCTTCTAAACGATCGCTGTTCATCATAATCTCCTTACTTTGTTAAACATTCATCTTAGTAAGAGCAATCGCTGTACCAATTTGGTGAAATCTATTAACTGATTGATTTATAGTTATTTTATTTTTTGAATATAGTGAGTGGAATTTAAAAGTTTGCAATTACTACGTAGTTTTTAGAATCAGCCTGTAATATTTTCTGTTGCGCTAGTTTTTAGATACTTAGTGGCTCTTAGATGTATAGCGATTGATTATCCGCGTGTATTCTTCAGTTGATTTTAGTTTACGCAAGTTCTCGTTAAACAGGTCTCTTAAGGCCTCGTCTCGAAATAAAAAGCCACTGGGGTTTTTGCCAAATAACGCAAATCGTTGCACAGGTTTAGAGACATCAATTTCGTCATTGATATTAATTAACGCTCGATAATAATCAAAAATTTTACCGTCCATCTGGATTACCTCGTAGCGCTCTCGATACAAAAGCTGTACTTGTGCAAGTTGATCATAGGTTTCTGCGTATTGTGGGTTTTCTCTGGCCATTGCTTGATATTCTGGTGAGAGTAATTCTTTTGCACCTTGCCATGAAAGAACACTAAAGTGTTTTAATTGTGTAATAGAGCTAAGCTGCAGGTTTTGCTTGGCCAGACTAAAAGCAAAGTTCTCGTAGCTGTAAGCAATATCTGAAAAGTAACCGCTCATTTGATGGGCTTCGATAACTTTTTCATTAATATCAGACACAACATCAACTAAGTTCTCAGTATACAAAGGGATCCGCCTTGCATAGGGAACGTAGACAAAGTGTATTTGATAACCGTGAACACCGAGCGTCGCGCGAAGTAAGTCAGGAATAATGCCTGTGTTGTCTTCAACCATGACCCAAGGGGGTAGTGTATTGCCAAGTGCAACCGTAATTTTTTGCTGACTAAATGCTTTTTGAAACGGGAAAACTAAAAGTAGCAAGGTGATTAAAATACGGGTGTAAATCCTGAACAAGTTAATTCCTTATTCTGATTTTTGTTTGGTCGTTTAATCAAGAATAAGTCTAAACTGGCAGAATGCAATGTTTTCACTTCTAAAGCCCGAGATAGAAAATAAGCCTATAGCCATCGCAATTTTTAGTTTTTTGATACAATGCGTGAAAAGAAAGTAAGAGATACCTAACGTGCTGCCAGTTCAAGATATTTATCAATCCCTGTTAACCACATTACAGAGTAACCCAATGGCCTTATTGCAAGCGCCGCCGGGAGCGGGTAAATCAACATGGCTGCCTCTTACCTTAATGCGCGAAGGGCACTTTAAACGCATTGTTATGTTAGAGCCAAGACGACTGGCCGCACGCAATATTGCCCAGTATTTGGCAAGTCAGCAGAATGAAATAGTCGGTGACAGTGTCGGCTTACGCATTCGTGGCGAATCAAAAGTAAGTTCTACAACTAAACTCGAAATTGTCACGGAAGGCATGCTGACGCGTATGTTGCAAAATGACCCAGAGCTTAGTGATGTTGATTTACTTATATTTGATGAATTTCATGAGCGCTCAATTGCCGCAGATACGGCTTTGGCATTTGCCCTTGAAACACAGGCGGCACTTCGCGATGATTTAAAAATATTGCTGATGTCGGCAACCTTAGACGGCGATCGTTACAGTGAGTTTTTCAGCTGTCCTATTATTTCATCACAAGGTCGAAGCTACCCCATTGATGAAGTGTATATTCCACTTAAAGACGAAAGCCGTTGGCTCGATGACATACCTGCAGTAATAAAACAGGCGCTTAGTGAGCAAACGGGCAGTGCTTTAGTATTTTTGCCAGGGCAGCGTGAAATCATGCGCGTTCAGCAGTCTTTAAATGATTTAGGTGATAGCGTCGAAGTATTTAGCTTGTATGGTGAGCAAAATAAAAACGAGCAACAAGCTGCTATTGCGCCAGCTAAAAATGGCAAACGCAAAGTGGTATTAACCACCAATGTGGCTGAAACCAGTTTGACCATTGAAGGAATACGCATTGTGGTTGATAGCGGCAAACGCCGTGCAGCAAATTTCAATTTAAAAACCGGTGTTACAGAGCTCGTAACGCAAGGTATTTCTCGTTCTTCTGCCATTCAGCGCGCTGGTCGTGCTGGGCGAATTGAGCCAGGGGTTGTGTATCGATTAGGCTCTAAACAAACCTTTGAGCGCCGTAATAGCCATGATGCGCCAGAAATTTTGACCAGTGATATTAGTCAGTTGTTATTAGAGGCAAAGCAGTGGGGGGCATCACTTGCTGAGCTTAGCTTACTCGACCCACCTAGTAGCCAGCAGATTAAACAGGCAACGGCACTTTTAAAAATGCTCGAAGCCATTGATGAAAATGAAAAGCTAACAGCCCTTGGCAGCCAAATGCTGAGCTATGGAGCCGATATTCGTCTCTCACACATGCTCATTAAGGCAAAGCAACTAGAGCAGCACATGTCTGGTATTTATGTATTAGCGGGGTATTTAACTGCACTGCTTGAAAGCCGCATTAGTATGCCTGCGGATCTTAATTTGGCATTACATAGTCAGCACAGCAAACCGCACCCAGTATTTAAGCAGCAATTAAATTATTGGCTATCGCGCTTGCAACTCAAACCGGTTAATGAGCTTAAAACAGAGTACTTGTCGCTGCTGGTGGCGCTTGCTTTTCCAGACCGCCTAGCCAAAAAACGCGGTAATGGTTATTTACTTGCCAATGGTGCAGGCGCCGATTTAAGTGAGGAGTTTTGGCATAACGATGACTATATTGCCATTGCGCATATGGGCGGCCATAAGGGAAACCGTGTTTTTGCTGCTGTTGCCTTTATGCCAAGTGAGCTTGAAGATGAGCTTTCGCATTTATTTACTGAGCAAACTCGCTGCGAATACGATGAAAAAGCAGGGCGTTTTATCCATCAAGATGAGCTCAAGCTGGGTGCCATCACCATAGCGAGTCAACCAAGTAAACAGCCACTAGATAAAAACGAGCGCACCAAAGCTTGGTTAAATTTATTTAGTAAGCGGGGCTTTTCGTTATTTAATGAACAGCCCGATAGTGAGCAGTTACTTATTCGAATGAGCTTGGCAAGTAAGCTGTTACCAGAGTCATTCCCGAGTTTAAATCATGATGATTTAATTGCCGATAGCCAATGGCTTGCACCTTATTTGGATGATATTAAAAACCTTGAGCAATTAAAAAAGTTCAATTACAGCGAAGCGATTAAAAGCTGTTTTGATTGGCAGCAGCAAAGTTTATTGAATGAATTGCTCCCCTTACGATTAACGGTGCCAAGTGGTTCAAATGTAAAAGTGACCTATCAGCTTGATGGCCCTGCGAAGCTCAGTGTACGCATGCAAGAAGTGTATGGCATGACCAGCACGCCTTTGCTGGCACAAGGTAAACTGCCATTATTAATGGAGCTATTATCACCAGCGAGGCGACCGCTGCAGTTAACTCAAGACTTAGCTAACTTTTGGCAAACGAGTTACCGCGATGTACAAAAAGAAATGAAAGGGCGTTACCCAAAACATTTTTGGCCAGACAACCCCGCCACCAGCCAAGCGACTAATAAAGTAAAAAGTAAGATGTGATTTTAATGAAGTGAGTTTTACAGCGCTTTGGATTGGGCTTAAGCGATTACTTCTAACCCTTTTTGCTCTGCCAGAGTGAGCATTTTCAATGCTGCTCCTCTTGGTGAGCTATCACCTTGCTCCCATTTTTTAACTAACTTGTCACTGACATTTAAGTATTGAGCAAAAACCGGTTGTGAGAGATTGTATTTCAGTCTTAAATTACGAACTTGTTCGGGGGTAAATTCATGAACACTTGTAAGGCATAATGCGTCAAATTTACGCATTGTCGTTTTGTCTATAACTCCTGACTTTTTTAATCCACTCGCTGTTTTGTGAACTGACTTTAATATGTCACTCATGATCATCACCTACAATTAAAAGTTCGCCATCATCGACTAGTTGTTCAAGTTCACTTTGGGAAAATCGAATAAACTCTTTTGCTAACTCTTTTAATGCTAATTTTTCTTTAGCGTTTATATTAGCTCTAGCGTTTTTAGCAAACGCATAGAGAAAGAAATATTTATCACCAATTACCGCCCCGACAATAGTTCTATAACCAGCTCTTTTTCCTTTACTGCCCATGGCTACGCGCTTTTTATAGACATTACCACCTAGGTCTGCATCGTAAAGGCCTGCTGACATCTCTTTACAAGCGTTTATTAAATCAGCATCAGACAGGCTTTCTTTTTTCGTGCGCGAAACAAAATCCTTTGTTTTATAAATCATAGTATACTCCGTTAGGGTACACTTTCAATGTTTCACTCAGTAGCAAATCAATGATAATGAAGTTTTCATCGGTGCCCCTCTAATGTTGATATCAGAAGTAATGGGTGATTACCAGCTATCTATCTGCGCAAAACCAATACGAATAAAATAAACCGTTACAATTTCTAGCCTTGTTTGGGTTTCTCTTTTGTTGGTTGTTTAGTAGTCTGAATTAGTCATTAGTAAAAAAGAGAAAGTCGGTGTCTGCAGCTATTACCCTTGGTCAATACGTTAAAAAACGCACAGGTGTGCCCCTTGGGCATAAAGATTCGTTGCGCAATATGCTGACACGTTCTCTAGGTGCTAGCTCATTTTATTTGTTTTGGCGATATTGGAATCCGGTCTGGAGCTATTATTTATCTCGGTTTGTAATGAAGCCTTGCAATGATTTTATGCCGGCTTGGTGTGCGGTTGTTGTGACTTTTGCAGTCAGTGGAGCGCTGCACGATTTAGCGGTGAGTTTAGTGAAGTTAAAGCCACTATTCTTTTTTACTCCTTGGTTTACTGTGATGGGCGTGTTGGTATTAGTAAGCAAGTACAGCCAACTCCAGTTTAGCTCAGCTTCTTGGTGGTTAAGAGCGCTCGCCAACATCAGCTTTATTGTATTGAGCTTTTGGTTGACGAGCCACCTTTTTTAGCGCTACTGCGTTGCTAAAGGGTAGTCAGTGTAACCTTTAGCACCGCCTCCAAATAAGGTATCTGGATCATGCTTCGCAAGTTCAATGCCTTGTTCAATACGAGCTGGCAGATCAGGGTTGGCAACAAACGGGCGACCAAAGCCAATTAAATCAGCCCAGCCTGCGGCTATTGCTTGCTCTGCTTTCTCGCCAGTGTACTTGCCCGCATAAATCATTAATCCAGCATAGTTTTCACGTAGCGCTTGCTTAAAACTTTGCTCCATTAAAGGCGCATCATCCCAATCAGCTTCAGCAATGTGCAGGTAAGCAACGTTGAGTTCATTGAGTACTTTTGCTGCGCCAATATAGGTTTCAAATGGGTTATCATCGACCGTCCCATTGAGGGTTGTGAGTGGAGCAAGGCGAACGCCAATACGTTCAGCGCCAATTTCATCACAAACCGCTTGTGTCACTTGTTGTAAAAAGCGTAAGCGGTTTTCTAAACTGCCGCCGTATTCATCAGTGCGTTGGTTTGACTCTGAATCAATAAATTGATTAATTAAGTAACCATTAGCAGCGTGAAGTTCAATACCATCAAACCCCGCATCAACTGCATTACGGGCAGCTTGGCGATATTCGTTTATAACCTGTTTGATGTCGTCATGGCTCATTGCGCGTGGCTGTGCTGTGGCAACAAAGTCGGGTTTGTCATCTTCATCAATAAAAACTTTTACGTCTTTAGCTGCAATAGCAGATGGCGCAATTGGTTGCTCGCCACCTGTGTTACTTGGGTGAGATACTCGGCCAACATGCCATAGCTGAGCAAACATAATGCCACCAGCTTGATGAACTTTGTCGGTTACTTTCTTCCAACCGGCAATTTGCTCGGCGGTATAAATACCCGGTGTCCAAGCATAACCCTTACCCAGGGCTGATATTTGTGTGCCTTCGCTGATAATTAAGCCAGCGCTCGCACGTTGTGCATAGTAGTCGGCCATTAACTCATTGGCGATATCACCCGGTTGTGATGAGCGAGAGCGGGTCATCGGTGGCATAACAATGCGGTTTTTTAATGTATGACCGGCAAGTTGTACGGTATCGAATAATTTGTTCATTACGGCTCCTTGAAAGCGAATATGCTTTCAGCATAACGAAAATTATTTATGAAATTAATGCCACTAATCACAAAACACTTTTGTTAAAAATGCAAAAACTACAGCGTTAACCTTGGGGCTATAAAGTCTAAAAATGCTAATACTCGTGATGAAACACCGCTGTTTTGGTAATACACCGCATGCACTTTTTCGCGGCGATTAGGGCTCAGTACCTCGCCTTCGAGCACTTTTACTAAACGGCCTGCTTTTAAATCTTCGTTGATCATAAATTCCGACAACAAGGTAATGCCATGGCCCTGTATACAAAGCTGGCGCACAGTTTCACCACTTGATGCACTGATTGAAAATTTAAGGTCTAAAGGCGTGGTTAGCGGCCAGTGATTTAAATGCGGCGCATCGGTAAAACCAATAAGCTGGTGCAAGGCTAAGTCAGTTAGCTCATCTAATGGCGGTGCCGCTTTTAAATAGTCAGGGCTTGCAACGAGCTGTAACTTACTAACTCCCAAAGTGCGTGCATGCAAGTTTGAGTCAGCAAGTTCGCCAATACGAATAGCAATATCGGTTTTATGCTCAAGTAAATCGATAATGTTGTCGTGGCTGGTGATCTCAAGTTTTATGTCAGGATAAGCTTGGCTAAAGGCTTTTAAATGTGGTGCTATTTGATGAAACACAAAGGGGCTTGCAGCATCGACTCTTAATTTTCCTGATGGCGCACAGTGCAGAAGCTTTAAGGCTTCTTCGCCTTGTGCAAGCTGACTCAGTGCTTCTCTAGCATAGCCTAAAAATAACTGGCCTTCTTCGGTCAGCTCAATGCGCCTTGTAGTGCGGTTGAATAAGGTAACGTTTAAGGATTTCTCGAGCCGAGTGACCGCCCGTGATATTTTTGCTACTTGCTCATCTAATGCATTGGCTGCACTTGAGAACCCGCCGGTATCAACCACGCTAATAAATGCTTCTAAATCTTGGGTGTTGGAGATCACGCTCATGGTTTTACCTTTTCATTTTTGACAAAAGTATTTTGTCACTACTGCTATTTTTTGCAAATTTAATTTTAGCCACAATAGCCGCACTTTCAAAGTTAAACAGAGGATATGTGATGCCAATAGCATTACTTGCGTTAACTCTCAGTGCGTTTGCCATAGGCACCACTGAGTTTGTGATTGTCGGCTTAGTGCCAACCATCGCTAATGATTTAGCGGTTTCGTTACCGAGTGCCGGGCTACTTGTTAGCTTGTACGCATTAGGGGTTGCGGTGGGGGCGCCAGTATTAACCGCGCTTACCGGACGCTGGAATCGAAAACATGTATTACTTAGCTTAATGAGCCTATTTGTAATCGGTAATTTACTGGCTTGGCAAGCACCTAGTTATGGTAGCTTGATCACCGCAAGGATTCTAACAGGCCTTGCCCATGGGGTGTTTTTCTCAATTGGTTCAACGATCGCTACTGGGCTTGTCAGTAAAGATAAAGAAGCTAGTGCCATTGCGATTATGTTTACGGGGTTAACGGTTGCATTAGTAACCGGTGTGCCATTAGGGACTTGGATTGGTCAGCACTTTGGTTGGCGAGCGACCTTTTTAGTGGTGTCTTTACTGGGCTTAATTGCACTTGTTGGTAGCGCGTTTTTAATTCCTAGCAACTTAAAGCAAAGTAAACCGGCTACTTTGGGTGAGCAGCTAAAAGTAATGGTGCAACCTAGGCTTTTACTGGTGTACTTGATGACCATACTTGGTTATGGCGGCACATTTACTGCCTTTACCTATTTAGCGCCCATTTTAGAGGAGCAAACTGGATTTGCATCAGCCACCATTAGCTTAATCATGCTGGTATATGGGGTATCGGTTGCTGTTGGTAATATTTATGGCGGTAAGTTAGCCGATAAAAAAGGCCCCATTAGTGCGCTGACCATTATCTTTAGTGCTTTGAGTATTGTGCTGTTAGTGCTGACCTTTACCATGCAATCTAAAGTCGCTGCGGTACTGACCATACTTGTATGGGGGGCATTTGCGTTTGGTAATGTGCCTGGGCTGCAAGTATATGTGGTTAAACTTGCCGAAAAGTTCACCCCCAATGCCGTCGATGTGGCATCAGGGTTAAACATTGCAGCGTTTAATATCGGGATTGCGCTGGGCTCAGTGTTAGGTGGTGTTGTCGTTGAAAACTACTCATTGCAAGACACTGCTTGGATTGGCGCTATCATCAGTTTAGCTGCATTAATTGCAACACGATACAGCGGCTATTTAGATAAACGCGAGATCCCAAAGCCACAAACAGCTTAAACTAATATATTGATAGTTCAGGGCTTTGTCGTTATTTTAGGTGCGTAGTTTGATTATTAGTCAATAACTAAAACCACAAGGAATAACGATGAAGCACCTTTATTTTCTAGCTATTTGCCTGTTAAGCGCATTTAGCAGCCAAGCAAAGCAAGCTAACCCAGCGCTTACAGCATTGGCACAGCAGTACTTTAATACCATGGTTGCAACACAAGCACCCAATGCCACCAACAAAGAGTTAGAAGCCTTTTTAGCTTTATTAACTGACGATGTAGCAAACCAACACTTACCTTATCAAACAGATGATTCTAGAGAGCCTGATGGCAAAGCGATGATGCGTAAAGGCATGACTTTTTACCTTGGGGCACACACTGAATACCAAGCAAACTTACTCGATACCTTTATTTTTAATGATTCTGCCATTGCTTTACGTTATACCCATCATGCTAAAGGTATACACCCGCAAAACCAGCAAGAAATTGAATACACGCAGACCATTATGGATGTGCTCGAAATCGAAGATGGCAAGATAGCGGTGATTCGTAAATATCACGAATGAGCTTAGCCTAACATGAGCGCTTTTATAAGCGCTTTTTTATTAAAAATACGCCTGCAATAAATATTCTCTTTTTTCCGCATTTCAGCCTAAATTCATACTTTTTAGGCTTTATTTTGAATAAATTTAAAACTTTTTTATATATCTGATAATGAGCGTAAGAACAGTGGGTTAGCTTAACTTACGAGTATAGCTTTGCGGCTGTTTACAATTTGTCAACCTTGAATTGCCATGCTCATTACCTTAACCTTTATTTTAATTGAACGTTCAATCAATAAAAAATTATGCCGAAAGTTGGAATGGAACCTGTTCGTCGTCAGCAGTTAATTGACGCCACAATAGAGTCGGTTGCAGAGCTTGGTTTGCAAGGCACCACCATAAATAGCATTAGTAAAAAGGCAGGCTTATCGTCTGGCATTATCAGTCATTATTTTGGTGGTAAGCAGGGCTTAATTGAAGCCACTGTGCGTTATTTATTGACCAGCTTAAAGCAAGCACTTTTGAATCAAGTAACGCCACAAACTAGTCCAGAGCAACGATTAATGTTTATCGTTGAAGCAAACTTTTCGCGTATTCAGCAGCAAAGCAACAACACCAAAACTTGGTTGAGCTTTTGGGCGCATTCAATGCACGACGCCCAGTTGCATCGCTTACAAAACGTAAATAGTAAACGTTTATTTAGTAACTTATTAAGCTCATTCAAACAGTTAATGAGCGATAGCGATGCCAATTTAGCTGCTGAGCTAAGTGCAGCCATGATCGATGGTTTATGGCTAAGAGCCGTATTAAGTAAGTCAGACCAAGATCAATTCGAAAATTGTGAGCGATTAGCCAAAGACTACATTCGTTCACTGATAAAACAGTATGGAGCCTAAAATGACCACACCTGTTTACGAAAATTTTATTAATGGCCATTTTTTAAAGAATCAAACTGGCGATACCTTTGCAGTTAAGAACCCTGCAACGGATGAAGTGATTTATCACGTTGAAATCGCTGATGAGTTTATTCAAAACGCGGCAATCGAAAGCGCAAAACAAGGGTTTGCAGCATGGTCTGCAATGACACCAATTGAGCGTAGCCGTATTTTATTAAAAGCCGTGGCAATCTTACGCGAACGTAACGATGAACTAGCAAAAGTAGAAGTACTTGATACGGGGAAGCCTTGGCAAGAAGCCGAGTGTGTCGATGTTGAAACTGGCGCCGATGTTATCGAATATTTTGCTGGTCTTGCTCCTGCGCAAGTGGGTCAGCAACAAATGGTTGGCAATGACTTTTACTACACACGTAAAGAGCCTTTAGGTATTTGTGCCGGTATTGGTGCATGGAACTACCCACTACAAATTGCTTGTTGGAAATCAGGCCCAGCACTGGCTGCGGGTAATGCGGTTATTTTCAAACCTTCTGAAGAAACACCACTTGGTGCAATTAAACTTGCAGAGATTTTTATCGAAGCGGGTGTACCTGCTGGCGTATTCAACGTTGTGCAAGGCGCTGCTGAAGTAGGGCAATGGTTAACAGCAAACCCAAATATTGAAAAAGTGTCTTTCACTGGTGAAGTAGGCACAGGCAAAAAAGTAATGGCAAGCGCTGCTGGTTCACTTAAAGATGTGACCATGGAGCTTGGCGGTAAGTCACCGTTATTAGTATTTGATGATGCCGATGTATCACAAGCTGTTAGTGCGGCAATGTTAGGTAATTTTTATACGCAAGGTGAAATCTGCACTAACTGTACGCGCATTTATGTGCATAAAAATGTTTATCAGCAGTTTATTGATGAGCTGAAAACACGCACTGAGCAAAATATTATTGCTGGCGACCCAATGGATCCTGAGGTGAATTTAGGGGCGCTTATCTCTAAAAAACACCAAGAGCTAGTACTTGGCTATATCGATAAAGGTATTCAAGAAGGCGCAACCTTATTAACCGGCGGTAAGGCACTATCACCAGCATCTGCGCCAAACGGCTACTTTGTGGAACCGACCGTTTTTGTCGACTGTAAAGACGACATGACCATAGTTAAAGAAGAGATCTTTGGCCCGGTAATGAGCGTGTTGGTGTTTGATGATGAAGATGACGTTATTCAGCGTGCAAACGATACGCACCTAGGCTTAGCCGCAGGCGTGTTTACTAAAGATATTCAGCGTGCACACCGCGTGATCCACCAACTACAAGCCGGTATTTGTTGGATAAACAGCTATGGTAATTCACCTGCAGAAATGCCAGTAGGTGGTTACAAGCAATCAGGTATCGGCCGTGAAAACGGTATCGAAACCTTAGATCACTATACCCAAACAAAATCGATTTATGTGGGTATGAGCAATATAGAGAGTCCATTTTAATGAGTACACAGAACTATGATTACATCATAGTCGGTGCTGGCTCAGCAGGCTGCGTGTTGGCAAACCGACTATCAGCAGACCCTTCTAATAAGGTGTTATTACTTGAAACGGGTGGTAGTGATAAAAGCATTTTTATAAAGATGCCTACCGCGCTATCAATCCCAATGAATACTGACAAATATGCATGGCAATTTCATACCGAGCCAGAGCCATATTTAGATAACCGTCAAATGCACTGCCCACGAGGTAAGGTGTTAGGTGGCTCATCATCGATTAACGGCATGGTCTATGTACGTGGTCATGCCAAAGATTTTGATGAGTGGCAGCAACACGGCGCTAATGGTTGGGATTACCAAGCATGTTTACCGTACTTTAAACGTGCTGAATCATTCTACTTAGGTGGTAACAGTTACCGTGGCGATAACGGCCCATTAGGGGTTAATAACGGTAATGAAATGGCTAATCCGCTTTATAAAGCCTTTATCAAAGCGGGCCAGCAAGCAGGTTATGCTCAAACTGATGACTACAATGCAGCCCAGCAAGAAGGTTTTGGGCCAATGCATATGACAGTTAAAGATGGCGTAAGAAGCTCTGCTAGCCGTGAGTATTTAGACCCAGTTAAGTCACGTAAAAACTTAACGCTAGTCACCGGTGCTTTAGCTGAAAAAGTTTTGCTAGAAGGCAAAAAAGCCGTGGGTGTTGAGTTTTCAGTATCTGGCTCTAAGCAGCAAGTATTTGCAGCAAAAGACGTTATTTTAAGTGCGGGCCCAATTGGCTCACCGCATATTCTGCAATTATCAGGTATTGGTGACAAAGACATCCTGAGCGAAGCGGGTGTTGAGGTTAAACATCACTTACCAGGTGTTGGCCAAAACTTACAAGATCACTTGGAGTTTTACTTCCAATATAAGTGTAAGCAACCAATTACTTTAAACGGCAAATTAGGCCTTGTTTCAAAAGGGCTAATTGGTGCTCGTTGGTTATTAAATCGCTCAGGTTTAGGGGCGACTAACCATTTTGAATCATGTGCATTTATTCGTTCAAAACCGGGTGTTGAATGGCCAGATATTCAGTATCACTTTTTACCAGCAGCCATTCGTTATGACGGTAAAAGTGCCTTTGATGGTCATGGTTTCCAAGTTCATGTTGGGCATAACAAACCAAAAAGCCGTGGTGCAGTAACGATTAAGTCAGCGGATCCACAGGTTGCGCCTAAGATCCAATTTAACTACTTACAGCATCAAGATGACATTGAAGGCTTTAGAGCTTGTGTACGTCTAACTCGCGAGATTATCGAACAAAGTGCGTTTGATGAATATCGCGATGGTGAAATTCAACCCGGTAAAGATGTTCAAAGCGATGAAGAAATCGATGCTTTTGTTCGTCAGGCGGTTGAGAGTGCTTACCATCCGTCGTGTTCGTGCAAGATGGGTGAGGACGAGATGGCCGTGGTTAACTCGCAAACTCAAGTACACGGGATCGAAGGTTTACGGGTTGTGGATTCATCTATCTTCCCAACCGTTCCAAACGGTAATTTAAATGCGCCAACCATTATGGTGGCAGAAAAAGCGGCGGACCACATTTTAGGTAAGCCTGTGTTATCGGCATCAACTGCAGATGTTGCCATGGAAAAACAATGGCAATCAACGCAGCGTAGTTCGGAGATCTAATAAGGCCACCCGTAGTTTCGGCTGTGGGGCTTGCAGTGGCGCGCATCACGAGTTGTTTGTGGTGCGTTAATGCGAGGAATAAAACTGGAGAAACAATGAAGTATTATTACTTATTTTGGGGGGGTAACTATGACCTTTTGGCTTAGTGCTGGCATCATTTTTACCCTGTTAGCAATTGCGGTTATTTTATTTAAATGGGGTACGGTTAGGTGTGTTGGCGTCACACCGGTTAGAACGTTTACGTTCATTGCAATTTTATTTACATCGGGCCTAGACGTTGGCTTGATTATGTTTCCACTGACAGAGTTTGCAGGTTATGCAGACATAAAAGCAAGCCCAGAGTATGCGTTTGCCAATCCTCTAGCCATCGAGTTTGGTTATTGGGGCTTCTTGATCTGGGGATTTTATTTCCTTACGTGCTTTTATTTCTGTGTAATAGAACCCAAAGTAAAGTTCTTTGAAATTGCTTGGGTAAAACTAATTAATAACATCGTTATTATTGGTACATGCGCATTTACTGCATTTTTACTGCTGTCGAATTTACCTTGGTATTTGCCGTCGCTTGGTGATGGTGAGTCAATTATTCCGACATTCTACTTAATGGTGTTTGCAGCGATTTGTTTTGCTGTTTATTCGAGCACAGACATTAAGTATGTACGCTTTTTAAGTATTTCTACTACTTGGTTGTTTATCGCTTTAATCGCATTTATGTGGTTCGGTGCCTTTGTTGGTTCTGATGCACAAACATCAGCATTTGTTGATAACCTTGCGTTGATCGGCGGTTACTTTGGCAATATCAATGAATTTATATTACCGCTGAATGATTACCATGCCTTCTACCTGTTTTGGTGGTTTGCTTGGAGCATCATGATTGGTCAATTTACCTCACGCTTTGTGGGTGGTTTAAAAACTTACCAAGTGCTGGCGGCTATGTTGATTTTCCCGTCTATTCCAATCGCCATCTGGTTTAGTGTTTTGTATCAATATCATGAAGCGGGTATTGCAACAGCAGGCCTGAAAAACATCGCTATGGTGTTTGTTGGTGTGGTGTTTGTGATCAACTCACTTGATTCTTTGATCCGTTTATACACAGATAACCTAAACTTAACGGTGAAACGTTTAGGTAAATTTAATTATATTGCCTTAAATGTGGTGGCGCTTTCATTGTTAACCCTGCTGTTTAAGTTCGACTTTTTACAGATCCAATGGGTTGGTGCGCTCGTTATTGCGTTATTTTTCGGCTGTGCTGCGTTTATTGGCTACAGCAAGTTAAAAACAGTGAAAAATATCGAAGGCTCACCAAAAGACAATAAATTAGATTACACAAAAATAGAAACAGTTAGCTAAGGGAAACCAACATGACAACAAGACAAACAGTATTAGCAGCAGCGTTGCCATTGGCATTACTATCGACATCAGCCATGGCTGACTTATCGACTACGGTTACATTGGCATCAGATTACACCTTCAATGGTGTAAGCCAAACTATGAATGACCCAGCGATTCAGGGCAGCTTAGATTATGCCTTTGCAGATTCAGGTATGTATGTAGGTACTTGGGCTTCAAATGTAGATTTTGGCGATGGCACAGACATCGAGTGGGATGCGTATTTTGGTAACTATGCTGAGTTAACTGACACCCTTAGTGTTGATTATGGTATTGCTTACTACTCTTACCACGGTGAAGATTACTCAAGCGATGGCAACTACCCTGAAGTGTATTCGAAATTTGGTTATGCCAGCAGCATTGGTCAAGTAGAGCTTAACTTTTGGTATACTTGGGATTACTTTGGTACTGGTGCAGGCCATTTAATCTACATGGTAGCGCACACATTTGAAGTAGCGCCAAATCATGCAATTCGTGCCAGCTTTGATGTATCTAATTCATTAGATGGCGATAAGTTTAGCTGGGATGGCAGTGATAAGTCATACAAGCATTATCGTTTAGCGTATCAAACGAGCTATGCGGGCTTTAATATTGAAATTGCAGGTGAGAATACCAGCATTGATTCTGAGTACGCAGACGAGCGAATTGTTGCGTCTATTTCACGTAGCTTTGATTTATAAGTAGAGCGTTATAAGCTCGGCTTTAAAATGAAACGGCTAACCTTAGTTAGCCGTTTTTTTATGTCTAGAATACTAGAGTATAAGAATTAAATCTCTTCGCCTTCGTGTTGCATCGCTAAATCATCAAGCTCTGCAAGGGTGTAATCAAAACCACTGGTATCGACTTCGTAGCGTATTTTTACGCCATAACCGCCTTGGCAAAGACTCGCAGTGACTTTAGCCACCGACCAGTGCTTAAGCTTGTTTAAAAACCGATTGGCGGTTTGCTGTGAGTCAAAGCGATAACTGACTTGCGATTCCATCTCTTTTCTAGCCTAAAATTTTTTCGAGAGTGTATGAAATTGCTCTGTTTAAATCAATTGCTCATTGAAAAACGCCAATGTGCGTTGCCAAGAAAGCTCCGCCTGCTTTTCATCATAACGAGAAGTAGAGTCGTTATGAAAACCATGATTTGCTTGCTCATACATGTGCATAGTGTAAGGCACTTGATGCGCTTTTAAGTCGCTCTCGTATTCTGGCCATGTTGCATTAACGCGTTTATCAAACTCGGCTAAGTGTACTAGTAGTGGGGCTTTGATATTTTGTCTGAGCTCTTTAACGGCAGGAGTGCCGTAATAAGGCACGCCCGCATCAATCAGCTTGCTATCAACTGCTGCTAGGTAGTTAACCATATAGCCACCAAAGCAAAAGCCTACCGCACCAAGTTTGCCGTTACTATTTGGGTATCTTTTTATGTATTCTGCTGCGGCGATAAAGTCTTGTTGGATTTTTTGTTTATCCATAGAGCGCTGCATGGCGCGGCCTTCATCGTCATTGCCAGGGTAGCCACCAAGAGGGTGTAATGCATCTGGCGCAAAGGCAATAAAACCGGCTTTAGCAAGGCGGCGAGCAACATCTTTAATATAAGGGTTTAAGCCTCTGTTTTCGTGGATCACTAATACTATTGGGAGCTTGCCCGTTAAATTAGCAGGTTCGACTAAATAGCCTTTACCTTCGCCGTGACCTTTAAACGAATCAAAGGTTTTATAACTGGCTTTGATATCAGGGTCATTAAAGGATACTTGCTCAGCTAATGCGTAGTTTGGCAGTAAAGCGCTACTTAGCATTGCCATTGAATAGCCAAGGGCAGCTAAGCCACCCAGCTTTTTCATAAAGGTGCGACGGTCCATTAAGCCATGGGCGTATTCATCGTACCAATCGAAAGCTTCTTGGGGAATGTGGTTATGGCGTTGCTCAGTCATACTTATATCCTTTAAAAACTAGTTAGGTTTATAACTTTAGCTGAAATATCAGCGATTAACAGCCAGTTGCTTTGTTTGCATTACTACGTCCATAAAGCGGCGTTGCCAAATGGCCTTAAAGGCTTTGTTAAATAGGTATAAAAATATTAGCGGCATTAATAACAGCTTTAAAATCAGCAGTGACAAGATATTCAAAAAGTCGATAAATAAGTCTTCGACGGCTGCCACCATGTTACTAATGCCAGAGGTGACGGTATCGATAATTTTACTCACCTGCGACGATTGGTCTTGATTGAGTGATGCATTAAGGTTTTCTAGTTTCTCGTTTAAGGCGTCTTTGTCTTGATTTAGCTGTCTTTGCTGGTTCAGTACTGCATTAAATTGCGCTGTTAATTGCTGCTTTTTATCAAGTAATGGCTTGGCTTGTTCAAGCTCAGTAAAGGTCAGTCGCTCAGACAAGCTGCGGGTTGCTTGAATCGCTTCTATTTGGGTTTCGACCTCTGCTAAATCACCTTTGAGCTCAGTGGCTCGCTGGTGGTTTTTAATCTGCTGCTCATTTAAGAGAGAGAGCTTGTCGAAGATGGTTTGTTTTTCACTATCGACCTCGGCTTTTAGCTTGGCTGATAGGGCAGAGGTGTTATTTGCACTGCTATTCACTGTCTCGACTTTTTCGCTCACGATTTCACTTTGCTGGTTTATTTGCTCATCTAAGAATATTTGGCTCACGAGGCCAGTTGTAAGCACCACAGCAGGCACTAAAAAGCGAATTAAAATCAGACTCGCCATAATTTTATGACGCAAGTTAGGTAAGAAGTTACGCCATTCACAAATAAAGTAAGCGACAACCGAAACTGTAAATACACCACTAAAAATAACCCCAGAAGAAATGGTGTATAAAATGCGCTGTAAAAATAACGAGCCTATTGCGAGGCGCATGGCATCCGACATGTATTCAGCTAAGTCATTTACTGGGTCGAGTAGTTGTGCAGGTTGAATACTCGCAATACCAATGCCCACTTCGGCTGATTGCAATAGTGATATAGCAGCATTAACTGTACGAGATGAAGCGTACACTAGGGTTGATTGCACAAGAGCGCTGTCGATAAAGCGCATAATGAAATGGTTATAATGCTCTAGCCAACAAAGAAGTAGCAGTATTGTAAGAGATAAATACTTGATAATATGTTGTTTAGTTAGCATAACGCCCCCGACAGTTAGTACGCTTCTCCACGCTACACTATTCATAGCCGTTGAAGCAATCTAATAGGATTGAATTATTTTTCCGATTAACTGTCTATGAATTGCTATTAACCGCTTTAGAGGAAATATGAAAGAACCTGCATCAATTGGCCAGTGCTGTATTGAAGATTTAGATCCCGTGCAAGACTTAGGTCGCTTAGTCTCTTACTTACGTTCAAACCTAGTGACTCATCTTGATAATGCTTTAGAGGATAAAGAGCTAACCTCAGCTCAGTACATTGTGGTTGTGCTACTTGCGCGTGGTAAAGTAAATACCTTGGCTGAGCTTTGTGAGCACATGATGTATGACCGCGGTGCCATGAGTCGGTTACTTTCTCGTTTAGAAGACAAGGGCTTAGTTGCTAAAAAGCAATCAGTTGAAGATCGCCGTTCAACTCTTTTATGCCTGACTGAAAAAGGCCAACAGCTTTACCCGGAAATTTTACCCACTGTAAATGATATCTATCGCAGAGCACTCACAGGCTTCTCTGATGATGAGCAAGAGCAACTCGCAAGCCTACTGTTTAGAGCAATTCATAATTTAAAAGCATAAATTTCTCTAAGCGGTACATTGTCGCTGTAGACGCATTTTGATAATATAGTTGCCTAGGCACTTAATTTTAACAAGTCCGGGTTGTTATGTTTGAATCATCTTTGCTTGCAGAGCTTCACGCTCAATTTCCAGCTCATCAATTTAGCCCAGAAGGTTTGTCGGTTGTTCACACAGGCCGCTTTGCCAATGCCATTGTTTATCGTTATAAAGACGCGAAATTTGATCTAATTATTAAAGACTTTCAGCACAGCCCATGGTGGGTGAGAAAAACCATCGCGCCGCTATTTATCAATCAAGAGTACAAGGGGCTGGCACGCCTGCAAGACGTAGACGGAGTGGTCGATAACTTTTGTCGTTTGTCATCAATTGCTATTGCTTATGATTTTATTGAAGGCACGCCACTTCGCCAGCTTGCCTTGCAACAGCAGCATTTACCGGGTGAGTTCTTTAAAGAGTTTGAGCGTTTGGTAGCAAAAATGCATCGCCGCGGCGTGGTGCACCTCGACTTACGTAATTTAGGTAATGTTATTTGTTCAAAAGACGGCAAGCCTTACATTATTGATTTTCAGTCAGCGATTCGCTTTGCACGCTTTCCTCGCTGGTTACAGCGTTTTATGCGTGGTGCCGATATGAGTGGGGTTTATAAAGCATGGCATAAGTTAGCCAAAGACTCGTTACCGCAAGCAAAGGCTGATTATTTGCACGACTTTAATCATGTGCGTAAGCGTTGGATTTTTAAAGGTTATCCGATTCAACGTGCCTATTTATGGTGTAGCGGGGCAGTAACTCAGATTCTTAATTCTGAATTTGTTCGCAGTATATTAGAGAGATTGTAAAAAGCGCGCTTGCACGCGCTTAGTGGGGAGAACTAGTATTTAGGCCAACCGTTTGCATCCCAATTCAGGGTGCTGATGAGCAATTTAGGGATACCATTATCACCTGCATCATAGGCATGACGAACAATCACATCGGTATTTAAAATGTCTTGTCCACCCGGACCTACCCATTGGCTATTACCCGCATCAAGAATGCTCCCGCCGCTGGCTAACATGTCGGTGCCATTTTTATCTAGGTATGGACCGCGGATGTCACTAGAGCGACCATACGCAATACGGTAAGTACTATTCGTGCCATCACAGCATTTGCCAACTGAAACAAACAAATAGTAATAGCCTTGGCGATACACTATGGTAGGTGCTTCGATACCACCAGAGCGACTTGCTAAAGAGTAGATTTGGCCAAATGGTTTCATGGTCATTGGGTTAATACGCGTTAGTTTAATACCCGAATTCCATGAGCCAAAGGCAAGCCAAGGTGCACCATCTTTTGCTACCACCAGATCAGGATCAATGGCGTTATAATTATTGCTATTGGTCGTGTTAATTACTAAACCATCATCACGCCAATCACCCGCTGCCACACTACTTGCTGAGGTAAGACCAATAGCGCTGACACGTGAACCAAAGGTCGAAATCGAATAATAAAGCCAGCTACGACCATTGTAGCTTTTTAATTCAGGCGCCCAGACATCAATTCCATCATGATCTGGCACATAGTTACTCCACCAGCTTAAGCCATTTGAGAAAATTGGTTGTGCATCATTCCAATCTACACCGTTGCTTGAATATTTACCGTAAATACCAGGGCCTGTTTGAAAAACCCACCAAGTGCCATTTTCATAGCTAAGGGTTGGATCGTGGGTGACTAAATTACCTGTAAGTGGCCAGTGATCTGCAGCGCCATTGGTTGTGGATGGATCCCAAGGGGTTGATTCAACATTAGCAAGCTTGGTTAGCTGCCACTGCTGTGCATCGCTGCCGTTATAGCTCCACTGGCTAATATTCGCGCCATCGTTGCCATCAAAAGCATAAAGGTCGAGTGCCTTACCACTGTGATCGTTAATAAAGCTGTAATAGCCGCTACCTTCCTCATTAATTTGCCAGTGTTGGCTGGCAAGATCAGCGTACTCATATTGCACCACATTGCCGCCATCGGCAGTCGAGAAGTCAAACACTTCGAGGGCTTTACCACTGTTTAAGTTAATAACCGAATAGTTGCTGCCACCTATGTTGGTGATTAACCAGCGCTGGGTGTCGTGATTGGTGTCAGCCCACTGACTAACATTTGCACCATCGTTGGTTTGCGCGCTGGCTACTTCAACAAATTTAGCACTGTACTTTGATTTAATGGTGTATACGCCATTATCAATCGCATAAGCATTGGGCAGTATGAGTGTTGTTGCCAAGCTGAGTGCAGCCAGGGCTTTTTTTGAAAGTATCATTGTGTCTCCAAATCATTGTTATTGAGCTTTCCTTGTGTGTTCTGCTCCTTGGATGAGTTTTGATCAACACCAACTCTCTTAAGAGGATTGATGCAAATGAAAACTATTTATAATACTTTATTATATTATTACCTTTGTAAAGGTGATCGGTAAAAATAATTAACAAAAATTTTACCTTTAACTATTTTTGAAGGGACTTTAGTGTTTAGCTGAGATACAAAAAAGCCACTCAGTGAGTGGCTTTTCGGATGTTATTGAGTAATAAACTGGCTGGGAATATCCCATTTGAGGGTATGCAGTTGGCCTTGCCAAGTTTGTATTGTGATCCACAGTTTATCATCTGCTGAGATGGTTTTAGGAGCTATCGCGTGGGCGTGCTGACCATGATTGGTGCCATGCATTATGCCTTCTTCATCTTTAGCAAACTCTGTTAGTGCTAAAGGCGCTTGGCCAATGTTTAAATACGCCTGACGAACATTGCTTATGTCACCTTGATTAAAGGCGATAAAGAAATCTTTCACATACTCATTGTGGTGTGAGTACGGGGCATCTTCATTTAGCGGCATCGGGGCGATTTTAAATTCGCCCGCTTGTTGCTCTTGCCAAAGTGCAGGAAACTGAGGGTTTAATGACTGATAAATAAACCACATAGGCAAAGCTAGTATCACAGCATGCAAAATATACTTTTTACGCTGCCACCAAGTTGCTTGTAAACGAGCCATTAGTTTGCCTCCTGAACGTTATTTACTGGCGCTGTTTGGCGCGCTTTTACTGGTTTGTTATTAACTAATTTAGCGGCATACATCATAAAACCAGTGATCGACATACCACTTAAAATTAAACCAAAGATAAACCAGATAACCTTTGTCCACAGACCGCCAATGTTACCGTAATGCAGCGGATCGGCGATATGTGAAAGGGTGAGTAATCCCGACATAGTTTCTGGGCTTTTACTTGCAGCAATTTCACCCGTCCAAGGATTGATTGAAGTTGAGTAAGCGTAGTTATCGTAGAAAATAGTATCGCCACTGCCCATGATATTAAACATGCCGCGGTTATGCTCTGGCAGCATCACATAACTAGGTTTGAAATCTGGGAATTTCTCTTTGGTAATAGCCAGTGCTGCTTTTAAATCGGTTGGCGGTGTTTGTTTATTCGCAGGCAAAGTTGAAACCGCCACTAGTGGTGCATGCTCTTCTATGTCTATTTCGTTATGCCACATGATGGCTTGCACTAAATACCACAGGCCTGTTAGTGCCATTACTGCCATAAACCAAATTGACCAAACGCCACTTAGGGTATGTAAATCTTTTAGAAAGGTTTTTTTACCTTGGTTAAAACGTAGTTTTGGCTGACTAAATGCGCGCCAAAAGTTTTTATAAATCACTAAACCAGTTACTAGTGCACCTAAAATAACAAAAGCCATAGCGCTGACGAGGTAGTAACCTACGCTGTAACCTTCTTGCCAAGGAAAGAATAGCCAGCCGTGCAGGGTACGCATAAATTCAATGAATGAGATAGAGTCATTAACCGCTTGAACTTCGCCGGTGTATTGATTGACGTAAGCCACAGCATAAGGTTTGTCGGTATCAGTGAAAATAACTGCATTAACCAAGTAAGGCTCATAAGTGAGTACACTCATTACATCGGCAGTCGGGTAGGCTTTTTCAACGCTATTAATAACTTGATCAACACCAAGTGCTGGTAAATCATTTGGGTTGTTTGCACGTGCTTCACTGTTGGTCAGCCAAGTAAGCTCATGGCTTATCACAGATACAGTGCCTGTGACGCAAATAAAGCAAAATAGCACCCATACTGGGAGCGAAAACCAACCATGTAGTTGGAACCAAAGACGTTTACTCATGGTAAAAATAGCCCGACGTTAATTGATGATAGTAATTGTTATCATTTAAATTGTACTACAATCTTTTGAACAAACACAATCTCTGTCGACGAGCTGCAAAAAAGGCGCTTTAAGCGCCTTTATCATTAGTTTGATTGAGGGTAACAATTCGTTGTGGGAAAGGTATTTCGATATCCGCTCCTTGAATTGCTTTAAATACATTGCGGTTTACCGCTAATTTAGTCTCAATAATTTTGGTGGTTGGCACCCAAAAGCGATAGCTCAAGGTAACACCGCTCTCAGCAAAACGCTCAATACCGACTTGTGCATGAGGAGAGTCACTAACTAGCTCATGCTCGTCTAATACTTTTTCGATAAGCTCAATAGCGAGGTCTGCATTGGCATCATAAGCGATGTCTATTTCACCTTTAACTAATGAATAGCTAAACGAGTTATGTAAAATCTCACCAACAATATGTTTGTTAGGAATGGTGATTTCGACTTTTTCTTCGTTAATCAAAATTGTGTGACCAAGCTCAATGGTTTTAACTTGTCCGCTGACGCCCTTTACTTCGATGGTATCGCCAACAACAAATGGCCTTGTTGCAATGATAGCAAGGCCCGCACCATAGTTTGAAAGCATGCCTTGCATTGCTAAACCAGCACCGAGTGATGCAGCACCAATGGCAGCAACAAATGGGGTCACACTTATACCAATTTTGCCAAGGGCAATAACCAAGAACATGATGATCAGCAATACTTTGATGACATTACTGACAAAGTTGGTGAGGGTAATATCGATATTGTGACGCTGCATAAGGCCAGCAACCATATTCGATACTTTTTGCGCAATCCATAAGCCAATAAATAGAATTAAGATGGCACCTAAAATTTGCATACTGTAGGTGACCAAATATTCCATGATCAGATTGTAGTATTTTTCGACTTGCTGTATTTCTGAGTCAATCATGTGTTTTCCTAACAAGGTTACTGCGAATTCCGACTATACCAGAACATGCTGAATAACAGGATAGAGTATCGGCACTATTATAGCGCTGAGAAGCGCACTTAATGCCATCGCCACAGAGGCAAAGGCACCTGCTTTTGGCTGATCGCTAATCAATGATGCTGTGCCAATAGCATGGCAAGCGGTACCAATGGCAACACCTTTTGCTTGGGCGTTGCGGATATTTATCAGCGAGAAAATCAAATTACCAAATATAGCCCCAAGTACGCCAATAAAAATCACCATGGCTGCCGCCAAAGAAGGAATACCCCCCAGTGACTCTGTTACTAATAAGGTGATGGGTGTTGTTACAGATAAACTTGCTAGGGATGCGCTTAGCTGTGCAGGGGCTGCAAAAACATAGCATATTAGCGAGGCTATCAAGGTGGCATTGATCACCCCTAAGCTACAACTTATGAGAATTAGCAGTAGGTTCTTTTTTACGTGGATAAATTGCTGATAAAGCGGTAAAGCCAATGCCACAATGGCAGGCTCAAGCAACCAGCTTAAAATTTTACTGTGCTCGGCAAAAGGCTCATAAGGAAGCTTTAGTGTCACTAACAGCGCTGCAGTTAACACAATTGCCCAGCACACAGGATTACTAAGCGCTTTGGCAGTGGCATGCTGGGTTTTCGCGTTTAAAAACCGCAGCACTAAGAAAAGCGCAATAATGCAAGGAACGCAGAGCCACCATAAACTAACTGTCATTTTCGCGGCCCTTAAAATAAGCGATAACAGCGCCTATGAGTAAAACACTGGTCAGTGGCACGACGATAAAAATAGTCAGTAATAAAGGCCAGTTCTGCGAAATTAAACCTAGGTGCTCAATAATGCCAACCCCAGCAGGGATGAAGAACAACGGCATGTAATTAAGTAAAGGACTGGCTGTTGGTTTTAAATGTTGTTCTTTTACGAGGCCCGTTAACAGTAGCACGAGAAGTAAGACCATACCGAGTAATGGGGCAGGGAAAGAGCTTTCAAGCAAAGCCGTTAAAAACTTGGCAACGGCTAAGCAGGTAAGAATAATGACACTACTGATAAGGTATTTCATAAGTCAGGATAATTGCGAATAAAGTACAACTACATCATACCCTTGTCAGTTGTACTATGCGACTTTAGCTTACCATGATTTGGCATTATTAAACTTGATATCCTCTGCACCTTTCGCCTTTGCAATCGCCTTTTTAGTATTAGGGTTCATTAGTAAGCGAATTTGACTCCAGGTTTCTTTAGCGAGAATTTTACGCTGTTGTGAACGGTAGCTTTGCTGAGTAATTCGTTTAATTGCTGCCAGAGTATCTGGCGAGCGTGCCATGAGGGTTTCTAGTACAGCATCGGTTTGTTTATCAACGTCATCAGTGAGCTGTGTAACTAAGCCATACTCCTTAGCATCTTCAGCAGAGACTGGCCCTGCATGACTTGCTAACCAAAGTGCTTGATCACGCTTCATTAAACCTGCAAGCACCACGTTAGCCCCCATATCAGGGCATAAGCCCCAACGAGCTTCCATGATCGCTAATTTAGCGTTTTTATCGACGATGCGATAATCAGCACCGAGTGCGATTTGCATACCGCCACCAAAGCAGTGTCCGGTCACTTTTGCAATCACCGGAATACTTAAGTCTTGCCAACCTAACACCACTTTTTGCGCTAAGTTTTGGTTTCCTGGTAACCACTTGAATAAAAGCTTGATGATATTGCTTGGCTTTTTCATCACCGCAGCAACATCCAGTCCAGAGCAAAAGTGTTCGCCTTCACCAGAAATAACCACCGCACGTAAACTGCGATCACGTTTAATTTTTTTGATTACGTTTGAAAGCTCGACAAACATGGCAAAACTGAGTGCATTTTGTTTCTCGGGACGAGCAAGGCTAACCCATGCGACTTGTTGTTTTATTTCTAGTTTTATCATGGTAACTCCTCTGACCTGTTTGCTAGAGCTTACGAGTTAATTACAACTAAGTAAAGAATTGCTGATGTGTCGCAAAGAATCATTATATTTTCCAAAAATGGGTAACCTTGTCATATATTTAGTTACAAATTGGTGTATATTTTTAAAACAAAGATGCTAGTTCATCGCTAGTTTGATTTTGTGATTAGTTAGATACTTTCGCAAAATCCCATGACACGACTAGACTTAGCTTTAAGTCGCGCTACAAGGAGTAAAAATATGCTGATGCGCAAAACAGCTCGCATAACTAAACAATCATCTCGTTCTTTGGCTTTTGCTGCAATTTCTGTTGCATTAACAACCACATTGGTTGGCTGCTCAGATGATAAAGCACAACAACAAGCTACGCCGCCACCGGCCGTATCAGTATTTAATGTCGTCACACAAGAAGTTGGTAATTACCGAGAGTTTGTCGCGCGTACTGAAGCATTCCAAGAGGTTGCTATTAGAGCTCGAGTTGAGGGTGAGCTCATTGAACGCCACTTTAATGAAGGTTCATCGGTCGAAAAAGATCAGCTTTTACTGCGTATTGACCCATCAGAGTACCGCTCGACTGTGGCAGAAGCTGAAGCTGACTTAAAAAGTAAAGTTGCCGCAGCGGGCGCCGCTGAACGTGATTTAAAACGCGGTAAAGATGTGGCCGCGCAAGGTTTTATTTCACAATCAGACCTCGATAAACTAACCACTAATTTTGAGCAAACCACCGCAGCTGTTAAAGCCGCAGAAGCTGAACTTGAAAAAGCAAAACTCAATCTAAGTTATACCGAAATTCGTGCGCCGTTTGCAGGGCGTATTGGTAAAGTGAACTATGATGTGGGGAATATTGTTGGGCCATCATCCAATGAACTTGCAGAGCTGACCGATGTTGACCCAATTTATGTAAGTTTTCAGGTTGAAGAAGCTGACTACATCTCTTATCGCCAGCAACATCAGACACCGTCAGATAAAGACCCTCGTGATGTGCCAATCGATTTAACTTTACGCTTACCGAATAATTCGACCTTCCCTGATAAAGGCGTACTTGATTTTGCTGATACCAAAATTAACCGCAACACAGGCACGGTTGAGCTAAGAGCCGCTTTTGATAACCCAGATGGCATTGTCATGCCCGGCTTATTTGTTACCTTGATCGTTGAAAGCACCAATAAACAAGACTTGGCACTCATTCCTCAAGTAGCGGTACAAGAAAACCAGCAAGGTAAGTTTGTGCTCGTTGTTGATGACGAAAACAAAGTGGCTATGCGGATTGTTAAACTGGGTCGTCGTATTAATGCGATGTGGGTGGTTGAGTCTGGTTTAGAGGCTGGTGAAAAAGTCATTATTGAAGGTTTACAAAAAGTTCGCCAAGGCGCTGAAGTGAAAGCAGTTGAAAAAAATGTCGATGAAACAACCGGCACTATTTCTAGCAAAGCTAACTCTTAGGAGTGAGATATGATCAGTAAAACTTTTATATCTCGCCCAAAGTTTGCCTTGGTAATTTCGATTGTTATTACCATTGCGGGTTTAATTTCAATGGCTTTGCTGCCAGTGAATATGTACCCGCAAATAACCCCTCCGCAAGTTCAAATTAGTGCCAGTTACCCTGGTGCAAGTGCACAAATAGTTGAAGAGTCGGTGATCCGGCCCATAGAAGAGCAGGTTAATGGTGTTGAAGATATGATGTATATCGAATCAACATCGTCGAATAACGGCACGGCCAACATAACTGTTTATTTTAAGGTCGGCACAGATACAGATATTGCCCAAGTTAACGTACAAAACCGTGTGGCACTTGCAGAAGCAGGCTTACCTGAGGAGGTTAAGCGCCAAGGTGTGTCGGTTAAGAAAAAGTCGAGCTCAATGCTACTCGGTATTAACTTGTACTCTAACCAAGAAAATATCGACGCTATTTTCTTAAGTAACTATGCAACCAACTACTTAACCGAGCCACTTGGCCGTATTAATGGGGTTGCATCTGCTGAGGTAATGGGTGAACAAACCTATTCAATGCGCTTGTGGTTACGCCCAGATCGAATGGCATCACTTGGTTTAACTGTGTCAGAGGTTCAAGCCGCGCTGCAAGAGCAAAATACTATCGTAGCAGCAGGTAAACTGGGGGCTGCACCCTCAGCACCGAGCCAGCAATTTGAATATTCGATTCAGGCAAAAGGGCGTTTAAAAACCCCTGAAGAGTTTGGTCAAACCATTATTCGCTCGAGTAAAGATGGTAACTTTGTGCGCCTAAACGATATTGCCCGTATTGAATTAGGTGCAGCAAGCTACAGCACAACAGCAAAGTTAAACCAGCAAGACACAGCATTCATCGTTATTTATCAGCTAACAGAAGCGAATGCGACGCAAGTGGCTACCGATGTAAAAGCACGTATGGCTGAGCTTGCTAAACAGCTACCAGACGGTGTTGAGTACTCAATTCCTTATGACACTACAGAGTTCATCAATCGCTCGATTGACGAAGTGGTTGTAACCCTTGTTCAAGCGGTTGGCTTAGTTATTTTAGTGGTATTTTTATTCTTACAAAATTGGCGCGCTACGCTCATTCCAACAGTGGCTATTCCGGTATCTTTGGTAGGTACTTTCGCGTTTATGATGATGATGGACTACTCCATCAACTTAATCACCTTGTTCGGTTTAGTACTCGCAATAGGTATTGTGGTCGATGATGCCATTATCGTTATTGAAAACGTTGAACGAATACTTAAAGAAGAAAAGCTGCCGATTAAAGAAGCGGTTACCAAAGCGATGGAGCAGGTATCGGGGCCGATAGTGGCAACGACCTTAGTATTGCTTGCGGTGTTTGTGCCTGTTGGTTTTATGCCAGGAATAACCGGGGAGCTTTATAAACAGTTCTCGGTGACGATTTCATTTGCAGTACTTATTTCATCTTTAAATGCATTGACATTAAGCCCTGCTTTGTGTGCTTTATTGTTAAGTGAAAAAGCCATGAAGCCGATTAAATGGTTAGCACCGTTCGAGAACATTATTACTCGTTCAACCAATGGTTACAGTAAAGTGATTAACTTTATCCTCAAACGTACAGCAAGAATGGCATTGTTTGCAGTGGTCATTTTTGCTGCTGCAGGTTGGTTGGTAAAAACGGTGCCTACAGGCTTTGTACCAGCAGAAGACCAAGGCTTTCTTTTTGTTGATGTGCAACTGCCAGATGCGGCAGCAAGCGGTCGTACCCAAGATGTAATGCATAAGCTGGGTGATATTGTTAAAAATGAACCAGCTGCAACCGATTTTATTGCGGTTTCTGGTTTTTCATTACTCGGTGGTGCGGGTTCTAATAATGCGCTTGGTATCGTAGTACTTAAAGACTGGGAAGAGCGAACTAGCCCTGAGCTTGGCTTACGTGCGGTACTAACGCGCTTGATGGGGCAGTTCTGGGCGATGCCAGATGCGCAAATCATGGCCTTTAACCCGCCTTCAATACCTGGACTTGGTACAAGTGCTGGCTTTGAATTTAGGTTACAAGACAGTGAAGGGCGCGAGCCTGCTGAGCTTGCTCAAGTACTAAATGGTTTGATTTATGAAGCGAACCAGCGCCCAGAGCTTTCAAATGTTTACAGTACATTTAGAGCGAATGTGCCGCAGTACTTTCTTGAGATTGACCGTAATAAGGCAAAAGCTCAAGGGGTCGCGCTTAGCGATATTTTCTTAACTTTACAGGCGCAACTGGGCTCATTATACATTAATGACTTTAACCAATTCAGTCGTACTTACCGCGTCATCATGCAGGCGGAAAGCCGTTTTCGTCAAAACCCCGCAGACTTACAGCACTACTACGTGCGTAATGATGAGGGAGCAATGGTGCCGCTCACTACATTGGCTAAACTTGAGCCAATTCTTGGCCCTACAAGTTTAACGCACTTTAACTTATATCGTAGTGCAAGCATTAGCGGACAACCTGCGGCGGGTTATGCCAGTGGTGACGCGATTAAAGCAATGCAAGAGTTGGCTGAGCGATTACCAACTGGCTATGTGTACGAGTGGGCTGGGCAATCTAAACAAGAGATTGAAGCGGGTAACATGGCGCCAATCTTATTTGGCTTAGCGGTCGTATTTGTGTATCTATTCTTGGTTGCGCAATACGAAAGTTGGACAATTCCGTTCTCGGTCATTGCAGCGGTGCCTCTGGCATTATTTGGTGCCATGCTTGCGCTGTATGTAATTGGTATGGAAAACAACATTTATGCGCAGGTTGGTTTAGTGCTACTGATTGGCCTGTCCACTAAAACCGCCATTTTGATTGTTGAATTTGCTATGGAAGAGCGCGCGGCAGGCAAAAGTATTTTTGAAGCGGCTCTTAACGCGGCAAGATTACGTTTTAGAGCGGTGTTGATGACGGCACTGTCGTTTGTACTTGGCGTATTACCTCTGGTGTTTGCAAGTGGCGCAGGGGCAGGTAGTCGAATATCACTCGGTATTACCGTGTTATTCGGGATGTTAGCTGCAACCATTTTTGGTACCTTGCTTGTTCCTTTATCCTATACGCTCGTGCAATCAATGCGTGAAAAAATAAAAGGCACAGCAAGCACTGAGTAAAATCTGTTATTAATTACAAAAAAGTCAGGGCAACCTGGCTTTTTTTTTGGTAAAACTCAAAAGAGGTTTGTTATCATAGCCAGATTCAAAGCGACACACATGTGCAGAGGTTTAAGGAATGGCTGGTCCACGCTTATACAGTGAAGAAGAAGTAACTCATCAGGCTTATGATATATTTTTAGAATTAGCGCCTGATAATTTAAGCGAGCAAGATATTGCTGACTTTAACGAGCACAGAGAAGAGCTTGGCTTTATTGAAGAAGGTGAGCCTGACGAGCAGTGGCAAGATTTTGTTGCACTAGAAATTGAACCTGAGCTATTTGTACAAGTCTTAGTAGGACTTGAATTCGACAATCAAGATATCTTGTTTGCGAAAATTTTAATCAGCCGAGACAAAGATGCACCGTTTTGCCACATTCTTTGGAAAGATAGCGAATAACTCTCCAGCCGATGTTTGACTCTACTTTTAGTTGTTTTAATTCAATAAAACGAATTATTTTGCCCGCCCTGCTAGTTTGCAGTTGGCAGGCTTTTGCTGTTGATCCGTTTGAAGATTTCCATGAATACGGGCAATTATCAGAAGAAGAAATCCATAAAATTCATAAAGGCGAGTTGCTGTACGGCGATATGGAGTTTGGTTTTATGGTAAGCCGCGGTAATACCAACTCAACCAGCTTCAAACTTAAAGGTAACCTATACCAAGATTTCGAAAAGTGGCGTAACCAATTTAAGCTCGATACTTTATACAAACGTGACCGTAATGAAGAAACCGGCGATGAAGAAGTCTCTGCTGACCGTATTTTTGTATCGGGCCAAGGTAACTATAAGCTAAATGTGAAAAATGAGTCATTTTTCATTTATGGTGACTACGAGCGAGATAAATTTAGTGGTCTTGAGTTTAAGAGCACCATAGCGACAGGTTACGGTAACCGCATTTACCAAGGAAGCAAGAATAAAGTCGATATCGATGTGGGGCCGGGTTTATACCGCTCGGTGGCTGATCAAGAGACTGCAACAGAAGAAGATGAAACAAAAACAGGTTACCTGCTTCGTTTAGCGCTGCAGTGGGAGCGTACAGTCTCTGCTCGTACTCGCTTTAATCAAGATGTCAGTTATGAACAATCGTTGTCAGGGTTAAACTCGCGTTTAAAATCAGAAACATCCCTGATCAGCAAAATTATGGGTGATGTATCACTCAAATTTACCTACATGTATCGCTATAACTCAAAACCAGAGGAAGATAAGCTCAAGTACGATTCTGAGCTGAGTGCAACCTTTGTTTATAGCTTTTAAGAGAATACTTCAGAATGTATCAACATAAACAGTACGCTATTTTTATTTTTGTTATTTTAGGCTGGATTGGCGCCTTTATCGCCTTAGCTTGGAACTTAATTGGTGCAGATATTCCACTTATGGTGTTTAGCGCTATCTTAGTGCTGGTGGCTTTTTTGTTTCATGGCTTAACGATTAAGGTGAGCGATAAAACAGTAAGCTGGGCATTCGGTCCGGGTGTATTTGGTAAAACAGTGACTTTTGATGAGATTGAATCTGTTCGAGCGGTAAGTAATTCATTTCGTCATGGTATTGGTCTGCGTATCACGCATGATGGCTGGGTTTACAGCGTATCTGGATTTAGTGCTGTCGAATTGGCGATGAAAGATGGCACGCACTATCGCTTAGGAACCAATGACCAAGAAGGCTTACTTGCAGCGCTTAGAGAACATATTGCAGAACCAGAGCCTGCACTGGATGCACAGAAAGCAGCTGAATAAGCATAAATTTGAGATATAAAAAAAGCGCCAATGGCGCTTTTTTTATATAGTAATGGTTTAGTGGCTGTGACCACAACCACCTTCACCGTGCACATGACCATGTGCTAATTCTTCTTCAGTTGCATCGCGTACTTCAAGTACTTCAACATCAAAATGTAGAGTGATACCTGAAAGAGGGTGGTTACCATCGACAATAACGTCTTCGTCTTGGATTTCGATGATCATCACTGATTGGTCGCCAGCGTCTGTCGTAGCGCGGAACTGCATACCAACTTCAATTTCCATACCTTCAAACATTGATTTTGGCACTGCTTGCATTAGGTCATCGTGACGCTCACCATAGCCTTGCTCTGGCTCAACTGTTACGCTGAATGTGTCGCCCGCTTCTTTACCTAATAGCGCATTTTCGAGGCCTGGAATTAAGAAACCCGTGCCAACGATAAACACTAGTGGCTCGCCATCGAAAGAGTTGTCGATGGTGTTTTTGTTATTATCCAATACTGAATAATGCATTTTTACCACTTTGTTTGCTGCTACGATCATAGTCATTCCTATTTATTCATCTTCGAGAGAGTAAGGCAGAGCTTGAATAGATAACTCTACCTGAGGGAGGTGTTTTGCTCGCAAAATATGGCCTGCTTCATTGTCGTTAGGAAGCACAACCAGACCCATTAAGGTTTGCGTTTGTTGATTAAAACTTTGGCTAATAAGCTTGCCAGCACGGCGCCAGTTTTCGCCCATTTGTGTTTCGAGTTCAAGCTCGTCAAGTAAGCCCTCAGCTTTGCCTGAAACTATATACATAGCACGTTTATTTTTGCCTAGGTATTTCATACGGGCTACGGTTTCTTGCCCTGTGTAGCAGCCTTTTCTGAAACTGATACCGCCAAGCGCTTGCAAGTTAACCATTTGCGGTACATATTCGCCAATAGCGTCGCTGTTTAAAGATGGCTCGCCAGCGGCAATAGCTGCCTGTTGCCATAACGCGTCATCATCAAGGGCTGTGACGTTATCAGGTAAGCTAAATTCTTCGTTGACCATAAGCAATACGCGGTTATCTGCAAGCTTTAACGCTTTACCGCCAGCAAAATCGACTGCGCTGTGCTCATCGTCAAAATTAATTGCTAAGGTTTCTAGAGTCGCTGTTAGGTCATCACCTAGTAAGCCAATTAGCGGTTTTTCAGATTGCTGAATTTCTACTTGCGAAAATACCGCATATTTTTTTAACTCGACTAGCGATTGCTCTACCTCAGGTTTTGAGCCCGCAAGGTAATAGCTATCAAGGTGTGAAAACAACCTAAACACACCCCAAAGCTTGCCTTTTGCATTACAGTGGCCAGCCCAAAGGAAGTTATCATCAGTTAATTTGTTGATATCTTGCGTAATTTGTCCGTGAAGGTAAGACAACTTATCTTTGCCAGTTAGGCTGATAAGTGAATAAGATAAAGGACATGCGTAAACAGTCGACATAAAAACCTTCTTTACGATATGAATGAGCGCTAATGATAACTTAGTTAGGGTAGCAATTTAAATAGCTGTTTATTCGATAGCAATTTGGTAAACTGCAGACAAATAAGTACGAGGTTTAAAATGACTGAAATTCACAGTAAAGAACGTATTCGTTGGGCATGCCGTCGCGGTATGTTAGAACTAGATGTTTTATTTATGCCATTCGTTGAAGAAGCGTTTGACTCACTATCAAAAGAACAGCAAGCCGTTTTTCAACGCTTACTTGAGTGCGATGATCCTGATTTATTCGCATGGTTCATGGGTCATGAAGAGTGTAAAGACCCAGAACTTAACGGTATGGTCGCGTTAATTTTAGACCGAGTTCGTGTATAGGTTTACCGTTACAAATAACACCACAGACCACAAACCCTTTGTGGTCTTTTTTTGCTTAACAGCCATCATTTTATGCTTTGTTTACCAGCATGTTTTCGCTCAGCTTTTAGCTTGTTTAGCGTGCTTTTTCTTAGCCTTTCTTAGTTTTAAAAAAGTCCAACAAGCACAGCCTGAAAAGGGTTTTATAATTTTAGAGCAAGAAGAGCTCAGGTTTGTTAACGACAAACTTAAAATTCAAGGTCAGATAACAGCTAAAAGTTATGTGTTTGCTAATTTTGTGGTGCTTAAATTGGCTGGGTTTTATCAATCACACTGGCTGATTATAAGCTCAGCCAGTGTTGATGAAGAAAGTTTCTCGCGCTTAAAGCGTGCAATTATTGCAGTGCAGCAACCGACTTAGGTGTTAAAATTGTCGGCGTTGGATTCTCGTTTTGCTCTGGGTAATCAATCGTGTAATGAAGACCGCGACTTTCTTTACGCTCAAGGGCGCTGCGAATAATAAGCTCTGCAACCTGCACTAGGTTTCGAAGTTCTAATAAGTTATTTGTAACCCTAAAGTTTGCGTAATAGTCGTGAATTTCTTGCTGCAGTAATTCAACGCGGTGAAGCGCACGTTCTAAACGTTTTGTTGAGCGTACAATACCCACGTAATCCCACATAAATAATCTTAGCTCATGCCAGTTGTGGGTAATAACAATTTCTTCGTCTGAGTTAGTTACGCGACTTTCATCCCAAAGTGGTAAGGCTTCAAGGGCAGGGCTTGCATCGATTTTGCTCAGAATATCTTTCGCGGCAGCATGAGCAAACACGATACATTCAAGTAACGAATTACTCGCCATACGATTAGCGCCATGTAAACCTGTATAAGCCACTTCGCCAACAGCGTATAAGTTATCTAAATCTGTACGGCCATTAAAGTCGGTCATAACACCGCCGCAGGTATAGTGCGCAGCAGGCACCACTGGAATGGCTTCTTTCGTAATGTCGAGGCCAACACTTAAGCATTTTGCGTAGATAGTTGGGAAGTGTTCAATGATAAAGTCTTTGTCTTTGTGACTAATATCAAGGTACACACAGTTCGCACCAAGGCGTTTCATTTCAAAATCGATAGCACGAGCAACAATATCGCGAGGGGCAAGTTCTTCGCGCTCATCAAAGTCTTTCATAAAGCGAGTGCCATCAGGGCGTTTTAAATACGCACCTTCACCGCGCATTGCTTCTGTGATCAAAAAGTTTTGCAGCTCTGGGTGATACAAACTTGTTGGGTGGAATTGGTTAAATTCCATATTGGCAACACGGCACCCTGCACGCCATGCCATTGCGATACCATCACCACTCGATACATCAGGGTTAGAAGTATATAAATACACTTTACTTGCGCCACCTGTTGCCAGTGACACGAACTTAGCAGCGATAGTTTCAACTTTTTTATCAACACAGTTCCACACATACAGGCCGTGAACATGCTTGCCTTTTTTGGCTAAGCTTTTATCTGTGATTAAATCAATGGCATTGTAGTTTTCTAACAGAGTGATGTTAGGGTGTGCTTGTACTTGGCTAATTAAGGTTGTTTGTACTGCTCGGCCAGTTGCATCGGCGGCATGTAAAATACGGCGGTGACTATGACCACCTTCGCGAGTTAAATGAAAACGCTCTTTACCTTTTGAATCGAACTCCATATCAAAAGGTACGCCTTGCTCAATCAGCCATTTTAAACATTTTTTAGCATTGCTTGCTGTGTAGTGAACCGCATCACGGTCACATAATCCGCCACCTGCATCGAGTGTATCTTCAACATGAGATTCAATACTGTCATTCTTTTTATCAAATACTGCTGCAATACCACCTTGAGCATATAAGGTAGAACCTTCAGTTAATGCGCCTTTACTAAGTACTGTCACCTTACAGTAATTAGCAAGCGATAAAGCAAGAGAAAGGCCAGCGGCGCCGCTGCCAATGATAGCGACATCAGTAATGTGATGTTTATTTTGGTTCATGTCTGTGGTCTTTGCGGTTACAATGCTCGGCTAGTAGTGCCAAAAGTTTGAGCAAATAAATTTTTATGTGGTATACGTATATGTACCATATTTGCTTTAACACTATTAGTCATTTTAATACGTTATACCAATCTTATTAGTTTTATCGTCACATAAACAGTTTATTGTTAGCTGTTTTTAATTGTGAATTCAATTTAGATAACCGTTGATTTTTAAGCAGTTATTGAGGTTGTCGTGTAATAAGATTGGTATGACTCAATTTATTTGCGTGCTATTTTATAAAAAAATCATTTTAAACTGAACTTTTATATTCATGGTGCAGTCAGAGTTTGTGTAAACAATGGCGAGTATATGAATAGCAAGCAAGAATCAAACAGAGGAGTACCGGCTCGAATGAGCGAGCAGGATTTGGATTTAGCGCTAGTTAAAAGGGTCCAGCAAGGAGATAAAAACGCCTTCAACCTATTAGTTAGAAAATATCAGAATAAAATTGCAGGTTTGATTTCACGTTATGTATCAAACCAAGGTGATGTTGCTGATGTCGCACAAGAAGCTTTTATTAAAGCCTACCGTGCTTTACCTAACTTTAGAGGTGATAGCGCCTTTTATACTTGGTTGTACCGTATCGCCGTAAATTGTGCTAAAAATTACTTAGTTGCGCAGGGTCGTAAACCCCCAGCTAACGATGTTGATGCCGAAGAAGCAGAATTTTATGACAGTGCAGATGCAATGCGTTCAAACGCATCGCCAGAAAACCTGTTATTAAGTGACGAAGTACGTGCTGTAATTTTTAATACGATTGATAGTTTGCCTGAAGATCTTAAAACCGCGATTACCCTTCGTGAAATTGAAGGTATGAGCTATGAAGAAATAGCCGTGGTTATGGATTGCCCTGTGGGAACGGTGCGTTCACGTATTTTCCGTGCCCGTGAGGCGATTGATAATAAATTGAATCCATTAATAGGTGAGTCTTAGTATGACAAAAGCAGACGTTAACAAGTTGGATAATGAGCAGTTGTCCGCGTTACTTGACGGCGAGCAGCAGTTAACTGATCAAGCGATCACAAACGACGATGTATCTACATTTGGTCGTTACGCAATGATTGGTGATGTAATGCGTGCTGAGGCAAATAACAACGCTTTTAATTTTGACATTGCAGATGCAGTGGCAGAATCACTTGAGCAAGAACCTGTTTACGCAGATTTCGCGAATAAAACAACGGCACCAAAAAGCGAAGAAATCGTGGCGGCAACAGGCACAGATAACGTGGTAGCATTTAATTGGCGTCGTCCATTTGCCCAAGTGGCTATTGCTGCTAGTGTTGCTATGTTTGCGATTGTGGGCGTACAAACATTGCCACAAAACACCGAGTCACCGCAAAGTGACATTCCAACATTACAAACAGTACCATTAACAGGTATGGCTTCTCCCGTAAGTTACTCATCAGAGCAACCTGCATTAGAAAATGCAGAGCAAGGTTTACGTGAGTTACAACAGCAGCGTATTGGTGCATTAGTTCTTGAGCACCAACGTCAAGCACGTGTTGCATATTCGCTAGAAAAATCGCAAACTGCAGAAAATGCAGACGAGGAAAAAAACTAATTAAATGAAAGTTTTTACTTTTATTTTGTCGCTGGTATTAACGGCTCCAGCCATTGCCAGCGACGAAAATCCCGCCAAGACTTTATTAAATGATATGGCTACGGCCGTTCATACTCGCAACTTTGACGCATCATTTGTGGTTGTAAAAGGCCAAGCTATGGAACCTTATCGCTGGTTACATGCAAAACAAGGTGATATTGAACTTGAGCATCTAAGTTTACTTAACGGCGCTGGCCTAGAAATGGTGCGCGTTGACGATCAAGTTACCTATTTTGAGCCTCATTCAGAGCCTTATTCAGTTAAAACAGACTCTATTGCTGGGCCAATTCCTGAAGTACTTTTTAAAGATATTAACCGACTAAGCGCTCACTATGATTTTGTGCTTGGCGGAAAAGGCCGTATTGCAGGGCGCTCAGCACAGTTAGTGCGCATCGAGTCAAAAGATGAATACAAATATAACTATTGGATTTGGTTAGATACTGAGTCTTCGTTGTTACTTAAATCTGCCTATGTGAATCACAAAGGTGAGATGCTTGAGCAGTTACAGTTAACTCATATCAGCGTAACAGAGCAGCCTGCTCCTATGTTAGTTGAAATGCAAAATCGTGACTTTCCTGCGGTGCTTGCGACTAACGATTTAGCCAATAATGAAGACAGCGCAGCGAATGATTGGAAAATTGGTTGGTTGCCAGATGGCTTTAAGCTATTAAAGTCAGATCGTCATAAACTTGATTTAAATAATGAACTTGCTGACTATTATTTATACTCAGATGGGTTTGTTGAAGTGTCTGTTTTTATTCAAAGACCCTTACCGGGTAAGCGCGCAAGCGGTGCTTTAACGTCAGGCGCAACGACTGTGTATGTACATAATGGTGGTAGCTTTGATGTATCGGTTGTTGGTAATATCCCTGCTATGACAGCCAAAGCTATAGCTGAGTCGGTAGCGCGACCTCTTTAAATCATGATTGAACAAACACTCACTGTCGTGTCGGTAAAAGGCACGACAGCGAATTTAGAAGCAGAACAAAAGCAAGCCTGTGCCGGCTGTAATGGTCGTTGTGGCTCGCAAGTTTTTGCAAAGCTGTTTGGAACAGCTAAAAAAACCTTTCCTTATACCTTCGAAAAAGAGCTACAAGTAGGGCAAAAAGTAACTTTAGCACTCGATGATAGCCACTTAGTTAAACACGCTATGGCTGTTTACATGCTACCCCTTTTGTTTAGTTTAGGGTTTGCTTTAATCGCTTTTTCGGCTTTTTCGCTTACAGAAGGCTGGCAAATTTTAGCCGCCGTGATTGGTGGCTTAACGGGCTATGCGATAGCAAAATCAAGGGTTAAGAGCCTTAAGCATGATATTAAAGTAATAAAAATTCACCCAATTACTATTCCTTTCACTCAAATAGATGGTGATTAAAGCCAATTAAATGTAAAATTGTCGCTTTATACACTTAGTCCATTTTATATAGAAGTTTAGAATCCAGTTTATGAAGCATATCCGTAATTTTTCGATCATCGCCCATATTGACCATGGTAAATCGACTCTCTCTGACCGTCTTATCCAAGTTTGTGGTGGTTTAACAGACCGTGAAATGCAGCAGCAGGTGTTAGACTCAATGGACATTGAGCGTGAGCGTGGTATTACCATCAAAGCGCAAAGTGTAACGCTAAATTATAAAGCTAAAGACGGCGAAACATACCAGTTAAACTTTATCGACACGCCAGGACACGTTGACTTCACATACGAAGTATCACGTTCACTTGCAGCCTGTGAAGGTGCACTTTTAGTTGTTGATGCGGGTCAAGGTGTAGAAGCTCAAACCTTAGCTAACTGCTACACAGCAATCGAAATGGACTTAGAAGTTATTCCAGTTCTAAATAAGATCGACTTACCACAAGCCGATCCACTTCGTGTAGCAGAAGAAATTGAAGACATCATTGGTATCGATGCCCTAGATGCTGTGCAATGTAGTGCTAAAACTGGTATTGGTATTGAAGAAGTATTAGAAATCATTGTTAAAGATATTCCGCCACCAGAAGGTGACAAAGATGAGCCACTACAAGCGCTTATCATTGACTCATGGTTTGACCCATACCAAGGCGTTGTATCATTAGTACGTATTAAGCACGGTGAATTACGCGCGGGCGATAAAATTAAGATCATGTCGAATGATCAAGTTCATATCGCAGATAAAGTGGGTATTTTCACACCAAAGCAAACTAACACGGGCCTCTTAAAAACCGGTGAGGTAGGCTTTGTTATTGCGGGTATTAAAGAAATCCATGGTGCACCTGTAGGTGATACCATCACTTTACAACGTAATTCTGCTCCAGAGCGTTTACCGGGCTTCCAACGCATTAAACCACAAGTTTATGCAGGTATGTTCCCAATTTCATCAGATGACTATGAGTCATTCCGTGATGCACTTGATAAATTAAGCTTGAACGATGCGTCGTTATTCTTCGAGCCAGAAAATTCAACAGCACTAGGATTTGGTTTCCGCTGTGGCTTCTTAGGTATGCTACACATGGAAATCATTCAAGAGCGTCTTGAGCGTGAATACGACATTGACCTTATTACCACTGCGCCAACAGTAATCTACGAAGTAGAGACAAAAGATGGAACTCAACAGGTTGATAACCCGTCTGACTTACCGCCGGTGAATAATATTCTTGAAATCCGTGAGCCAATTGTTGAAGCTAACATATTAGTTCCGCAAGAATTTTTAGGTAATGTAATTACGCTTTGTGTTGAAAAGCGTGGTGTACAAACTAAAATGAGCTACCATGGTAAGCAAGTTGCGGTGACGTACGAATTACCGATGGCTGAAGTAGTTATGGACTTCTTTGATAAGTTAAAATCAACAAGCCGTGGTTTTGCATCGCTTGATTATAACTTTAAGCATTTCCAAGCTTCAGACATGGTACGTGTTGACGTATTAATTAATGGTGAGCGTGTTGATGCGTTAGCGATTATTGTACACCGCGATATTGCACAATCACGTGGTCGTCAGTTAGCTGAAGCACTGAAAGACTTAATTCCACGTCAGCAGTTTGATATTGCGATTCAAGCAGCGATTGGTCAGCATGTTATTGCCCGTACAACAGTTAAGCAATTACGTAAAAACGTAATCGCGAAATGTTACGGTGGTGACGTGAGCCGTAAGAAGAAACTGCTACAAAAACAAAAAGAAGGTAAAAAGCGAATGAAGCAACTAGGTAACGTTGAAGTACCTCAAGATGCATTCTTAGCTATCCTTAAAGTTGGTAAATAATTAGAAGTAAATAAAGGAATTAATGCATGGCGGGTTACTTTTCTATTTTCTTAGTGTTGTTAACGCTAGGCTCAGGATTAATTTGGTTAATAGACCACTTTATGTTTGCGCCAAAGCGTCAGCAACGCATTGCCCTTGCTCAAAACGCAGCAGGTGGTGAATTAGACGAGGAAACCGCTGCATTAATTGCGCCTGAGCCAAGTATCACTGAAACGGCAAAGTCAATTTTTCCGATGATTGCAGCGATCACTATTTTTCGCTCTTTCATTTTTGAACCGTTTCAAATTCCATCAGGTTCAATGATGCCAACCTTATTAGTGGGCGACTTCATTTTAGTTCAGAAGTACTCATATGGCGTTAAAGATCCTATTTGGCGTAGCCAGTTAGTTGATGTTGATGAACCTGAACGTGGTGATATTGTGGTATTTAAATACCCATTAGACGAGCGCGTAGATTACATTAAACGTACGATTGGTTTACCGGGCGATAAAATTGTATATCGCAATAAACACCTTTATATTCAGCCAAAATGTGCCGAAGGTGTAACGCAGCAAGGTGATTTGCTGTGTAACGAATACAACAAAATTGATATGGAAATCCTCAATAGTGACGAGTTCAAGCAGGGTTCTATGAATTTAGTGCGTTTAGAAGAAAACCTAAGCACATTGAATCATAATATTTTAATTAACCCGCAAGCTCCTGAAATGAAAGGCCGTTATTATCAACAACCAGGTACACGCTCAGACGAGTGGGTTGTTCCTGCCGATCATTATTTCATGATGGGTGATAACCGTGATAATAGCCAAGACAGTCGCTTTTGGGGCTTTGTACCTAAAGAAAACTTGGTAGGTAAAGCCGTCTTTATATGGATGAGTTTTGAATTTGAGAATGGCCCAGATGACTTTTTACCAGGCTGGGTTCCAACTGGTGTTCGTTTTGAACGCCTAGGTAATATTCAGTAACGATGAAAAAAAACGTAACAGAGTTATACAACAAAATAGGTTATACATTTACTGATCAAGCTTTGCTTGAGCAGGCAATGACGCACCGCAGTCATAAAGGCCAACACAACGAGCGCTTAGAGTTTTTAGGTGATTCGATTTTGAGCTTTGTGATTGCGAATGCACTTTACACTAAATTTCCAAAAGCACGCGAAGGTGATTTAAGCCGCATGCGTTCGACCCTAGTTCGTGGTCAAACGTTGGCTGAGTTTGGCCTAGAGTTTGGCTTAGGTGATTACTTACGCTTAGGTCCAGGTGAGCTTAAAAGCGGTGGTTTTCGCCGTGAATCAACCCTTGCTGATGCCGTTGAGGCGATCATTGGTGCGGTGTTCTTAGACTCAAACATTGAACAATGTGGTGAGTTAATTTTAAGCTGGTACGAGTCGCGTCTTGATGCAATTTCGCCGGGCTTAAATCAAAAAGATCCAAAAACATTACTTCAAGAGTACTTACAAGCGCGCAAATTATCGTTACCTGGCTACACTGTAATTGATACAAAAGGCCAAGCGCACAATCAAACATTCACGGTTGAATGTATTGTTGAAGGGATGGATAGCATTATCTCAGTAGGTAGCTCACGTCGTAAAGCTGAGCAAAAAGCCGCTGAAAAAGCCTTAAAGATACTTAAAAATGAATCTTGATGATTTAATTAGCAAAGAACCTGCAGAGCTAGATACGCACTGCGGTATGGTTGCCATTGTTGGCCGCCCAAATGTAGGTAAATCAACCTTACTTAACTATATTGTTGAGCAAAAGGTGTCTATTACCTCACGTAAGCCACAAACCACACGTCACCGTATCATGGGTATTCATACCGAAGGTAAATACCAAGCTGTTTATGTGGATACACCAGGCTTACACGTCGAAGAAAAACGCGCTATTAACCGTTTAATGAACCGTGCTGCATCAAGCTCAATTGGCGATGTAGAACTGATCATCTTTGTGGTTGAAGGCACACACTGGAACGAAGACGATGAGATGGTACTAAATAAAGTACGTCAGAGCGGTCGTCCAGTATTATTAGTGATGAATAAAATTGACCAAGTTAAAGACCGTGATTTAGTGCTTCCGCACATGCAGTTTTTAGGTGGTAAATTTGATTTTGTGGCTATTATGCCGGTCTCTGCAAAGCAGGGTAAAAATATTGATTTAATCAAAGATGAAGTGAAAAAGCGTTTACCGCTTTGTGAGTTTTACTTCCCTGAAGATTACGTAACAGACCGTTCAATGCGCTTTATGGCGGCTGAAGTGATCCGTGAAAAGCTGATGCGCTTTATGGGTGATGAGCTACCATATTCAGTCACTGTAGAGATCGAGCAATTTAAATGGCAAGAAAACGGTGTTTGGCAAATTAATGGTTTGATCCTCGTTGAGCGTGAAACGCAAAAGCGTATGGTGATCGGCAATAAAGGCGAAAAGTTGAAAGTCATTGGCCGTGAAGCTCGTAAAGACCTTGAAGACATGCTTGATAACAAAGTGTTTTTAGAACTTTGGGTTAAAGTGAAGTCTGGCTGGGCCGACGATGAGCGTGCGCTACGTAGCCTTGGCTATGGTGAAGACTAAGTAAAGCCTTACACGCCATGGATAGCGAATTCTACACAGCATACTTGCTGCACCGACGTCCATTTAGCGACTCGCAAGTCATGCTCGATATGCTGGTAGAAGGCGTAGGTCAGCTGAGAATGCTGGCCCGTGTTAGTGGTCGCCAGGCCACTAAACATAAAGCACAGTTACAACCTTTCCAATCTCTGCTCGTGCAATATAGCGGCAAGTCTGATTTAAAATACATTAATCGTTTTGAACCCCATGGCCGGCAAACTATGTTGCAGGGTACCGAGCTTTATTGCGGCTTCTATATGAACGAATTAACCAATCGTATCGTACCTATCAATGAGCCGATGGAAAGTGTATATCATCTTTATAAACAGCATCTAGACGAGTTATCAACCACTAAAAACCTACAAGCTGTGCTGCGTTCTTATGAGTTTCAGTTACTTGAGATGCTTGGTTATGGCGTTGATTTTAGTGTTGATGCCGAAGGTGATGAAATTAACGATGCAGCAAATTACCAGTACTTTGCTGAATACGGTTTCTTGCTGCATGACGACCCCCATAGTGGCTTTTCAGGAAAGCAATTAAATGCCATAGCAGCTCATGACTTTAGCGCCCCTGATGTGTTATATATGGCAAAGCAATTAAGTCGATACCTACTCAAGCCTTTACTTGGTAAAAAGCCATTAAAAAGCCGTGAGTTATTTATTAAGTAGGCTGTTATTCAGCCTTGAATCGTTGTTTTAAACAGGTAAAAAAATGAAAGATATTCTTCTTGGTGTAAACGTTGATCACATTGCCACTTTACGCCAAGCGCGTGGCACGAGTTACCCAGATCCTGCGCATGCTGCAGCTGTTGCAGAGCATGCTGGTGCAGATGGTATCACCATTCATTTGCGTGAAGACCGCCGTCATATTCAAGACCGCGACGTATATGTGATGGCAAAAACGATTCAAACACGTATGAATCTTGAAATTGCAGTGACCGATGAAATGATCGACATTGCCCTTGAAGTGAAACCTGCTTATGTTTGTTTAGTGCCTGAAAAGCGTGAAGAGCTCACCACTGAGGGCGGCCTAGATGTTGTTGGTAACTTTGAAAAAGTAAAAGCAGCAACAGAAAAGCTAACAGCTGCAGGAATTAAGGTCTCGTTATTCATTGATGCCGACAACGCACAACTTGACGCTGCAAAAGCGTGTAATGCTCCATACGTTGAAATTCACACAGGTGCTTATGCTGATGCTGAAAATGACGAAGAGCTTCACACTGAGCTTGAGCGTATTCGTAGTGGCGTACAATATGCTGATAGCTTAGGTTTAATCGTTAATGCCGGCCATGGTCTTCATTATCACAATGTAAAACCTATTGCGGCAATGCCAGAAATTTATGAGTTAAACATTGGTCATGCGATTATTGCCCGTGCAGCGATTGATGGTTTAGAAAAAGCAGTCAGCGATATGAAACGTCTAATGATTGAAGCAAGACTTTAAGCTGACGCCTTTAATAAGAGCCAGGAAGCTTTGAATACTGAACGCGGTGGATATGATATCCACCGCGTTTTTTATTTACTCAGATAAACAATAAACTCTGAGAGAAAGGATGATAACAGTGGCGATAGGCAGAGTAGGGTCACTGTGTATTGATGTTTTTTCTTAAAGCTTTTTAAAATATCATCATCTACGGCCGACAATTCACCTTTTTTAATTGAATAAAAAACCATTGAGTTAGGTTTAGCTTTCATTAAACGGGCTTTACTTTCGTATTCTTGCCACTGCTCTGTGTAATTGGTTTTTACGTAATTATTAGCTTCTATACTTAGTTTTTTATAGCGGAGGAAAAACCAAGTGAGTGAAATAGCACTAAAGACGATAAGTAAGATAAAATACAAAGCAAGCTCCCTTTAATACTTCACTATGCGTGTACCCGTGGAATAAATAATATCTGAACTAGGGCATGAATAGTTAGGTTTTAGCTCTTTGCAAGATTGCTCAGGTGTGTCAAAACAAAAGTCAAAGCGAGTTTGGGTTTTCACCGCTTTATCAGTAATATTTTTCGCCAGCTCATTCCAGTGCCAATTAGTGATTACATCTTTTGCTGCGTCGGCAAATACAGAGTTAGTTGAGGCAACTACCTGAATATCTCTAATCTCATTTTGTGGCGTAATGACATACTCAATAGTTGCGCAACCTTCTTTTGCTTGGATAACTGCTTTTTTTGGGTATCTGGCAGGAAAGCGTTCAAGCTGTTGCCATTTTGCTGACTCCATTTCATTAGAGCTAACAGCTAAATCCGCATACTCTAATTTTACTGGTTTGTCTGAGGTTGATGCGCAACCAAAGACAAACAAACTGCCAGCTAGTATTAAAGAGTTTTTCATTAATATATTCCTTTATATAATTTATTGGGTGTTCTTTTATCGTTGTTGCTCAACCATACCTGCATCACTTAACAAATTATTCAGCTCATCAACAAGCTCAAATAGTTCAGGCTCAATGTAATTTAAATCGCAATCGCCTTTTAAAGCTGTCTCGAGTGTTTCGGCAAGTGATTTTAGTTTTGGTACGCCTGTGTAACAACATGCTCCATGGAACTTGTGCACTATGCTAAGTACATGTTCACAATCTTCTTTTTCTATAGCTTCATTGAGTAGGCGCAAGGTTTCAGGCACGCTGAGTAACAACATATTAAGCATTTCAAGCGCTAGTTCTTCTTTTCCGCCTGCGCGTTGAAGTGCCAGTTGCCAATCGAGGCGGGCACTTTCAAATGGAGGTTCTGAGTCAACTGCGGCAGTTTTGCTACGTTCACGATTAATTGGCGATTGCGGGCTATGATCGCTAATTATTTGTTTAAGCATGTCCTCATCAATAGGCTTAGTTAAGTAACCTTTAAAGCCATCTTTAAGAAGTTGCTCTTTTTCACCTGCTAGGGCGTGAGCAGTCACTGCAATGATGGGTGTATCTTCATTGAGAGATGACTCGCGAATAAGTTTACATGCGGTAATACCATCCATAATTGGCATTTGGATGTCCATGAAGATCAAGTCATATTTATGGCTTTTACTTAAGCTGTAAGCTTGTGAGCCATTATGTGCGGTATCTATGAGCTCAATTTGTTCTTCAAGTAAGGTGCAAATTAGTTTTAGGTTGGCATCGTTATCGTCAACAACCAGTACTTTAAGTGGTAATAATTTTTCATCACCTTGCTCAATGTTATGCACTGGATGGTCAAGGCGGTAAGGCGCAGCAAGTACCTCACATAATTTACGGTGGTTAAGCGGTTTACTTAAGCAAGCATCTGCACCGCTACCGACAAAGGCTTCGCGCATATTATGCGAAACCGTATTAAGCATTATGTATAAATAATCAGTGACAGGACGCACTGCTTTTACATAACTCTTAAGTTGCTGCATATCGTCAATAGTAGCGGTATGGCCAATAATACAAATATCGTAGCTGAAGTCTTTGTTGATCTCATTTAAGAAGCTTTCTTCATCCATGCAGGCGGTTACACGAGTTTGCCATTCATGCAGTAGCGATAACGTTGCTTGATGGGTATGCTCATGAGGCTCAAGATACAAAATACGTTTATTGATCAGTGATTGAGTCGGTAAGTCACTAGTAATTGAGTTACTTGGCGTTCTGAATACGGCATTGAACGTAAAGCAGGTACCATTACCAGGTGCTGAGTTTAGAGTAATGCGGCCATTCATCGCTTCAACAATATGCTTAGTGATGATTAAACCAAGACCTGTGCCACCAAATTTACGGGTGATACTGGAGTCTGCTTGGCCAAATGGTGTAAATAGCGCATCTTGTTTATCCATTGGGATACCCACACCGGTGTCAGTGACAGACACCAAAATAGAAGCACGTTCTTCATCTAATAACCGGTAGCCAACATCAACCTTGATTGATCCTTTTTCAGTAAATTTAATGGCATTACTTAATAGGTTTATCAAAATTTGTTTAAAGCGGGTCGGGTCGCCGGTTAGGTTGTCAGGTACTTGCGGGTGGATAAATATTGAAAGCTCGAGTTGCTTTTCGTGAGCACTAGGTGCCAGCAAAGTCATAACTTCATTAATATTGTCACGGAGCTGGAATTGCATTGACTCAAGCTCCATGGCACCGGCTTCTAATTTCGAAAAGTCTAAAATATCACTGATAATTGTAAGTAAGCTATTGGCCGACAGTTCAATGGTATCTAGGTAATCTTTTTGATGCTTATTCAGCGGGGTTTTATAAAGCTGGCGCGTGAAACCTATTACACCATTTAAAGGTGTGCGTAATTCGTGACTCATTTTAGCTAAAAAGTCTGATTTTACTCGGTTCGCGTCTTGTGCATCTTTTTTAGCAATACTTAACTGAATATTTTGGGTTTCGTATTGTTCAAGTGTTTCGCGGTAATCAGAGGTTGCTTGGTCAATGTGCTTTTGCATCTCATCACGTTGCACAACCATAGTTTCTGAAATGGTATTTAAACCTGTGCGTAAGAGCTCAAACTCGCCAAACATTTTTTGATCAAGCCCTGTGTCTACTTTACCTTCAATGAGTTTGTCGGTAGCTAGTACTAACTTATTAAGAGGCTGAATAAACATGCGAGTTAATCTAAACGCTAATACGGTGGCAAGTATGAGCGCGAGTAAAATTACCACGCCACTGACTAATAATGCCCGTTGCTGGCCAATAATGGCTTGTTGTTTGTTGAGCATGATCACCACAGTGCCTAGCGATGCTTGGTAGCTGTGATGATTCCAAATCATGTCTTGGCGGCTATGATTAATTATGGCAGTAGAAAATGTTAAATAGTGCTCAGAATTTTGTACTTGAATGCCATCCATGCTGTTTGCATTGCTGCTAACAATTTCTTTGAATTCACTTTGGTATTTACTAAAAATCACTAACTCATTGTTTTCATCAAAAATAGCAATAGATTGGATAGCAGGGGAGTGTTTGTTATGTGTATGACTAACTAAGCGAGTTAATAAGGCTTTATCACGCTTTATTAATGGTTGCTCAACAGCAATGGCGAGGGGCTCAATAATAGTCACGCCCTGTTGATACAAAATTTCATCGAGCTCAATGTAACGATTTATTGTAAAATAACCGCCCAGCAACAAGCCTATGATCACAGTCGGTATAAGTGTAAGGGTTAAGACTGAGTCACGTAAGCCAAATTTAGTCATAAAGAATGTTGTTATCATTATTATCGTTGTTTAAGAGTATATACTTACTCCCGCTTTATCAATAATTAAGGTGTTGCCCGATGGCACAGATTTTCAAAGCCAAAAAGAAATCCGTTTCGCAAAAAATGCTAACCCTCAATGTCACTGCTATGGATCACCAAGGGCGGGGCGTTGCTAAGCAGGGAAATAAAGTCTGTTTTGTTAATGGTGCTTTGCCGGGTGAAGAAGTAAAAGCGTTATTGATTGAAGATAAGGCACGTTTTGCCAGTGCTGATTGTAAAAAAGTATTATCAGCCTCAGCGCATAGGGTTACTCCTTTTTGTCAGCATTATCAGGTTTGTGGTGGTTGTCAGCTACAGCACCTTAATGCAGAGCAACAATTGGTTGAGAAGCAAGCTGCGGTTAGTCAGCTGTTTAGCAAGTTTGCCAAAGCTGATGACTTAAATTGGCAAGCACCTCTGCTTAGTGAAGAGCGCCATTACCGTCGCTCTGCGCGTATTGCTGTAATGCATGACAAAGCTGCAAAGAAAATGCGCGTAGGATATCGAGCTCAAGGCTCTAAACAATTGGTGAGTATTGAAAGCTGTGATGTGCTGAGCAGCACTTTTAAAGACGTTTTTTCAGTTTTTGATGTTCTTATCAACAGCCATTCAGGTCTTAGTAGTATTAGTCACTTACAATTATGTGAAGCCGATAATGCGGCCTTTGTGGTTATTAGGCATACCAAAGCTATTAATGCAGAGTTAAAAGCCATAGTCGTAGCGGCGTGTGATGAATATAGCTGGCGTGTTGTGTGGCAATCACAAAGTGGTGAAATTGATCACAGTGACCATCCAATGCCGTACTACCAGATACCAGCTTATGATTTACGCTTTGAGTTTGGCCTTGAAAACTTTATTCAAGTTAACCCGCAAGTGAATCAAGCTATGCTGCATCAAGCAAAACAGTGGCTTGATTTACAAGGTCATGAGCAGGTATTGGATTTATTTTGTGGCATTGGTAACTTTTCATTATTGATTGCAAAGTATGCTAAATATGTTATTGGTGTTGAAGGGGTCGATTCTGCGGTTGCATTAGCAAAACAAAATGCGCAAACTAACTCATTGTCGAATACCGATTTTTATTGTTTTGATTTAACAAAATCAATGCAATCAGCTGCTTGGTTTAGTGCCGAACTTGACGTGTTAGTTCTTGATCCATCACGTACTGGCGCAATGGCTATTTTAGAGCAGTTACCACTTACTCAGTTTAAAACGATTTTATATGTCTCTTGTGATCCTGTTACTTTAGCCCGTGACAGTGCGATTATTTTACAAGCAGGCTTTAGCATTGAAAAAATTGGGCTTATGAATATGTTCCCGCATACCGGGCATATTGAAACGATGGCGTTATTTCACAGGAGGTAAAGCGCACATGGTAGCCACTAGACAGTCACATCAGCTAACTAAGCCGAGTGATTTTGCCAGCCGTATCGAGCTGTTAGCGCTAACAGAAGACAAACATACCTTATTAGAGCAGGCTCACCAACTGTGCCTGCACTGCGATGATGCAAAACGTGAAAACACAGCCATTGAAATGGTGGAGATTTTAGCTGAGCTAAATTTAGATGCAGACTCACTTGCCACTGCTTTTTTAACGCCTTATTTTTTAGCCGAAAAAATCTCAATTGAGACAGTCACCGAAAAGCTGGGTAATCACGTTGCGTTATTATTAACAGGCGTAAGCCAAATGGCTACCATCAGCACCTTAGCCCATCAAGGAAAAGGCACAGTACAAATCGATAATATTCGCCGTATGCTGTTAGCCATGGTTGAAGATGTGCGCGCCGTAGTGATTAAACTTGCAGAGCAAGTGTGTCACCTGCGTGATGTTAAAGACGCAAGTGAAGAAGAGCGTGTCATTGCCGCTAAAGAAACACGCGACATTTTTGCGCCCCTAGCTAACCGATTAGGGATTGGTCAGCTTAAATGGGAACTTGAAGATCTTTCGTTCCGTTATTTGCACCCAGATACCTATAAAAATATCGCCAAACAGCTTGATGATAAGCGCCTTGCCCGTGAAGCATACATGGAGAACATGGTTGCTTTAGTCAAAACACGCTTGGCTGAAGCGGGTATTGAAGGTGAGGTGTATGGCCGCCCTAAGCATATCTACAGCATCTACAAAAAAATGGCACAGAAGAACTACGAGTTCGACCAGCTTTTTGATATTCGCGCTATGCGCATAGTGGTAGAGCGCCTGCAAGATTGTTACGCGGCATTAGGTATCGTGCATACAAACTGGCGCCATTTAAATAAAGAATTTGATGATTACATCGCAACACCTAAGCAAAACGGTTATCAGTCAATTCATACCGTGGTATTTGGCCCAGAAGGTAAAACCGTTGAAATTCAAATTCGTACGAGCGAAATGCACCAAGATGCTGAGCTAGGTGTTGCTGCGCACTGGATGTACAAAGAAGGTGCATTGCCAGGACGTGGTTCAGGCTACGAGCAAAAAATTAGCTGGTTACGTAAGTTACTGCAATGGCAAGAAGAAGTTGTTGATGGCAGTGACTTAGCGGAAGAGCTTAAAAACCAAGTAGTAGAAGACCGTGTTTATGTGTTTACGCCTAAAGGGGATATTTTCGATTTGCCGCTGGGTGCAACACCACTTGATTTTGCTTATTACATTCACTCAAATGTAGGGCATCGTTGTATTGGCGCAAAAGTGTTTGGCAAAATTGTGCCGTTTACTCACCAATTAAGCACCGGCGATCAGGTTGAAATTTTAACTCAAAAGCAACCTAACCCAAGCCGTGATTGGTTAAACCCATCGCTAGGTTATATTAAGTCTTCACGAGCACGCTCTAAAATCCATCATTGGTTTAAGCAGCTTGATCGCGATAAAAACCTAAGTGCCGGTAAAGAAATACTCGAAACTGAGCTGCAAAAACTAGATTTAACAACTAAAGATCTAGCGCCAGCTATTGAGCGTTTTAACCTTAAAGGCCTTGACGACCTTATGGTTGCGGTAGGTGCTGGGGATGTTCGCTTAAACCAGTTATTAAACTTTATTAGTGACCGTGAGCATGACGAACCACAAATTAAGTTTAAAAAACCAAAAAGTGTCACCGGCGATAAGAACGGTATTGTTGTTGATGGGGTAGGTAGCTTAATGAGCCATGTTGCTAAATGCTGCCGACCTGTGCCGGGCGATGAAATTATTGGCTACATTACGCAAGGCCGAGGGATTGCAGTTCACCGTGAAGATTGTGATTCGTTTGAGAAACTTCGTGAAAAGCATCCTGAGCGGGTGATATCAGTAAGTTGGTCAGACGATGTCAATGGCTCTTACTCATTAACGATTAAAGTTGAAGCGACCGATCGCTCAGGCCTTATTCGAGATATCAGCTCAGTGCTTGCAAACGAAAAAGTGAATGTGCTGAACATGAACGTCAACACGGTTGAAGATAAGCAGCTTGCGCTGTTTTCAATGCAGGTTGAAGTACATGACTTATCAAGCACCAACCGCTTATTGTCTAAGTTACATCAAATCGAAGGTGTACATGATGCAAAGCGTGGTCATTCGTAATGTGTGATAAACAGGCAATTGAGCAGTCGCTTGCTATTATGGCCAAACTACGGGACCCAGAATCTGGGTGCCCGTGGGATTTAAAACAAGACTTTAAGTCAATAGTGCCGCATACCCTTGAAGAAGCTTACGAAGTAGCAGATTGCATTGAAAAAGGTGAGCTTACTGAGCTTAAAAGTGAACTTGGCGATTTACTGTTTCAAGTCATCTTTTATGCTCAACTTGCCAAAGAGCAAGGATTATTTGATTTTGCCGATGTGGCTAATACGCTTAATGATAAATTAGTTCGTCGTCATCCCCATGTCTTTGCAGAGCAAAGTGAGCTGACTGACGCTGAGCTTTCTGAGCAGTGGCAGGCTATTAAAGCACAAGAGCGAGCAGAAAAAGCAGCTTCACCACAAATGAGCCTGTGGCAAGACATTCCTGATGCTATGCCGGGGTTATCAAAAGCGAAGAAGATTCAACAGCGTGTAGCAAGCCTAGGGTTTGATTGGCCAAGTTATCATGGTGCGCTCGATAAAGTTGCTGAAGAAGTAGACGAAGTAAAAGAAGCGCTGGCTCACGATCCTTATTCAGAGCACAGTGCAGAAGAGCTGGGTGATTTACTGTTTGCAACAGTGAATGTTGCCCGTCATATTAAGCGCGATCCTGAGCAATTATTACGAAGTGCCAATGCTAAGTTCGCGTCACGCTTTGAAAAAGTGGCTGCTTACTTAGGTGAACGTGGCCAGAGTTTAGAAACGGCTAGCCTCGAAGAAATGGACAACGCATGGGAAGCCATTAAAAAGCAAGCAAACTAAGTCACTCATGATACAGCTTGGGTACAGTGTAACCAAGCTCGTTTTTTGTTCACTTATTTGCTAATTTTATCTGGATTGATAGCAGCCCCTTTGCTATAATATCGCCCCGTCTTGATTCTATATTATTCCTTTTAATTCCTGATATTCTAGGGTTCGCATGAGTACAAAATTTATCTTCGTAACTGGCGGGGTTGTTTCTTCGTTGGGTAAGGGTATTGCAGCAGCGTCATTAGCCGCTATTTTAGAAGCACGTGGTCTTAACGTGACTATTTTAAAGCTGGATCCTTACATTAACGTTGACCCAGGCACTATGAGCCCAATTCAGCACGGTGAAGTATTTGTAACTGAAGACGGTGCAGAGACTGACCTTGACTTAGGTCACTATGAGCGTTTCATCCGTACCAAGATGACTAGCCGCAACAACTTCACACAAGGTCGTGTTTATGAAGATGTATTACGACGTGAGCGTCGTGGTGAGTACCTTGGTGCAACAATTCAGGTTATTCCACACATCACAAACGACATTAAGCAACGTGTATACGACGGTGCTGAAGGTCGCGATGTAGCAATCGTTGAAATTGGCGGTACAGTTGGTGACATCGAGTCACAACCATTCTTAGAAGCAATTCGTCAGCTTGGCACTGAAATTGGCCGTGAGCGCGCATTGTTTATCCACCTTACGCTAGTGCCATTCTTAGGCCCTGCAGGTGAAGTTAAAACTAAGCCAACACAACATTCAGTAAAAGAATTACGTTCGATTGGTATCCAACCAGATATCTTGATCTGTCGTTCTGATCGTAAATTACCAAATAACGAGCGCGCGAAGATCGCACTTTTCACTAACGTTGAAGAGAAAGCTGTTATTTCATTACCAGACGTAGAAAGCATCTATAAGATCCCTGCGTTACTTAAGTCACAAGAATTAGATAACTTCGTATGTCGTCGTTTCTATCTTGAGTGCCCAGAAGCAGATTTATCTGAGTGGGAACAAGTGTTATACCAAGAGTCTAACCCAACAGGTGAAGTGACAATTGGTATGGTTGGTAAGTACATCGAACTACCAGATGCATATAAATCAGTAAACGAAGCATTAAAGCATGCAGGTCTGAAAAACCGTTTAACTGTGAACATCGAATACGTTGATTCACAAGACTTAGAAAGCAAAGGTACTGAGTTACTCTCTCACCTTGATGCTATCTTAGTTCCAGGTGGCTTCGGCGGCCGTGGTGTTGAAGGTAAGATCTTAGCGGCTAAATATGCACGTGAAAACAAAGTTCCTTACTTAGGCATTTGTTTAGGTATGCAAGTAGCGCTTATTGAATATGCGCGTAACGTTGCAGGCCTTGAAGATGCAAACTCAACAGAGTTTAACGCTAAATCAGCACACCCAGTTGTTGGTTTAATCACTGAATGGCAAGATGCTGACGGTAACGTTGAAATCCGTGATGAGCAATCTGACCTAGGTGGTACTATGCGTTTAGGTGCACAGAAGTGTCACTTAACACCGGGTTCTAAAGTAAGTGAAGTGTACGGTAGTGACGAAATTGTTGAACGTCACCGTCACCGTTACGAAGTGAATAACCACTTTGTAGAGCAGCTTGAAAAAGCAGGCTTAAGTTTCACTGGTTTATCTGAAGATAAGAAACTAGTCGAAATTATCGAGAATAAAGATCACCCTTGGTTTATTGCCGCGCAATTCCACCCGGAATTCACGTCAACACCACGTGATGGTCACCCGCTGTTTGAAGGGTTTGTTGCAGCTGCACACACTCACCAAAAAGCGTCATCGTAATTTAAATAGGCCGTGCTTTATGCACGGCTTATTTGTTTTAATAAGCCAATGGCATTAAGGATAATTAATAAAATTGGCACTAACTCACCATTTTCGGGAAAAGAGGAATCAAGATGTCAGAAATCGTAAAAGTGATTGGTCGCGAAATCATGGACTCGCGTGGTAACCCAACTGTTGAAGCTGATGTACATTTAGCTGATGGTTCATGGGGCCGTGCTGCAGCACCATCTGGTGCATCAACAGGTACTCGCGAAGCGCTTGAATTACGTGATGGTGATAAAGCACGTTACCTAGGTAAAGGTGTTTTAAAAGCAGTAGGCTATATCAATAACGAAATCGCTGAAGCTCTTAAAGGCCAAAACGCAGTTGATCAAAAAGCTGTTGACCAAGTAATGCTTGACTTAGATGGTACTGAAAACAAAGAAAAACTAGGTGCTAACGCTATCTTAGCTGTGTCTTTAGCAACAGCTAAAGCGGCTGCTAACTCTAAAGGCGTTGAGCTTTATGAGCACATTGCAGACCTAAACGGCACATCAGGTGTTTACTCAATGCCATTACCTATGATGAACATCATCAATGGTGGTGAGCACGCTGATAACTCTGTTGATATTCAAGAGTTCATGATCCAGCCAGTTGGTGCTACAAACTTCCGTGAAGCATTACGTATGGGCGCTGAAGTATTCCACAGCTTAGCAAAAGTACTTAAAGCTGAAGGTCACTCTACATCAGTAGGTGATGAAGGTGGTTTTGCTCCTAACCTTGAATCTAACGAAGCGGCACTTGCTGCAATCAAGGTAGCTGTTGCAAATGCAGGTTATGAGCTTGGTAAAGATATCACTCTAGCTCTAGACTGTGCTGCATCTGAGTTCTACGACAAAGAAGCTAATATCTACGACCTTAAAGGCGAAGGTAAAAAATTCACTTCTGAAGAATTCAACCATTTCCTTAAAGGCCTTACTGAGCAATACCCAATTGTTTCAATTGAAGACGGCTTAGATGAGTCTGATTGGGATGGTTTCGCACACCAAACACAACTAATTGGCGACAAAGTACAATTAGTAGGTGATGACCTTTTCGTAACAAACACGAAGATCTTAAAGCGTGGTATTGATAATGGTATTGCTAACTCAATCCTAATCAAGTTCAACCAAATCGGTTCGTTAACTGAAACGCTTGCTGCTATCAAAATGGCTAAAGACGCTGGTTTCACAGCTGTTATCTCACATCGTTCAGGTGAAACTGAAGATGCGACAATTGCTGATTTAGCAGTAGGTACTGCAGCAGGTCAAATCAAAACGGGTTCATTAAGCCGCTCTGACCGTATTGCTAAGTACAACCAACTACTTCGCATTGAAGAAGTATTAGGTGAAAAAGCACCTTATAACGGTCTTAAAGAGGTTAAAGGTCAGTAATCTGGCTTAGCTTCATCAAGACTTTAAAAAACCTCCTTCGGGAGGTTTTTTTATATTTCGAATTAATTTGTGTTTATTTTTGATACAAAAATTAGATTTTTCTATTTTATAGTTGTTAATGTTTAAATAATTCTGTACCTTTCTTGGCTGAATTTGAGCTGAATTTGAGCTGAATTTGAGCTGAATAAAATTCAGTTTTTCAATCTGTTATAAGTAGTAAAAAGGAAAGGGAATGAAAAAAATAATTACACTATTTTTATTAATTACTTTAGTGGGATGTGGAACAACACCTCAACCAACCGTTGAGTTACAAGCAAATCATTTTACAAATAAAGAAAAGAAAATAGGCTTTTATTTTCAGCGAGGTGATAAAGCTACCACGCATATTTTTGGTGCAAGTTGCTTACTTTGTTATGGTGTTGCATCTTCTTTGACAAGCTCACTTGATAAGCATTTAGCAACGCTTCCTGTTAGCGATATTGACTCATTAAAAACACTAATCCAAGATGAATTCAAAGAAAGATCTGATTATGTTACCACCCTTGATGATCCGAAGTTACTGGATAAGTTACCTAAATTCAAAGGCGAGTTAGGTTTTGCTAAGCAAGACTTCAGAGGTTTAAAAGAGAAGTTTGATATCGATGTTCTAGTTGTTGCTAATTTTGATAGTTTTGGTGCCTATAGAAGTTTTAGCAGTTATGTTCCTAACGGGGATCCGCAAGGTTACTTGAAAGGTGTGGTTTATACTATTGATCTAAATACAAATCAGTATCTGCAATATCGTTTAGTGGATGAAAAAGTTCAACCTGAGGGTTTATGGGATGAGCCTGATGATTTCCCTGGTGTTACAACAGCGTACTATCAAGCAATCGAAAATGTAAAAACACTGATTCGAAATGCGATCTAGGTAATAAATATCGTGGTGAAAGCCACGATATTTTTTAGGGAAGAAAAGTGAAAAAGTTTAGTATTTTAATTATGTTGCTCTTTATGTGTGGCTGTAATTCAACACCTAAAAGAGACGACTATGTAAAGTATATACATAACCAAAAGATAGCTATTGATGAAAGTGATTTTAAATTCACTCTTTCATCACCAAATGAGTTCGATATTCGAGGTGTATATGATAGAGATTCATCAATCACAAATCCCGATGTTCTATACGCAGCAGACGCAGGGTTAGCAGGCTTACTTGTTCAAGTAGCTGCACATGCCGCCACTTCATCTACAATTCAGAGTAATAAACTCGCAGGATTACAATCTGAAGCAAACGAAAAAGTATCTGAATTTATAACACTTACTAATGGCTTCAAAAATAAAGACTTTATAAAAGACTTGGAAGCTGCATATACAGAAGATCTATCACAGTCGCCAGTGACAATTAAGCCAATCTTTTTCGTGAGTCAAAATATGGATCAAGTCGCTGTTAAAGCACAAGTTTGGATCAGTGAAACACGAAAAAATAAAACGACTTTTAAGTATAAAAATCTTATTGCAGTCACATCCAAAAAAATCACAGAAATACAGAGAAACGAAATTTTTCAAGCCGGTAGTGATGAACTAAAAAAAGTGTTTACTAACTTATTAACAGGAGTTGTTGAGTTAGCAAAATCTGAAGTTACACTAAAGTTTAAAAACAATAACTCTCCGATTCTTTCTCATATTGTTTATGTAAATGGTGAGGAAAAGTTAATTCGTGGCAAAGTTGTTGAGCAGAATTGTCAGTCAACAACCTACCAAAACTTACGTAAATGGCTACTTAAGTTTGCAAATGAATCGTTGCGTGAAGCTCCTGCTCATTGCGAAAAACAACAACAATTGGTGCTTTAGGATTATAGCTGAAATTGTTGTTTTAGGATCTCGCCGGTGAAGCTGGTTTTTAGATAAAAGCCGCGAGGTAAGGTTTGTATAATCTGGCCATTTGGGCCAATTGCATCTGTAAGCGCTTTGCTATTGGCTGCTTTTGGCCTTATTTGCATTACATCGCCTAAATGCCCAGAAATTTCATCCACGCGACCAAGGGCGATTAGCTCCATTTGTTCTTCCCAATCACGCTGTAAAAGGGCATCTTGCTCTGCACTTGGCTGCCATAAAAAGCCACTGCCTATGGTACGGTGAAAAGGGAGTATCTCGCGCTCGCCTAAAATCGGTAACCACAAAACATGATTCAACTTTTTACGAACCGTACTTTGCTGCCAAGTCATTCCGGTTACATTTAATAGCGGTGTTACCGAAACAAAGGTTGTTTCGAGGGGTTTGCCTTTAAATGAAATAGGTAGGGTTTTTAGCTCAATGCCTAACTCTTCAAAATCAGGTGTTGGCTTTGAGCCTGCTGTTGCACCAAGTACATATTCGATAAGTTGCCCGGTCCAGCCTTTTTCACGTAGTAAATCGTCAGGGGTTTTAAACTGATATTGCTCGGCTAGCTGCCCTAGGGTGAGGCCAGCAATAGCATCAACGCGTTGCATTAATTCGTTTATAGAAGCGGGTTTTATTGGTCGCATAAGGCGTTTATTTGATTGTCTAATTAACCGTATCATGATAGCAAATGCGTGCCTTAGTGGATATCTTTGTGTTTGGGTGTTTTTTGCGCACGTTAAGGGTGGGCTAAAAATAATCAGTTTTATTTTTAGATGTGCTAGCCTAACTAACTGATATTTAATTGTTTTACTGTTTTTTTATGTTGTTTCTATTTCATTAATTAAACAGTTGTTTGTATAAATACAGATATATAAACATGTTTATCCACAGTTTCTGTGGAGAAAGTGGATATTTCAACTGTTGATTGTGGATTTGTTTGCAATTTAGGCATGGTTTATAAAAGTTATGCACAAGCTGTGGGTAAGGTGATAAAAATACGGTTGTAAATAGTTATTTTAATCAAACAGCACATTTTTATAATAATTACTTCGTAACACCTTGATTAAACGTGTTTGTTAAAAAATAAATTTTCAATCTAATTTAGGCTTAGGTGTAAAGTGTTTGCTGTATCGCAGGTTATGTGGAACAATCAATAAAAATCGACTTACAAATGAGGCACTAAGGTGATTGATGCCGAAGGTTTTCGTGCCAATGTCGGAATTGTAATTTGCAATAATCAGGGACAAGTATTTTGGGCTCGTCGCTATGGTCAGCACTCTTGGCAATTTCCCCAAGGTGGTGTTGATGACGGCGAAACAGCAGAGCAAACCATGTACAGAGAATTACACGAAGAAGTGGGCTTGCTTCCTGAAGACGTTGAGATCGTCGCAAGTTCTAAACATTGGTTACGCTATAAATTACCCAAGCGTTTAATTCGCAGAGACTCAAGTCCTGTGTGTATTGGGCAAAAACAAAAATGGTTTTTACTGAAACTTCGTTGTAAAGATGAAGATGTAGATTTACTTAAAACTCATCACCCCGAGTTTGATGATTGGCGATGGGTGAGTTATTGGTATCCGGTTAGGCAAGTTGTTTCGTTTAAGCGCGATGTATATCGTCGAGTAATGAAAGAGTTTGCTCCGTTTGCAATGCCGTTTAATAAACGAGAGCAACACAAAGATCATTGGCGACATAAACGATAAGGGCAACCTTATTTAAATCAAAGGAGCAGCATCATGTTAGCCACGCTCAGATCAATTGCTGAGGCTGTGTCGCAACAGGCGGACTTAAATAGTGCGCTGGGGTGTTTTGTGCAAATGGTAAAAGATGCCATGCAAACACAGTGCTGCTCGATTTATTTTGCAGATTATAGCCAAGATAACTTTGTATTGATGGCCACCCAAGGCCTCAACCCAGATGCAGTGGGTAAGTTTCGTATAGGTTTTACCGAAGGTCTCGTTGGTCTTGTTGCTCAGCGTGAAGAGCCTATCAATATTGCTTTTGCTAAGTCTCACCCTCGTTTTAAACTCTCACCTGAAGTTAATGAAGAAGGCTATAACGCGTTCTTATCTGTGCCAGTCGTGCACCAGAAAAAAGTTTTAGGCGTTATTGTTGTTCAACAAAAACTAGCCCGTGTTTTTAGCCCTGACGAAGAGTCATTCTTAATTACGCTCTCGGCGCAGCTAGCTTCTCAGTTAGCTCATGCAGAAATAAAAGAAATATTACGTGTCGATGAGTTTTCACACCAAACCTCAGTATTAAAAGGGGTATCAAGTGCACCAGGTATTGCCATAGGTGAAGCCTTTGTGGTGATCCCTAAACTTGACTTTAGCTCTATTGAACTGCAAAAAGACGACGATGTGAGCACCCAGCGTAAGCTATTTACCCAAGCTGTGGCTGCGACGCGGAACGAATTTAATACCTTATCGATGACACTGAGTGACTCTATTCCGCAAGAGGCGCTGGCGGTATTTGATGTTTATCAGCAGTTACTTGATGCCAAAAGTCTTGGTCAAAATGTTGAAGCGCAATTACAACAAGGCTGGAATGCTAAAAGCGCCCTGAAAATTGTTATTGAGAAATTAGTGACTCAATTCAATGCCATGCAAGATCCTTACATTAAAGAGCGTGCTGTTGATGTTAAAGATATTGGTTTACGGGTTTTACATCACTTAGTTAATACTGAGCATGCGGCAAAGCCTTACCCTAAAGACACTATTTTAATTGCCGGTACATTAACCCCCGCAATGCTTGCTGAAGTACCTAAAGGGCACCTTGCTGGGGTTGTGAGTGTTAATGGTGCGGCAAATAGTCATGCTTCTATATTAACTCGTGCTATGGGGATCCCTGCTATTTGGGGCATTGAAGATGTGCCGTTATTGCAGTTTGAAGGCAAGCAAATGATTTTAGATGCCTATGCAGGGCGTTTATATATTTCTCCTTCACAAATGCTGCAAGAGGAATACAGTCAGCTCAAATATCAAGAAGCCTTATTGAACGACCGGTTTGTTGCAGAGCAAAACCTTGATGCCGTCACTAAAGATGGCGAACACATTAGCTTATTACTTAACGCGGGTCTTGAATTAAATACCGAGCATGACAATAAGCCATTTTGCGATGGGGTAGGCCTTTATCGCACCGAAGCCTGGTTTATGCAAAAAGGCCAATTTCCTTCACAGTCAGAACAAGAAAGCTGGTATCGCGAAGTGCTCACTAGTTATCACCCCAACCCTGTGGTGATGCGTACACTCGATATTGGTGGCGATAAAGTTTTAGATTACTTCAATATAACAGAAGAAAATCCATTTTTAGGTTGGCGTGGTATTCGCGTTACCTTAGATCACCCAGAGCTATTTTTAGATCAGCTCAAGGCAATGTTAAAAGCCAATATTGGTTTGGGTAATTTAAAAATCATGCTGCCGATGATCAGTGGTTCAGAGGAAGTCGATGAATCGTTAAAATTGCTCGAACAAGCCTACTTTGAGTTAAGTGAACAATATCCTGAACAAGCCATTGAGCGCCCTGAAATCGGCTTGATGTTAGAAGTACCTTCGAGTGTATTTATGCTTGAAGAGTGGTCGCAAAAGGTCGATTTTTGCTCTGTAGGTAGCAACGATTTAACCCAATATATGCTGGCAGTTGACCGCTCTAATGCCCGCGTTGCTGAGCTATTTAACCCTTATCACCCAAGTGTACTTAGAGTGCTGTTAAAAATAGCACAAGAGTGTCAACAACATGAGTTGCCATTTAGCTTGTGTGGTGAGTTAGGGGGCGACCCTGAAGGCGCTTTACTGCTTATTGCGATGGGTTATCGAAGCTTGAGTATGAACTACGCTTCGATTAGTAAAATTAAGTTTGTGCTTAGGCGATTAAATGTCAGTGATATGGAAAAGTTACTTGCAGAGTGTTTATTACAACCCACTGCAAAACATGTACTTAGGTTAACGCGTAACTTTATGATTGAACATCAACTCGGCGAGCTATTTTACACCCCAAGCCAAGGCCAGTCATGAGGGAAAATTGTGCTGTGAAGCACTTATACCCAAGCCACCTCAAGATGTAGAATTCAGCGTTTCACAGGTGCTTAATATCAAGGCGTTACTTTGCAACAATGGCAGTCCCTTTTAAGAAGTAACAACGATGAGAGTAAGTGCCAGTGAAACGCCCAAAGGGTTGGTTTAAAAGCGATTTATACTGCGTTATTGATTTTAACAATAGAACCACTATTACTTGCAATCAATGCCTTGCCTAAATCGCTTTTAATTCCAACTGAAACTCGCATCTTGAGGTGGTTTGGGTATATATATTAGTTTAGTATATGTATATAACAAATTGAATATATGAGTGTGCTATGCATGACGTAATACTTTTAATGGTGTACTGCGCAATTTTGGGCAGCGTGGTTGGATTTTTAGCAGGATTATTAGGCATTGGTGGCGGTCTTATTATCGTACCGGTGCTTAGTGCGCTATTAGTATCGTTCAATGTTGCCGACCCAAGCCATGTATTAGTCATCGCGATAGCAACCTCGTTAGCATCCATTATTTTTACCTCGACTTCTTCAGCCCTTGCTCATCATCGTAATGCTAACGTGCCTTGGGAAATTGCCCCATGGGTTATGACTGGCGTTGGCCTAGGCGCATTGATCAGTGGTTTTGCAGCAAGCTTTATCCCCGAGCAGCTACTGCGCTTTGTTTTTGCTGGTAGCGTGGTGTTTATCGCGCTCAGAATGGTGTTATCGACACGAAAAAAAGCCGCCAGTGAAAAGCCGCTTCCATCAGGGCCTATTCTTGGCTTTTTATGTGCCATAATGGGGGCGCTGTCGGGACTAATTGGTATTGGCGGCGGGGCGCTTATTGTGCCGCTACTGCATTATTTTTCTGTTGATATTAAAAAGGCCATTGGTTGTGCTGCTGCATGTGGTATTGTCATTGCGCTATTCGGCTCGGTGGGTTACGTATCTGCTGGGTGGCAATTAACATCTTTCAGTGATGGATTTGCCGGATTTGTGTATTTACCTGCGTTAGTCGGGATTGTGGTTACCTCGTCGCTTATTGCGCCAATAGGTGCCAAAGCCACGCATTACTTGCCTGTGGCAACAATAAAAAAAGTATTCGCGCTATTACTTGTCATAATTGCGCTTAAAATGGTGTTTAGTTAAAGGTTTTTATTTTTATGGCTCTTCAATTTCCAGATATCGATCCGGTTATTTTTTCGGTAGGCCCGCTCAGCGTACGTTGGTACGGTTTAATGTATTTAATTGGTTTTGCTTTGGCGATGTGGCTTGCTAATCGTCAAGCAGAAAAACCAAACTCAGGTTGGACAAAAGAACAAGTTAGTGACTTATTATTTTACGGCATGCTCGGGGTAATACTCGGTGGCCGTATTGGTTATGTATTGTTTTATCAGTTCAGCTACTTTATTGAAAACCCACTGTACTTATTCAGAATTGACCAAGGTGGCATGTCGTTCCATGGCGGTACGCTAGGTGTGATTACAGCCATTGCTATTTTTGCCTGGACACGTAAAAAATCATTATTTGAAGTGGGCGATTTTGTAGTGCCACTGGTGCCGCTTGGTTTACTAGCCGGACGTATTGGTAACTTTATTAATGGCGAACTATGGGGCCGAGTGACTGATGTACCTTGGGCGTTTATTTTCCCATCAGGTGGCCCAGAGCCCCGTCATCCATCACAATTATACGAAGCCTTTTTAGAAGGTTTGGTGCTGTTCTTAATCTTACAATGGTTTATCAAAAAGCCGCGTCCAGCGGGAAGTGTTGCAGGGGTGTTCTTACTTGGCTATGGCGTGTTTAGATTTATTGTTGAATATTTCCGTGAACCAGATGCTCATTTAGGTTTATTCGCAGGCTTTATCTCGATGGGGCAAATACTGTCATTGCCGATGGTAATTGGTGGCCTTGGTTTGTTAATATGGGCCTATAAAAAGCCGCAACACAGCGTGGCAAGCAAAGCATAACAAGAGCAAATCAATGAAACAGTATTTAGATTTATGTCAGCGTATTGTTGACGAAGGTGTGTGGGTTGAGAACAAACGCACAGGTACCAAGTGTTTAACCGTTATTAATGCCGATCTTGAATATGATGTGGCAAATAATAAGTTTCCGCTAATAACAACGCGCAAGAGCTTTTACAAAGCGGCGATAGCGGAGTTACTTGGTTATTTACGTGGTTACGACAGCGCTGCACAGTTTCGTGATATCGGCTGTATGACTTGGAATGCTAACGCAAACGAAAACAAAGCTTGGCTAGAAAACCCACATCGTCGTGGTGAAGATGATATGGGTCGAGTGTATGGTGTGCAAGGCCGCAGTTGGCAACGTCCGGATGGCAGCCACCTTGATCAACTTAAAAAAGTTATCGATAACTTATCAAAAGGGATTGATGATCGCGGTGAAATAGTCACTTTTTATAACCCAGGTGAGTTTGAGTTAGGCTGTTTACGCCCTTGTATGCACACGCACACCTTTTCTTTATTGGGCGATACCCTATACTTAACATCATACCAACGTAGCTGCGATGTGCCGCTGGGTTTGAACTTTAATCAAATTCAATGTTTTGTGTTACTTGCTTTAGTTGCACAAATCACCGGCCATAAACCGGGTAAGGCGTATCATAAAATAGCGAATGCGCATATTTATGAAAACCAACTTGAGTTGATGCGTGATGTGCAGCTTAAGCGTGAGCCATTCGCGTCGCCAGAATTAAAAATAAACCCAAATATTAAATCACTAGAAGACATTGAAACCTGGGTTACAAAAGATGATTTTGAAGTAGTAGGTTATCAGTGTCACGATGCAATTAAGTATCCGTTTTCAGTTTAAGAACAATAAAATTTAAGGAGAAATCAATGAAAGCAGTGATCCCAGTTGCTGGTCTTGGCACACGTATGTTACCTGCAACAAAAGCAATCCCTAAAGAAATGCTTCCTATTGTTGACCGCCCGTTGATTCAGTACGTTGTGAATGAAGCAATTTCAGCAGGAATTAAAGAAATTGTTTTAGTAACGCATTCAAGTAAAAACTCAATTGAAAACCACTTTGATACCAGTTTTGAGTTAGAAGCAACGCTTGAAAAGCGTGTTAAACGCCAGTTACTCGCAGAAGTACAATCAATCTGCCCGAAAGGTGTAACAATTATTCATGTTCGCCAAGGTGAAGCGAAAGGCCTTGGTCATGCGATTAACTGTGCTGCACCTATCATAGGTGATGAACCGTTTGTTGTTATTTTACCGGATGTGATCATCGATGATGTAGCAAGCGACCTTAAAAAAGACAACTTAGCTGAAATGATCCAGCGTTTTGAAACCACCGGCGAGAGCCAAATTATGGTTGAGCCTGTGCCGCAAAACGAAGTAGACAAGTTCGGTGTTGTCGACTTAGGTGATGTAAAAATCAATCAAGGTGAAAGCGCAGCTATTTTAAATATGGTTGAAAAGCCTCCAGTTGATCAAGCACCATCAAATCTTGCTGTTGTGGGTCGTTATGTATTGAGCAAAAATATTTGGCCATTACTTGCAAAAACCCCAGCCGGTGCAGGCGATGAAATCCAATTAACAGATGCCATTGCAATGCTCATGGAAAAAGAGATTGTTGATGCTTACTCAATGAAAGGTAAAAGCCATGACTGCGGTAGCAAAATTGGTTATTTAAAAGCCATAGTTGAGTTTGCACTGCGTCGTGATGAATTCAAAGGTGAGCTTACAGACTTCATAAAGTCGCTGGTTAAATAAGCAATTCAAATTACCTAGTTGAAAATTATGTAAAAAAAGTGTCTATATGGCACTTTTTTGTTATTTACATGTTCCTCCCAATTGTCGATTATTACCCAATAAAGGATTTTTCTGATATACCTAAGTCTTAACGCATTGTTAAGATTAAAGATCAGTGAGATGCTTATTTACCCCTGTAGGATAGTTAAACTCAGCTATACTTATAAAAATACCTATGTAAAGACGGATTTTTATTGCTTTAGGTTGTCTAATATGAAAACTTAAGTATTAGGGTGTCATTAAGTTTTTATTGCAGTTAGTTAAGCACTGTACTGAAAATATTATAATAACAAATAATGTGTTAGAGTTTTCTTATGCAATGTCGTAAATCACTTTTATGGTTTTTGTATAGGTAAGTGCTAACAGATAGACTTCTTTAAAAAGAAGCAAATTTTTAATGGTACGTTTAAGAATCCTACTTATGAAATATTGCTCAAAACCTTTGCGTTACAGTATATACCTGTTGGTGTTATTGACTGTGTCTGGTTGCAGTAATAAGGCATTTCGTGATATCTCTTTTAACAAGCTTCCTGTTTTCAATGTTGTTCAGTACCTTAGCGATGTAACGCTAATGCAAAACTCATTTTTGTTGGCGCAAACCCAAAGTGAACCTGTCAGTACAGTGCTAGATCAGGCTGATACTTCTCAAGCACTATCAAGCGACTCTAAAGACTCTGTTAAACCTGAGTATGCGTTTGCTCTACAGTTAGCGTCTGTTAATACGGAACAAGGTCTTGCTTATACATTAAAGAAAATGGCTAAACGAGCACCCAGTATTTTTCAAGGAAAGCCGATACTTAATGTTGAAGTCGCTGATGTAAATGAGCATACCTACTATCGACTTAAGTTTGGTGGCTATAAGTATTTGAAAAACGCGAAAGCTGATTGTGAAGCGATTAAACGACAAGGCATTGATTGTTGGGTAAGTAACTACACTGACAACCGAATTTATTTTTAGCGTCAAATATTCACTCTAAAGGTGGCATTTTTATTGCTAAGATTTAAGTCTGTTTTTTAGAATTGACGTCACCATGCATTTTTCTATTTTTTCTAAATATCTACTGATAACCATCAACTTAACTGCTTTGACAGCATGTATGATGAGCCAAGAGCAAACTCAGCCAGCTTATACTGAGCAGCAAGTACAGCAATTTGCTGCCGAGTGGCAAAACCAACAGCCGAGCATTGAGCGCCTTTCAGCCATGGAAAAAGACCTTGCGTTGTTAATCGAAGTGCTATCAGCTAATAGTGATTTAACTGCGCTGCAATCAGCAGAGCCACAAAATGATGTGATTATTCATCAAAGCGAACAAACGCAAGTACAGCATGCATCATCCACAGACTCACTTGAGGCGATTATTGCAGCAAATAAAGCGGCTGAAGCGGGCGTGCAATTAGGTTTATATTTAACGCCGAAAAAAGTTAGTCATCAGGTCTTAAAGCTTAAACGTGATTATCCTGCTGTTTTAAATGACCTTGATTTTCGTTTTAAAACACGAGAGCAAAAAGGCGTAACCTTGTATGGGTTAAGGGCTGGTCCATTTGCAAATTATACTCAGGCTACTGCATTTTGTGAGATAGCCAAAAGAATGGGGCAAACCTGTGTGACGGCACCGTTTATTGGAGAGATGCTTTAAGCATCTTTCCTCTTAAAAATTAGGTAATTAATCTTAAAGTATTTGTTCTAGAGGTCGATAAAGCTTAAGATACAGAAAAATGGCTTAGCCATTTAATTATAAGGACTTAATATGAAATTACCTCTTTCTTTACTTTCTCTTAGTGTTATTTTCGCCTCATCAACTGCCTTTTCTGCTACTGAAACTTTTCGTGCTGAAGTTACAGTTCAAAACACTGTTGTTTTGACCAAAGATAGTGACCTTAATTTTGGGACTATTCGTGCTGTTGCAGACCCATCTGGAACCGATCGAGCAAGACTTACAGTTAATGCGACTCCAAATGCTAGTCCAATATCAGTAAGTACCAATAATACAGAAAACGCTTTATTTGCTGTCATTGAAGATGGCGAGCCTGCGGCGTTTACTGTGTCTGAAGCTGTTCCAAATGCTATTTTATCGATTACTGAGCCTACTCAGACTCAGTTAGAATTTGAAGATGGACAAGATACTGACCGTCCTGACTTTGAAATTGGTAATTGGTTATTCGTTATTACTAGCGGGCCAAACGCAAATGCGAACTACAATTCTGGTACACCTAACTTACAGGTTGCGCAAGACGGTACTGTGTCATTCAATATTGGCGCAAGCTTAGATACATCAGATCGTACTACCACAAAGCCATATGCTGATGGTGTTTATGCGGGGACTTTTCAAATCGAAGTCGCTTATTAATTATTTTAGGTAATTTTTATGCGCTTTTTGCTTTTAGCCAGTGTGCTATTTTCTGTTTTCTCTTTGCCTCTACAAGCAGCGAGCACAGAGCAACAAGCGCTTGATTTTGGCACTCTTGTTATTTTAGCTAATACAAATACCAGCTCTGTAATTGTCAAAGATGATGGCAGTATCAATACTCAGGGCTCAGTTTATGTACTTGAAAATGGCCACCCAGCAGAATTATTACTTACTGACTTTCCTGCCAGAACCCAACTAACTATGAATCTAGTTGCTCCAGTTGACTTAATACATGATGTAGACGGCAACACGAGTGCTGAGTTTTCTGTGCGCCTTAATGGTTTTCCTAAATATGTGATCACCAATGAGTTTGGTGAGGCAAAAGTATTTATTGGCGGTATTTTAACAACAGATCGTAGCGCTAAAGCATACGCAGATGGTCATTACTCTTCTTCAACTTATTTAGAAATATCGGTCGATTACTAAGGATAGATATGTTCGCAAAACGTCTTTTATGTGGACTCTTTTTTGTTTTATTCAGTCAATACGCAACGGCAAATTTACTTATTTCACCAACTCGAGTTTCATTTGATGAGCGCCAACGTAGCGCAAAAGTCACCGTCATTAATAGCTCAGATGAATATAGAACATATCGCGTGGTATGGAGCGAAAAATTAGCGCTCCCCGCAGGTGGTTACCAAACATTGAGTGAGCCTGTAGCAAGCAGCCTTTCACCAATGACGCGTTTATCCCCAAAGCAAATTCGCTTAGCACCGGGCGAAAGGCAAACGGTTAAAATAGCGATTAGAAAGCCTAAGAATTTGACTAAAGGGGAGTATCGTTCTCACTTATTGTTTCAAGCATTACCCAATGAAGTGAAAAGCACTAAACCAGGTATTAAAGTGAACATGATAATGAGTTTTAGTATTCCAGTTGTATATCGTGAGCAAGGCGAACAACCAAATGTTAAAATTAGGGACGTTAAGCTGGTTGAAGACTCTATTAATAAAAAACTTAGTCTTGCAGTTAAGTTAACCGAAAGCCAAGGCTTTAGTAGTTATGGGAGGCTCAGTGCGTATGCAACTAATACAGCGGGTAAACAAGAGAAAATCGCTGAAATTGGTAACTTGAGTTTGTACCCTGAAGTCAATGAAACAACAGCTTACCTAGCTCTATTTACCGATAAAAAACTACCGAAGAAAGGGCCTATTGAGATTAAATATGAAGGTGCTGATGAGTATGAAGGTATAGTTTTTGACTCATATTCATTTGCTATTCGACATTAGGGATTAATGCGAAAAATTTATGAATCGCTTATTTGCGTTAGGGCTTATGCTATTAAGTCCTATCAGCTTTGCTAATTCGACTGTGAGTACAGAGGATGTACTAGCTAGACTCAATGCCATAAAGGCTAAGCTAAATGGCGAACAGCTTCATGCTCCACAATCAAAGCATACACCTGCTGTCAACCATTCTGCAGACACCTTAGACACCCAGCAGCGAATTGCGACTGGGGAGTTTTTGCTATTTTCAATTTATTTAAATGAAAATTATTTAGGTGAGGTTTTTGCCCTTAAGTCTGATCAAGACATATTGCTGGGGCTTTCAGGGCTAGTTGATATCTTACAATTAGCAATCAATGTCGATTTATCAGCCGAGAGGGCAGAAGGTTGGTTCATCAACACTAATAAAACCTTTCAATTAACAGCTCAAAAAGAGCTGATTACAGATAACAAAAAGTGGCAGCTTACTGAGCAACAAATTAGTGTTGACGATGATATTTATATTGAGGCAGCAGTACTTGCAGAGGCTTTAGAATTTAAGCACCGCTCTGACTACGCAAGCTTAGAGCTACATATTGAAACTGAGTCTGTTTATCCGGTTGTCGCCCAAGCGCAGCGTCATAAAAAACAACTGCAAAGCTATAGTACTCAAAAACAAGCAACCTTACCTTGGAAACCAAGCCCATATCAGGCCTTATCTGTCCCTGTGGCTGACTTACAATTGAATTACACCCAAGATAATGATGGCAGTCAGGCTAGTTACTCATTACTTGGCTCGCAAGATTTTGCATATTTAACGATGGAATACTTTTTATCGGGTCGTGAAAGTGATTTATTGAATAACTCAAGGCTAACTTTCTCCAAGCAAGATGTGAATAATCAATTGTTAGGTCCACTTGCTGCAAGTCTTATTGAAGTAGGTGATGTCACAGCTACGCAAGTTGGCAGCCGTTATAACAACCAATACGGTCGCGGGGTTAAAATTTCGAATTATCAACTAGGGCAAGCTATTGATAATAATCGGGTGAATCTAACTGGTGCAGTACAGCCAGGTTGGGATGTTGAATTATATCGTAATGGCATTTTAATTGATCAGCAGCTGAGCTTGACTGATGGTCGCTATGTTTTTGCTGATATTGATTTACTGTTTGGTGAAAACAGCTTTGAGTTGATCTTTTATGGCCCACAAGGACAAGTAGAGCGAAAAACTGAATATTACTACATTGATGGCACGCAGCTTGAGCAAGGGGAAGCTGTTTATGAGCTATCTGTTTCAGAGCAAGGGGAGCAGTTACTGGGTAGCAGTAACTACAACGCCAATAAGGGTTGGGTTGCTGCATGGCGGTACCAATATGGTGTGAGTGATAACATTGCCATGTATTCAGGCTTCATGGCGCAAAAACGAGAGCAAGATGAGCTATATCATGTTGCTCTTGGAACGAACCTTAGCTTGTTAGACAGGTTTTTGGTTAATCTGGAATATGAAGAAAACAATCAACAACAAAGAGAATTTGAATTAACAACAAGAACTAAATTGGCTGATCAGTCTTTGCTATTCAGCGCAACGAACCGTACTGATAACCAGAATGGTCAAGATATAACGCTGAAAAGCTATCAGTTTGATATGTCTGGTGAGCTGATGAAAAATGATTTTGGCCGGCTCAATTATCAGAATAACTTTCTGATTCAACACGCACAAAGTGGTGATTTAAAGCAAATTTATAACCGTTTAAATTACAACTATGCAAACGTCTCTATAAATAATTTATTGCAGTGGCAAGACTTAAGTGTTGGGCAAGAAAGTGTTGATGGTACGACGCGTTTACAAACACGCCTAGGTAGAGTGTATAGTCGATTCGGGGTTAATTATCGACTCTCTCCGGTTAGTGAAATAGTAAGTTATGAAGCTGAGTTTAGTAGAAGTTTAGGCCCAAGCTTACAAGCAGAACTAACTTTAAGGGATTCTCTAGATTACGATGTTCAGTCTGCCGAATTAGGATTAACGTGGCAAAATGACAGGATTAACTTAAGCAGTAATGTTAATTACGACAGCAACGATCAATGGCAGATTCGCTTAAATAGTCGATTTAGTTTTGGCTTTGATAGTCAATATAATCAGCCATTTATGAGTAATCGAACATTGACCAATACTGGTAGTTTGATGGTTAATGTGTTTTTAGATGAAAATGATAATGGCCTTAAAGACTACAATGAAAAGGGCTTGGCGGGTGTTAAAGTAAAAGGCTTACAAAATTATCGCCAAGCTATTACCGATGAACAAGGTATTGCGATTCTTTCAGCTATGCCAGCTAATCGCACAACAGATATAGTGCTAGATCGTGATAGTTTCGCTGACCCTTTTATGATCCCCGCCCACGATGGTTTCTCCATAACACCACGAGCAGGTTTTGTTGAGTACATGGATTACCCAGTAAATAATGCCAGCGAAATAGAAGGTACTGTCTATCAGCAAACAGAGCAAGGCTCTAATGTTCAACCTTATGCCCAAATTACTTTAGTGGATGAACAAGGTAATGATGTAGCTACTACGCAAGCGGCTTATGATGGCTATTACTTGTTTACTGATATTAAACCCGGTAAGTATAAAGCGGTAGTTGATAAGCAATACCAAGAGCAAAAATCACTGACCAGTGCTCAAACACACAAAATAAAATTATCGCCTAAAGGTGATGTGCTGGTGGGGGTTGATATTACTTTGCGGCCACTCGAAAAGCGCCAAGGATATATAGCGAGTATTGGCAAGTTTAATTCACTGAAAATATTAAAAGTGTATTACTCATTGGTGAAACAGCGTTTGTTACAGCAAGGGTTACAGAACGCTTTTTATATTTACGATAAAGCAAATGCAAACTACACACTTGCGATTGGCTTTGACCCACAGTCTGCAAACGAGCTTGAGCAGCAATGTGTGCAGCTAATATCACAAGCAATTAAATGTCATGTAACAGAACAGCATGCTCAACACTAGCAAGGAGCAAATTATGGTTTTTACTACTTTTCAAAATCTGAAGAAAGTATGGTTAGTCTTACTGGTTACTCCTATCATTGGTTGCCAAAGCATGTCAGAGCCACAAGTGAGTGAAGAAAACTTAGTAAAAATTAGCCAGCAAGAGCTTATAGAGCTGAGGCAGTCGCATCAACAATTCCAAGCGATGAAGCCAGAGCTTGAGCGCTTGTTGACAATAGAAAGTGAGTTAACCTTACTCACAGAACAACTTACTTTGCTAAATGCGCAGCAAACTGAGCCTGAAAAGACTAAAAAGTCATCTGTAACCGCACCTCAGTTTATAGCTGAGCCTACAGCCAAATTTGCACTACAACTTGCTTCTGTAACAGAATTACCTCGACTAACAGCTCGCCTTGCTGAAATTAAAAAACAAGCGCCGGCGCTATTTAATGGCCAGTTTATTGCTAATGTAGAGTCAGTAACAGTGAATGGCAGCACTTTTCATCGTTTGAAAATAGGCGCATATCAACAAAAGCAGCAAGCAGCTAATGATTGTAAAAAGTTAGCATCAGTCGGGGTGGCATGCTTGGTATCACATTATGTACAGAATCCGCTTGATTTATCTCAGCAACAATAATACTTAGGCATAATTATTGCTATGTACTTACTAAGTTTAGTGAGGATGGCAATTATGCGCCTGTTATTTTATTCAGTTTTTTTAGTGTTGGTGGGTTGTAGCTTAACTGAAGAGCCACAAAAAGCGCCCCCTAGAGAAACCCCAAAATCGCCGATGGCACCTTATACGGTGCATCAATACGTTGCTGATCTAAGTAGTCAGCTGAGCCGTATTCAAGGCCCTTACAAAGGCAATGCACGTATTGCTGTGACCAGTTTCTATATGGCTGATGGCTTAGGTACTGATTTAGCAGAAGATCAGGGCAGTGGCTTGAGTCAGCAAATTCAAGAAAGTTTATTAACGCAATTTACTCAGCTTGGTTTTCATACCATAGAGTATCGATTAGAAAAGACTTTAAATTTGCAGCAATCGGCCGATAGTGTTCTTAGTCGTGATGTAAATACCTTGCGTCAACGTCAGAATATTGACTTTGTTATTACCGGCACACTGACGCGGCAACAACATGCCTACATAGTTAACGCCCGATTGGTAAATACCAAAGATCTGCGAATAGTATCAGCAGCAAGCACCGAGATCCCTATCAATGTGATGTGGGGCGCTGAAAAAGTTCAGCAACGTGATGGCCAGTTGTATCGAAGCGAATATTAAGAGGAACTCATTTAATGAAACGTTTAATTTTAACTTTATGTTTGCCTTTTGGCTTTGGTTGCTCATCAATGTTAACTGGTGATGTAACACAACACGATAATGATCCTCAGTTAGCTGCGCAAAGAGAAGTCGCCGCGCCACATAGTAATGACAGTGTGTTTCAAACCAATCAGGCGGTGATGAATAACAGCACCTTTACAGCAGCACCAACACGTAAAAATATTAATCACTATGTGCGTGGCATCATGCAGGATCTTGTTGAAAACTTGCAATATGTTAGCGATAGCACGCCGGTTGCTGTTTCAAGCTTTATATACCTTGATGCAGATTACAACTCAACGAATTTGCTAGGTAATCAAATTGCCGAAAGTTTCATTCATGAGCTTCACGCATTTGGTGTACCTGTCATTGACTTTAAAACCACTGATTATATGCGTGTCACGCCAACTGGTGACTATGTTTTCAGTCGTGATTATTTAGAGCTAAGCCAAGATCAAAACTTCAATTATGTATTGGCAGGTACTTTGGTTAATCATCAAAGTGGTGTGCTCGTTAATGCCCGAATTGTTGGTTTAGCAAGCAAAGCAGTTGTAGGGTCAGCGCAAGGTTTTATCCCGCAATCAGTGGTTGATGCCCTTGATAGTACCAACCGCAGTGATGGTATTACACTAAAACAAGCAAGTGAGTAAGCTATGAAAGATTTTATCTTAGCATCGTTAACGCTCGCACTATCTGGCTGCCAATTGCTGCCAGAGCAATCAGCAGAGCCGCAAAATACAGCTCAAAATGTACCTGCATCAGCAAGTACTCAAGTCGATTACGTTGCTATGCTACAAGCGCTTGAACAAAATGATATGCAGCAGGATAACGCTAACCATCGTTTATTTGTGCCTTATCAACATCATAAAACCGTTGTTAATTATGTCGAGCAAATGGCCCTTGAGTTAGTGGATACCATGCAACAAGAAAGCGAGTTAGGAATAGCCATAACTAGCTTTGTTGATTTAGATGCGAGCCTAAAAAATAGCTCTCAACTTGGTAATCAACTCTCTGAAACAATGATGCACCAGCTGCAAAAATTTGGCTTTGGCGTTGTTGATTTTAAAGCGATGGATATCATTAGTGTGACCTCACGTGGTGATTTTGTGATGTCGCGAGATGTAGAAGAGTTAGCCGAGCGTCGCATCGCGAGCCATGTACTTACAGGCACGCTGATATACCGCCCAAATGGTGTTGAAGTGAATGCTCGAGTAATTAATTTAAACTCAAAGTTGGTTATTGCCAGCGCACAAAAAGTGATCCCTTATTTTGTGCTAAAAAATGAGTCAATCAAATCAGCAACAGCTCGCGTTAACTAACCTCATTATTTTGCCAATCGACTTACTAACAAGTCGATTGGTTTATTCTCTTGATTACCAAAGCCTTAGACCGTTATAATTTTAGCTACAAGCTACAAGCTACAAGCTACAAGCTACAAGCTACAAGCTACAAGCTACAAGCTACAAGCTTTACCTCAGCTTTTGAGTGGCCTCTTAGTTAAATGGATATAACGGCCCCCTCCTAAGGGGCAGTTACAGGTTCGATTCCTGTAGGGGCTACCAATAAAATCAATAACTTATAATTTTCATTCTTTTCCCACTTGTTTCTGTGTAGCGTATTTGTAGCGCGCTTTGATTAACTTAAATTTTGTAGTGCTTGTTTTACATATTCTAAATTAGAGTTTTCTATTTTACCTTTGATTACACTAATTAATTGAGCAACGGTCATATCTATGTTCTTTTTATATAGACAACTCTTATCATTGCCAGCTTCACATAGTGGACATTGCTTTAGTTCATTCCCACATGCCAAATGCAGATCTTGCAAGTAGTGTAGTAATGATTTTAAAAAGAAGTGTAAATGCCACTTTCCTTTGCAAAACTTTTTCATATCCATAATATCTTTATTGCAGATGTTATGTTCTTTGGCAAATTCGTCTAACTCAGGATATTTCTCTTTTAAAGCATCTTTTTTTACTTTATCGTGTAAGAAACGTTCATAGCCATCAGAAAAACCTAACAAAGAGTCATACTCTTCAACAACCGCATTTTTCAATGCTTCTAAAGTAATGTAATAAAATTCTGAAACCTTCGTATTTATTAGGTCTATCATCTTATTTGATAGTTTAATATCCAGTTGTTCATTTGAGACAGATGTAATTAATTTTACAGTTTCAAGAATAGACTGATTTGTTACAAAACTATTTTCAAATGAATACGTTTCGAGATATAAAATACCAGACCTCTCAACTTTTTCATTTCGATAGGGTTTAGCGTCGCTATCTACTATTCCTTTAAAGTAACCATATGCTCTATGGTGTTTTTCGTATTTTTTATTTATTTCAAGCACTTGTTTTTCTATTTCATTACAACCAGAACCACACCCTTTAAAATACTCTATAGGTTTTATGTTGAATTTATTTTCTTCGCGATTTAATAAATCGTGATAGATACCTAAATCATCTTTTCCTTCAACCACTATTAATGGGCGTTTAGTCATCACAGCTTTTTTTATAGCACTATGAAAATCCAAGCGCATTTGCTCATTACTCATAAGAATCATCCTCAGAAAAATTACAGGAATCATCAAGTGCTTCTTCAGATATCACTTCTAGCTCTGCAAGATTATCTACAGATTCGGCTAATATTGGGCTGTGAGATGCTACAATAATTTGAGAGTCGGGAAGTAATTCTTCTAAAGTGGGTAATAAAGCTTCTTGCCAAACTGCGTTCAGAGAAATTTCGGGCTCATCTATAATTATAAAGTTTCGATGCCTACCTTGATCTAGTAAGAGTGTAAAAAGTGTTAAAATATGTCTCTCGCCACTTGATAGCTTGCTGATCGAGTGCTTACTTCCATTTATTTTTACAAGCAGGGAATTACCATTAATAATTAGTTCTTTTCCGTCACCAGTAAAATAATCAAACTTTTCTATTACAGTATTTATCGCTGAAAGCTCAGCTTCAGTATCTTTTAGTTGATTTGCCATTTCTATCAGCAATTTACTTAAGAGTGTATTTTCTTTTAAATCAGTTACATCATTTTCTTGGTTTATTTTTCTTAGCTCTTTAACAATTCTGTCTTTGAAACTGTTTTCTGTTTTATCATCTAAGGCCTCAATTAATAAATCTTTGTTTTTAAATATGATGTCATTAAAGTCTTCGGGTAATGGAACTGGAACTCTAGGCCCAAGTTCGCTTTGTTCTGTTATTGCACTAGCTAAAGTATCAAAGAGAGCATTTTGGATTTTTCTCGCAGCACTTCTTCTAGCATTTCGGTATCTTCCAAGAAGTGTACTCTCCACATTATCCATATTTACTTCTTTTAGGAAAATATGGTCAGCACCAAAGTCGACAGAACTGCTCCCTCTTTGAAAACTATCAGCTCTACGTCTTAAAAATTGTACTAAATCTTCCGAAAATTCAAGGGCATGACGGTGGCTTTTAAAGTTAACTCTTACTTCATGGTTTCGAGTAAGATAATTCATTAATACTTTTGTGTTTAAATTTAGTCTTGTTGATTGGCTGCCCCTTTCAACCCCGAGGGAAAGGGATTTTGATTTGGATAGGCTAGACTCTATAAATTGGGTCCAGTTATACTGGTATTCGGTTGCTTTACGGAGGAAAATACTCAAATTAGGATCATACTCATCCTCCTCGTGCTGGGTTATTTCTTTTTTAATCTCTATTGTTTTTATTGAGCTGTATTTATTCTCTTCTAATATTTTGCATTCACAATATTCAATAACAATAGAATCAACTTCTTCTTCGATTAGAACAGCATCGTCTTGTCTAAATATAGCATTTAAGATTTTGAGGAATGTTGTTTTTCCTGAGCCGTTATTTCCGAAGATTACAGATGATTGTTCTTCTGAAAACTGGATCTGGATGGACTTATTAGGTGATTTGAACCCGTTTATTGTAATTTTTCTTAAAAAAAGCATTTCAACTCCATGAAGGCTAAAAGAATAAGTTTACATTTTTACAACTTTTTAACTGTAAGTACAGTTATTTACAGAACTCCAAGTAAGAGCTTTCTTGCCATTCTGGCAAGTGGGAAGCTAAAGGTTATTTTTGAAGTTATGAAGAGGATTTTAACTACCTAAAGCTTGTTTTATAGCTTTAGGTCTTCTGAAAAGCATCAAAACAATGCTTTGTTTATGACTTGGTAGCTAAAGCTCATAATCGAGCTTTAGCGAATTAAAATAATATTGTTATGCTTTTTCTAAACGCCACTGGTAGAAGCGGGTAACAAAGGTTTTACCCGCAAACCAAAGACCTTTTACTTTTTGGATTAACTCACCATCGTAATAGCTTTGTGAACATTCGCCTGTCTCTTCATTCACGTTAACATCGTAATGAAGTTTTATAGGTCTATCCTTGCTTTTGATGTTTAAGCCTCCCATAGCCTGCGTGTAAGCTTGCCAGTCGCTATTATCAGCAGCAAAACGCGCTTTTTCTAATAGCGAATTACTTTCGCCTTTGAACATCGAACGTAAGCGTCTAAGTTCGCGCCATACAGATACACTTGCACCGCCAATTTGCTGAAATTGACGAATACACCAACATGACGCCCACGCATCAATACGTTGGGCTACCAGCAGCGAATCGTTACCGAATTTATCCTCGCCAACACCTTCACCATCAATGTTTTTCGATATGTATTTTAAAATATAACCTGTGGCAGAGCCTTTATTTGGGTCGATATGTTTAAAGTCACAGCGGTTTTCGGCTGCGCCTTTTTCGTCACCATCAACTTCTAACGCATAATGACGAATAATAGCTTTTAATGCGTCTAGCTTTTCGCCCTCAATAAAAAACAGCATATGCCAATGCGGTGTTCCGTCATGTTGTGGTTCAGCTACTCTAAATCCATAAGGAGCAATATTTTGACGTTTGAATTCAGCGCGGGCTTTTTGCCATTGTTGATTTAAATAGCTGTTAGCTTGGTCTGGCATTAACCCTTGCCATTTAGGGTTAGGCGCACCAGATTTAGAAAAAGCACGATGGTATTTAGAGGGGCAAGTTACGGTAATAAATAGCGCTTCGTGACCTAGGTCTTTTGCTAGATTTTCAAACCCTCTGGCACGACAAAGTAATTCGTCTTTGCGAATTTTTGGATTTGATACATTTAGGTCTGATATTTCTTTTAGTGAATAACGTTGACCTTGCTCGTTTAAGATATACGTTGAGCTAAGCAGATTTTCGTTTCGAGTATGTTGTGCTATTCGGTTACGAGTAGTTACATCACTGGCGTAAATTTGCCTTTTGCTGTTTACGAAGTTTAAGTGTATCGCTGCTTTTTCGTTTGCTTGGTTTATCAGTTTTCGAATACGGCGAAGCCACCAACGATTATCTGAATAGCGCTTAATACTACCAGCGAATTCGATATTGTTTTCGGTAGAAATAGGCGAAACGCCGATGTTCATAGCGAAATTTGATAAGTACTCATATAGAGACTTTTGCTTTGCTAGAGCGAATTCGCTATCGAATTCGTTGGTAGTAGGGCTAATACCAGCGAAATTTTCGCTATTAGTTTCGCTATTTGCACTATTAACAGTACGAAATGACAGTGAACTCGTTCGCTTGAATTCGCTCTCATTTCGCTGTGCGTGTAATGCTTGGTAGTGAATGAAATTAACCTTTTCTGGGCTAATGGCAATCTGGCGGCAATAACTTGCATACTTTTTAGCTTTTAAACTAATTTCGTCGTCAGAGCAAAAAAACAAGTGAGCCAGTTTCGCTGGTAAAAGAGCAAACAAGGTTTTTGTTGTTGCCAGAATATGCCTGTTGCGTTCGACAGGAGTTGGCTTATTAAATGCCTGAAATAGAATAGTGCTTTTAATCAGGTTTGAAAAAGGCGAAAGCCTTTTTATGATAAAGGCTGCATCATATTTATCTACTTTCGCTATGTATGGGGCGAGTATTGTATCTTGGTCTAAGATAGCTTTTGCTATCTTCTTTTCTTTAAATGTTTTCATTGAACTGATTTAGGTATTTTTCAACAAACTCAAAGCCAAGTTTTGTTAAAGCATATTGCTCGTGCTTAAGTCCGAATGGGTAAATTATTTCGCTGGATACTAGGGCTTCGCTAATAAGTTTATTGAGGGTACGAATATCAAACTTGTAAGGGTTGCCAAATTCATCTGTATAGGTTTTTAGGCCGTTCACTTGATTTAGTGAATGGCCTTGTTGACGACAAATTTCTAAATGATTATTTGGTTGAGCTAACCAAACTAAAAGTCGCTTTTGCTCTTTAGATAGCTTAGGCATGATCAGCACCATGCGGATCTTGGCCTAAATGTTCCAAACGGCTAAAGCTATTTAGCCAATTATCTAAGTCTTCTTTTAAGTAACGAACAGCACGACCAATTTTGATAAACGGTGGTGCGGGTGTGCGATTTGTTCTATTTCCTTCCATACGTGATTGGCGAAGGAAAGAGCGACTCATACCGATGTATTCAGCGGTTTCTATTTCTGAAAATGCGCGTTTGTTTTCTGTTGTTGGCATGATTGCCTCCATGTACGTTTAAGTTCATGGAGGACTTTAAGAGGTGAGTGAACTCCTAGGAGTCCTTCTAGGAGTTATGACTTTTAATTTATTTTTAATTTTTTAATTAAGTTATAAAAACTCTTCTTCTTCATTTGTTGTAACTCAGCACGTGAGTCATACCAATACATAGTATCTTCGCCTATTTCATCAATGATTTCGTCAGTATCAAATGAGCGTGGGTCATTAGTGATGTCACTTTTTAACTTTTCCCAAATTTGGCTTGGCTTTAGTATTGGAAACTGAGCAATTATGTTTGTAAGCAATATATCGATTGGACGCATATTTAATGTTGCGTCATGCTCAGGAGTTTTAAACAAATAAGCTTTTGCTTTTTCTAGCTCGCTAGACGTTATACAAATATCATCAAATTTAAATGTCTTTGATGATTTAAATAGTTCGTCTACCAATGGCTTCCTTGGGTCGAACTTTTCAGGCAACGTTGAAAGAGATTCCTCATTTTTAGCACCAAGTTCATAAAACGTCTTTATGATTTGCTTAGACATACTCTTACGTTGCTCAGGCATAAAAATATATGGTAATTGTTGGAAAGGAATATCATCATAAGGTGCTGATAGCCATTCAATGATAACTGGATTCGGCACTTTAACAGTGAAAGGGTAATCTGGTGTATACCGTGAAATTTTATCTTTTTGAAGAATCACAGAGCCTTTTAAGTTTACTTTTTTATTTTCAAATAGCTCAGTTTGCTGTGCTTTATCTAATGAAATTAACCCTGAATATGAAGCGCAACCAAAGCCTACGAATTTCCCTTGTCTGTAGCCACCTAAAATTACATCAGATGTTGGGCAGAAAACACAAAATGAAACATCAGTTTCTGAATTGAGATAATGTGCGTCATCAATCGATATGGCAAAAGCTTTTTCTAGCTCTGATAGTCTGTAGTACTTCTTCACAGTGAAATCCTTTTCTAACTACTTCTAATATATTTATTTTATATCAAATTCAGGCTGCTATTATAATAGAATTATTATTTAAATGGAGTTGTAATGGGAATTTTTCAAGCCATAAAGTCAGAGTATGATGTTGTTGCCCCAATTGCCAAAAAACCACTTTTATGGGCAAGTAAGTCTGCATGGAGGCGGTTTTTCGTATTTTTCTTTTTACTAGGAAGTATTTCACTTTCCTTTACAGTTTATCTTAATCATTTAATTGACAACTCAGTTAAGGAATTAGAAAAAAATAGTTTACAAAGAGAGAGTTTTTTTAGCAAAAATAGACTTCAAGATGGTATTGAACTAGTACAGATGTGTATAGAGTCAATCAGCAAACATGGTGAAAACGTCGAATGGTACTGTCAAAAAGCTAAAGCTGAATACCTTTCAATAATGGAAACAAGTCCGCAAAAGAAACATATCAAAAGAGTAGCTACTAATAACGCATATGAGTATATGGTCTTTGATCTAAAAAGAGACATTAGAACCTTTGAATATTCGGAAATGCTAAATGATCAAAAAAAACCTTTACATGATGAACTCAAGCTTTTGACGAGCAGGTTGGCACTATTTAGTTATATCGTTGGGATTTTTTTGCTAACTTTACTGATGATTTATATATTTAAAAAGTTAAAGGCCAGAAATGTAGATGAGCATTGTTAGAATTCATAACAATGCTTTGACCTTTAACAAATTCTATTTTTATGGACGTTTAGAGCTTAAACTTCATAGCTTGTATATAATCTTTTTTTAATCACTATCATCGTTTTTATTTTTACCATCAGTCTCATCAAAATTACTAAGAAGTTTTTCTATGATATTGCGTTTATACTCTTCATTCTCATCAAAATTACTAAGAAGTTTTTCTATGGTATTGCGTTTACGCTCTTCATTCTCTTCAACTTGCTTAATATTTTTCAGATAATCTGAAATTATATGGTCATCAAATCTGTTGGTTCTCAATTCTAAGTCTTGGCTTTTGATGTAGTTTCTTAAGTTGCTAATTGAGATTTTATTGTTTATTAGGTTACAATCTTCATATTTAAATTTCTCAGCATCTAAGTACCATTTGGGCATAGCAATTTCTATGACTTCTGAATGTGGTGTGCTGGCATCTTCAATTGAACTATCCTCAACTTCAACTGCCATAAACGATTCACCATCCTTCATGAAGGAAGATGTGCTATACATTTGAAAAGAGCTAATTTTAGACTCAGAATATATTTCTGCCTGTAGTTGCGCTAATGGCCCTACATTCTTTTTTCCATTAGAGTTTATTGTGTACCACCAATCATCTTTAGCATCATCAGTAATAAAGATAATATTTTCAACGTTGTCACCTTTTGCTTTTTCTATTATTTGTTTCCACACTATTAAGTCGCCATATTGACGCTCATAGTTTAAACCATCATAAAAAAAGTGTGTGTTATTGTCTTTGTTCGCTTTATCGGTATCTTTAAAACCTGGCGGAACTTTATTTTTAAAACGTTCGGCTCCTTCGTTGTAAAGATTATTAAGCCATTCTTGGTTTACAGGTTTTTCTCCAACCTTATTTTCAAAGAGGTCATTTAATCTCTCCCTGATCTCATCATGGGAACGAACACATGGTTGTTCACTATCCCAGTGCGATACAGATTTTCTATAGTTTGAAATGTTTTTACTGATATCTTTTTTTAACTTTTCGGTGTTTTCAGAAAGTTTTGGAAAGCGACGCTGTAATGCAAGTTTTGTGAAATCGTTTGTAAAAACCTTTTCAATCTTTACTAAGTAATCTTCTATTTCATTAAATACAGTTTTTTCATTGCGAATAACCGCAAGTCTTCTGTTTTGGTACTCTAATCCCGCATGATAAGGAATCCAAACTTTTTCATTAATAGATTCTAAGATCTTAAAAAAGTCATCTCTTGTTTGCTTGGCATATCCATATAAGTTTAATAAGACGTTTGCGTCAAATACAAAAAGAGTTTTATCGTTTTTCCACAGCTGTTCAAGTTGATCTTGTGGCACATTATGAAAGCCTTTAAATGTATTTTTCATGAAATCCCTTTAAGAATTTACAGTTATATGATGCTTAGTTATGTCTGTAATTAAAAATTAAATTATTTTTATATTAGTAACTTACTATTAGGTGTTGCTGATTACAACTGCTTTATGGGAAGAATGAAAGGCACTTCTGAATTGAAAGTGTTTATTCCACACTTTGGCTGTTCCCCCTTAGAACACTTTATCAAATAGTAAATTAAAAACTACCCAATTAAATTAACCGCAGCGGCTTTATGCTCTGGCGCTAAGTGTGCATATCTTAGCGTCATTTTTAAGTCACTATGGCCTAATAGCTCTCGCACAGTATTTAAGTCTACACTCGCCATTACAAGCATGCTTGCAAAGTGGTGGCGTAAGTCATGAAACCTGAAGTTAGTGATATTTGCTTTCTCAAGTAGGTTAGCCCAGTCGTATCTAAAATCGTTTAGCGGTTGCTGATTACCATCTTTGAATACGTGACCTATATCATCAGATAAGTTTTTCCAGTGAGTAAGCGTGTTGAAGGCTTCTGTGTTTAGTGGAATGTGGCGAGAATTCCCCGATTTAGCATTTTGAAAATCAACAGTGAGGACTTTATTTGTTAAATTGATGTCTGCCCATTTTAGCGAAAGTAGCTCACCTTTACGCATACCTGTATTTCTAGCAAGCAAAACCAAAGCTTTCAGGTAATCAATATTAAGTTCATCTAAAGCAACTCTTAAACGTTTCTCTTCATCTTTAGATAGGTAACGTACTTTTGAGTTATCAACGGTTAGCGCTTTAACTTTATGTAAATCGTGGCTCTCAATTAACCCCCATTCAACAGCACGGCTTAAACAGCCCTTAATTAAGTTTATCTGGCGGTTAGTTGTGGCAGGTTTTATTCCGCTATCAAGGCGTTTGTTTCGCCATTTCTCAACTTCCCACGCTGTAATATCCTTAATCTGATAATCCATGAATTGTTTAAATGATGACTCAAATGCTTTGATGGTTTTTTGAATCGTTTTTGGGTTTCGTGACTTAAGCCAAGGGTAATATTTCTCTTCTAGAAACTTCTCTAGCGTTGAAAGCTTAGCTTGCTCTGTGTTGATGCGTTCTTGCTTTTTAACAGCTTGAACATCGATGCCTTTTGTAACCTCGGCTAATTTATCTTTAGCAAGATCTCTGGCTTGAGCGGGAGTGATTTGACCATGAACACCCAGCTTATAATTTACTTGTTTGCCATGGAGTCTATAAAAAAGGTAATAAGATATTAAACCTTTAGGGGTAATACGTACGTGGAAACCTGAAATTTCAGTATCATTTAGACGCTTGTCTTCTGGTGTTAGTCCTTTAATACTCGATGCTGTAATTTTAGCTTTTATAGCCATTGCTGCTTTCCCTGTGTAGCATATTTGTAGCAAGCTCATTGTGCTACAAAGAACAGCAAAGAACAATGGTATAAAAATGACTTTAATTTTATCTTTTAAAAATCAGCTGTTTAAGTTTTATTTTTGTGCTTGGTTGTACATGGGGATATATGGGGAGTTCTGCTTTCCTCACACTCCTAAGGGGCAGTTACAGGTTCGATTCCTGTAGGGGCTACCAAGTTATCTCAGCAACCCCCAATTAAATTAACCAGTTACTTTTTCAAGCTCACCTGTACGCCATGGTTCAATGATGATTTTGATATGGTCGTTTGGTTTAAATAAGGTATCAAATGCACCTTGTACGCCGTCTATGCCTACTTTACCAGTACGCATTTTTTGCCATGCAATTTTGCCTGACGCAATGTTCTCAAGTGATTGTGCAAACTCTTCTGGCTGGTAGTAATAAGAGAAAATAAGGTCTAACTCTTTCACTGTGGCATAGGCAAAGTTAACGTTGAGTGGCGCGGTATGTACACCAGTTACAATGATTTTTGCTTTTGCTGGTGCACGTAAAATGTAGTCGTTCAATAAGCGGCTTACACCGGCACATTCAAAAATAACGACCTTGTTGTTACCCGCAAGTGCTGCGGCTGTAGCAACTTCATCATCAACCAAAGGGTTAACATATTCTGTGGCGCCAAATTCAAGGGCAATTTGTTTTTTGCTCTCTTGTGGATCAGAGGCAATGATGTGTTTTACGCCTTGAAGCTTTAATGCGGCAATTGCAGCAAGGCCAATTGGACCACAGCCAACCACAATGGCAACATCATCATTATGCATTTGTGCGCGGTTTACTGCGTGCAGCCCAACAGCAAGTGGCTCTGTAATGGCTGCCGCTTCTGATGGAACAGCATCAGGGATAGGTAATAGTAAGGCTTCATCAACAATAAAGTATTCAGAATAGGCACCATATAGTCCAGGGGTTACACCTACGCCAGCGCCGCCAGCAGAAAGTAAAATAGGCACTGAGGTTACGCGGGTGCCTTTAGCTAATTCGCCTTTAGTATTTGGGCCGTAGCTAACGATTTCTGCCGCGTATTCATGGCCTAATAACACTTCTTGGTCATCGCCTGCATCTTTAGCCATGATGCCAAGGTTTTTATAGATATCGAATACATCGCTGGTGTGGCGGGTTATATGAATATCAGAACCGCAAATACCGCAAGCTAGGCTTTTTACCAGTACTTGGCCGGGTCCAGGTGTAGGAATATCAATTTGTTTTACATGCAGCTTGCCATTTTGCATGGCAACAGAATTCATTTGGCTCATATGTGTGTCCTCAATTCACCTTATTTGTGAATTATTAGACTAAAGTAAAGCGCCTGCCTTAATCTTGACTTTTTACGACAAAAACACAGCTTATTACGACATGTCTGTTTATAAACTGCTCATTGTGGAATATTTAAAGTAAAAACCCTCAAAGTGATAAGGGTTTTTACTTTATTAAGGTTTAGCCGAAGTAGGCTGTATTGAGATATAAATGAGTTAATACTCCAGCAAAGTAACCTAGTAAAATGACCGGCGACCATTTTAAGTGGCTATTAAAGGTGTATATCCCTCGCGCTTGACCCATTAGTGCAACTCCTGCCGCAGAGCCAATTGATAACAGGCTGCCACCAATTCCTGCTGTTAGCGTAATAAGCAGCCATTGACCGTGCGACATATCAGGCATCATTTGTAATACTGCAAACATCACTGGAATGTTATCGACTACCGCTGACATTAAACCAAGAATAATGTTCGCACCGGTAGCAGACCAGTTGTTATAAAGTAAGTCAGAAAGCAGCGCTAAGTAGCCGATAAACCCTAAGCCTCCAACACAAATAACGATGCCATAGAAGAACAAGAGCGTGTCCCATTCGGCTCTCGATACACGGCTAAATACATCAAAAGGAACAACATTACCTAAGCGAGATAAGCGCTCTTTATCACCTTCACGCTCTGCCATGGCGCGCTTTCTGGCAAGAGAGCCGGGGAGTGTCACGCGTAAGAAGTAACCAAAAAATTGTAAATAACCAAGGCCCATCATCATGCCCACAACCGGCGGTAAACCAAAGGCGGTTTTTAGCACCACGGCGGTGAGTATTGTCAGTAAGAATAAGCACAATATGCGAAGCGCACCGCGTTTAAGTTCAATATCTTCATCGGCCGTATCCGGGTGACGGTTATTGATAAATAAAGACATAACAAATGCAGGAATAATATAGCTGACTAAAGCCGGTAGAAATAAAACAAAGAACTCGGTAAAGGCAACAACATCGGCTTGCCAAACCATCAGTGTCGTGATGTCACCAAATGGGCTGAATGCGCCACCGGCATTTGCGGCTATTACAATATTGACGCACGACATAGCAATGAAGCGGTTATCATTTGCTGCTACCTTCATTACCACTGCACATAAAAGTAGGGCGGTAGTTAAGTTATCGGCTACAGGTGAAATACAAAATGCCAGTACACCGCTTATCCAAAATAATTGTTTGTAGCTAAAGCCCCTCGCAACCAGCCAACTTCTTAGGCCATCAAATAAACGACGCTCTTCTAGGGCGTTGATGTAGGTCATCGCAACGAGCAAAAATAGCATTAACTCCGAAAATTCTAACAAGGCGTGACGAAATGCGTCGGTGCTAAGATCAGATAAGTTTTGTGCACTGTACTGCCAAGCAATAAGGGTCCAAATAATCCCGGCTGCAACCAATACGGGTTTTGATTTGCGTAAGTGAATTTTTTCTTCGAGTATGACGAGCACATAAGCAAAGATAAAAATAATAAGGCATATAATGCCAACAGGGTGGGTGAGTAAATCGATAGTACCAGTTGACGCAGCATGAGCTTGGCCACCGAAACATAGCAAGGAAAGGAGCAATCCTTGTGTTAGTTTTTTCATTGTATATTCCAATTAAATCATCTTAATTTCGTTACGGTTTAAGTAAATGTAGCTGCAGACATTTTAGATTCATTCTTTGCTTTATGTAACAAATTGGTAACTAAGATGTTGGTATTTTGAATATAAATACGGGTGATGGCGAGAGCAGACCAGTTATATAATTTATAATTTAATCAATGTGTTGTGGTTTTAAAATAATAAAGGGCTGCAATTAGCAGCCCCAACTTGAAAATTATGCAAAGTGTTTTTCTAAATCGTCAGAGCCACCAATGTGCTCACCGCCTATGAATACTTGCGGCACTGTCTCACGACCAGAAATCGCTTTTAAACTAGTTAGTGAAGCGTGTTGACCTAATACAATTTCTTCGTACACATAACCTTTTGCGTCTAGTAACGCTTTAGCTTTTGTACAGAACGGGCAATTAGGCTTGGTGATAATGCTCACTGATTCTGGTTTTACCTGTGCTGGGTTAATGTATTCGAGCATGGTATCTGCATCAGATACTTCAAACGGGTCGCCAGGCTTTTGTGGCTCGATAAACATTTTTTCGATAACGCCGTCCTTTACCAGCATAGAATAACGCCAACTGCGCTTACCAAAACCTAAGTCGTTTTTATCGACTAGCATACCCATGCCGTCGGTAAATTCGCCATTACCGTCTGGTAATAGAGTGATATTTTGCGCTTCTTGGTTTTGTGCCCATGCATTCATTACGAAGGTATCGTTTACAGAAATACATACAATGTCATCAACACCGTTTTGTTTAAATACAGCTGCAAGCTCGTTATAACGTGGCAAGTGAGTTGATGAACATGTTGGTGTAAATGCACCTGGTAATGCAAATAGCACAACTGTTTTACCTTTAAAAATTTCGTCAGTGGTCATTGATTTCCACTGCTCGTCTACACGTGTTGCGAATGTAACGTTTGGTACTTTTTGGCCTTCAATATTGTTTAACATTGTTTTGATTCCTCTTGATTTGTTGAGTGCCATTATGCGATTTAATTTATGATAGCTCCAATCGTTTGTTTGTATTAGTATGATAGGTAAAAGCTATTGGTGGTGTGATATGAATTTAAAAGACTTTGAATACGTAAAAGCGGTTGCGCAATATAAGCACTTCAGAAAAGCAGCTGATGCTTGCTATGTCAGCCAACCGACATTAAGCGGGCAAGTTAAAAAGCTTGAACAAGAGCTGGGAGTTGTTATTTTTGACCGCTCAACTAAACAGGTCACGTTGACTGTGCAGGGTGAACAACTTCTTAAGCAGATCACACTGATCCTAGATCAAACCCAAGTGCTTAAAGAAATAGCCGCCAGCTCACATGACCCACTAAAGGGTAAAATCAATGTAGGTATTATTCCTACCATTGCACCTTATTTGCTGCCAACACTCTTAACTTCAATGAAGCAGGCCTTTAGTGAAACCCAGTTTTCATTTATAGAAATGCAAACAGCGCAAACGCTGGTGGCTCTTGATAATGGTGAGATTGATATTGCAATTGTTGCTGATGTGGCTGATTTAGCGCCTTATCATGTGTCACCGCTTTATAAAGAAGACTTCTTAGTTGCAGTTTCTGAGCAACACGCTTTAGCACAACATAGTGAAGTTGCCTTAGCTCAATTACATGAATGTGACTTATTAATGTTAAACGAAGGGCATTGCTTTAAAGAGCAAGCTGAGCAATTTTGTTTTTCAGCAGGGGTTGAAGTCTCGAATCAATATAAAGGTAACAGTATCGAAACCTTACTCGCGCTGGTGGCAATGAATGACGGGGTAACCTTTGTTCCTAAGCTTGCATGTACACCACGTGAAGGAGTGAAGTACTTAGCTATAACACCTAATCAGCAGCGCCAAGTTGTCATTGCAACTCGTAAGCACTACCCGCACATAGCAGGTGTTGAGCAATTAGCTAACTGGCTAAATGCTCATGAAGGCCTACAAGCTCATTTACTCGCTAGCAGCTAATTCAACAATATCGTTAATTTGAATGTTAGGCAGTGGTTGCTTATCTATACTCATGGCAACCGCTGATTGCTGATAAAGCTGAGTCACTTTTACCTGGTTAAGTGTGGTGATTTTGTGCGGGAGCTTATTACCCTGTGCATCCGTTAGGTAATTATGATGGGCAATATTTAAAATTTGCCCTTGCTCAAGCCCATGCGCCTTACCCAAGTTGATGATTAGCCTGCCGTTTTCTATATGCAGTATTTTACCTTGCGTGGGTAAGCAAGCCATAGCTGCTTGCAAGTCATAGGTTAGGGTTTGGTTTATATCGCTAATAGCTTGGCCATAGTCAGTTGCCCAAAATCGGTCGCTATATACATCGATGATCTCAGTCTTTTTATACGGCCAAATACCTTCTGTTTGGTAGCTTTTTTGCCAGAGCTTTTCGTAAGTGGTGCCATCAAATAAGACGTAATCTACTTTGTATGCACGCTTGAAACTATCATCTTGCCAAAATGCATAATCGTTGTTGATCTTATGGTTAACCGATAAATCACGAATACGGCTCAGTAATACATATTGCGAGTTACTGCGGCTAGTGATCTCTTCAAGTAGTGCATTACTGTAATCGTATTGCTGAGTGAAAAAATGATCTACTCGCAACGGCATATTGTAATAGGCTGTCGGTTTAGCTGCCATTTGCGTATTACTTAAGTTGGCATATAAGTGTTCACTAATGGCTTTGTTTACGTCAAAAATTTGGCCCATACGCGCTTGCTCGCGATTGGCGAGCTGGCTTTGTGTCACGGCAATAAATTTGGTGTATTGGTTTGCAGGGCATTCTTCTGCTTGAGCAAAAATATCGAGGCGAAGAGTTATGGCATAGGTGTCGTTATGGCGGTCTTCGCTGATCAATTCTATTTTCTGGATTTCACCATGGCTGCTTATTTTCAGCTGATCTTGCGTCAAAACCCCGTCAACTAGGGTCTGTACAGAGCTTACTCGAGCGCCAGAAAACACTAAGGCCTGAGTTATGGCGTCTTTAATGGCGGCAGATTTGGCTTGGCTAGTATCGCCATTTTTTACAACGGCATGGCCTGTAGATTCAAACCACTGCGCTAAGCTATTGTTAGAAAACAAAATTGTAAAGGCTAAGCCAAGGCTTTTTAAGCTGGCTATTGTTTTATTTTTCATGCTGACACCTAGCATTAAAACCAATGAATAACCTAAATGAGCAAGGACTGTACCACAGTGGCATTAAACGTGCATATTTGTAGCCAAAGAGTTTTAAGCGGAAGCAAATTATGCGAGCACTTCTATTCGGTGGGCTGGTTGCCTGCGCAGCATTAACCGGCTGCAGTAGTATTTTTGATAAACATGTAGAATACACTTACATTGAGCCAGATAGCTACCCAGTGCTAAAAGCCGTGGGTTATGCGCCAATTAGTGCTCAACCAGGTAGCAATGAATCGCAGCGTACTCTACTTGCGATTAAAGCCTCAAAGCTTGAAGCTTACCGGGAGCTTGCTGAGCAAGTTTACGGGCAAAGAATTTCCGCAGGCACTACAGTGCAAAACAGCATTGCTCATAATGATCAATTACAAAGCCAAGTACAAGGTGTGATCAAAGGTGCACAGGTTATTAAAACCTATGCAGTAGGGGATACCTACGCAACTGAATTACAGCTTGATATGAAGCGAGTGCACGATTTATACATCGGCGAAGTAAAACCGCGCCAAGTGAAAAAAGTAACATATTATTAGGTGCAACTTAGTCTAGTTGTAACCTATTGGCTTGCCGCATAAGTCCAGCAAATTCTGCAAGCATTAAAAAAGCGCGATAACATTAGTTATCGCGCTTTTTTAATGAAATAGTATTTAGGCTTTCAAGTTGTGAACGATTTTCTTATCGCCTTGAATCACGCTGCCGCCTTGGTCGTAGGTCATCGATGATGGTGCACCGATTAAAATATCTTTAAGTTGCTTAACACTCAACTGTGCTTGATGGGCCGCGTGAGCGTTTACATCATTTTTCTTCTTGCAGCTTGCTAGGAGAGTATTTACTTGCTTAATAAGTGCACTTACTTCGCCATCTTGCGATTCGTTGTGCGCAACAAGCTTTTGCACTTCTTTATCAATGGTTTGAATTTGTTGGAGCAAAGAGATTTTTTGTTGGGCAATACTCTTTAATCCATCACCACGCTTTGCAGCAATGGCTGTCAACTCATCATCTAACAGCGCAGCAATAGACTCCAAGCACGAAACTTGTTGTGTTAATTTGCTAGCTATTAAATGATTATGATCAGCCATAGACATCAAACTCGAATGCAGCGATGTTCTTTGCTAGCTTTTCAGCATCAATTTGGTATTTACCTTCACTGATTGCTTTTTTCAGCTCAGCCACTTTATTGCTATCAAAGCCAGATGATTGCTCTGCTTTTTCTTGCAAAGATTTTAGCTGTTTAGCTTGAGGAGTTAAGCTCACAGAATCTGCACTTGCTTTTGGTGCGGCCGATTTTGCAGCGGCTGCATTAGCATTATCTTTTTGTAAATCAAGCTTTTTTTGCTTGGTATTTGTCAACACAGAAGGCTGTTGTTGACCATTATTGACATTGCTTACCATAATTTTGACCTATACATTACCCAACATATGCCTTTATATCGGCGGGCACAGCGGATACTTTAGCATAAATATAAAAAATTAAATATTTACTTGTACAGACTCGACCCCATCCACACGTGCATTTAATACTTTACCTGATTTTTTGTTTTTTACACGTACTAATTCGTCTAACGTGCCATCTTCTAGAGCAATTCCGGTGGTTTTAATTCTTAAGCCGCGTAATGAAGCATAGATAGTTACATTATCGCCTTTACAAACCATACACACTTGGCTCATTACAATCGGACTACCATCACGCAAGTTACGCTTGCTGCGACTGCCAATAAGTATAGCCTCATCTTGAACATATTGCGTTCTAACAAATTGCTTAGGTTTCATTTCTAGGCGTAAATGTTCAGGGCGAATGACCTCTCCGCGGGCTAAATTAGTGGTAACAACAACCACAGGTTCGAGCTCAATAATGCGCACGTGAACGTATTGAGTCCAACTATTTAAGTCTTGGCACTTAAGTTGTACAGTTACCTGCCGATTAAAAGGAGGCTCTGTTGGTAACTCTTTGTTAATTGGTGACTCACATAACCTCTCAGGAATGCGACTATCTAATGGTAAAGCACTAATTTGAGGTGTGGTGTCCAGATCAGGGAGCTGCTCGCTAACAAAATCGATGGCGATTTGTTGAAGTTGCTCGGTATTATAAACTTCTGCCTGTAGTTGTGTTGTAAACAACAGGCTAGTAAGAAAATAAAAAACACTGTATCTTCGGCTTTTTTTTAACAAACTCATATTGTTTCGACTATGCTTATGGTTGAAAACAAGGTATAAATATTTTGCGTCAAAAAACAGACGCTTTGTAACCTTATGTAGCTTTAACACAAAGAAGGCAATTATTGTTCCAGCTCTGATTGTTTATCTTTAGGAGATTGAAATGGCAGGCATTTTAGACTCAGTTAACCAGCGTACTCAGTTGGTTGGGCAAAACCGCCTTGAATTACTATTATTCAAACTCAGAGGGCGACAACGCTTTGGTATTAACGTGTTTAAAGTAAGAGAGGTTCTGCAATGTCCACCACTTACTAACATGCCTAAATCAAATGCGTACATTCGCGGTGTTGCGCATATCCGTGGTCAAACTATCTCTGTTATTGATTTATCGATGGCTGTAGGTGGCCCTGCAATTGAGAATATTAAAGACAGTTTTATCATCATTGCTGAGTACAACCGTTCAGTGCAAGGGTTTTTAGTTGGTGGTGTTGAACGCATCGTTAATATGAACTGGGAAAAAATAATGCCGCCGCCTTCGGGAGCCGGACGTTATTCTTACCTAACTGCAGTCACTGAAATTGAAAACGAGTTAGTTGAAATTCTCGATGTAGAAAAAATCTTGAATGAAATTTGCCCGGTTAACACTGAAGTGAGCGCTGAAGTAGTTGGCGAAGGCGAAATTCAGCGTGATTTAGGTGAGCGTATTGTCTTTATTGCTGACGACTCTGCGGTAGCTCGAAATCAAGTCAAGCGTGCACTCGAGCCGCTTGGGGTTCAGACTGAGCTTGCTAAAAACGGTAAAGAAGCATTATTACGCCTACGTGAGATTGCTAAACTTGATTGTCAAAATGATATTACCGAACGCGTTGGCCTCTTAATATCTGATGTAGAAATGCCAGAAATGGACGGTTATACACTAACCGCTGAAATTAAGGCAGACCCAAAATTATCACCTCTGCATGTGATCTTGCATACCTCGTTAAGTGGGGTGTTTAACCAAGCAATGATCGAAAAAGTGGGTGCCGATGATTTTATTGCAAAATTTAACCCAGATGAATTAGCGACAGCTGTGAAAAAGTGGGTTCATTGTGATTAATTATTTATAGGTGGTATTACTTTGGAAAATAAGCATTTACAACAAAGCGAATACGATCAATTCCGCTCTTTTTTAGAGCAGCAATGTGGCATTGTGCTAGGCGATAATAAACTTTATTTAGTTAAAAGCCGCCTTGCGCCACTTATGGCTCGTTTTAATGTTGAGTCTTTATCACAGTTGGTAAGTAAAACACTGAGTCCTCATGAGAGGCAGCTTCGTGCCGCTGTGGTTGATGCGATGACGACCAATGAAACGCTTTGGTTTCGTGACCAATATCCGTTTGAGTTATTGAAAACGAAACTCTTTCCTGAACTTAAAGATGTACGTAGGCCACTAAAAATATGGTCAGCGGCAAGTTCATCAGGACAAGAGCCATACTCTATTGCCATGTCGGTTGCCGAATTCCAGTCAAAAAATCCAGGTGTATTGAAGATGGGTGCGCAAATTATTGGCACTGACATTTCTAATACTATGCTTGATATGTGTAAGAATGCTGAATATGACTCGCTAGCACTTGCTCGTGGCTTGTCGATGGAGCGTCGTCAAAAGTTCTTCAAGGACAGCGGTAATGGAATGGCTCAGGTAGTTGACCCTATCCGTAAAATGGTCAGCTTTAGACATTTAAACTTACTCGATTCATATGCCCTAATGGGCAAGTTTGACATTATATTTTGCCGTAATGTGTTGATTTACTTTTCACCAGAAGTAAAAGCTAAAATCATTTCGCAATTTGCTCAAGCATTAAACCCGAAAGGTTACCTGTTTTTAGGTGCGTCAGAATCAATGGCCGGCTTAAGTGATAGCTTTGACATGGTTCGTTGTAACCCAGGTATTATCTATCAAAAAAAGTAAACTTTCCTTAGCAACCTAGTCCTTAGGTTGCTAAATTTATCGATTTTTCAGTCTCTTATATAAATTAAATCACTCCTAAATTTTTGGCTTAGCTTTTGCATTAACCACTACAGAGTCAATTTTTTGGAGATGGTTATGGCTATCAGTTTTGATAAAGCATTTGGTGTTCATCCTCATGCGATGTTGATCCGTTCACAACGCGCTGAGTTATTAGCGACAAATATCGCTAATGCTGATACGCCGGGCTATAAAGCGAAAGATATCGATTTTGCCTCGGCATTAAAAGCGGCAAAAAGCAACCAACAAGGCGGCAATAGCATGGTAAGAACCGATGCTAAACATATTGCCGGGGGCAGTCGTTTTGTTGGCAGTGCAGAAATGTTTCGTACGCCAAATCAAGCAGATACAGGTGATGGTAACTCAGTCGATATACAAGTGGAACGAAACTTGTATGTACAGAACTCATTAGAGTATCAGGCAAGCCTGCAATTTATGAGTAGTAAAATTAAAGGCCTTAAAAAAGCCCTCGGTAGTCAAGGAGCTTAATCATGAGTTTGTATAATGTTTTTGATATTTCAGCAACCGGTATGAGTGCGCAAAATGTTCGCTTAAATACCACAGCCAGTAATATCTCGAATGCGAATACGATTAGTTCTAGCCAAGATCAGACATACCGAGCGCGCCATCCTGTTTTTGCTGCAGAGCTGACTAAAGCGTCATCATCACAAAGCAATCCTCAGGGCTCTTCTGTTGGCGTTAAAGTATTAGGTGTTGTAGAGAGCGATAAACCTCTGCAAATTGAATATAACCCGAACCACCCAAGTGCGGATGAAAATGGTTATATCTACAAACCTAACGTTAATGTTGTAGAAGAAATGGCAAATATGATTTCAGCCTCTCGCTCTTACCAAACAAATGTGCAAGTTGCTGATGCAGCTAAGCAAATGTTAAGTAAAACACTGTTGCTTGGGCAGCGGTAACCGAGGATAAGTTATGAGTAACGACATCAGCAGTGCGTCATCCACGTATTTAGATAATTTACGTTGGCAAGACAATCAAAATAAAACAGAAGAGAAAGATGATACTTTAACGCAAGAAGACTTCTTCTCACTTTTAACACAACAGTTGTCGTTTCAAGACCCAAGCAAGCCAGCTGACAACGATCAAATGATTGCGCAGATGACGAATTTCACTATGGCTGAGGGTATTTCAAACTTAAATGAGAAGTTTGAATCACTGACTGCATCAATGACATCTAACTCTGCGTTACAGGCTTCAACGCTCGTTGGTAAGCAAGCGTTACTTGAGTCTGACACCATTGATTTTGACGGTGAAAATCTCGCAAAAGGCTCTGTGGTTGCAGAGACTGCTGTTGAATCTTTAACGTTGAGGATCACGGATTCATCGGGTCAGTTAGTACGCACCATGGAACTTGGTTCGCAATCAGCGGGTGCACTTCGTTTTGAGTGGGATGGCAAAGATAACGATGGCAATGTACTCCCAGAAGGTGAGTATGACATCAGTGCTGAAGGCTTTGTCAATGGAGACTACAGCAGTATGCCTATGGCGACCTTTAAGAATATTGAAAGTGTCAATATTAATGGCGCAAGCGGCATTATCGTAAATACAAAAGAGGGTGCGGTTAGGCTAACTGATATAGCTGAAATCGCATAAGTAAAAAAGGTTTGGGTTAGCTTAGGCTAAGAGATAGGTTAGAGGTGAGTTATGAGCTTCAATATTGCATTAACAGGCTTAGCAGCCGCGCAAAAAGATTTAGACGTTACAGCAAATAATATTGCTAACGTTAATACTACGGGCTTTAAAGAGTCTCGTGCAGAGTTCGCTGATGTATACGCATCATCAGTATTTAGTTCTGGTAAAACAAAAAATGGTGACGGTGTAAGAACGACAATGGTGGCACAGCAATTCCACCAAGGTTCGTTATCTTTCACAAATAACTCTCTTGACTTAGCGATCACTGGTGAAGGTTATTTTGCAATGGCAAATGACCTAGGTGCGCAAGACTTCACATATACTCGTGCAGGTGCGTTTAAATTAAACCAGGATAACTTCATTGTTGATGCAAGCGGTAACTACTTACAAGGTTTCCCTGTTGATGAAGCAACCGGTGATACCACTTCTGTAAGCTTAAGTACATCTTCGGCGTTACAAATTCCTGATGCGTCAGGTTCACCGCGTGCAACCACGAATGTTTATTCATCATTTAACCTAGATTCACGTGCCTCTGCGCCAACAGTGACACCGTTTGATCCTGAATCAAGTGCTACATATAATAGTTCAACATCAACAACTGTGTATGATTCATTAGGTGAGCCACATATTTTACAGTTCTTCTTCGTTAAAACTGATGCAGCTGTGACAGGTAATGACAATGAGTGGCAAGTATACGCCACACTGGATGAAAAACCATTTGATGCAAGTGGTGTAGAGCAAACAACAACGCCTTATACACCACTAACTACATTCCAATTTGATTCAAGTGGTTTACCACTTAACACGGATGGTGTTGCTAATACTGATGCATCATTTAACCCATTAACTTTACCAAATGGCGCAGGCGCTGCGACAGGTTTATCTGACTTACTATCTAATGGTGCTAGTTTCCCTGATGATGTAACGATGAACTGGCGTGATGAAGCGGCAACAGCGAACAAAGTACCTACTCAATATGCTAGTAACTTTGAAGTAAAAGCACTTGAACAAGATGGTGCGACTGTAGGTCGTCTATCAGGTATCGATATCGGTTCTGACGGTAAAATTGTTGCTTCATACAGTAATGGTGACACTTCATTCTTAGGTCAAGTTGCCATGGTACGCTTTTCGAACTCACAGGGGTTACAACAAGTGGGTGATACTTCTTGGAAGAAGAGTTTAACGTCAGGTGAGCCTATTGCTGGCGAACCAGGTTCAGGTACCTTGGGTTCAATTAACTCATCTGCGCTTGAACAATCAAACGTAAACCTAACTAACGAACTTGTTGACTTGATTAGTGCGCAGCGTAACTTCCAAGCAAATTCACGTGCGCTTGAGGTTAACTCAACACTACAGCAAAACATCCTACAGATCCGTTAATTTTAACGGTTCTAAGCTTAATCCGACACGAAGGCTGCTCCCTCTATTGGCAGCCTTTTTTCATTCTAATTATTCATTTTTCTCTTCTATTTTAACGTCAATTTTACTTTGGCACTTTTATTGCATTTCTTAGTTATCGTATTTTTAGTGAGTCAATGTTATGGACAAAATGGTCTACATTGCCATGTCGGGTGCTAAGCAAAGTTTGCGAGGTCTTGAACTCAAGGCCAACAACCTTGCTAATGCTAACACCACTGGCTTTAAAGCTGATTTTGCACAAGCTCGCTCTATGCAAGCCTTCGGTGAAGGTCTGCCATCTAGGGTGTTTGCAATGCAAGAACGCCCTGGATCTAATATGGAATCGGGTGGTTTTGTTGAAACTGGCCGCGAGCTTGATATCGCGATGAGTGACCGTGGTTGGTTGAGTGTACAAGATGCATCAGGCAATGAGGCGTACACCAAAACTGGCACATTAAACATTACTCCAGATGGCGCGTTGATCACTAGCCATGGCCGTCAAGTAATTGGCGAAGGTGGTCCAATCATTTTGCCATTACCTATCGAGAAAGTTGAGTTTAGTGAAGACGGTGCTATTCAGGTTCGCCCACAAGGAGCGCCAGCAAACTTTTTGGAAGTGGTTGATCGCTTAAAAGTGATTGAGGCTGATAACACTCAGCTTGAAAAAGGTAATGACGGTTTATTTCGACCAAAAGAAGACATGTTGATCAATGACCTTTGTGGTTTTTGTGATATTTCACCAAACGTAAAAGTACTGTCGGGAACGCTTGAAATGTCGAACGTAAACCCAGTGCATGAAATGGTCGATATGATCAGCAATCAACGCCAATTTGAATTACAAGTTAAATTGATGAAAACAGCCGAAGAGCTCGATGAGCGTCAAGATCAGCTGTTACGCATTGTTTAAGATGACTGAGAGGGTAGAGTTATGAATCCTGCATTATGGATCAGTAAAACCGGGCTTGACGCCCAACAAACCGATATTTCGGTGATCTCAAATAATCTCGCGAATGCCAGCACGGTAGGCTATAAAAAAAGCCGCGCCGTATTTGAAGATTTACTATATCAAAACATCAATCAACCAGGTGGTCGTTCATCTCAAGACACTGAAATGCCATCGGGTTTAATGCTTGGTGCAGGTGCCAAAGTGGTAGCTAACCAAAAGAACTTTTCACAAGGTAACATGCTTACCACAGAAAATTCATTGGACTGGATGATCTCAGGCCCAGGCTTTTTTGAAGTGCAATTACCAGATGGCAACATTGCCTATTCACGTAATGGTCAATTCACCACTGACGAAGATGGCCGTATTGTGACCTCGGGCGCAGGTTTTCCATTACAGCCAGAAATGAACGTACCAGACGATGCACAATCAATTACTGTTTCGCAAGACGGTGAAGTGTCGGTACGTATTTCAGGTCAAGCAGAGAATGTGGTAATTGGTCAGCTAACAATTAGTGACTTTATTAATCCATCAGGTCTTGAGCCTATGGGGCAAAACTTGTATACCGAAACCGCTGTGAGTGGCGCTCCTGTGCAAGGGAACCCAGGTATCGATGGTTTAGGTACTGTGGTTCAAGGTTCACTAGAAACGTCTAATGTGAATGTAACAGAAGAGCTTGTTAACTTGATCGAAACGCAACGAATTTATGAAATGAATTCAAAAGTGATTTCAGCGGTTGATGAAATGCTTAGTTACATCAATCAACAGCTTTAATGGGTAGGAGGCAGCATGCGTAACATTATCTTAGTCACATCGGCAGCATTAATGCTGGGTGGTTGTATGACAACGCAAAATCATCATGTGGTTCAGGATGACCCTTACTATGCGCCTATGTATCCGGAGCCAACAACAGAGCCAATGGTACCAACGGGTTCGTTGTTTGATAGTTATTCAGCAGATGACTTGTACTCAGATAAAAAGGCATTGCGCGCTGGTGATATCATCACGGTTAAATTACAAGAATCAACGCAAGCCACCAAAGCCGCTAAAACCGAAACCGATAAAGAAACGGACGCTAGTTTAGACCCTGTTATTGGGCTTGGTGGCAATCCGGTGAATATTGGTGGTGATAGCATTCAGTTTGGTATTGGTTCTGGTGCATCGTTTAAAGGTGATTCAAAGTCTAACCAATCAAATAGCTTATTTGGTGATATTTCTGTCAATGTGATGCGTGTTTTACCTAATGGAAACTTGGTTATTCGTGGTGAAAAATGGCTCACTTTGAATACCGGTGAAGAATTTATTCGCCTTGAAGGCTTAGTTCGTCCTGAAGATGTTCAAGCAGATAACACGGTCACATCAAACCGTATTGCTAATGCGCGAATTCAATACTCAGGTAAAGGGCAAATTCAAGAAACGCAAAGTGCAGGTTGGCTGTCTCGTTTCTTTAGTAGTTCGCTTTTCCCATTTTAGAGGAATAAAGTCATGAATGGGTTTAAATACATCATCGCTCTTTGCTTAATTAGCCTGCAGTTTTCTGCACAGGCTGAGCGAGTCAAAGATGTATCTATGGTTGAGGGCGTGCGCGCAAACCAATTAGTGGGTTATGGTTTGGTTGTCGGTTTGCCTGGCACAGGTGAACAAAGCCGATTTACTCAACAAAGCTTTAAAGCCATGCTGAATGGTTTTGGTATTACCTTACCTGATAGCTTAAAACCTAAAATTAAAAATGTTGCAGCTGTGGCTGTGCATGCAGAGTTACCGGCATTCAGAAAACCCGGTCAAACCATTGATATTACGGTTTCGTCTATCGGTAGTGCGGGTAGTTTACGTGGCGGTACCTTATTACAAACCTTCCTGAAAGGGGTTGATGGCAATACCTATGCAATTGCACAAGGCAGCTTAGTTGTAGGAGGTCTAGGTGCTGAAGGGGCAGACGGTAGCCGTGTAATTATTAACACACCCACAGTGGGCCGTATTCCAAACGGTGCCATTGTAGAGCGTGCTATTAAGAGCCCGTTTATGCAAGGTGACTACATTACCTTTAATTTAAATCGTCCTGATTTCACAACGGCTAAACGCTTAGAGCAAACAATTAATGATTTAGTGGGTCCTGACAGCGCTCAGGCAATCGATGCAGCTTCAGTACGAGTGTTAGCACCGCGTGATGCATCTCAACGTGTTGCTTATTTGTCGACACTTGAAAACTTAGAGTTTAAGCCAGCAGACACAGCAGCAAAAATTATTGTTAACTCGCGCACAGGCACAATAGTGATTGGCAAAAACGTGAAGCTACAGCCTGCAGCTATTACTCATGGTGGTTTAACAGTCACCATTGCTGAGCAGCAAAATGTGTCTCAGCCAAATGCTTTAAGTGATGGTGAAACCACGGTTACCAATCAAAGCATTATTGATGTGAACGAAGATGACTCACGTGCTTTTGTATTTAATCCAGGTGTTAATCTTGATGATCTTGTGCGTGCAATCAATGAAGTTGGGGCTGCACCGGGTGACTTAATGGCAATCCTTGAAGCTTTAAAAGAAGCGGGGGCGATAAACGGGCAACTGGTTATCATTTAAATTAAAACGCGCTTTCGAGCGCGTTTTTTGTTTTAGTAATTCTTAAATCGTTCAGTGTATAAACATCAGCCAAAATCTTGGCTCTGAAATTACTCCATTCCTGTATCAGTTATTAGCCATTCATTTATAAAGTTTTTTATTGGCGCAATTTTTGCATTTTAATTTTCATTATTAACTATTGTGTCAAAAAGCTGATGGATACTAATCATCTCGACAAGCAAAACTTTTTTGATTTAGGCAACTTAGACTCATTACGTCAAAATGCCTTAAAAAGTGATGCCTCTAGCGATGCGTCAAAAGAGGCGCTGAAAAAAGCGGCGGCACAATTTGAATCTATCTTCACTCAGATGCTGCTTAAAAGTATGCGTAAAGCAAATGAAGCGTTTGAAGATAAAGACAGCCCATTTAATTCAAGCGGCGTTAAATTTTTTGAAGAGATGCATGACCAACAAATGTCGGTTGAGCTTTCATCAAATGGCTCGTTGGGTCTAGCTGACTTGATTGTTCAGCAGCTCTCGCCAGACGGTAAAGAGTTTACACCAGGTTCTGTACTTAGAACGACGGCTGACTTTGATAGTGATAAACGCGCAAGCGGTGTCCTTGATAGCACTACTGAGGCTAAGGCTAAACCACAAGCTGTCGAGGATACATCAGCGAACGAGCAATCAGAAAACCGCTTTGAAGATGCTGAGTCTTTCATTAGCTCTGTTTGGGAGCACGCTAAAAATGCGGCTGAGAAAATTGGCTTAAACCCAGCTGTGATGGTTGCTCAAGCAGCACTTGAAACGGGCTGGGGTAAACACATCATCAGTAAAGCTGATGGCACAAGTAGTAACAACTTATTCAATATTAAATCGGATAGGAGCTGGCAAGGTGATAAAGCAAGCAAAGTCACGCTTGAGTTTGAACAAGGTGTGCCAGTTAAAAAGCAAGCAAGTTTTCGCTCTTATCAATCGATTAAAGATAGTGTGAACGACTTTGTGGATTTTTTAAATGAAAACCCACGTTATCAAGAAGCACTTAATAATACCGCAGAACCTGCAGCCTTTTTAGATTCGTTACAAAAAGCAGGCTATGCAACTGATCCAAATTATGCCGATAAAATTAAGCAGGTATTGAAGCGCGTTGAGCTTCAAAGCGTCGCTGCTTCATTGGTACGTTAAGGAGTAGACCCTCATGTCATTTAGCTTATATGACATAGCAAATGCCGGTGTAAGAGCTAACTCTGAGCTTTTACAAACCACCAGTAAAAACATCGCCAACGTTAATACCGAGGGCTATGTGCGTGAGCGTACTGAGTTCACAACCATGATCGATAACCAAGTCGGCCGTGGTGAAACGTATCGCTTACTAAATGAATTTGCACAAAAGCAATTAAATAGAGATACCTCTAATAAAGCGTTTTTTGATCAGTTTGTAACTGAAGCAAGCCGTGTAGATAGCTTGTTTTCAGAAGAGTCAAACAGCTTATCAACGAGCGTCAATTCGTTTTTTAACAATGTTCAAGAAAGCTTAAATCAACCGTCATCAACAGTAGCTCGTTCACTGGTCATGACGGATGCACAAAATTTGATTGATCAAATGGACAGATTATCGAGCATTGTGGTTGACCAAAAAGCAGTAGTAAATGAGCAGCTAGAAATCTTTTCAGATGAAGCAAATAACCTGATCCAAAATATCAGTGATTTAAATACCAAGATTGCTTCGGTTCATGGTACTGATCGTGAGTCAGTATCAAGTGGTTTATATAATGAACGTGATAAAGCAATTCGTGACTTATCTGAGCTGATTGATATTGAAACACTCGATGGTAATAACGGCGAGAAACAAGTGTATTTAGGCTCTGGTCAAGCACTTGTCATGCAAAGTGGCACATTTAACCTGTTTTCATTCAGTGGCGATCCTGATCCGAACTTTAAAGAATTAAAACTTGATGTAAACGGTGGCAAAGCCGTGCCGCTTGAAGTTGATGTGAGTAAATTGAAAGGCAAAATTGGTGGCTTACTGGCATTTCGTGACGATATTTTAGTGCCAGCGCAAAACCAACTTGGTCAAATGGGCTTAGCATTAGCTGATGCCTTTAACCAACAAAATAGCTTAGGTATGGACGCCAATGGTGAAATTGGCGGCGATATTTTTGCTATTCCAACGGTAGATGCGTTTGGTTATCAAGCCAATACGGGCACATCAACAATGACGGCAACCCTTGAACCTGGTAAAGGCAGCGAATTGCCAGCAAGTGATTTTATTGTGACCTATACAAGCGCAACCACTGTTGAGATTCAGGCAATCGATAATAAAGGTGAACCCATTGGCACCGCATCTACAGCAAATGTGACTGCCGGTGTGATTGACTCATCAACTATTACAGGTGGTGAAGCGTTTGGTTTACAACTCAACGTATCAGGTGCTGCAAATACTGGTGACCAATTTATGGTTAAGTTGAACTCTCAGGCTGCAACTAGCTTAGAGCTTGCAACTGAACGTCCTGAAGATTTAGCGTTAGCATCACCTATTCGAACTGCGAACGATATCAATAATACCAGTGATGCAAGTATTTCTGCTGGCACAGTGTCCGATATTGACAACTCAACAGGTATTACCGTGGGTCCCCCACCGAGTTTGGCGAATGGCGATATAACGTTAGTGAAAACGGCGAATGCTAACGAGTATCAAATTACAGATGGTAACGGTACATCGACGTTTACCATTACACCACCTGCTGAGAATATTCTTGCTCAAGCAGGAGCGCCTTACGATACCTACGGCTTTGACTTTAATATTGAAGGATCACCTGCAACAGGTGACACCTTCACAGTAGAGTTTAACACTGGTGGTTTTGATGATAACCGTAATGGTTTGCTATTGGCCGATTTACAAAATGGTGAGCTAGTGCGTCAAAATGTTGAAGCAAGTAGTACAGCCGATAATCATAAAACGTTTAATCAAGCCTATTCAGGTATTGTCACTGATATTGGTGTAGTGACTAGTCAAGCCCAAACGAATGGTGCGGCCTTTACAGCATTGGCTGATCAGTCTGAAGCTTGGTATGAATCACTATCAGGTGTAAACCTTGATGAAGAAGCGGCAAATTTACTGCGCTTTCAGCAATCATATGCAGCATCAGCCCAGGTCCTTTCAACAGCACGTACTATTTTTGACACCTTATTAAGTGCGGCGAGGTAATTATGCGTATTTCAAATAACATGATGTATAAGAATAACCTTAATTCTATTCTTAACTCACAGCAAAATGTAAACAAAGCGCAAGAGCAGGTTAATACCCAAAAGCGTGTATTAACTGCTGCTGACGATCCTTCCGCAACGGCTCGCGCGTTACTTTATAACGATCGCATTCAGGGTAATGAACAGTTCACAAAAAACATTACTATGCTGAATAGTCGCCTAACGACAGAAGAAAGTGTGCTGCAAAATATTAAAGGCGCACTTGAGTCTGCTTATACTTTATCTATTCAAGCTGGTAACGGTGCCTATAGTGATATCGACCGTGAAGGTATTGCTGAAGAAGTTAAAGCATTGCAAAGTACGGTACTTGATTTGATGAATGCAAAGACTGAAGACGGTAAATTTATCTTTTCTGGTTACCAAGATAATACTCCGTCTTACACCTTTAATAGTACTTCTGGACGCTATGAATATGGTGGCGATCAGGGGCAACACAAGATCAAAGTAGCTGAAGGTGTAGAAATCAAATCAAGTGACAATGGTTTTGATACATTCGAAAAAGTAAATGCTCGACTAAATGTGGCATCAAACGACGGCACTGTGTCAGGCGGTATCACAAGCTCAAAAATTTATGTTACTGAGCAAGCTGATTTCGATAAATTCCATCAGGCTAACTTCAACGCTGATCCTGCTGCAGCGGCAAATGCCAATACACTAAGCTTTATTACTACCACAGGCACACCTAATACATTTGTTGTGCAGCAAGCAGGTGTAACTATTGATAGTGGTAATTTTGAAGATGGAAAAATTCAGTATCAAGGGATGTCAATTTCTGTTTCACCTGTTGCAAATGGCCAAGTTGATGTTGACCTTGAAGCGCCACAAAAAGAGAATGCGTTAAATACCTTGGATGATCTGATACAAGGACTAACCAATCCTGATTTAACTCAAGCAGAGTTTGATCAAGTTTTAGCGGATGCCATTGTACAACTCGATAATGCCAAAAATCAGGTTTCTCTTATTCAGGCTGGCTTAGGTGGTCGCTTAAATACGGCCAAGAAAATCGAACAGTCTAATAGTGATTTAGATACCAGTAATAAAGCAGCAAAAGCTGAGCTTGTTGAGCTTGATATGGCTGAAGCGATTACTGAACTCACCAAACAAGAAACATCACTGCAAGCTGCCCAAGCAACATTTGGCCGTTTGGCTAACCTATCATTATTTGATTACTTATAATTTTTATAGGTTAAGCTCATTTTAAGAGCTTAACCTATAAAATCTGCCTTAAGTTTCCTACTTTAAAAGCGCTTTTAGCTCACTCTTTATTGTGTTTTTACCCTCGTTAACACATCGTGATAGCGGCTTTAAAGGTAACCAGAAGCCATGTTTAGCTAAAATTTTAAATTATTTTTCTTTTAAAAATAGCATGTTAAGTGAAAATTTAAAAATTGTTTAAAAATTCACTAAAGGATTTTTTGAGCGGACCGATAACTTAATTAACCAAGCAGAGTAACAAATGACAGTTACCGCTTAATTAGAGTAAGTTTGAGAGTAAATGATAAGTTTACTTCGGGAGAAATATCATGGCACTTTATGTAAATACAAATGTTAGTTCATTAAACGCTCAAAGACAATTAATGAATTCTGGCAACTCACTTGATACATCATTCAAGCGTTTATCATCAGGTCTTCGTATCAACAGCGCAGCTGACGATGCGGCTGGTCTACAAATTTCTGACCGTTTAACATCGCAAATTAACGGTCTTAACCAAGGTAACCGTAATGCGAACGACGGTATCTCTTTAGCGCAAACAGCTGAAGGTGCGCTAGACGAAGTAACAGCAATGTTCCAACGTGTACGTACGCTTTCTCAACAAGCAGCAAATGGTTCAAATACCGATGAAGACCGCTTAGCGATTCAAGAAGAGATTCGTTCACTGATGTCTGAGGTGAATCGTGTTGCTGAAGATACAACTTTTGGTGGTCAAAATCTACTTGACGGTTCATACGATGCAGAGTTCCAAGTGGGTGCAGATGCTGTACAAACAATTGGTTTCAGTATGCAAAATGTAGGCGGTTCAGCTACGGGTTCTATGTCTGCAAATGGTGGTTTTACTCTTTCAGGCATTGCGGGTATCGCAAGTGCAGTAACTGGCGACCGTTTATCTGGACTAGCTGAAGGTGCATCAGATATTGGTGGTGCAGCATTAGCAACAGATACATTTGCTGCTGCTTATATTGCAACAGCTATAAGTGTATCAAGCCAAGTAAATGCGCAAGTGACTTTAGCAGGTATGGACGCGCTTATCGCAGTAGTTGATAAAAAACGTGCTGAGCTTGGTGCGGTACAAAACCGTTTCCAATCTACTATTCGTAACCAATCGAATATCTCTGAAAACTTAAGTGCAGCTAAGTCACGTATCAAAGACACTGACTTTGCTCAAGAAACAGCTAACTTAACTAAGATGCAAATCTTACAACAAGCTAGCCAAACAATCTTGAGTCAAGCTAACCAACGACCTCAAGCGGCGTTAAGCCTACTAGGTTAATAGTTGAGGGATTTAAGTTAAGGTGAAGTCAAAACTTTGACTTAAAAGAAAAGCGCCTTTGTCTAATGGGGTATTAACAAAGGCGCTAAGATAGGATTATAAAGCGGAGGCGCTCAAAATCCTGACAGTAGTGTTCTAACATTTGTAAGAACATAAAATATAAAGCACAGATTATGCCATAATTTGTGTTATTAAACCCACTCTTAAACTTATCTCTCTTAAGGCTCCTACATGGAGCCTTTTTTCATTCCTTTTTTAAACTAAATTAATTGTTGGCCTATTAATTGCTCTGTTTACTTCAAGTTAATTAACTAATAAGCAAAGTGGCAGTATTTTGCCCCAGGCGACTTAGATTTGCCGCTATAAGGGTCACTTTGTCAAATTCACTTTTTAAAAGTGACTTTACTTTGACAGATAAGAAGAGAGTTTATTATGGCTTTATATGTAAATACTAATGTTAGTGCATTAAATGCACAAAGACAGTTGGATAGAACAGGTACAGATCTAGATAATTCATTTAAACGTTTATCATCAGGTCTACGTATTAATAGTGCAGCTGATGATGCTGCCGGTTTACAAATATCTGACCGTTTACAATCGCAAATTCTAGGTCTTAATCAGGGAAATCGAAATGCTAATGATGGTATTTCACTTGCGCAAACTGCTGAAGGTGCGATGGATGAAATTACATCAACATTCCAACGTATTAGAACACTATCTCAACAGGCTGCAAACGGCTCGAATACTGATGAAGACCGCTTAGCAATCCAAGAAGAGATCCGTCAATTATCAGATGAAGTAAATCGCATAGCTACAGATACAACATTTGGTGGTCAAAACTTATTAGATGGTAGTTATTCAGCTAGTTTCCAAATTGGTGCGGATGCAGTTCAAACCATTGGCTTTAGTATGCAAAGTGTAGGTGGAACTGCTGCAATAAATAGTTTATCAGCTGATGGAGGCTTCACTCTTTCAGGTATTGCAGGTATTGCAAGTGCCGTTGGAGGGCAGCAACTTTCAGCTTTAGCTGAAGGTGCATCAGATATTGGTGGTGCAGCATTAGCGACTGATAGCTTTGACGCTGTTTTTAGAGCCTCTTCAGTTTCTGTTTCAACTCAAGTAAATGCTCAATTGGTTTTTGCTGGAATGGACGCGCTAATCGCTGTTGTAGATAAAAAGCGTGCAGAGTTAGGTGCTGTGCAAAACCGTTTTCAATCTACGATTCGAAACCAGGCGAACATCTCGGAAAACTTATCAGCTGCAAAATCACGAATTAAAGATGCTGATTTCGCTGCAGAAACGGCTGCATTAACTAAGAACCAAATTTTACAACAAGCAAGCCAAACAATTTTAGGTCAAGCAAATCAACGACCTCAAGCGGCTCTAAGCTTATTACAAGGATAAAATTTAAAAATTAGTTAAAAAATTTACAAATAAAGCTAAAGCTTTCGCTTTATCAGACGATAACTGATTTAGAGAACTATAAATCTAGGACTCTAAGTCGGTTAAATAGCAGGGTAGGGGTATCCCGCTGTTTAGCTATAAAATGATAAAGCGGAGGCTATTATGGCTATCTATGTAAATACTAATGTGAGTTCTTTGAACGCACAGCGCCAGCTAATGAAATCTGGCAACTCTTTAGACACTTCATTTCAGCGCCTTTCGTCAGGTTTACGCATTAACAGCGCAAAAGACGATGCGGCAGGTATGCAAATTTCTAACCGTTTAACTGGTCAAGTTAATGGTTTAAATCAAGGTAACCGAAATGCGAATGACGGTATCTCTTTAGCACAAACTGCAGAAGGTGCACTTGACGAAGTTACTTCGATGTTCCAACGAGTGAGAACTCTTGCTCAACAAGCATCTAATGGTTCGAATACTGATGAAGACCGTTTAGCCCTTCAAGAAGAGATTCGTTCATTAATGTCTGAAGTGAATCGTGTCGCCGAAGATACTACTTTCGGTGGTCAAAACCTTCTTGACGGTTCTTTTGATGCTAATTTCCAAGTCGGTGCTGATGCAGTTCAAACAATCGGCTTTAGTATGCAAAACGTTGGTGGTTCTGCAACTGGTTCTCTTTCTGCGAATGCTGGCTTCACTCTTTCTGGTATTGCGGGTATTGCAAGTGCAGTAACTGGTGACCGTTTATCTGGCCTAGCTGAAGGTGCGTCAGATATTGGTGGTGCAGCATTAACGACAGATACATTTGCTGCAGCATACATCGCGACAGCAATAAGTGTATCAAGCCAAGTAAACGCACAAGTGACTTTAGCTGGTATGGATTCACTTATTGCAGTAGTTGATAAAAAGCGTGCGGAGCTTGGTGCGGTTCAAAACCGTTTCCAATCTACTATTCGTAACCAATCAAATATTGCTGAAAACTTATCTGCTGCACGTTCGCGTATACAAGATACAGATTTCGCAACTGAAACAGCTAATTTAACTAAGATGCAAATCTTGCAACAAGCAAGTAGCTCAATTCTTAGCCAAGCAAATCAACGTCCTCAAGTAGCGCTTTCACTACTAGGCTAATATTTGTTTTATAAGCCACTTTGGGTTGCTAGGAAATTTACTCTGAAGTGGCTTATACTTAATAAGTAAGATATTAAGAGGTATTACTATGATAGATCTTAATTCAACGCAAAGGTCTAATGATAACCTTACTACTAGTGGAAATTCTGCAAATTTAAAAGCTGAAATTGATGATATTAAAGCAAGTAAAGGCACAGAAATTGCTGGTAGAGAGCCTGTGGATATTGAGCAAGTTTCTAAACAAAATGAGCAGAGAGATAAAAACGATCTAATTGCTGAAGTAAAACAAAACTTAGAAAAGCTTAATAGCTATATCCCAGTCACATCAACAAATTTAATTTTTGAATTTGATGAGATGGGGGAACCGCCTATTATCAAAGTTCTTGATAAAGAAAATGATGAGGTAATTCGAGAAATTCCAACCGAAGAGTTTCGCGAAGTGGCTAAAGCTTTAGAAGAGTTTGCCGATAAATTAAGCAATAGAGGTTTGTTGTTCGATAGAACCGCATAAAGTTAGCATTTAGGAGTATTATAATGGCATCAATTACATCTGCAGGAGTAGGCTCTGGTCTTGATCTAGAAAGCATCATCAGTGCGACACTATCAGCTGAAAATACTCCAAAAATGAATGCTTTTGTTAAAAAAGAAGAATCGCTTCAGGTTGAGTTATCGGCTTTAGGTGAAGTGAAATCAGCGTTATCGAAACTGCAAGATACAGTCGAGAAGCTTGCTGACCCTGATAACTTTGATAAACGAATTGCTAACATCAAGCAGCCTACTAGTGATGATGGTGATTTAATCTCGGTAACTCCAACTTCAGATATTACCCCAGGGGACTTCAACATAGAAGTTGTTGAGCTTGCACAGGGTAGTCGCGCAACTTCCAATGATGGTCTATTTACCTCAACAGATGATGTTGTCACAGCTTCTGGCGGTACTTTATCTTTTGCTGCTGGTGATAAGAGCTTTGATATAACACTTGATGCTGGTGCAACTCTTGCTGACTTACGTGATGCTATTAACGATTCTGATCTTAACTTTGGTGTTACTGCTAATATTATTAATACAGGCACAGAGTCTAAGCTTGTTTTTACTTCGAATGTAACAGGCACTGGTAATGATCTAGTTATTACTAACGACAATGCTGAGCTAGATAATGTTTCTACTTTAGCAAACGATGGTGTTAGTGCTGGCGGGATAGCTATCGCTTCTGGTAATGAAGCCAAAGACGCGACAATAAAGGTTGATGGTATCACTATCACCAATGACACCAACACATTCAAAGATGCTGTTCAAGATATGACAATTACGGCTAAACGCCAAAGTGTTGACGGTGAAACTGCCAAATTGTCTGTCGAGTATGACAGGGAGAGTATAACTACACTGGTTGATGAGTTAATTGCAAATTACAACAATGTAGTAGGCCAACTAGGTTTTCAATCAAGAGTAGGTAAACCTTTAAATAGCGATGCTACAATCAGGTCTTTAAGTTCACAATTAGTAAATACACTCTCAACTAATTTGTCTGATGCAGGCCCATTTACCAGTATTTTTGATATAGGTTTAGGTGTTGATAAAGAAGGTTACCTTGAAAAGTCGAGCTTAGTTCGTAGTTTAAATGAAGCGATGGATGATAACTTTGACAACATTGGCAAAGCTTTTGCAGGTGAAAACGGCGTTGCTAAACAGTTCGAGGCCTTACTTAATAATTACGTAGACTCTGATGGTATCATAAAGCAGCGTGAAGAAAGCTTGAATGGCCAATTAGATGAGCTAGAAGATGATGTTTTAAATCACCAATATAGAATGGAAGAGCTCGAAACTCGATTAAGGCAGCAATATTCAGGGTTAGATGTTTTGCTTGCGCAAATGCAATCAACGCAAACTTATCTGAGTTCGCAACTTGCTAGTTTACCTGGTTTCACTAAGTCTAGCAGTTAATTTTCAGCGATAAAAAGGTAGAAAGTATGTACAACGCTAAAGTTAAGAATTATCAAAAAGAGGCTCTTAAAACCCGAGTAGCTGGTGCTGACCGTTACGAAATCATTCAAATGTTAATGGCTGGTGCCATTGAAAAAATGGTGCTTGCGAAAGTGGCTATTGAAAAAAAGCACCTTGAAGCTAAAAGTGAGCATTTATCAAAAGCGTCAGCTATTTTAGAGGCATTAAGAGGGTGTTTAGATTTTGAAGTTGGCGGTGAAGTCACTGAAAATCTTTATGCATTGTATTCTTATATGATTGACCGTTTACTAGATGCAAGTATTAAAAATGATCCTGAAATAGTGATAGAAGTTTCTAACTTGCTAAAAGAGATCAAGTCAGCTTGGGACGCAATCCCACATGATATAAGAGAACAAACATTAAACGAAAATGGTGTTGATGCCAATGTCGGCTGATTTTGAAAAGTTGTTCTCTGATTTTGCTTCTGCAATTGAATCAAACGAGGTTGAAAAATCACTTAAGATAGATGAAGAGATAAAAACTTTATTTTCTAACTCTATAGATAGAGAGCACTTCAAAAGTGATGAAGATATTTTAAATGTAGTAGAGCAACATAAAGCACTAATCGAGCAAGTTATTGCTAAAAAAAAATCAACTGTTAAGCAGTTAGCTCAGTTCCAAAAAAATCAGAAAAACTTGAAGAAGTACCAAAATGTCTGAACCATCTCAACAGCAACAAATTGAAGAAATTGAAGCGCAGCTAAAAGGCATTTCAGAAAAAGATAAAAGAGATGCACTTTTTGCAGAAGAAGCAAATAAAAGATTTGAAAATAATATAAATGCCTTCAAAAAGTATTTTCCAGAGATCGCAACGAAATTCTTATCACATCAACCTTCAGAGAAGTTTAATTTATTTCTTAATGAAAATGGTACTGCTAACTTTGTTGATTATGACACTGGTGTACCACTTTACGGTGAAGATCCTTTAGCACAGTCCAAATCCCAAATTGAGCAAATGTTTAAAAATCCTATTATGGGAAAAGTCGATCATAGCCGAGTTGAGTTTTTAAAGAATGAAACAAACTTTGTTCATATTGATTTAATGAAATCTATAGGACGAGTTTACAACAATGCTAGCCAAAATTTAGGAGAAAATAAGGCTGTTGATGAGCGAGTGCCTAGCGCAATTATATTTGGTGTTGGCTTAGGCTATTATCTAAATAACTTTTTTGACAAGTTTATTGCTGATTACATCAGTATTTTTGAGCCAAATGAAGACTATTTTTTCGCAAGTTTATTCACCTTTGATTGGCAGTCATTTCTCCAAAAAGTCGATGACTCAGGCAGCTTTCTGTATTTTGCTATTGGAGTATCTGAAAGTGAAATGTACGAAGCGTTACATGATAGAGCAAACCAGATAGGTGCGTTTAGTGTTGCCTCTGCACTTTTCTTTCAACATTATCCCTCAGAAGCTGTTAATAGACTCATAGCTGAATTTAAAGGAAACTTTCATCAGTTTTTTATGGGGTGGGGCTTTTTTGATGATGCTTTGTTAAGTATTGCTCATACCGTTGAAAACAGTCACAAGCCTGTTAACTTATTAAAGCCAGAAAATAAAATATCACCTGATTTTAATCAATTTCCTATCTTTATAGTTGCGAACGGGCCTTCTCTTGATAAAGACATTGAGGTGATAAAAAAATATCAAAAAGATGTCATTGTTGTTGCATGTAATTCAGCGACCACTTCTTTACTAAATCACGGTATTGTTCCTGATTTTCACGTTGCTCTTGAAAGAACAAAAGCAACAGAAGACTTTTTAGTCGCATTTGTGCCTGAACAAACTCGACAAGAAATAAACTTACTTGTTTTAAATGTAATGTACCCAGGTGTTTTGGACCTTTTTGGTTGGTGTGGCGTAGCTTTAAAAGGGAACGAAGCTGGTACATCGTTGTTTCATATTACTGAATATTTAAAAAATAACCGCATAACAACAACGATAGGGTTTAGTAACCCGCTTGTTGGTAACACTGCGTTAAGCTTTTTTGGCAGCATGGAGTTTAAGAACATTTATCTTTTTGGTGCAGATAATGGTTATAAAGATCCTAACCATCACCATTCAAAAGGGAGTTATTACTATTCTGGAGAAGGTAAAACGATTCATGCTCCATTAAAAATGGGTGGAGAGTTGGTCGTTCCTGGTAATTTTGGTGGTGAAGTCATTACTGATCACTTTATGCACACCGGTAAAGTTCAAATGGAGCGTTTTTTAGAGTCAAAGTTAGGAACAGGTTTAAATTGCTATAACTGTAGTGATGGTACTGCCATAAAAGGAAGTATGCCATTATTATCAGAAGACATCTTTATTGAGTCTACGAACGTCAGTAAGCATGAGGTTATAAGTTTTATCAAAGCAGAGCCGTTCAAATCACTAGAGCAGAATATTAATCTAGAAGAGTTCCTAGACTTCGATGAGTTTGAACAGTTATGTAATGTTATGGCTGAAATCTTAGACTCTGAAATTAATAATCGAGCAGATGCATTACAACAATTATTAAAGAGCCTGCGTTACTTATTTTCATTTAAAAACCACCCTCGCTTTACTCACCTTTACCTTCTTTTAGAAGGTGAGTCTTTGTATGTAACTTCGGTATTAATTTCATTACTTTACAACTTCGGTGATGACAAAGAAATTATCCCTTATTATCAAGAAGCCAAGGAACTGTGGAAAGACTTCATTCTTGAAGCCCCTAATCAATACAGAACAAGATGGAATGTATTGAGTGACTATAGCTTCGACTACTCTAAGCCTTCAGTTTAATGAATACATCAATCTCTACCAACCGCTTCAATTTGAGATTGTTAAATGAATCAGATGCATCTGAACGCTACTTAAGTTGGTTTGAAGACAAGATGAGTAAGCAATACATTGCTTACTCATCTTCCTCAATAAGCTCATTAAGAGAGTATATAAACTCAAAAAATACGGCTTCTGATTGTATTCTTTGGGGGATATTTTTTGAGGGCAATCATATCGGTAATATTAAATACGAGCCAATAGACCAAAAAAGTGGACAAGCCACAATGGGGATACTAATCGGTGAGCCAGCTTGGCGAGGTAAAGGAGTTGCAGCTGAAGTCATAACTGCAACTGCACGCTGCTTGATGGAACAGCTATCTATTAGTGAAATCATTTTAGGTGTTGATGCTAACAATATTCCCGCGATCAAGAGTTATGAAAAATTAGGTTTTCGTACTTTTGATAAGAAAGATCAAGGTATTTACATGCGTTGGTTGCTTTCATAAATTACTACTTTATTTTGTAGATACCTTGCCGATAACCTATATATGGGAATTTATTATCTCTATAATATTCCTAAACAAATCGATATTATCTAATCATATTCTTCTAGGGGTATTTCATGACCTTAAAAAATAACTCTGGTGCAAAGCTTTGGCAACAAGCAAAAAAAATTATCCCTGGAGGTAATCAGCTATTATCAAAGCGCGCTGAAATGTTTCTCCCGGAGCAATGGCCTGCTTACTATAAAAAATCAAAAGGTTGTGAAGTTTGGGATTTAGACAACAATCATTACTACGATTTTTCTATTATGGGAATTGGAACTAGCTCTCTTGGCTATGCTAACGATGAGATTAATGACGCTGTTATTTCTGCTATTCAAGATGGTTCGATGAGTAGTTTAAACTGTTTTGAAGAAGTTGAACTAGCAAGACAATTGATTGACCTGCATCCTTGGTCAGGAGCTGTTCGCTTCACACGTACTGGTGGTGAATCTTGTACTTTAGCAATTCGAATCGCTCGTGCTTTTAGTAAGAAAGAAACCGTGGCATTTTGTGGTTACCATGGTTGGCATGATTGGTATTTAGCTACAAATATTAGTGATAGTGAAAATTTAGATGAGCAACTATTACCAGGACTAAAACCTGCAGGTGTGCCAAAGCAATTACACAACACTGCTATTCCTTTTAAAGAAGGTGATATTGAAGGTTTCAAAGCTATTGTCGAAAAGCATCGTGATAGATTAGGTGTTGTGATGATGGAAGTGTTCAGGCATGGCCAACCAAATGTTGAATTTTTAAAAGAAGTTAAAGCAATTGCACGTGAAAATAATATAGTGGTTGTTTTCGACGAAATTTCTTCAGGATTTAGATTAAATACAGGCGCATCACACCTCTTAACTGAGGTAGAACCAGATATTTGTGTACTAGGTAAAGCGCTAGGTAACGGGCACCCTATTGGGGCAATTATAGGTCGCTCAGAAGTAATGGATGCTGCACAGCAATCTTTTATTAGTAGCTCTTACTGGACTGAAAGAGTTGGTTTTGTTGCTGCGCTTAAAACATTGGAAATTTTTAAACGTGACAATGTACCTCTTAAGCTTAATGAAATTGGTAAAAAACTCAAAAAACAAATATTAGATGCATCAGCTAAAGCTGGTTTTGATTTAAAAATTATTGGTATTGATAGCGTGCCGATATTTATTTTTCCGACAGATCAAGCATTAGCACTTAAAACTTTGTTCACTCAAGAGATGCTAAAAAGAGGCTTCTTAGCCAGTAATGTAATTTATCTTTCCATTGCCCATAGTGAAGAGATATGTGAAAAGTATATTTCTGCTATCTCTGAAGTTTTTAACCTATTGCAAGGTGCACTTGATAGTAACCAAGATATTGCCAGCTTAATAGATGGGCCTGTTTGCCATAGTGGTTTTCAAAGGTTAAATTAGATGGCTAAAGTAATAGCATTCATACAAGCTCGAATGGGGTCTTCGAGACTACCAAACAAGGTTCTTAAAAATATTAATGGTAGGCCTGTGATCGTTCAAGTTGTTGAGCGGCTAAAAAAGGCTTCTTGTATTGATGATACTGTTTTACTTACATCGACTAATCAAGAGAACGATGAATTATGCCTTGTTGCTAAAGAGCATGGGATTAAATACTTTAGAGGACCAGAAGAGAACGTATTACAAAGGTTTCAGCTCGCGACCGAGCTTTACCCCTGTGAATTCGTAATTCGTATTACAGGTGATACGCCTTTTGTTGATGCTGATATTTGTGAGCGGTTGTGTACTAAAGTAATAGATGAAAATGCTCAGTATGGTTTTTTAAGTGAAATGTTTGCAGAAGGCGTTGACTGTGAAGTTGTAGAAACAAAGGCGTTAAAAGGGCTTGTTTTAGAAGCACTGAGGCCATCTGAATTAGAACATGTCACCTTGCATCTCTATGAAAATAAAGAACAGCAATATCGAGTTACTGAATTGAATAATGACACTGATGATAGTCATTATCGGTTTACTTTAGATACACCAGAAGATTGGCAAGTTATAAATGCGATTGCTGATGCGAATGATGATACTCTAAATGTAACCTATCAACAGATAAAAGCATTTCTAGACAGCCACCCTGAAGTGAAAGCCATCAATGCTCAAATAGTTCGTAATGAGGGGCTTCTAATTTCCCTTAAAAACGAACAACAAGATAGAGAATAATATGAAAATTAATGGAAAAAAAATAGATTCCACTAGTCCTTGTTATATTATTGCTGAAATGTCGGCGAACCACGGCGGAAGTTTAGAAAAAGCAAAAGAAATAATAAGAGAAGCCAAACAATCTGGCGCAGATGCTATTAAGCTGCAGACCTATACAGCAGATACAATCACTCTTGATTGCGATAAACCTGATTTCTGCTTACCTAGCGATAATCCATGGCAATCGCATGTTTCATTGCATTCTTTATATCAAAAAGCATATACGCCTTGGGAGTGGCATAAAGAGTTATTTGCTGAAGCAAAGCGTTGTAATATTGATATTTTTTCTTCACCCTTTGACTTTTCTGCAGTTGATCTTCTAGAAGAATTAGGTGCACCTGTTTATAAAATAGCCTCTCCAGAAATTACAGATATCCCTCTTTTACAATATGTCGCAAAAACTGGAAAGCCAGTAATTTTATCAACAGGAATAGCAAATCTTGAAGATATTGAACTTGCAGTTGAAGTGCTGAGGAAGAATGGTTGTAAAGAGCTCGCAATCTTAAAGTGTACTACAGCTTACCCTACGCCTTTAGATGAGTGTAATTTAGCGACAATTGCAGATATAAAGGATCGCTTTAATTGCCTTGCAGGACTTTCTGATCATACACAAGGGATAATCTCTCCTGTTGTGAGTGTAACTCTTGGGGCTAAAATCATCGAAAAGCACTTCATTTTAGATAAAAGTGATGATTCAGTAGATGCCTTTTTCTCGTTAGATAAAAATGAATTTAGTCAATTGGTATGTGCTGTAAGAGATGCTGAGAAGGCGCTTGGTAATGTTGATTATTCAATAACTGAGTCAGCACAAAAAAATATTTTAGCTCGACGTTCTTTGTACTTTGCTAAACCACTTGACGAAGGTGATGTTATTACTGCTAATGACATAAAGTCAGTTAGGCCAGGGTTTGGGCTTCATACTAAATATTACGATCAAGTTATTGGTAAACAAATTAGTAGAAAAGTCGAAATTGGTGACCGTGTAAGCTTTGATGTACTAGATAATATCGGTGATTAGTTATGAAAACATGTATTGTTGTAGGTGGTGGCGTCTGTGGCCTCACCGCGAGTATATTACTAAAAAAAAGATATGATCGAGTTTTGTTGGTTGAGCAAGGTACTGCAGTCGGAGGTTTGCTAAGTTCAGTCAAAGATGACAAAGGTAATATTTATGACCAGGGAACTCATATTCCAGTTACAACTGGAATACAGGAGGTTGATGATATTCTCTTTAACTTTGAGAATAATGAAATACAGTGGCATCAATTTCAACGCCTTGAAACAGGAAACTATTTCGCTGGTTCTTGGGACTTAGAAACACAAACTATTGATGCCAGAAAGTTAAATAAAGATGTTTATCACATAGGTATTGGTGAGTTTTTATCTTCTGTTCTGCCAAGTTCTGCAATGGATATAGAAACATATTTGGAAGAAACTCTAGGGCCAACGTTTTATGAAAACTTGGCGATGCCAGTTATCAATAAGTTGTACGGAAAGGATGTCGATAAAAAACGTTTATCCACGAGCACTAGTATCAACTACTTTGGTGCTAATAGGATAAAAGCATTTGATGAAAACTTAACGAGAATATTAAAACAACATCCTGAAATAGATAAAAAGTTAGGCTTTCATAAAAGTAGTGAATATGACACATATTTAAAAGAAAATAATTTTTCGATGCCATATTACTTTTATCCAAATACTGATGGAGTTCAGTTATGGATATCAGAGCTCGTGAATAAAGCACAGGCTTTAGGCGTTGAAATTATCACTAACACTCAAGTAAAAAAAATATTTGAATCAAATGGTAAAATCGACTCTGTAGAACTAAGTAACAGTGATGTAATTAACACTGAACTTGTTTTTTGGAGCGCACCTCCTGTTTTTGCATTACATGCGGGAGAATTACCTATTCATAGCTATCGGCCTACGTTCCGAACTGCTTATATCTTGCATGCAACATTTGATAAACCCCTCAATAATAATAAATCTCACTATTTATGGAACTGGGATCCAAGCTCTGAAATTTTTAGAATCACTCTTTATGATAATTTACGAACAGAGAAAACTCACTCTGTATCTGCTGAGGTGCTTAGAGATAAAAGTGAAGCTGAGTTTACTTTAAATGAAGGTGTAGAAGATCTAAGGAATATGGGGTTGGTTGCTGAAGATGCTTCTATAAAAAGTGGCTTTGTCCAGCAAATTGAAAATACTTTCCCTGTACCTACAAAGGAATTTGCAGAAGCGACTGAAGTTAATTATCAGACTCTAACGTCTGCATACAGTAATATACTTGTTTCTGGTAGATTTAGCGGGCGTTGTTGGCTTTTACATGACGTTCTTAGGTTTGCATATGAAGATATCAATAACTATGCGAACTAAAGCTAAGTATATTTTTTATTGCAACGCATCGAAAAGTACTGGTTTAGGGCATTTATCAAGGAGTCTAAACATTGCCAGACAAATAAGTGTTCTATCGAACAGCCCTAAAGTTTATTTTTATGGTAACTACGACTTATTTGCTGAGCAAAAAATTTGTTTTTACTCTTTTAAAGTACTAAAGGAACTGCGCGATGCTGAAAACACAACTATTATTTGTGATAGCTACGATTTTTCTCAACAACATCTGCTCAATTTAAAGCGTGCTGGTTTTAAGTTATGTGTTATTGATGACTTTAATCAATACAACTTTGATTTTGTTAACCTTCTTATTAATTTTCGTTTGAATGCTGATTCATTTTATCAAACTACTAATCCTAGCTGCTTAGGTGTGAATTATTTTTCATTTTCACCCGAGCTAGTTGCCTTAAGGGAAGAAAAATTAGCATTACCATATAAAAATGAAATTGAAAAAGTGCTTATTTTTATAGGGGGTTACGACGCTTTTGGTGTTGGTGTAAAAGTTATTGCGGCTTTGGACCAAGTTTTTACTGGTATCGACTTTACTCTTATAGATAAAGAAAAGCCGCAACTCAATGTTGAAAATAATAAGGTAGAAATAGTAGGGTTTACTGAAGATATTTCGAGTTACTTTGCTGATAGTGATTTAATCATTAGTGGTGGAGGGTTAACTAAATATGAAGCTGGATTTTGTTTAATACCTAATTGTTCTATTTCGCAAACACGCGAACAACATCAAGATACTTTAGAATTAGCCAAAAATAATTTAACTTACGATTTAGGTCTGGCTGAAGATGCAAGTGTTGATAAGTTAAATCAAGGGATAACCAGTTTCATCAAGCAAAAAACAAAACAAGTAAATTCATTTGTTGAAACTTATAATACTTATTCAACGCGAAACTTAGCACTTGAAATTATGAAGGTTTGAAATGAACGAATTTGAATCGAAACAAGCTGAATGGGATTCAATAGCAAATGCAAGTGCTGACTTCAAAGAACAGGTTGGACGCCCATTCGAAGATAGTGCTTGGCTTGCACTGAGTGCAGATGTATTAAGTAAGCTAGAGTTAAACTCAGCCTCTAAAGGTAATGTTTTGGATGTAGGCTGTGGTAATGGTTTGTTGCTCTCTAAGATAGCTAATAATTTTAACGAATTAGTGGGGGTTGATTACTCTGAATCTATGGTAGACAAAGCAAAAATGTTGTTGCCAGATGGAGCATTCACTCAGTCAGAAGCAAATAGTTTAAGATTCAAGAATAATTATTTTGATAGAGTGCTTTGCTACAGCATTTTTCACTACTTTCCTTCATATGACTATGCTCTAGAAGTGATATTAGAAATGATTCGAGTGACAAAGCCTGGCGGCTTGATTCTATTAGGAGATATTCTTGATGCGAACTTTGAGTCAGAAATTAAAGGAAATAGTGACTTAGAATATGAAAAAACGATACCTCTGATACACCGTTATTCGCAGTGGCGCTTTTATAACTTTAAAAAATTAATCGATGATTTAGCAGCATATACAACAAAAGTAGAAGTATTGACTCAGCCAGAAACCTTCGTGCTTGCTACATACCGAAAGGATATTAGAATTTGGGTTTAGACGAGTTAGAAAAAGAGTTAGCGGGTTACTTTGTTCGAAATCATGCCATCTTAACCCGCTCAGGCAGTTTTGCAATTATCACAGCTCTTAAATGCGCAGGTTTAGAGCAAGGTAGTAAGGTAGTCATGCCTGCAAGTTGTTGTCCCATTGTTTTATTCTCTATTCAAATGGCTGGTTATTCAGTTGTGCTAGCTGATGTTTCACTAAGCTCTCTTTCTATGGAAGTTGAACAAATTGAATCAGTAATGGATGATGATATTTCGGCCATTCTTGCTGTTCATGGGTATGGCCACTTTTGCGCAATTGATGAAATTACTGATTATGCTAAGCGAAAAGGTGTCATTTTAATTGAAGATGCTTGCCTTGCGTATGGCGGCAAATTTAAAGGCCGTCCAATAGGGAGCTTTGGTGATTTCTCAGTAATTAGTTTTGGCTATGATAAGCCTATTAGCCAAAACTATGGTGGAGCATTAATGACAAATTGTCAGACTTTTGCTGACAGGGCTAGAGACTTCTTAGATGATAATAAAATGGCTCAATTTTCTGATCTTATCCAAATAACTCATGTATTAGAAGGTTTAAAAAAGCTAGATAAATTAACAGCCATCAGAAAGTCGAACATTGCTTTTATAGAGCAAACTGTTTCTAATGAAAAATTTAAAAGGCTTAAGTACAATCCTGAAATAACGTATTGGCGATACCCTTTATTTATTGAAAATAGAGAGCGATTTTTAAATGCAGCCAAGCAACAAAACATATTGTTCACTAGCCACTACCGCTCTTTAGGCCTTCTGCAAACTCAAGGTTATTACCCGAATGCGGAAGAAATCGGAAATAAAATTGTAAATTTGTTTGTTCAGCCTGCTACGCCTAAAACTCAATTAACTAACATGGTGAGATTTATAAATGACTACAGGTAAGAGTGAAAGCCTAAAAAGTTATTATCAAGGTTTATATGCTAAATTTGGGAATAGTCACCAATCTGTTCAGCATGTTTCTAAAGAAGCTCAAAATGTTAGGTTTAAAATTTTTCTTGAGCAAATATCAAACAAAAGCCGGGTTGTTGATCTAGGTTGTGGACTTGGAGATATGTTGGCATTTTTCCGTGATAATGGATTTACAGGGGATTATTTGGGTTTAGACTTTGTCCCGGAGTTTATTCATTCTGCCGAAAAAAAATTTTCGGACGATAGAAAGTCTAAATTTAAACTGTTTGATATCTACAGTGATGCTATGCCACTTGGCTATGATCACGTTTTAATCAGTGGTGTTTTTAATAACAAAACAACTGATAATTTTTCGTTTATGAAAAGCGCTCTTACTAAAAGTTTTGCTGCATGTGAAAAGTCCATTATTTTTAATGCGTTATCAACTTATGTAGAGTATGAAGATCCTACTTTATTTTATATAGATCCCATGGTTATTTTTGACATGTGCAAGCAAGAAATGACTCCCTTTGTGAATTTAAAGCATGACTATGTCACAAAAATTGGTGGGTATCCTTACGAGTTTACTTTGAGCCTATACAAAGAGGGCTTCAGTGTATGATTTTAAGTGTAATGCAGCCGACTTATTTACCATGGCTAGGTTACTTTGCATTGATACAAAGCGCAGATAAGTTTGTGTTTCTTGATGATGTAAAATTAGAGAAAAGTGATTGGCATATCAGAAATAGAATAAAGGCTAAAAATCAACCCTTGATGCTTAGTTGTCATGTATCAACACCGAATGGGAGATCAGCGGCCACTATTGAAAACACCTCATTTGTAAAAGAAACAGTTTGGAAGAAAAAGCACTTAAAAAGTATTTATGAAAACTATAATAAAACTGACTATTTTGAAGAGCTATTCCCAATCCTTTCATCGGTGTTTGAAAAAGATAACTTAAATACTGTAGCTCAGTTTAATATAGCTCTTATTAAGGCTCTAATGGATTATATCGGTATTAGCACGCCAACTTACATATCTTCAAAAATATCTAATGTTGAAGGCGTAAAAGATAGCCGGTTAGTTTCCTTATGTAACATATTAGACTGTAACGTTTACTTGTCGCCGATGGGAGCAAAAAATTATATTGAAGAATTTACGCCTGGTGGGCAACTGGTAAAAAATAATATAGATGTTTACTATCAAAACTTTGAGCACCCTGAATACATTCAAAGAAATGGTAGTTTTGAGTCGCATTTAAGCGCGATTGATAGTTTGTTTAATGTCGGCCCAAATAAGACTGCAGAGCTAATCAAAAACTCTACAAAGCAAGCGCTTCACTACAGTGATTTTTACTAACTGAGCTGCCATTTGGCAGGATTTATAAAACTTTCGTCTTCGATAGCAAGTTCGTTAAAAAATACATTTGGTTCTAACTTGCTGTCTAACGCTTGTAAAATCTCTTCCAGCTGGGCTTCGCTGTTAACACCTATGACAACTTTATCAATTGATTCAATACCAACAACGTAGTTAATAGCCAGTGCTAAAGGTGTCATGTTTAAACGCTTAGCCATATGATGAAAAATCTCAAGGGACTGTTTTATTGGGTTAAAATATTCAGGCCACTCACCTTCAGACATCAATAGTAAGCCTTGCAAAAAAGCTGAACGAGTGTGAACTTCAACTTTATTTTTTTTAAACTTTTTCAATAAATCTGCTGTTAAAAAACGTTGATCAAATATATTTGCAGGTAGCTGGATTAAATCAATTTGCTCTAAAATAGGTTCGCTAATCTGGTTAGGTGAGTAAACCGATAAGCCTACTTTGGCTACTTTATTGTCAGCTTTAAGATTGTATAAAACATTTAAAAGGCTTGGGTATTTCTTTAAATCGTCAGCGTTATGTAAAAGTAGCCCATAAATAGCGTTTAAATGTAAGTCGGTAAGTGTATGCTCAAGGCAAGAGTGAACCCACTCTTCTTCATTACATGAATTAGGTAAAGGTTTTACTTTACTCACGATGTTGAAATCATCAATAGCGCAATTGCCTAAAACAGCTTCAGCATCACCGTAGGCTGCAGCAGTATCAATCGTATTTAACGAAGCACTTTTTGCTAGCTTTAAGATCCGCTTAACTTCATCGGTCTTAGTTTTCCCTGAACGGTTACTCACACCGTAATTCAAGCCAAATTGCACTGTACCTAGAGCAAGCTTCATACTAAACCAATCAATGTATCGATAACGAATTGCTGCTCATCTGCTGTCATAGTTGGGTGCAGAGGAATAGTAACAGCCTGTTTGTAGTAAGTTTCTGCATTTGGATAATCACCTTCCGAAAAGCCTAAAGCTTGATAATAAGGCTGTAAATGGATCGGTATATAATGCAAGTGAGCAATAACTCCTTGCTCGCGCATACCTGTAATGACTGACTTGTGTTTTTCTACGTTACATTGGGTTAAACGAACAATATATAAATGGTAGCTAGAGTAACAATCATCCGATAGTGTTAAATGAGCTAGCGCTGAATTTGCAAACGCATGGTTATATGTTGTTGCAATGTCGTTTCTCACTGATACAAAGTTGTCTAGCTGCTTTAACTGACTCAGTCCTAAAGCGGCTTGCATATCAGTCATTCTATAATTAAAACCAAGCTCTAACTGTTGATAATACCAAGGGCCGTGACTTAGCTCGGTCATTTCTTCAGGAATATTAGTAATACCATGGCTTCGCAAGCGGCTCATTTTTTTGTTGAGCTCAGCACAGTTGGTAACCGCCATCCCCCCTTCAGCAGATGTAATTATCTTGACTGGATGAAAGCTAAACACAGTAATATCTGAATAAATACAGCTGCCAACAGGCTTATCTTTGTACTTCGCGCCAATAGCATGCGAGGCATCTTCAATAACCTTAAAACCATACTCTTTGGCAAGTGCATTGATTGCTGACATATCGCATGACTGACCAGCTAAATGAACAGGGATCACGACTTTAGGAAGTTGCTGGCTTTGTTTGGCTAACGTTAGCTTTTCTTGAAGCGCTGCAACAGACATATTGCCTGTTTCAAGGTCGATATCAACAAAATCGATGTCTGCGCCACAATACAGGGCGCAGTTACTCGATGCGACAAAGGAGATTGGCGACGTCCATACAATGTCACCTTTACCTACGCCTAAAGCAAGGCAAGCAATATGTAACGCTGAAGTCGCACTGTTAGTGGCACAGGCATAGTGAGCATCACAATATTCTGCAATGGCACTTTCAAATGCTGGAACAGCAGGGCCCTGTGTTAACCAGTCAGACTTTAATACATCAATTACGGCATTGATGTCTTCTTGCGAAATACTTTGTTTGCCGTAAGGAATTACCTTATTCGTCATAATAAATTTTACAATAATGCTTGAACATTGAAGTTTTTAATTTCTTCAATACTCATATATTCAGGGTTATCAAGCGAGTTATACTCGAAACCTTGGGTAACTTTTTTGCCTTTTTCACCAATAGCATTCACAGTAAAATCATTGCTACGACTACTGAATTTTATACCCGGAGCGATAACAAAGTGGTCGCTATATTCGTACGTTTCAAAGCATAAGTCGGCCGGGCACATGACCTCATGTAACTTTTCACCTGGGCGAATACCTATAACCTTAATTGGTAAGTCAGGTGCCATTGCTTTAGCAAGGTCAGTAATACGAATTGAAGGGATCTTCGGAACGAAAATTTCGCCGCCTAACATACGCTCAAAGTTAGTTAAAACAAAATCAACACCTTGTTGCAGGCTAATCCAAAAGCGAGTCATTTCTTCATGAGTAATTGGTATATGGTCGCGGCCTTGGTCGATAAACTTTTGGAAAATAGGCACAACAGAGCCACGCGAACACACTACGTTACCGTATCTTACTACTGAAAAAGTTGTTTTATGGCCGCCAGCAATATTATTAGCAGCAACAAATAACTTGTCTGATGCAAGTTTTGTCGCACCATATAAGTTGATTGGATTCGCGGCTTTATCAGTCGACAGTGCAATGACTTTTTCTACGTTATTATCAAGGGCGGCGTCAATTACATTCTCTGCGCCATTGATATTAGTTTTGATGCACTCCATTGGGTTGTATTCAGCGGCTGGAACTTGTTTTAATGCTGCTGCGTGAATCACATAGTTCACGCCGCGCATAGCACGGCGAAGCCTTTCTTTATCGCGTACATCACCAATAAAATACCTCATACACGGTTGGTCAAACTCTTGCTGCATTTCAAACTGTTTGAGTTCGTCACGCGAAAAGATAATGATCTTTTTTGGCTTATAGCGTTCTAGAAGCGTTTTGACGTATTTTTTACCGAATGAACCGGTACCACCGGTAATTAAAATTGTTTTATTGTCGAACATAGTGTTACCCGAGTTATTTTTCATTGGCGTTTGATACGCAAAGTGAGAATTTTGACACAATTCTCAGTAATTTAACTATTAACTAATACACTAGCAAGTCAGATGCCAAGTTAATTTATCTAAACCATGGTACAAAGTACAAAATTTGGCAAATTAAGCTATAATTTAAGCAATCTGTTTGTCGGAGGCCGCCATGAAAATTCAATCACCCAATACCGGGTTTTTAAACCAAACTCAGCAAACGGGTAATAAGCTTACTGAGCAACTAGCATCAGGTAAAAAAGTAAACTCAGCGGCAGATGATGCCGCTGCACTGCAAATTATTGATCGATTAACATCGCAGCAAGATGGCTACAGTCAAGCAATTAACAATGCTTACGACGGCATTTCTTACTCGCAAGTTACAGAGTCAAATCTATCTGGTGTAAATGATGCCGTTTCTCGCATTCGAGAGCTGTCTATTCAAGCGGGTAATGGTGCGCTCACAGACAGTGATAGAGCAGCACTTCAAGAAGAAGTGTCGCAATTGCAAACGCAAATTTCAGAAACATTCGAAAATGCCACATTCGGTGGTAAACCTTTATTTGATGGTGAGCAAGTGTCGTTTCAAGTTGGTCCTGATGCCAACACCACACAATCAGTGACGCTATCTGATGGCAGTATTGCTTCAGTTATTGCAGGAATCGATATTTCAACCCAAGCAGGAGCTCAAGCTGCGATTGATATTAGCGACCAAGCAGCTGAAGAAATTAACACCCAAAGAGCTGAGCTAGGCGCTTTTCAAAACACCTTAACGAGTACGATAAAAGGTTTAGGCAACCAGCGAGAGAATCTTGCTGCAAGCCAAAGCCGAATAGAAGATACTGACTATGCAAAAGCTGTGTCTGATCAAGTAGCTAATGATATTATATCGCAAGCATCGATTGCCTTACGTGGTCAGGCAAATCGTTCTGCCGAATCTATATTAGGTTTACTTTAATTCTTTAGTATTAAATTTTAGTGCTAAGTGACTATTTTTTGGCGTTGATGTCAATAAATTGCCGCTTAGCGCTTGCATCCCTCCTAAACTCGCTTACAATTTAGAAATTAACTAACCTCGTGGTAACTGTGGTTCGCCAATAATGATCTTAATTTTAGACAATAATAATAATCGTGCGATAGGTTTACATGCAGCACTTACCTTCATAGGTGAAACTGCACAATTAGTTGATGAGACTTCATTACAGTCTTTTTGTGAAAAACATCAACAGCAAGAATGCATGGTCATTCTTGGTGCTTTACAGCAGCTAAATCACGAGGCTGTGATCAAACAGTTTCCTGCCATTCCGTTTTTATTAATTGGTGAAACACTCAAACCGTTACTAAGCATTGCTAATGTAGTTGGTTTAATTTGTGAGCCTTTTAACCATGATGTTACTACTCAGCTATTGCATGATTGTCAGCAATATCAGCGCATGCTACCGGGTGACCATAAACAAGCTAAATCTAACAAATCGTTTGATGGTTTAGTCGGTGAAACCGAAGCCGTAAAAGATGTGCGCTTTTTAATTGAGCAAGTAGCAAAAACCGATGCAAATGTGTTGATCTTAGGTGAGTCAGGCACAGGTAAAGAAGTTGTTGCACGCAACGTTCATTTACTCTCTAAACGCAATACCGGGCCATTTGTGCCGGTAAACTGTGGTGCTATCCCAGGCGAGCTTCTTGAAAGTGAGCTATTTGGCCATGAAAAGGGTGCTTTTACGGGCGCTATTTCTGCACGAAAAGGGCGTTTTGAACTAGCGCAAGGCGGCACGCTGTTTCTAGATGAAATTGGTGATATGCCTTTGCAAATGCAGGTTAAACTACTGCGTGTGTTGCAAGAGCGTAGCTATGAGCGAGTAGGGGGTACTAAGCCTATTCAAGCGGATGTACGCATTATTGCTGCGACTCATCGTAACCTTGAAGAGATGATTGAACAGGGTGACTTCCGTGAAGACCTTTTTTATCGTTTAAACGTGTTTCCAATTGAAAATCCTTCGCTTAGTGAACGTGCCGAGGACATTCCTCTACTTTTAAAAGAGCTAATGCGTCGTGTGAACGAGCAAAGTGGCACAACGGCCAAATTTACTGAGCGTGCGATTCAAAGCTTAAAAGAGCATGCGTGGCCGGGGAATATTCGTGAGCTTGCTAACTTAGTTGAGCGCATGGTAATCATGTTTCCTGATAAAGTGGTTGATGTGCCAGACCTGCCAGCTAAATATCGTTATATTGAAGTTGAGGCTTATGAGCCTGAGTACCCAGAAGAGTTGATGGAGCGAGATGCTTTCAACGATATTTTCAGTACTGGCTTTAGTGATTATGATGATGAAGAACCTGATGTACCAGCAACAACGGTTGACTCAGGCTTACTACCAGATGAAGGCATTGAGCTCAAAGAGTATCTTGCTGAGCTAGAAATCAGCTTAATCAGCCAAGCATTAGAGCGCTATGATTACGTTGTTGCACGTGCAGCAGAAATTTTAGGTGTTCGCCGCACCACACTGGTCGAAAAAATGAAAAAATATAACCTAACGCGCGACTAAGCCGCGTTAGGTGTCTTCCTCGGTTTTATCTATTTAATATTCACTAATTATCTCAGCTTTTCTAAAGCAATCATTGCTATGGTCATTTACCATGCCACAGGCCTGCATGTGGGCATACACTGTAGTCGGGCCTAAAAACTTAAAACCGCGCTTTTTTAAATCTTTGGCGAATGCTGTAGAGGCTTCAGTAATAGCAGGGTAATCCTCTAATTTATCAAGATTGTTTACCAATGGCTTGCCACCAACAAACTGCCATTGGTAATTTGAGAAACTGCCAAACTCTTTTTGAATCTCAATAAAACGTTGCGCATTATTGATAGTGGCACTGATTTTAGCGCGATTACGAATAATACCTTCAAACTGCATTAATCGTTCGACGTCGTCTTCGGTCATTTTGGCAACCTCTTCGACAACAAAGTTTTTGAAGGCACTGCGATAGCCATCACGCTTTTTAAGAATGGTATACCAACTCAGTCCCGCTTGTGCTGACTCTAAGGTTATAAACTCAAATAAGCGGTGATCATCATACAATGGCACCCCCCATTCTTGGTCATGATAAGCCACATAATCTTCTTTGCTAGTATCGAGCCATGGGCAACGACAATGGTGTTCTTTTTGCATTATTCCCTCGCGATTGTCATTTTTTTGTCAGTGTTATTTGGTCTTTAATTTATTGAAATAAAACAAAAATAAATTTGGTACGGATTGTGCATTTAGCTAGGTAGACACGATTTTTTGAGTATTAATTATGGCCTTAGCAAATGTCCTAAAACCACAATTTATCACAGCCAAACAATATAACCCATGCTTACAACAAGAAGAGTATGTGGGTGAGTTGAGCGAGTTGCGCCAACAAGCCAGTTGGTTAGGTCATTTGGTTGATACCATGCCTGCGGGTGTGGTGGTTTTAGATGGCCGAGGCATGATCGCAAAAGCCAATCAAATTGCCATTGATATGCTAGGTGAACCCCTTGAAGGTGAAAAGTGGTTTAGCGTAATTCAACGCTCATTTCGACCACAGCAAGACGATGGACATGAAGTATCACTTAAGGATGGCCGTTTAATAAAGCTTGATATTACTGCGCTTGCTCCAGAGCCAGGGCAGTTAATTTTAATGACAGATTTAACTGAAACCAGGCGCTTACAAAAGCGAGTAGCACATATGCAGCGCTTAAGTGCGCTTGGCAAAATGGTCGCTTCGCTTGCTCATCAGGTCAGAACACCGTTATCAGCGGCCATGCTTTATGCTGCCAATTTAGGCTCAAAGCGATTGCCAGAAAGCTCGCGTGGCAACTTTCATACGAAGCTAATGTCGCGTTTAAAAGATTTAGAAACCCAAGTGAACGATATGCTGTTATTTGCCAAAAGTGGTGAGCAACAAGTGGTCGAAAGCGTTTCAATGCAACAGTTACTTAATGAAGTAAAAGCCGGTGCTGATGCTATGGTTGCACAAAATAACAGTGAACTTAGCGTGAACTTGCCTGAGCCAGATATTGAAATTATGGGTAATAAAACTGCTCTGGCGAGTGCTATTCAAAACCTGATCCACAATAGTATTCAAATTATTGGCTCTGAGGCTGTGGTAACCCTGAGTGCCGAACGTGACGAAACTAGCGAAAACTGTGTTCGTATCAGTGTCAGTGATAATGGCCCAGGTGTTGATTTACGTCATGCCAACAAATTATTCGAACCTTTTTACACTACCAAAAGCCAAGGCACGGGGCTTGGACTTGCAGTTGTAAGTTCAGTCGCCAATGCGCACCAAGGACGGGTTGAAGTGACTAATAATGCTCATGGGGGAGCATGTTTTAGTTTGATCTTGCCAATTAGTGCAGAACCAATGTCAGCGGAGGCAATATGAATACTAACTCTATTTTAGTCGTTGAAGACGACGCAGGCTTACGAGAAGCACTGATTGATACCCTTGAAATGTCGGGTATTGATTGCGTTGCTGCAGATAGCGCTGAACAAGCGATGATCTTGCTTAAGCAAAATAGCTATTCATTGGTTGTTAGTGATGTGCAAATGGGCGCCATGAGTGGCCTTGACCTATTACGTAGCATTAAACTTAATTATCCTGAGCTGCCGGTATTAATGATGACAGCCTATGCCACCATTGATGATGCTGTAGAAGCAATGCGTTTAGGCGCGATTGATTATATGGCAAAACCGTTTGCTCCAGAAGTACTCCTTAATATGGTGAGTCGTTATTTGCCTGAAAAGGAAAAAGAAACCGATGGCCCAATCGTTGCCGATCCATCAAGTATTAAGCTATTGGAGCTCGCGAGCAAAGTAGCCCGTTCAGATGCCAGTGTCATGGTACTCGGCCCAAGTGGCTCGGGTAAAGAAGTCTTGGCTCGTTTTATCCACGATAAATCAAATCGTAGCGATGCCCCCTTTGTGGCTATTAACTGCGCTGCTATTCCTGAAAACATGCTTGAAGCAACCTTATTCGGTTACGAAAAAGGGGCGTTTACCGGCGCTATTCAAGCCTGTCCGGGTAAATTTGAGCAAGCTCAAGGTGGTACCATCTTACTTGATGAAATTACTGAGATGGATTTAGGCTTGCAAGCTAAATTACTGCGTGTACTTCAAGAGCGCGAAGTAGAGCGCTTAGGCGGTCGTAAAACCATAGAGCTTGATGTTCGCGTGCTTGCTACAAGTAACCGAGATTTAAAAGAAGCAGTGAGCGAAAATCTATTTAGAGAAGATTTATATTATCGCTTAAATGTATTCCCGCTAATGTGGAAACCATTAGCCGAGCGTCCTGGCGACATTATTGTATTGGCTGAGCATTTAATAGAGCGTCATTGCCTGAAAAGTAAAGAGCCTATCGCTCAACTAAGTGAGGGTGCGAAACAAAAGCTACTATCTCATGCTTGGCCAGGTAACGTACGAGAGCTTGATAACGTTATTCAACGGGCGTTGATATTATGCGATGGTAATAGTATTCATCAAGATGATGTCTTTATTGAAGAGTTGCTTACGGTTGATATAAAGCCAGTCGCTACGCCGCCACACAACGCACCGGTATATCAAGAACAGCCTGTTGAAGTTAATTTAGATACCGTGCCACAAGTGAGTGAGCAAGGTAATTACAAAGACGAGCTGAAAGACAAAGAGCATCGTATTATTTTAGAAACCTTAGCGCGCTGTAATGGTAAGCGCAAAGAGGTTGCAGAAACCTTAGGTATTAGTCCGCGCACGTTACGTTATAAACTGGCGCAAATGCGAGACTTGGGTATCGCCTTACCTGCATAAACTCCTTCCAAAAAGTTACTCAAACAAGCTCACATTTTTGTGAGCTTGTTTGCTGTCAAAACTCTGACATGCCAAATAAATAGTTCAAGTTGTTGAATTTGTTTGTTTTATTTTGTGGCACGGTTTGTGCTTTATCAGTGCATAAGTAAACTGCATTGTCAGAGAGTATTATGAAAGTTCAAAACAGCGCATTATTTCAAGAAATGCAAGCTATGGCTTCAGAAGTAGGCCGTAGTAACTCAATTAATAATTTACCAACACAAACTCAGCCAACATCGTCGGCACAGTTTGGTGATTTACTTACCAATGCACTTGATACAGTGAATGGCTTACAACAAGACGCTAAGCAAAAAGTAACAGCAATGGAAATGGGCGACCGCAGTGTTTCTTTAGCTGACGTAATGATTGCTTCGCAAAAATCATCAGTCGCTTTTGAAGCTACGGTGCAAGTTCGAAATAAACTTGTTGAAGCTTATAAAGAAATCATGAACATGCCTGTGTAACTAGGTAGTGGAGAATTATTGTGGCGCAATCTAATCAATCAACTGATCTAGCCTTAGCAGGCGGCGGTATCGACTCAACCGATACTGATGATCAACAAGAGCAAAAGTCAGGCTACCTAAGTGCCTTAAACGGTGTAGATGTTTTACGCCAGGTTACTTTAGTGATCGCTTTGGCAATCTGTTTGGCTATCGCAATTTTTATTATTATTTGGGCTCGTCAACCAGATATGCGTCCGCTTGGCAAAATGCCAACGGAAGAGCTTATTCAAACGCTGGACTTTTTAGACGCTCAAAAGATTGATTACGAACTTGATGGTAACGTCATCTCTGTTGAAGAAGGTGAATACCAAAACATTAAATTATTGATGGCTCGTGAAGGCCTAGAGCAAGCGCCAAGCTCAGGTACTGACATCATCATGCAAGACATGGGGTTTGGTGTTAGCCAACGCCTTGAACGTGAACGTTTAAAACATGGTCGTGAGCAACAGCTTGCACGTACCATCGAAGAGCTAAAAAATGTTACTCGCGCCAAAGTACTTTTAGCTATTCCAAAAGAAAACGTATTTGCTCGTCGTGAAAAACAACCTTCAGCGACGGTAGTGCTTACCTTAAAACGCGGTCGTACACTTGACGGTGAAGAAGTTGACTCAGTAGTTGATATTGTTGCCTCAGCAGTCCAAGGTTTATCGCCAGAGCGTGTTACTGTTACCGATCAAAATGGTCGCTTACTTAATTCAGGTTCACAAAACTCACTTGCTGCTCGCTCTCGTAAAGAGTATGAGATTGAACGTAAGCGTGAAGAAGAGTACTTAAATAAAATCGATAGCATCCTTATTCCAGTTGTAGGCTTAGGTAACTATACCGCGCAAGTCGATTTAAACATGGATTTTAGTGCAGTCGAAGAAACACAAAAACGTTATAACCCAGACTTACCCGCTGTGCGCAGTGAAACCACGTTCGAAGAAAGCAACATCGGTGGTCTTGCAGTGGGCATCCCTGGTGCGCTAACGAATCAGCCGCCAGTTAACTCTAATATTCCAGAAATTGCAGGCCAAGGTGGAGCAGGTTCAGCAACGAACCCAAGTCGTTCGCATAAAGAAGCAACACGTAACTACGAGCTTGATACAACAATTTCGCATAAGCGTCAGCAAACCGGTGTTATTCGTCGTATCAGTGTTTCAGTTGCCGTTGATTATGTACCACAAGTGGGTGAAAACGGTGAAACAACCATGGTTCCTCGCTCTGTAGAAGCATTGTCAAATATTCGTCGCTTATTACAAGGTGGTGTTGGTTTTGATATGCAGCGTGGTGATGCACTTGAAGTTGTTACAGTGCCATTTGTTCGAGAAGATGCTGGTGAAGCGATTGAAGTTCCGCTTTGGGAGCAAGATTGGTTCATGAAGATGCTACGCTTAGCATTAGGTGCACTGGTTATCATCGTACTGATTGTCTTTGTAGTAAGACCTATGCTGAAACGTCTAATTTACCCAGACGATACACTAGAAGAATATGATGAAGATGCATTAAGTGCAGGTGTAGATATTGGTGATAGCACGCTAGATATGCTAAATAAAGACTTTGACTCTGCTGCTGTAGGATTCTCAAGTGATGGTACACTACAGCTGCCAGACTTACATGGCGATGAAGATTTACTCAAAGCAGTTCGTGCATTGGTTGCAAATGAACCAGAACTGTCTTCTCAAGTAGTGAAAGCGTGGTTAACAGAAGATGACTGATCAAGAACAAAAACAACTACCACCGGCGTTTGATGTTGATAAACTAGACGGTGTGGATAAGGCGGCAATCTTATTGCTGAGCTTATCAGAAGAAGATGCTGCGCAAATCCTTAAGCACTTAGAGCCAAAGCAAGTGCAAAAAGTGGGTATGGCAATGGCTGCGCTAGATGATTTATCGCAAGCGAAAATTAGCGCAGTCCATAATTTGTTTATTGAGCAAATTCAAAGCTTCAGTACCATTGGCTTCCAGTCTGAAGACTTTATCAAAAAAGCCCTTACAGCAGCGCTTGGTGAAGACAAGGCAGCCAGCCTTATTGACCAAATTGTTATGGGCTCAGGGGCGAAAGGTCTTGATTCATTGAAGTGGATGGATTCAAAGCAAGTGGCGAATATCATTCGCAACGAGCACCCGCAAATTCAAACCATTGTTTTATCGTATTTAGAACCAGAGCAATCAGCGGAAATTTTGTCGCAATTCCCAGAAAAAGTGCGCTTAGATTTAACCATGCGTATTGCTAACCTTGAAGAAGTTCAACCAGCAGCATTGCAAGAGTTGAATGAAATCATGGAGAAACAGTTCGCAGGTCAAGCCGGTGCGCAAGCTGCGAAAATGGGTGGCTTGAAAGCGGCTGCTGATATCATGAACTACCTAGATACCAATGTTGAAGGTCAGTTAATGGATTCAATCCGTGAACACGATGAAGAGATGTCACAGCAAATCCAAGACCTTATGTTTGTCTTTGAGAACTTAATGGATGTTGAAGACCGTGGTATTCAAGCGATCCTTCGTGAAGTACAGCAAGATGTATTAATGAAAGCAATTAAAGGTACTGACGAAGCATTAAAAGAGAAGATTTTGGGCAATATGTCAAAACGTGCTGCTGAATTACTCGCTGATGATCTTGAGGCAATGGGCCCTGTTCGTATTAGTGAAGTAGAAGCAGCGCAGAAAGAAATTCTTTCTACGGCACGTCGTTTAGCTGACTCAGGCGAAATTATGCTTGGTGGCGGTGGTGGTGAGGAGTTCCTGTAAGCCATGAGTAAGTCTTCATTTCATACAGGACATCCAGTGCATGCCAGTGAAGCTGCCGATGAATTATTGGAAAACTGGCCAATTCCTGAAGTGACGCAAGATACAACAAAACTTGCCGGACGTTCAACGGCGTATGGCACGCCTTTAGCTGACTTATATCGCAAAGAGCAGCAAAAGCAGCAGGCCGAAGAGCAGCCAGAAGAGCCTGAAATTCCGTCATTGACCATGGCTGAGCTTGAAAAGATCCGTCAAGATGCCTATGAAGAAGGGCTAAAGCAAGGTCATGAGCAAGGCTATATAGATGGTTTTGAAAAAGGCGCACATGAGGGAAAAGAAGCTGGCTTTAAAGAAGGTGTTGAGCTTGGTAAGGAGCAAGGCCAAGAAGAAATAAAGCCAATTTTAGAAGAGCAGCTGACCAAGTTAAGAGGCCTACTTGATAGCCTTTCTCAACCATTATCTAAAGTCGATGAAAGTGCCGAAAAGCAGTTAGTGCAGTTAGCTGTGATGTTAACTGAAGTTTTAGTTTACCAAGAAATTAAAACCTCACCTGAAGTCATTTTGCATGCTTTGAAGCAAGCTATTGATGCGTTAGGTGAAGAGCAAGCGAAAGTACGTATTCACTTACACCCTGATGATATTACTTTAATTACCGAAAGTTATGGCGAACAAACTATCGCAGATAACCATTGGCAGTTAGTTGCAGAGCCGACTTTAGAACGTGGTGGCTGCGAAATTAAAACCCCGCAATCATCCCTCGACATGACAATAAAAACCCGCGTCAAAGAAACGTTGGAAAACTTTTTGCATAGCAGTGGTATCTAATACTTTTTAGGCTCATTATGAGTGCTCAATCAATGACTCTAAGCGAACGTTTACAGCGCTATGAAAAAAATATCAAGGCCCCAAAACCAGCTGTTGCTGGTATTCTGACGCGTGTCGTTGGTTTAACGCTAGAAGCAAAAGGGCTTAGAGCACCTGTTGGCAGTCAATGTAAAATTGAAACCATTAACGGCTTTGTTGATGCTGAAGTCGTTGGTTTTAATGACCAAACACTTTACTTGATGCCAAATGATCACATCTCTGGCGTACTGCCTGGTGCACGAGTTATCCCAAAGCTAAATGAAACAGGACTGCCTGTTGGCATGAGTTTACTTGGCCGTGTAGTGGATGGCCTTGGTCGGCCACTTGATGGCTTAGGTGCCATTAATGCTGAGCATCACTTAAAGTTTGCGCAAAACTCAATTAACCCTCTTGCAAGACGACCAATCAGTCAACCTATGGACGTAGGTGTACGAGCCATCAACTCCGTTATTACCGTAGGTCAAGGCCAGCGTATGGGTCTGTTTGCAGGCTCTGGTGTCGGTAAATCAGTATTACTGGGTATGATGACTCGCGGCTCTGAAGCAGATGTAATTGTGGTAGGTCTTGTGGGTGAACGTGGTCGTGAGGTAAAAGAGTTCATTGAAGAAATTTTAGGTGTTGAAGGGCGTAAGCGCTCAGTGGTGGTTGCAGCTCCTGCGGATGCTTCACCATTAATGCGTTTAAAAGGCTGTGAAAGTGCAGTGACCATTGCGGAATACTTTCGCGATCAAGGTCTTAACGTATTGTTATTACTTGACTCCGTTACCCGTTATGCCATGGCGCAACGTGAAATCGCCTTAGCCGTTGGTGAGCCTCCAGCAACTAAGGGGTATCCGCCTTCAGTATTCGCCAAACTACCTGCGCTGGTGGAGCGTGCCGGTAATGGTGGTGAAGGGCAAGGTTCGATCACCGCGTTTTTCACTGTGCTTAGTGAAGGGGATGATATGCAAGATCCAATTGCTGACTCTGCTCGCGCTATATTAGACGGCCACATTGTTTTATCTCGAGATTTAGCTGACAGTGGTCATTATCCGGCTATTGATATCGAAAAATCGATTTCTCGTGTTATGCCACAAGTTGTATCTGAAGCGCATATGCAACAAGCTCGAGTGCTAAAACAAGTGTATTCAATGTATCAACAGAACAAAGATATGATCACACTAGGTGCGTACCAAAAAGGCACCGACCCTATGCTTGACCAAGCAATTAATATGATGCCACGTGTGAATCAATTCCTTCAGCAAGGCATGAAAGATGTGATCAGTTATGATGATGGTCTACAAGGTCTTGCACAGTTATTAGGACAAGGTTAATGGCTCAAAGTAAACTTGATTTATTGTTAAAGCTTGAGAGCGATAAGGAAGAATCTTTACGCATGGATTATTTAAAAGCCCAGCAGCACTTACAAAGCAATCAACAAAAACTGCAAGGACTGAATAACTTTCGCATGGAGTATTCTCAGCAGTTGCATTTGAAAGGTCGCTCTGGTTTGTCTAGTGCTGGGTTTAGTCAATATCATGCCTTTATCGCAAAAATTGAAGAAGCGATACGCCAGCAAGCAAGCACAGTGAATACTGCAAAACAAGTTGTTACGCAGCGCAAAGCATTGTGGTTAAAACAACAAGTGAAAGCAAAAGCAGTAGCGAAGTTAATCGAAAAGCAAGCTGAAAAACAAGCGATGAAAGTAGCTAAAGCGGAGCAAAAAATGCTGGATGAATTTGCTTCAAATCAGTTTTATCAACGTCAACTTAAAAACGCACTTCTCTAAAATACTATCTTTTTTAGGCATGTTAATTGCATTTACCTAACCAGTAGCATTAATTTTGGCACTTGCGGCGGCAAATTGCCTCTTTAGTTTTAGGTGAATTATGGCGATCAGTGATATCAATTTGCAGGTTAAAACTGAGCAAGGTACTGGTTTTTCAGGCAAAGACTCAGAGCCTAGCGACAAAGCATCGGGCTTAAGTTTTTTAACTTCACTTACAGAAGCAAGTGAAGCGGCAAACGCGCAAGCAAATACCACCCCTCAAACAAAAAGTGATGGAGATACTCATTCTGTTGATGAAACTAAAGCTATCAGTATTTCTGAAGAGCCTAAATCAGATACCAAATTAGGTGATGAAAACACAACTGCTGATGCTAAAGTTGCAACTGCTACCACGTCTACAGAACAGAAATCTAAAACAAGTCCAGATATTCGTAATGAAGCTGTAACTAAAGAGCAAAGCGAAGAACTTGCTCTAGTAGAAGATGAAGAAAACTCACTGCTTTCGCAAATTAATGCGGCTCAAGCTATGAGTACGCGTGTTAATAAATTGATTGAAAATAATGATTTTAGCCCTGTAGTTGTTGATAAAAAACCAGCCCCAATCGATACCATTACACCTGTTATACCTTCACCGATGACAGACGTTGCACAAACCGATGATTCAAAAGCCGACGCGGAAGGCGACAGTTCAATAGCAAGCTTATTACATAAGTCTAAAGTTGCGACAGCGGTAGATAGCCAGCTAAAAGCGATTGGCGATTTACCACCAAAAGATAGTGTGACTCCGATTGTTGATGGTCCATTAACAGACAAAGAAAAGCAGGGTGTTTCAGCTGTTAATACACCTGATACAAAGCCTCAAGTATCTAACTTTGCCAGTGCGACACAAGCAACTGACAACAAAGAAACCACCGTTGATGTAGACGCTCTGTTAAATAGCGCTCAGAAACAGGCTGTGAATTCAGACGCTACAAAAACACCTGATGGCAAAGAACTTGGCGTAAATGAGGCAAGTAAAACTGTTTTAAATAAGGTGGTTGCAGATTTAAATAGCGATGCTCAAGTAGATACAAAAACAGCTGAAGTTAATTCAAAACAAACACAAAGCTACACTGACAAAACGGCAGCAAATTTCAGTGCTGAGCAAAGCATTGCTAAAAACATTGAAGCTGGCACGGCAAAAGTGGCAGATAAACCAACTGACGCAGCAACCAAAGTTGATCTAGCCGTAACAGAAAAGCCAGAGTCAGATAAACCAGTAACAGATAAGTCAATCGTTAGCTTGCTGGCCAAAGTACAAAGTGGCGACGGGCAGGCTGTAAGTGAGTTCGCTAAAGGTTTATCGCTAACCTCTGAGCAACAAAAGCAACTTGAGCAACAAATAAATCAACTTAAAGCTGATAATAAGCTCGGTGCTGATGAGGTGGCAACTATCAAGTCGCTATTGACTGATGTGAACAGTAGTAAGCCTACAACGCAAACTGCACAGAGTCCTGTATCACAACTTGCTGTAGAGCAAGACATTGCTGAAGAAAGCCAGGCTAAACAAGATGCTAAATTAGCTGACAATAAGGCTCTCGATAACAAATTACCTACAGGCGTAGAAAAGCAAATCACGGCGCTGACTAAGGATGAGCAGCAAGCACTGTTAAACAAAGTGAACACTCAGCTGCAAACGTTAACGCCGGGCACTGCTCAGTACGAAAAATTAGCTGCAGCTCAAACTGTGCTGACAGAGGCTATTAATGCCCCTGCAACAGCCAGTACTGCGATGCCAGTAACCGCAGCAACAGTTAATGTTGAAAATAATAAAGCGAAACAAAATAATACCACGCAAATTACAGCCGATGTGACAAAAGTAGTTGCTAGTGAAGAAGTAACCACAGAGCTTGATACAAAAATTAATACTGAACGTACACAGGAAACTGTTACTGTGCGTGTAGCTCAATTATTTACTCAGCTAACGACTCAAGCAAATGCAACAACACAACCAGGTGCCTATGAAATGGCTCATCAGCAATATGAGCAAGCACTAGACGTACAAACAATGCATACACAAACAACTGCGCAAACTCAGACTCAATCTAAATCGGTGAATGTTGACCCAAGTGTAATGCAAGCGATTAATATCATAAAAAGTGATGCTGCAAAAATGCTTCAAGAGCGAGTTAGCGCGTTACTAAATATTAATAATAAAGAAGCTGAAATTCGCTTAGATCCGCCAGAAATGGGCAGTATGCAAATTCGTATACGTAGTGATGCTGAACAAGCACAAATTAATTTTGTTGTTCAAAATCAGCAGGCTAAAGAAGCTTTAGAGCAATCAATGCCACGCTTACGAGAAATGCTTGCACAGCAAGGTATTGAGCTTGGTGAAAGTAGTATTCAGCAGGGTAACCCTGAGCAACAACAAGAGCAGTCTGGGCAAGGGCAGCTTGCTGGAAATCAACAAGCTGAGGAGCAGCAGCCAGAAGTAACAGCACAAAGCGCAGAAACTTCTCGACAACAATCTTCATCATCAATAGATTACTATGCATAAGTCCTGCTATTATAAGAAATAAAATAGTTACAGCGCGATGAACAGCTTGCTGTAACTTTGAGGGAAGTGACAATGGCCGAAGAAGCAAATTTAGAAATAGAAGACACGGGTAAAGGCAAAAAGAAGCTGATTATCATCATTGCAGCTGTAGTGTTGATTGCTGGTGCTGCTGCGGGTTACTTTTTATTTATGGGCGATGATGCCCCTGAAGAAAGCCTAGCAGATGAAACCACAGTGACAGAGGCTGCTGCTGCACCATCGAGCTCCGCACAGATTGGTTCGGCTCTGTATGTCGCAATGCCACGCCCATTTGTATTTAATGTACCCGGTGCTAGTCGCGACCGTATTGTACAAATAAAAGTTCAGCTACTTGTTCGCGGTGAAGTGAACGAAGAAACTGCCAAAAAGCATATTCCACTTATCGAAAGTACCTTACTTGGCGTTCTTTCAACAACGACCGCAGATGAATTAGGTACCAGTGAAGGTAAAGAGTCAGTACGTGTTGCTGCACTTGAAAAAGTACAATCAGCATTAAGTGATGTTGAAGGTAGCAAAGTGATAGAGCGGGTATTATTTACCGGCTTTGTGATGCAATAAGGGGTCAGCGTGAGCGATTTATTATCTCAAGACGAAATTGATGCGCTCTTACATGGCGTTGATGAAGTCGAAGAGGAAGATATTCACGAAGGTGATGACTTAGACAGTAATACCTTACAGTATGACTTCTCATCACAAGATCGTATTGTCCGGGGTCGTATGCCGACCTTGGAGATCGTGAATGAACGTTTTGCCCGTCATATGCGAATTAGCCTATTTAACATGATGCGCCGCACCGCCGAGGTGTCGATTAATGGCGTGCAAATGATTAAATTTGGCGAATATATTCATACCTTATTCGTGCCAACTAGTTTGAACATGGTGCGTTTTCGTCCGTTGAAGGGCACTGGCCTAATTACCATGGAAGCCCGATTAGTATTCATTTTAGTGGATAACTTTTTTGGTGGTGATGGCCGCTATCATGCAAAAATAGAAGGCCGTGAATTTACCCCAACAGAACGCCGTATTGTTCAAATGCTGCTTAAAATTATCTTCGAAGATTATAAAGAAGCATGGGCGCCGGTAATGGATGTGTCTTTTGAGTATCTTGACTCAGAAGTTAACCCAGCGATGGCTAACATCGTAAGTCCAACTGAAGTGGTTGTTATTAGCTCTTTCCATATTGAGCTAGATGGTGGTGGTGGTGATTTCCATATCGCATTACCGTATTCAATGCTTGAGCCAATCCGTGAATTACTCGATGCGGGTGTGCAATCTGACACCGAAGACACTGACTTACGTTGGAGTAAAGCATTACGTGATGAGATCATGGATGTTGAGGTCGATTTATCGACTCAATTGCTTGAGGTTGATTTAACGCTACAACAGATTATGGAGCTTAAAGCTGGCGATATTATCCCTGTTGAAATGCCAGAACATATCACCGTATTTGTAGAAGAATTGCCGACCTTCAGAGCGAAAATGGGCCGCTCTCGTGACAATGTGGCACTACAAATTAGCGAAAAAATTAAACGCCCTGAATCAGTTAAGTCAGAACTACATGTGTTCACAAAAGGTGGCAAAAAACTGGATTCAGATGCAGAATTAGCAGAACTAGAAGAAGATCTACATCTATCTGAAGGTGTAGATTTAGACTGGTAGTCGATTTATAAGGTTAAACATAATGAGTGATGATCAAGATACAATGGACGAATGGGCTGCGGCACTAGCCGAAGCTGAAGAAGCTGAGGGTGGCTCAGGCGATGCTGCTGTAGCGGAGCTTGATGAGTTAAAAGATGAAAGACATGAGCTGTCTGGCGACGAAAAACGTAAACTTGATACTATCTTGGACATTCCAGTTACTATTTCGATGGAAGTGGGTCGTTCAAAAATCAACATTCGTAACTTATTACAGCTTAACCAAGGTTCAGTGGTAGAACTAGACCGAGTCGCTGGTGAGCCACTTGATGTATTGGTTAATGGCACCCTGATTGCGCATGGTGAGGTGGTTGTCGTCAACGATAAGTTCGGTATTCGTTTAACAGACGTTATCAGCCAAGTTGAGCGTATTAAAAAGTTACGATGAATGCTTTAGTTGCTTTAACAAGTGCGTCGAGCACTGCATTTCCTACGGCATCACCGACGGCAGATTTACTGTCTATGGTGATGTCTTTGCTTTTAGTGCTGGTGGTTATTATTGCTTTGGCTTTTTTGGTTAAAAAACTAAATCCAAATCTTGCTAATAGCGATGAATTTAAAGTAGTGCGCAGTTTGCCTTTGGGCTCTCGTGAGCGCTTGATGGTCATTGAAATCGATAACGCTCAGCACTTAATTGGTGTGACCCCGCATAGTATTAACTACCTGCATAAACTAGAAACACCATTACAAGAAAAAGAACTGCCAGAACTTGCCAAAAAATTTGGTAAGTTACTGAACCCACAATCACCTTCAAATAAAAAGAATTAACGCTATGATCAAGTGGATACTTATTTTAGCAAGTGTGTTGTTTTTGCCGTCGGTTAACGCTGAAGGCATAGAAGCACTGACCATTACCACCAACCCTGATGGCTCTCAAGATTACTCCGTGACGCTACAAGTGTTAGCGATTATGACGGCGCTGAGTTTTATTCCAGCAGCGGTCATTATGATGACTTCATTTACACGGATTATTGTGGTTCTGGCGATATTACGCCAAGCAATAGGCTTACAACAAACACCATCGAATCAAATTTTGTTAGGCATGTCGCTGTTTTTAAGTATTTTTATTATGGCGCCAATTTATCAACAGGTGAATGAGCGTGCCATTGAGCCGTACTTGAATGAACAAGTTACCTCAGTGCAAGCATTAGAACTTGCCAAAGAGCCAATGAAAGCGTTTATGCTCTCGCAAGTTCGTATAAAAGATTTAGAGACCTTTGCGAAAATAGCTGGTTATGAGCAATTAGATTCGCCAGAAGACACGCCGTTGATTGTATTGATCCCAGCGTTTGTTACCAGCGAATTGCAAACGGCCTTTATCATTGGTTTTATGTTTTTTATTCCTTTTTTGATAGTTGATTTAGTAGTGGCCTCCGTATTAATGGCCATGGGTATGATGATGCTTTCGCCGATGATTGTATCTTTGCCGTTTAAGATTATGCTGTTTGTATTAGTAGATGGTTGGAGCCTTGTGATGGGCACGCTGGCGAAGAGCTTTGGGCTCGGGGTGTAACAATGCAATTCAAGACACATAATTAGGTAGGAGAGACAAAATGGAACCAGAAATTTTTGTCGATATACTCAGTGACGCGCTATTTTTAGTTATAAAGTTAGTGTCTGCAATCGTAGTACCTGGCTTATTAGTCGGTCTTGTAGTGGCTGTTTTCCAAGCGGCAACATCAATCAATGAGCAAACCTTAAGCTTTTTACCTCGTTTGCTAATTACCATAAGCGCACTTATTGTCGGTGGCCATTGGTTCACGCAAGAGCTTATGGACTATTTTACCCGTTTAGTGATGTCTATACCGGAGATAGCAGGCTAAATGGAATTTCCATTTGCGGTCATTATTCAATGGCTCAGCGACTTTTTGCTGCCACTGGTGCGTATTAGCTCAATGATTATGATCATGGCAGGCCTTGGCGCGAGAAACGTACCAACCCGAATCAAGCTAGGTTTAGCGATTGTGGTAACCTTTGTTGCTGTGCCTATGCTGCCTCCTGCGACTTTTAATAACCTATTCTCCTTTGAAATGATTCTCGTGGTCATTCAACAAATGCTTATTGGTGTGGCTATAGGCTTTGCTTCAACCTTACTACTTAATACATTTGTCCTTGCAGGGCAAATACTCGCGATGCAAACAGGTCTTGGTTTTGCGTCCGTTGTTGACCCCTCAAATGGCTTAAACGTTCCCGCAGTTGGTCAGTTTTATTTGATTTTGGCTACCTTACTATTTTTTGTTTTCAATGGTCATTTAATGATGATTCAAATGGTCATTCATAGCTTTGAAGTGCTACCAATTGATGGCAATTGGTGGGCGGTTGATCATTACTGGGATATCGTTACTTGGGGCGGCTGGATGTTTACTACAGCCTTGGTGCTTGCTTTAGCACCCCTGACAGCTATGCTGGTTATTAACATGTCGTTTGGTGTAATGACTCGTGCGGCACCACAGTTAAATATTTTTTCGATTGGTTTTCCGTTTACCTTAGTAGCTGGGCTCGTGATTATTTGGGCAACGCTAGGTAACTTCATGACTCAATTTGAGTTTCAGTGGTTAAAAATGGTTGAGTTAATGTGCAGCCTTGTTGGTTGTACACCTTAGGAGCACGCCATGGCTGAAGATTCTGGTCAAGAAAAAACCGAAGAACCCACCGGGAAGAAAATAGACGACGCCAAGAAAAAGGGCCAGGTAGCTCGCTCGAAAGAGCTAGGCACCATGTTTGTACTTATCTTCTCGGCAGTGTCACTATTACTTTATGGACCTGAAATTGGCAAAGGTCTTTATAATGTGATGGGGCGCTTATTAAGCCTTAATCGTAATGAAACCTACGACACCACTAAAATGTTTTCAGTGTGGGGAATTGTTGCGGATGCGTTGTTATTCCCTATGGCTATGTTTGTGTTGATCATCGTGATAGCCGCTTTTGTTGGAAACACTTTACTGGGGGGCTATAACTTTAGTTGGCAAGCGGCAGCTCCAAAGGCTAGTAAGATGTCGCCGGCTAAAGGTATTAAGCGTATGCTTGGCCCTCAAGCAGGAGTAGAGCTAGTTAAGTCTATTTTAAAATTTGTAGTGGTTGCAGGTTTTGCGGTGTTCTTAATTAATACTTTCTTTGATGAAATACTGCATCTAAGCATTGAAAGCGCGCCCGGAAATTTTATCCATGCACTCGAAATCCTCTCTTGGATGTTCTTAGGTTTAACCTGTACTTTAATACTCATTGCTGCAATTGATGCCCCTTATCAGAGTCATAAGCACCATAAACAGTTAAAAATGACCCTACAAGAGGTGAAAGACGAATACAAAAACTCTGAGGGTGATCCGCAAATAAAAGCGCGTATTCGCCGTACACAGCGTGAAATGTCGCAAAGGCGTATGATGCAAGACGTGCCTGATGCCGATGTGATCGTAACCAACCCGACCCATTATTCTGTAGCACTAAAATACGATACAGCTAAAGCGGGTGCGCCTATTGTTCTTGCCAAAGGCGTGGACGAGCTTGCTATGCAAATTCGTAAAGTGGGCAAGGGTAATGACGTGCCAATTGTTGAATCACCAATGCTTACACGTGCGCTGTATCACACTACCGATGTGGGTAATCAAATACCCGATCAGCTATTCACTGCCGTTGCGCAAGTTCTGGCTTATGTCTTCCAGTTAAAACGCTTCCAAAAAGGGCGCGGTAAACGCCCTGTACCACTTAACAAAAAACTACCAATACCCGATGCTTACAAATATTAGTAAGTAGCTATATAACTTGGAATAGTTATTGCAAATTCCGTGTAGTGTCAATTTTTTGAAATTGTTGAATTATGGAATTTAAAGCGGTATTACAACAACTTAACAGAGATAAAAAAGAGTATGCGAAGGGTATCGGCACGCCGTTAATGGTACTTGCTGCGCTGGGCATGGTGATTTTACCCCTGCCGCCATTTCTTTTAGATATTCTATTTTCGTTTAATATCGCGTTAGCACTTGTGGTGTTACTAGTTACTGTTTACACCATGAAACCACTTGAATTTGGTATGTTCCCTGCGGTTCTACTAATTGCAACCATCATGCGCTTAGCACTGAATGTCGCCAGTACCCGTGTGGTATTGCTAGAAGGTCATAACGGTGGAGATGCGGCCGGTAAAGTTATCGAGGCCTTTGGTTCGGTAGTTATCGGCGGTAACTATGCAGTTGGTTTAGTGGTCTTCCTGATTTTAATCATTATTAACTTTGTGGTTATCACCAAAGGTGCTGGCCGTATTTCTGAAGTATCAGCTCGCTTTACTCTTGATGCAATGCCAGGTAAACAAATGGCGATTGATGCTGATTTAAACGCCGGTTTCATCAGTGCAGAGCAAGCCCGTGAACGTCGTGAAGAAGTCACCCGCGAAGCTGATTTCTATGGTTCAATGGATGGTGCGAGTAAGTTCGTAAAAGGCGATGCGATAGCGGGTATCGTTATTCTAGTGATTAACATCGTTGGTGGTTTATTTGTTGGTATGATCCAACATGATTTATCGTTTAGCCGTGCGATGGAAGTGTATACTTTACTAACCATTGGTGATGGTCTAGTTGCACAGCTACCTTCACTATTACTGTCTATCGGTACCGCAATCGTTGTTACCCGTCAAAATGAATCGCACAATATGGGCGACCAAGTTAAGACTCAGCTGGGTAACGAAAAATCACTTTATATCGCATCAGGTATTTTGATCATCATGGGTATTGTGCCGGGGATGCCGCACATCGCATTTTTAAGCTTAGGTGCATTACTCGGTTACCTTGCTTATTTCACACAGCAACAAAAAGCCAAAGCAGAAGCCGAAAAAGCAGAGCAAGAGGCAAATGGTGGTGCACCAGGTACAGGTGTTGCCAATAAACAAGAACAAAAAGAACTGGGTTGGGATGACGTTCAGCAAGTTGATGTTATTGGCTTAGAAGTGGGGTATCGATTGATTCCACTTGTTGACCAATCTCAAGGTGGTGAACTGTTAAATCGTATTAAAGGTGTGCGTAAAAAACTGTCTCAGGAGCTTGGCTTCTTAGTACCTCCTGTGCACATTCGCGATAACTTAGAGCTCGACCCTAACGCTTACAGAATTACTATGATGGGTGTTTCAAGCGGTGAGGGTGAGCTTAAGCATGGTGATGAGTTAGCGATTAATCCAGGCCAAGTATTTGGTCCAATCAAAGGGGTTGCCACTACAGACCCTGCATTTGGATTAGATGCGGTTTGGATCAAACCTGATCAAAAAGATGAAGCACAATCACTTGGCTATACCGTGGTTGATTCTGCAACTGTGGTTGCAACTCATATCAGCCAGTTACTTACTAACAGTGCTGCTTTACTACTTGGACATGAAGAAGTTCAAAACTTACTAGATATGTTAGCGAAGAGTCATCCACGTCTTGTTGAAGGACTGGTTCCTGACGTATTACCACTTACTACTATCGTAAAAGTGCTACAAAACTTACTCAATGAAGGGGTGGCAATTCGCGATATGCGCTCGATTGTTCAAACCCTTGTTGAGTATGGCCCACGTAGCCAAGACCCTGATGTACTAACGGCTGCTGTGCGAATTTCACTGCGCAGATTGATCGTTCAAGATGCTGTTGGTATGTCTTCTGAGATCCCTGTCATAACCTTGGCGCCTGAGTTGGAACAGATGTTGCATCAGTCACTTCAGAATGCAGGTGACGAAGGTGCCGGAATAGAGCCAAGCCTTGCAGAGCGACTTCAACAATCATTGAATGAAGCTCATCAAAACCAAGAAATGGCCGGTGAACCTTCGATACTTTTAACGTCAGGAATGTTAAGAACTGTGTTATCTCGCTTCGTTAAGTACACCATCCCAGGTTTAAGGGTGATGTCTTACCAAGAGGTACCAGACGAAAGACAGATTAAGATTGTCAGCTCAGTAGGCCAACAATAGGATAGTAAAGGGGTTGAACCATGAAAATTAAACGTTTTTTTGCTAAAGATATGCGCACAGCACTGAAAGAAGTGAAAGATGAGTTAGGTGTTGATGCGGTTATTATGTCGAACAAAAAGCTTGCTAACGGGGTTGAAATCGTTGCAGCTGTTGATTACGACAAAGCAGCCCCGAAAGCCGAAGCTAAACCTGCAGTGGCACAGTCAGCACCTGCACCAGAGCATAACTTTGTTAAGCCTGAGCCAATGCGTGCTAAACCTGAGCCGCAAGCGAAAGTTGCTGATAGCCTACAAGCGTTACTTGAGCGTCAAGCCCCACGCCCTCGTTCGCCAGAGCTTGCGTCAATGTTTAGTCAATCTGGTATTGATACGAGTGAACACTATCAACCAAAAGAGCCAAGCATTGAGCAGCAACAGCAACAGCAACAGCCACAATACAAGCAAGCTCCTCGTTATCAACAGCAAGCAGAACCTCGTGTACAAACTCAAGCACATAGCCTAGGTTTTGATGACGACTTAGATTCTGGTTTTGATGATTTAGATTCACCAGCTGAGCATAAAAACTCAGCACCTGCGAATCAATCAGAAATGACAACCATGCGCGAAGAAATGAATGCCATTCGTCAATTACTTGAACACCAAGTATCTGGCTTAATGCAACAAGATATGGCGCGCCGAGATCCTACTCGTGCATGTATGATTGACCGCTTAGCAGGTATGGGCATTGAACGTGATGTTGCAGAGCAAATGGCTTGTTTTATTCCTGACGACGTATCACGTCAACAAGCGTGGCAAGCACTGCTGCAAATGGTTGAAAACCAAATGCATACAACGAATAACGAAATCCTGCGTCAAGGTGGTGTATTCGCATTAGTGGGTCCAACAGGCGTTGGTAAAACAACCACAGTTGCAAAATTAGCTGCACTGGGTGCTCAAAAATATGGTGCTGATAAAGTGGCGTTGATCACCACTGATACATACAGAATTGGTGCCTACGAACAATTAGCTACTTATGGTCGTATTATTGGCTGTGGTGTTAAGCAGGTAAAAGATGCGAATGAATTAGCTGAAGTGTTATACCATTTACGTAATAAGCGTCTAGTATTAATAGACACAGCGGGTATGAGCCAGCGTGACTTACGTTTAACTGAGCAGTTAAATACCCTAATGCGTAATCAGCGTGTTGATATTCGTAGTTATTTAGTATTAAGTGCTACAGCACAGATAAATGTGTTGCAAGAAACCGTAAGACACTTTAAAAAGGTTCACCTAAGTGGCTGTATCTTCACTAAATTGGATGAATCTTTAAGTTTAGGTGAGATTATTAGCATAGCGATTCAAAATCGCCTGCCAATAGGGTATCTTACTAACGGTCAGCGCGTTCCTGAGGATATTCGCGTAGCGAATGCTGAAAAACTAGTGAAAAAAGCTGAACAATTGTATTTAAAACGAGCAAAAGCACAACATTCAAGACGTCAAGCAGTAGCGTCGAACACAGTAGGGATGTATGATTAACACAGTATTAGATCAAGCAAGCGGCCTGCGCAAAATGAATCAAAATAATAATAGTGGCGTTAAAGTTATCGCTGTTACTGGCGGTAAAGGTGGAGTGGGTAAAACCAACGTTTCACTCAATACCGCAATCGCATTAGGTCAGCAAGGAAATCGTGTATTAGTATTAGATGCCGATTTAGGTTTGGCAAACTGTGACGTAATGCTTGGCCTTCGTGTTGAACGTAATTTATCTCATGTTTTGTCAGGCGAGTGTGAGCTTGACGAAATTCTTGTTGAAGGCCCTGCGGGCATCAAAATTGTACCAGCAACGTCTGGTTCACAAAGCATGGTTGAATTAACCCCATCTGAGCATGCAGGCCTTATTCGCGCTTTTAGCGAGTTAAACACCGAGTTTGATATTTTAATTGTCGATACCGCCGCAGGTATTTCTGACATGGTATTAAGCTTTTCTCGTGCAGCCCAAGACGTTGTTGTGGTTGTATGTGATGAACCTACCTCAATTACCGATGCTTACGCACTTATTAAAGTGCTTAGCCGTGAGCATGGCGTATATAAATTTAAAATTGTTGCCAATATGGTGCGCAGTTTGCGTGAAGGGCAAGAATTATTTGCTAAACTTTCAAAAGTAACGGATCGTTTTTTAGATGTTTCAATGGAGTTGGTAGCAACCATTCCTTATGACGAGAACATGCGTAAATCTACGCGACGTCAAAAGGTGATTGTTGAATTATTCCCGAACTCACCGGCAGCGGTGGCGTTTAAAACATTAGCAACAAAAGCAGTTAAGTGGCCGATCCCTAATCAACCGTCTGGCCATTTAGAATTTTTTATTGAAAAACTAGTAAACGGCTAACTATGACAACATCGGTGAATAAAGCGATGGGATATCAATCAGCACAGAATTTAAATGCGATTGTCGAAAAACATGCCTCTTTAGTCAAAAAAGTGGCGTGCCATCTAATTGCTCGTTTACCTGCCAGTGTGCAACTCGATGATTTAATTCAATCAGGCATGATAGGCTTAATTGAAGCGTCAAAAAACTTTGATGCTAGCAAAGGTGCTAGTTTCGAAACCTTCGCTGGAATTCGTATTCGTGGTGCGATGTTAGACGAAATTCGTAGAGGTGACTGGGCGCCACGCTCAGTTCACCGAAATGCCCGCCTTGTGGCTGAAACCATTTCCGAATTAGAAAGCACCTTAAATCGTGAGCCCAAAGATACTGAAGTCGCTGAAAAACTTGATATTACGCTAGATGAGTACCATCATATTCTACATGATGTGAATTCGAGTAAAGTATTAGGTATTGAAGATTTAGGTGTAGATGAAGACGTCATCACACCAGTAGGTCAGGATTTAGGACTAGACAAACCGTTTAATAACGTTAAAAATGAGCGGTTTAACCAGTCTCTATTAACGGCTATCCAATCGTTACCAGAAAGAGATGCCCTCGTTTTGTCTTTGTACTACAACGACGAAATGAACTTAAAAGAAATAGGACACATACTCGATGTTAGCGAGTCGCGTGTGAGTCAAATACATGGTCAGGCGATGATTAAGCTCAAAGCAAAAATCAATGACTGGATTAATTAGTAGTAAGTAAATAAAGGTTCAAACCTCACCGGAGGATGTTTTGGATAAAAACATGAAAATTCTTGTTGTTGATGATTTTTCTACAATGAGACGTATCATTAAAAATCTATTAAGGGATTTAGGTTTTACCAATGTGCAGGAAGCTGACGACGGTTCAACAGCATTGCCAATGCTACAAAATCAAGAGTTTGATTTTGTTGTAACTGATTGGAACATGCCTGGTATGCAAGGTATTGATTTGTTACGTGCAATTCGTGCTGATGATAGCCTTAAGCATATTCCTGTATTAATGGTGACAGCTGAAGCGAAAAAAGAACAAATTGTTGCTGCTGCTCAAGCAGGTGTTAATGGCTATATCGTTAAACCATTCACTGCTGCGACACTTAAAACCAAATTGGAAAAAGTGTTTGAACGTTTAGGTTAATCTAAGGGGAGAGGCTTATGTCAGCACTTGCTGCGCCTCAAATAAGTTTAGAGCAAGCTCGTCAACTTGTTGAGTATCTTGAAAATGGTGAACAAGAAAAAGCGGATAAGCTAATTCTTGACGCTGCATCAAAAGAACAATCAGAGTTGTTTGCTGAAGTTGGCAAATTGACGCGTCAGCTTCATGAAGCGTTAAAAAACTTTGACCTAGATACTCGTCTCACTGATTTAACTACCGACGCGATCCCAGACGCTAAGCAGCGCTTAAATTATGTTATGGAAATGACAGAAAGCGCCGCAAATAAAACCATGGATGCGGTTGAAGCAAGTTTACCAATAGCTCAACAACTTGCTGATGAAATTGCCGCAATCAAACCTACGTGGGATCGTTTAATGAACCGAGAAATTGAACTCGGTGAATTTAAAGCGTTATGCCATAGCTTAGATAAGTTCATGAATAACTCGCATACCAAAACCGATGAGCTTCAAGGTTTGATGACTAATGTACTGATGGCGCAGGATTATCAGGATTTAACCGGACAAGTTATTCGCCGTGTTATTGAGTTAGTGCGAGAGGTAGAAGACAGTTTAATTAATCTCTTAACTGTGTTTGGCAGTCAAGAAGATGGTCATCAACAACAAGAAAAACAGGCCATAGAAAACGAACCTGCAACAAGTGACACAGTAGCAGGTCCTGAAGGGCCAATTATTGATAAAGAGTCTCGCGATGATGTTGTCTCAGGACAAGATGAAGTCGATGATCTATTATCAAGTCTGGGCTTCTAAGAGGAGAGTAGCTGCATGAGCTTTGAAGTCGATGAAGATATATTACAGGATTTCCTTGTTGAAGCAGGAGAAATCTTAGAGCTTTTGTCAGAGCAATTAGTTGAGCTTGAAAACAATCCAGAAGACAAAGATCTATTAAACGCCATTTTTAGAGGCTTCCATACCGTTAAAGGTGGTGCAGGCTTCTTAAGCATGACAGAGCTTGTTGACGCTTGTCATGGTGCTGAGAATGTTTTCGATTTATTACGCCAAGGTCTGCGCAGTGTTACACCTGAGCTGATGGACGTAATTTTACAAGCACTTGATACTATCAATGAAATGTTCGCAACGATTCAAAATCGCGAACAGCCAGAGCCTGCAGACCCAGCCCTACTAGAAGTCCTTCATAAATTAAGTCAGCCACCGACTGCAGAAGAACTTGCAGGTGAAGATTTATCTGTAGCAGAGGATGTTGCAGTTGCACCTGAAGAACCCGCAGTTGAAGAGCCAGTTGTTGATACGCCTGAAGTCACAGCAGATACAGCAACAGACAATATCGATGAAGATGACCCATTTGCATTTGATATGTTATTTGATGGCGGCGGTCTTGCAGATAGCAGTGCTGAGTCTCAAAATATTGACGAAATCACCGAAGACGAATTTGAAAGCCTATTAGATGAATTGCATGGTAAAGGCCAAGGCCCAGCAGCACCTGCTGCAGATACTGTAAGCAATGACAGTGACGATATTACCGATGATGAATTTGACAGCTTATTAGATGAACTGCATGGCGTTGGTAACTTCGGTGAAGTAAAACAAGATACTCCTGCTCAGCCTGAAGCAGCAAAACCTGCACAGCCGGCTCCTCAAGTGCCTGCAGCAGAACCTGCAAGCAGTGACTCAGACGATGAAATTAGCGATGACGAATTTGAAGCATTGCTTGATGAATTACATGGTAAAGGTACTGCACCTCAGTCTTTAGAAACGGCTCCGTCAGAAAAAGCGCCTGAACCACCAAAAGCAGAACCTGCAAAACCGGCACAACCTGCAGCATCAAAACCGGCACCTGCGCCTAAGCCTGCTGCCGCAGCGCCTAAACCGGCTCCAGCACCAGCAAAAGCACCAGAAAAATCGCCTGCAGCTTCTGCTGCACCGAAAAAAGCGCCACCACCACAGGCAGAAACAACGGTACGTGTTGATACCAAACGCTTGGATGAAATCATGAACATGGTGGGTGAGCTGGTATTGGTCCGAAACCGCTTGGTGAGCCTTGCCAATAACAGCAATAGTGAGTCAATGGGAAAAGCCATCTCTAATCTAGATGTGGTAACCGCAGACTTGCAAGGCGCGGTTATGAAAACCCGCATGCAGCCAATTAAGAAAGTATTTGGCCGTTTCCCACGGGTTGTTCGTGACTTAGCGAGAAGCCTGAAAAAGGATATTAATTTACAGCTAGTTGGTGAAGATACCGATTTAGATAAAAACCTTGTAGAAGCACTTGCTGATCCATTGGTGCACTTAGTCCGTAACTCTGTTGACCATGGTATTGAAATGCCAGATGTGCGTGAAGCCGCAGGTAAACCGCGTACAGGTACTGTCACTCTTTCTGCTTCACAAGAAGGTGATCACATCCTACTAACCATTCGTGATGATGGTGCAGGTATGGATGCTGAAAAACTGAAAAAAATCGCAATAAGCAAAGGGGTGATTGATCACGACCAAGCAAGTCGCTTGTCGGATACCGAAGCATACAATCTTATCTTTGCACCAGGTTTCTCAACCAAAGAAGAAATCTCTGACATTTCAGGCCGTGGTGTAGGCATGGATGTTGTTAAAACTAAAATCACTCAGTTAAATGGCTCAGTTAATATTCAGTCTGAGCTGGGTGTAGGTACTGTACTTGAAATCAAGGTGCCATTAACACTTGCTATCTTACCGACCTTAATGGTTGTTGTAGGTGAGCAAACTTTCGCGTTACCACTTGCTGGTGTTAGCGAAATTTTCCACCTTGATTTAACTAAAACTAACGTAGTTGATGGTCAACTTACAATTATTGTACGTGAAAAAGCGATCCCGCTTTTCTATTTACAGCATTGGTTAGTAAAAGGCGCCAACCGCCATGAGCGTAAAGCAGAAGGTCACGTGGTTATTGTGCAAATAGGCACTAAACAAGTGGGCTTTGTTGTTGACTCGTTAATTGGTCAAGAGGAAGTTGTTATTAAGCCTTTGGATGCCTTATTGCAAGGTACACCAGGTATGGCAGGTGCGACAATTACTTCTGATGGTGGAATTGCACTGATCCTCGACGTACCTAGCATGCTTAAACACTACGTTGGCTAATAATAAATAATAAAGTGTAGCATTTAGCTGCACTTTGAATGATATAAAACAAGAGAGTGCCAATGGCAGTCAAAGTATTAGTTGTTGATGATTCAAGCTTTTTTCGTCGCCGTGTAAGCGAAATTTTAGAGCAAGACAGCAATATTCAAGTGATTGGTTTTGCCGTAAACGGTCGTGAAGCGGTAGATAAAGCCCGTGAATTAAAACCTGATGTAATTACTATGGATGTTGAAATGCCGGTTCTTGATGGCATTAGTGCCGTGAAAGAAATAATGGCAGCAACACCGACTCCTATTTTAATGTTCTCATCACTCACCCGTGATGGTGCAACTGCAACCCTAGATGCACTTGATGCAGGGGCGTTAGATTTTTTACCGAAAAAGTTCGAAGACATTGCGCGCAACAATGAAGATGCAATCGCGCTTTTACAAAATAAAGTAAAAGAAATTGGTCGCCGTCGCCTTTCTCGTTTTTCGCGACCAGCACCCATTTCGCGACCAACTCCAGCTCCTACACCAAAAGACAGTCGAGGTACCAGTACTAGTAGCGGTATTGTTCAGCCTGATCGCAGCTTTAGCCGTCCAGCTCCTGCTAGTTCGCCTGCAGCATCGTCTTCGAATACGAGTAACATTCGAGCTTCGGGCAAACAATATCAGTTAGTTGCTATTGGTACATCAACCGGTGGACCTGTAGCGCTACAAACAATTTTAACTCAGCTGCCAGCTAACTTTCCGCATCCTATTTTGCTTATTCAGCATATGCCCGCTGCGTTTACACCTGCTTTTGCAGCACGCCTTAATGGCTTATGCCGAATCAATGTGAAAGAAGCGCAAAATGGTGACCGTTTAATGCCTGGTACCGCTTATTTAGCGCCTGGTGGTCAACAAATGCTAATAGAAGGACGTGGCGGCTCTCGAACACTGCGTGTGTTTGAAGACGATAGTCCGCGTATTACTTATAAACCGAGTGTCGATGTCACCTTTGCTAGTGCTGCAAAAACCTTTGGTGGTGATGTGCTAGCTGTAGTATTAACGGGCATGGGCGCTGATGGCCGTGATGGTGCGCGTATGCTTAAGCAAGTCGGTGCTACTATTTGGGCGCAAGATGAACAAACCAGTGTGGTGTATGGTATGCCACAAGCTGTTGCAAATGCGGGGCTGGCGAGCGAGAGCTTAGCACTCACGGATGTTGCAACTCGCCTAACGCGTGAGACTGGTTGTGGATAAGCTATCTTTTCTTGGCTTAATTGTCGCGATAAGTGCCATTGCCTTTGGTTATGCATTAGAGGGTGGTGTTGTTTCTGCACTGTTTAATGGTCCTGCGCTTATCATCGTTCTCGGTGGTACGCTTGGGGCTGTGATGCTTCAAACCCCTGCAAGTGTTTTTACTAAAACACTTAAGATCAGTCATTGGGTGTTCTTTCCGCCATATCACGATATTGATGCAGCCATTGAACAAGTTAAGCGTTGGTCACACAAAGCACGCCAAGAAGGTTACTTAGCCCTTGAGTCTGAAGCGCTATCACATTCAGACCCTTATGCGGCAAAGGGCTTGAGTCTACTTGTTGATGGGATTGATGAGCAAAAGCTCAGAGATACCCTTGAAATTGATTTAATGCTTGAACGAGAGCGCTTACTCGAGGTAAGCCGAGTTTACGAAGCCATGGGCGGTTATAGCCCTACAATTGGTATTCTAGGTGCAGTACTCGGTTTGATTCAGGCTATGCAATTTATCACCGATCCTGAAAAACTGGGTGCTGGTGTTGCTACTGCGTTTATCGCTACTATTTACGGTGTCGGTTTAGCTAACTTATTATTCTTGCCAATGGCGAATAAACTTAAGCAGCAAGTTGAGCAAAAAATGCTGTATCATGAACTACTTGCTGAAGGCATTATTGCTATTTCGCAAGGTGAAAGCCCACTTAATATCGAACTAAAACTTGAGGCGTACCGTGTAGAGCGCCCAAGCTTAGTTGACGAGTAATTTATTATGATGCGCCGTCGTCTGCGTCATAACACGTCAAAAAACCAACATACTGAGCGCTGGCTTGTCTCTTATGCCGATTACATGACCATCATGTTTGCTTTTTTTGTGGTCATGTATGCTATCGCGATTAGTAAAAATGAAGACTTTCAAATTCTCTCAGACTCACTGGAGCAGGTGTTCGAAAAATCAGCTCGTCAGCAACAACAGGTTGGCACTGGGGTTAACGGCACAGGCATATTAACTGACAGAGTTAGTCCTGAGAACGACATTCTATACGGTGAGAGCATTCGTAAAGATGAGCAGGGCCCTGAATTACTCGATGGACAAAGCGAAACCAGCAATATTGAGAAAAAGCATCTTGGCAAGCCTCTCGACAGCTTACTTACTAAATTACAGTCTGCACTGATTGATGAAATTCGTGATGGCGAAGCGAGTTTAGAGCTTCACCAAGATTGGCTTATCATCGAATTAAGTTCAGGTATGTTGTTTTCATCGGGCAGTGCTGTTGCACAGCAGCGTGCAAAGCAAGTTGTTGGTTTAGTGAAAGACATTATCGCGCCGGTTGATAATTACATTCGCGTGCGTGGTTATACCGATAATGAAGGTATTCGTAATGAGATGTTTCGCTCAAACTGGGAGCTATCTGTAGCGCGGGCTACATCCGTACTGGTTGAGCTTGAGAGCTTGGGCATTACCCCTGCGCGTATGGCTATTGAAGGCTACGGGCAGTATTCGCCCTTCGCAAGTAATGACACTGAGCAAGGCCGCGCAGAAAACCGCAAAGTGGTTGTTGCATTGTCTAAATATGGTTTACCGCCAAAAGAGCCAGAAAATACTGAACAAGAGTCACAAAACCAACCGCAACAGACGACAGAAATTGAGTTGCCAAGCGATGATAACAGCATTAAAGTGATTCAATTACCACATGGTGGCATTAGGATTACCACGCGCAATGAACAATAATAAGGTGTGATGTGAAAGTTTGGACCGTAGCGAATCAAAAAGGTGGGGTAGGGAAAACAACAACAGCCGTTAGCCTTGCTGGTATTCTCGCTTTACAAGGAAAACGCGTGTTACTTATTGACACCGATCCGCATGCATCATTGACTTATTATTTTGGTATCGATTCAGAAGACTTAGAAGTTAGCGTGTACGATATCTTTGCGCGCGGCAATAACATGGCCAGTGAAGAAATTTTACAGGCTCTATGTCCATCAACACTTGAAAACCTTGATATCTTACCTGCGACGATGGCAATCGCGACGCTTGATAGAAGCATGGGCAATAAAAATGGCATGGGCTTAATACTTAAAAAAGCACTGGCCAAAATTAGCGACCATTATGATTATGCAATTATTGATTGCCCGCCTGTCTTAGGTGTTTTGATGGTTAATGCTCTCGCAGCCAGTGAGCGAATTTTAGTACCAGTACAAACAGAATTTTTGGCCTTAAAAGGGCTTGATCGTATGATGCGTACGATGGAGCTGATGCAAACATCGCAAGCAAAACAGTACCAATATACAATTATTCCTACAATGTACGATAAACGTACTAAAGCATCACTTGAAGCTTATAAGACTCTGCAGGATAATTACAAAGATAAAGTATGGTCAGGTGTGGTTCCTGTCGATACAAAGTTTAGAGATGCTAGTTTAGCACAGCAAGTGCCGATTCAATTTTGCCCGCGTTCGCGAGGCGTTTTTGCCTATCGTGCCCTGCTTGATTACTTAGTTGCACAAGGTTAAAGATGAGTAAGCATTTATTTGCCAATGAAAAAGTGATGACCCAATATTTGGGCGCTTTGTTGTGTGAAGATGAGCCTACAGACCAAAATCTTGAGCCAGTCGCAAAGCTGCTGGAGCAGGTTAATGAGCCTGAAACTAAGACAGAAGAAAAGCTGACAGACGTTCAGCCTACTCCAGAACCTGTTTTACCCCCCCCTGAACCGACTAAAGAGCTTGAGAAAACCGAGAACCAAGCTAATATCAAAGATATAGTCGCAGAACCTAAAGCTGAACTGGTTGCAAAAACCTCGTCTGATCGTCAAGAAGACTATTTTGATGGTGAATTTCAGGCATTATTCTTTGAGGTTGCAGGGTTAACGCTTGCTGTACCGTTAAAAGCATTAGGGGGAATTCATCAACTGGCAGAGGTTAACCAATTATTTGGTAAACCTAAATGGTTTAAAGGTGTAATGCTAAACCGTGAAGAAAAACTAAATGTTGTTGATACTGCACGTTGGGTTATGCCAGAAAAGTATGATGAAAAATTAGAACAATCATTAGATTATCAGTATTTAATCACCTTAGGTGACAGTCAATGGGGATTATTGGCTGAAAAGCTTGTCAATAATATTACGCTTCGTAAAGAAGATGTAAAATGGCGAGCAAAATCAGGTAAGCGGCCTTGGCTTGCAGGTGTTATCAAAGAGAAAATGTGCGCCTTGATTGACGTTGAAAATTTAAATCAATTGCTAGAGCAGGGCTTAGACAGCCGTGAGCAGTAACTATTTTTACGGAGTAATAGCATGAGTGAAGAAAGACTACTGTCAGCAAATAAAAACGCTGATAGCAACGATGAAGTGTTACAGTGGGTAACCTTTAAACTTGAAGAAGAAACGTACGGCATTAACGTAATGCAAGTACAAGAAGTACTTCGCTATACCGAAATTGCTCCTGTACCAGGTGCGCCTTCTTATGTGTTAGGTATTATTAACCTACGTGGTAATGTTGTTACTGTTATCGACACTCGTGCACGTTTTGGCTTAATGGGGGCTGAGGTCACTGATAATTCTCGTATCGTTATCATTGAAGCTGAAAAGCAAGTGATCGGTATTTTAGTCGACAGTGTTGCTGAAGTGGTTTACCTACGCAGCTCTGAAATTGACAGTGCGCCAAATATTGGTACAGAAGAAAGTGCTAAGTTTATCCAAGGTGTATCTAACCGTGATGGTGAGTTATTGATCTTGGTTGATCTTAATAAATTATTAAATGACGAAGAGTGGGACGAGCTAAGCGCACTATAAGCGTTTGGAAATTATATGCTGTTATACTCTTTGTTTGGTGCCTCAATCTTACTTGTATTAGTGTGTTTGGGGCTTATTTTTGTCAATAACAATAAGCAAACGGCGGCGATTCAAGCCAAGCAAAAGCAGCTGCAAGAAGCTCAACAACAGTTGAGTATTTTGCGCAGTGAAGTAGCTGAAATGCGTGCTGGCATGCTGAGTATTGGCAAACGTGTTGTTGCTGTTGAAGAAAAAAGTAAAGAGCTTGAACAGCTACAAGATGCACAAAAATATGATGATCCGAATGCGAAAATTTATTCGCGAGCGGTTAAAATGGTTGAGCTAGGCGCTGATTTAGAAGAAATAATTCGTGAATGCGAATTACCCAGAGCCGAAGCTGAGCTACTCATGTCACTTCATAAACAAAAAGGCGCCCAATAAGGCGCTTTTTTATTTGAGTGCATTTGAGCACTAGGCTTGAATGTTGAGCTTACCTTGAAAGTCTTGCCAACCTGGTGGAAATTTACCCCGCAACACATAAGAAAAAGCAATTAACTCGGCAATGACATAATAGAGCTCTTTCGGGATTTCTTCACCTAACTCAAGATGCGATAAGGTTTGTGCTAAGTCAGCATCTTGGTGTATCAAAATACCCTTTTGCTCAGCAAGTTTGACGATTTCTTCAGCCAATTCACCAAAGCCTTTACTGGTTACTCGTGGCGAGCTACCAGCTTCGTAGAGTAAGCCAATTGCTGACTTATGCATCGCTTGTTCACTCATAAAAATTACACCTTAATGTTAATAATCGCATGGGATTTATAAAAAGCTTGGTGGCTTGACGTTCCTTGTTGCAAGTTTAACTCGCCTACATTCAAGCCATGGCCTGCTAATTTATGACGCAATGTTTCTAAATGCGGATGAGCAAGCGCTGTCACTTCTTGTGAAGACGCAAGCAACTGGCAATCAACTGCTTTATCCATCACCTCTGCGGTAATTTGTAACTTGCCAAGCTGTGCATAATCAAAGTTCAAGCGTACAAACCAGACATTTTTCGCTTCGAGTTTATTTTTACTTGGCTTTTTATACTGTCCTAAGCTGATTTCTGTTTGCCCTGTTTCAGGAGGTAATTTCATCGGCAAGAAAAATTGCGCTAAAGCACTGTTATCTTGTTGCTGATTGATAGGCGTTGTTTGCACCTGAGCCAAAGTGCTTTTTAGTTGTGAGGCTTCAGCCGCCATGGCTTGCATCGCAGGCTGCTGTAGCTGCTCGAGTAATTTATTACCGTTAACGGCTTTAAAGTTGGGCACTAACACTTGCAGTAAGGCATCAAGACCTGTTTGATTATTAAAACTAAGGTTGGTTGGTGCTTGATTAATAATTGGCGCGGCAAGTGAAGCCACTGCTAATTGTTCTAACCCTTGGCTAAAGCTCGCTTGCTGAGTTTGGCTAGGTAATGCTGTTGGCCTGAGGATACTTAAAAGCTCTCGTTCAATCGTAGTAGGATGCATGTTTTGACTCGAGATCATGCGATTAAATGCTTGATTTACGAGTCGATTCAAATCTACCGAAGACGATGTGTTTTGCTCACTCAGAGCTACAAGTTTTTCTGTTAATTGCACCGGTAGAGGTGTACTTGCTAAAGGCTTACTTTCAGGGAGGGGTAATAGCTTAGTAATCAGTGCCGCCTCAATCGGTCTTATCGGCAACAATGGCTGACTCAAGTTGGGTTCTTTCAAAGCTAAGTAGGGGGCGTGTAATTGAGTTTGCTGCTGAGCAACTTTTTGTAATCCTGCGGTTTGCTCAGCTGGTGCTCTAGTTGCTAGATTATTTTGTTTTAATTGCTCGTTAGGCGCTGCCGCTACAAGGTTTTTAACTACTGTTTTTACAGCTTGTTGTTGAGAAGGGGCAGGCGCCCCTTTTAAATCTGGCTTTACATTTTGCGCAGTAGAATTTGGATCTGTGCTTAATGTCGCTTGTTTAGTTTGTGTAACCTGCTCACTCGGGTTTTTAACTACTGAATTAGCAAGGTTACTTTTAGCTTGGGCGAGCTGCTCTGTGGCTGGTTTGTCAGATTTCATGGCAGTAACCGCGCCGCTAACTGCTTTGTTGTCTACAGGTGCTTGTTGCAAAGCCGTATCTTTATTCAAAGCAGGAGTTTGCGCTTTACTATTGATTGCAATTTGAGTGGCAGGGCGCTGCGCGCTAACAAGCGGCTCTAAACTGACTTTTATCCGTTGCAGTAACTGTATTAATGGTGGAGCCTTGTTATAACTCACGGGTAAGCTAACTTGCTTTGTAGACTGACTTTCGGTTAATGGCTCTGTCTGTTTAGTCGCAGGTAATGGCGTATTAGCTGTAACTGGCCCACTGGTTTTTTGCGATGCTTGGGGGACGGCGTGTTGTGGCGCGCTTTGTTGAATAGTGGCAAACTTTACTATATTGATTTTATTAGCATTAAAGCCCAGTTGGCTAATCGTGTTTTTGCTTTCAATCAGCGGATGCGTTGACTGGTTAACAGCCGCTTTGGTGGTAGCAGGGAGCTTTTCAAAATAGCGCACTGCATCACTAATACGCGTTTTTAAATCAGCAAAACTGTCTTTTAGCCAAGAGCTAATGGGGGAATTTGAGCTGCTCGATGGCGCTATCAACGTACTCTTAGGTTCAACAGCTTGGCTTTTTAATGCTTGATTGAATGTCTCTGATAGCGAGTTCTTTAACAGTATTTGTTGCACAGGTGCTTTATTTATAAGTTCAATAGTATTTTTAACTTGCTGGGGGATTAGTTTTAATGCATGAGGATGGAATTGCCACTGGGCTTGAATTTGCTTAGCTTGTTTTGGCGATATTGTAGGTAGCGGTAAAGTTAATTCACTATTTTGCTTGTTTGCAACGCTTAACTGTACTTGTTGCCCAGCTAATTTTAAATTCATTTCAGGGGTTAGCTTAGCCACCAACTCGGCTACTTTTTGTTGGCTAACACTTTGCTGATGGAGTGAATCCCTAAAGCGATTAATAATGTTTAAATTAAAGCTATTTTGTTGGTTGGTAGCAGGCAGCAAAATGGCTTTAAGCGGTGTTTCAGCTTTTAAAAGAGCAACCAGGCTATTGTTAAGAGCAAACTCAGCTTTTAATGCTGGTAGTTGTAGTAAAGGTTTACTTGGCGCAATCTGAGCTGGGTGCGGCATATTTGTATTTGCGCTCCCTTGCGTTAGCAAGTTCAGTAGTGCTTGTAATTGCTGGCTTTTGCCAAGTGTAATGGTCAGCGGTGCTGGTGTGATAGTCAGCTGTTTACCATCACTACTTAATTGAATATTGGCCGATAAAAAGCGCTCAGTTTTGAGGTTTTCTTGCTCTGTTGATAAGCGCAGTGTTTGCCATGAGTTATTGATTAGCACGTCCATTTGCACGCTTTGCTTACCAATCACGATATTACGGGCAGTTAGGCTCTGCTCAGCCAGCATTTTTAAGGCATCATTAGGTGATTGCTGTGATGCACTGCTGATTGCTTTTGGGTCTAGATTGAGCTGAGTGCTGAGAGTCAACTGGCTTTGTTTATTCATTATTTTAGATCAAATATAAGTTAATCGTTTTAAAGCAATATTCGTATTACCCTATCATTATGGTAGACTAACGCCTAATTTTGGGTATAGAGAATCGTCATCTTGTTACACATTAAGGCCGTCACCTGCATCAAGCAAGATCGTTGTTTGTTTGCGGATCTTAATTTCAGCTTGAAATCGGGACAAATTATGCAGTTAGCTGGTCCGAATGGGGCTGGCAAAACATCATTATTGCGTATTATCGCGGGTTTCGCTATGGCGGATGAAGGCGATGTTTTGTTCCAAGAGCGCTCGATTACAAAATACTATGATGAATATGCACAAGAGTTATTATTCATCGGCCATAAAACAGGGGTAAACACACAACTTACTGCCCTTGAGAATGTCGCATTTTGGCTAAAAATTAATGGCTACGATAGTAAACAAGACTTGTATCCGATCCTAGCTAAAATTGGCTTAGTGGGTCTTGAAGATGTGCCTGTTCGTATGTTGTCAGCAGGGCAACAGCGCCGTGTCGCTTTAGTAAGGCTGTGGTTAAATAGTGCCAAACTATGGATCCTTGATGAGCCATTTACGGCCCTTGATAAAAGCGGCGTTGCATTTTTACAAGAACGCTTTGTTGAGCACCTAAATGCTGGTGGCGCGATTCTTTTAACTACCCACCAAGATTTAACGACACATTTTAGTGACCTACAAACAGTGACTTTGGAGTATCGCCACTGATGGTAAAACAGCATTCGTATTGGCAATTATTCTCTGCGGTTTTTTCTAAAGATCTTAAATTAGCGTTTCGTCAGCGTGCTGAAATCGTTAACCCTATCTTGTTTTTTCTTATTGTTATTACACTTTTTCCGTTAGCAATTGGCCCTGAACCCGGTCTACTTGCTCGTATGGCGCCAGGCGTTATTTGGGTCGCTGCGTTACTCTCGACCATGTTGGGCTTAGATAAGCTATTTCGTGATGATTATCACGATGGAACATTAGAGCAATTAATTGCTTCATCATACCCATTACCGTTAACTGTCCTTGCAAAAGTGGCAGCGCATTGGGTGATCACGGGGTTGCCTTTAGTGTTAATGACTCCGGTATTTGCTTTGTTATTGAATTTAGAAAGTTCAGCGCTTTTAGCAACCGTTCTGACCTTATTGTTAGGTACGCCATTGCTTAGCTTCATTGGCGCAATTGGCGCTGGACTTACTGTGGGACTACAAAAAGGCGGTATTTTAATGAGCTTGCTTGTTTTGCCTTTGTATATACCTGTACTAATTTTTGCAACCTCGGCTATTGATACAAGCTCTATGGAGCTTGCCTATAGCGGACAGCTTGCAATCCTTGGTGCCATGCTAATCGTAGCGATTATAGCGGCGCCAATTGCCATATCGTCAGCATTGAAAGTGAGTGTAAGTTAATATGTGGAAGTGGTTACATCCCTACGCAAAAGCAGATCGTGCTTACCAATTGTGTAACACCTTACTGCCTTATTTCGCCGTCGTTACGGTGGTTTGTATGATTGTTGGATGGGTCTGGGGGCTTGCTTATGCCCCAGCCGATTACCAACAAAAAGACAGCTACCGAATTATTTTTATCCATGTGCCTTCAGCTATTTTATCTATGGGCGCTTACTCTTCTATGGCGATTGCAGCAGTGATCGCACTAGTATGGCAATTACGTAATGCAGAACTTGCAGTGATTGCAATTGCACCTGTCGGGGCATGTGTGACAGCGATAGCATTAATTACCGGTGCAGCATGGGGTAAACCTATGTGGGGAGCATGGTGGGTGTGGGACGCACGTCTTACCTCTGAGTTAATTCTGTTATTTTTATACCTTGGTGTGTTATCGCTTTATCATGCTTTTGAAGATAAAAAAGCAGCGGGGCGTGCTGCTTGTATCTTAGCCATTGTTGGGGTTATCAACTTACCGATTATTCACTTCTCGGTGGAGTGGTGGAATACCTTGCATCAAGGTGCAACCATTACAAAGTTTGATACTAAAGCTATTGATCCAAGCATGTTTTGGCCATTAATGGTTAACATTGTTGCGTTTGCAGGTTTTGTTGGTGTGGTGACGTTAATCCGTCTTAAAAACGAAATTCTCCAACGTGAAAAGCATCGCCCTTGGGTGCGTGATATGGTTGAGCGAGGTTAATCATGCAGTTTGATTCTTTTGCAGATTTTATTGCCATGGGTGGCTATGGCTTTTATGTATGGTTGTCTTTTGGTAGCTGTGCATTAATTTTACTCGGTATTTTATTTAGTTCGTTAAACGATACAAAACGTATTTTCTCTTCAGTAAAGCAGCAAGCACAACGTGAAGAGCGCATTAAGAAAGCGAAGCAAGAGGCAGGGCAATGAATCCAAGACGTAAAAAACGTTTATTAGCTGTTGTAGCCATTATTTTTGGTGTGGGTGCAACGATTGGTTTAGTGCTGTACGCACTGCAAGAAAACATCAATTTATTTTATACCCCAAGTGAACTTGTTGAGGGTAAAGGACCAAACAAAGAAAAACCGCATATTGGTCAGAAGCTACGTATTGGTGGCATGGTTGTACCTGGCTCAGTTGTTCGTGACGAATCAAGCTTAAAGGTAAGCTTTAAACTGATCGATAAAGGCCCTATGGTGACAATTAATTATCAAGGGATTTTGCCGGATTTATTCCGTGAAGGGCAAGGGATTGTGGCGCAGGGGGTGCTAGTTAAAGCCAATGAAATTGATGCCTTTGAAGTACTTGCAAAGCATGATGAAGAGTACATGCCTGCAGAAGTTGCTGAAGCTGTGAAGGGTATCAAGCACGAAAAACCGACGTATAACTTAGATAACGGCAATTAATATGATCCCAGAACTCGGTTATTTTTCTTTAACACTGGCCATGGTGCTCAGTGTTCTATTGTGTATTTTTCCTTTGTGGGGCGCGCATACCGGCAATTTACGTTTAATGCGTGCAGCCCCATCACTGGCAATTGGACAATTCGTATTTGTACTTTTGTCTTTTGCTGCACTTGTTTATGCCAGTTTAACCGACGACTTTACTGTTTCGTATGTTGCTTATCACTCAAGTAGCACCTTACCTTGGTACTACAAAATAACCTCGACATGGGGTGGCCATGAAGGAGCAATTTTACTCTGGTTAGTAATGCAAGCGGGTTGGACTGGCGTTGTTGCTATGCGTTCGCAATCATTACCTTGGGTATTACGTGCTCGTGTACTTGGTGTACTAGGCTTTTTAGGTGTTGGCTTTATGCTTTACACCTTGTTAATGTCGAGCCCATTTGAGCGCTTATTGCCTTATTTCCCTGTTGAAGGTCGCGATTTAAATCCGTTATTGCAAGACCCTGGTATGATTATTCACCCGCCATTGCTTTACATGGGCTATGTGGGTTTATCTGTGTCGTTCTCATTTGCGATTGCAGCGTTACTTACAGGTAAGCTTGATAATACTTGGGCTAAGTGGTCTCGTCCTTGGACTATGACAGCATGGGGCTTTTTAACACTCGGTATTACCATTGGTAGTTGGTGGGCATACTCAGAACTTGGCTGGGGTGGCTGGTGGTTCTGGGATCCAGTTGAAAACGCATCATTAATGCCATGGCTTGTGGCAACCGCATTGCTGCACTCATTATCAACCACCGAAAAGCGTGGTGTATTTAAGTCGTGGACCGTATTGTTGGCTATTGCAGCATTCTCGTTAAGCTTACTGGGTACCTTTATTGTTCGCTCGGGTATCATTGTATCTGTGCATGCTTTTGCCTCAGATCCTAACCGTGGTATGTTTATTTTAGCTTTCTTAGCCATTGTAGTTGGTGGTGGTTTGTCGCTCTACGCATTACGTGTTTCGCAGGTGAAAAGTGAAGGCCGTTATAAGTTTGCCTCACGTGAAGTTGCGCTTTGGCTAAATAATATTTTCTTAGTTGTGGCAACACTGATTGTATTGCTAGGTACATTACTGCCAATGATCCACAAAGAACTTGGCTTAGGTAGCATTTCGATTGGTGAGCCGTTCTTCAATAAGATGTTTGCTATTTTACTGATACCGTTTGCCATTTTAATGGGTATGGGTCCGCTGTTACGCTGGAAACAAAACAAGTGGTCGATGTTGCAAAACAAGTTTGCACTATCGGCTGTAGTTAGCCTAGTTGCAACGGCAGCGTGGTTATATTCAAGCTATGACGTAATTGCGCCAATTACCTTTATTGCAACTACGCTAGCGGTATGGATTGTTGTTACTACAGTTGTTGATTTAGCAGCAAAAGTAACTATTCACAAAACCTTAGGCGAAGGCTTTAAACGTTTAGGGCTAAGCTATTGGGCGATGGTTTTAGGTCACGTTGGTTTAGCGTTCGTGATTGCAGGTGTAACGTTAACCTCTGCTTATTCAGTAGAGCGTGATGTATCAATGAAGCCGGGTGATACTGTGGCTTTAAATGAATACCAGTACCGCTTTGATGGTGTTAAGTCTATCCGCGGCGCAAACTATAGTGGCCATGCTGGGGTTGTCACTGTGCTGAAAAACGATAAACAAGTAACCGTTTTACATGCTGAAAAGCGCCGTTATGACATTGGCATGCAATTTATGACAGAAGCGGCTGTTGATGCAGGCTTCACACGTGACTTATACCTAGCGCTAGGTGAGCAATTAAGCCAAGGAGCGTGGTCATTACGTATTTACCATAAACCTTATGTTCGTTGGATGTGGCTCGGTGGTATCTTGATTTCACTGGCAGGCTTTTTAGTACTTGGTGATAAACGCTACCGCCAAAAATCGACTAAGCAGGAGGCTTCAGCATGAACCGTAAACTACTCGCACTAGCACCTTTACTGGTTTTCGTATTACTGTGTGTATTTTTATATCAAGGTTTGTTTGCTAACCCACGTGAGCTGCAAACAGGGCGTATTGGGCAGGGTATGCCAGCCTTTAACCTGCCAGATTTGATGGATGAGTCAAAGCGTTGGACAGATAGTGATTTAAAAGGTGAAGTTTACTTACTTAATGTGTGGGGCACATGGTGCCCGACCTGTTTAGCTGAGTTAGGCTATTTAACCGAGCTTAGAGAGCAGGGCGTTAAGATTGTTGGCTTATACTACGAGCAAGGCTACGACCCTGACTTTGATGGCCAGTTTGATATTAACGCACTACGCGAAGACGTCACTAGCATGCTTAATCGTGCTGGCGACCCATATCAATTTAATATCTTAGATTTAAAACGTACATTAGCCCTTGATTTAGGTGTGTCTGGCGCGCCAGAGACTTTCTTAGTCGATAAACAAGGCACTATTTTGCTGCACCATACCGGCGATATTAATCCGCGTGTGTGGCGAGCCAAATTCGCACCGTTAATGCAGGAGTTACAGTAATGAGACTCGTGATTTTTTTAGCAAGTTTGCTTATCACGTTTAGCGCATTTGCAGAGCAAGACAAGTATCAATTTGATGATAAAGAGCAAGCTGTTCGCTTTAGTGAACTTACCAAAGAGCTGCGTTGCCCTAAATGTCAAAACCAGAACATTGCTGACTCAGACGCCGTTGTAGCCAAAGACTTACGTGACAAAGTGTTAACGCTGGTAAAAGATGGCAAAAGCAAAGATGAAGTCATCGATTATATGATTGACCGTTACGGTTACTTCGTACATTACGATCCACCAGTAACACCAGCAACCTTAGTGTTATGGGTATTGCCAGTATTAATTGTGGTACTTGGCTTTGGCTTTATTGTTTTACGCCAACGTAAGGCATCTGTAAAACAAACATGGACAGAGCAAGACGAGGCACTGCTTGCAAAGTTAATTGAACAAAATCAACGTCAGGAGCAAAGCTAGATGGCATTAATGTGGGCTTCTTTTGTTTTACTCACACTGGTTGCATTGCTATTTGTTGTCGTTCCGTTTTTTAAACGCGAACGTATTCAACGCCTTGATCACAATGCAAACTCGGAGTTAATCCGAATTTATCATCAACGTTTAGACGAGCTTAAAGCTGACTTAGATAACCAGCGTATTGATGCACAAATGCACGAAGAGTCAGTTATCGAACAAAAGCGTCGTTTGCTCAATGAATTGTCTCCGGAAAAAGCGCTAAATAGTAAAGGTAACAACCGTATTTTTGCACTTACTGGCGCAGGCTTTTTAATTGTTTTAACGGCTATCTTTTACGGTTACACGGGTAGTCAGCAGCAAATTAAAGGCTGGCATGACGCGATGGCAAACCTTAAGTCGTATGGTGAACGTGCCGTAATGCAAGATGGTGAGCCATTAACACCGAATGAGCTGCAAGCATTTGCCTTAGCATTGCGTACCAAGCTTGATCAAAGTGGTGATGATGAAGTGGCGTGGATGCTGCTAGGTCGTGTTGCTATGTCATTAAATGAATTTGATATGGCAATGCAGTCTTTTGATAAAGTGCTAAAAATGAATCCAGATAACAAGCAAGTGCTGATCAGCTACTCGCAAGTCCTGCTAATGGAAGGCAGTGATGCGAATATGTCTCGTGCAGCGACTATGTTATCGCGAGTGTTAAAAGCAGAGCCGACCAATATTGATGCTATCTCATTGCTAGCCCTGATTGCTTATGAGCGTAAAGATTGGCTGCAAGCAAAAACGGCGTTTGAAGTACTGCTTGCAAGTATGGAGCAAAACGACCCGCGTTATAGCATGATTGCAGAGCGAATTGCTGAAATTGATGCCCATTTAAATAATGAGCAGCAAGTTACAAATACAAAACTCGCAGAAGCTTCAAACAGTGAAATTAGCATCACGGTTGATTTAGACTCAGCACTTGCAGATTCGCAGCCACAAAACGGTACGTTATTTGTTTTTGCAAAAGCAGCCAGTGGTCCACAAATGCCATTAGCTGTGGTAAAAATGACCGAATATAGCTTTCCGCTAACCGTGACGTTGAGTGATAGCAATGCCATGGTAGAAGGCTTGAACCTATCAAGTGTCGATAAAATTATTTTAACTGCGCGTTTATCAAAAGATGCAACTGTGGTAACTTCTAGCGGCGAGTTGGAAGGCAAGTCGGATGTTTTAGAGCGTGCAAATGTGAAAGAATATTCGTTGCTAATTAATGAGTTAATACCTTAAGGATAGCCGATGTTTAGGCACAGTATATTTTTTATCTTTTTTGTAGTGCTTGCAGGATGCGCACAAATACCTGAAGAAAAAGCGGATGAGCGAGACCCATTACAGTCGTTTAACCGTCCTATGTATGATTTTAATATGGACGTGCTTGACGCTTATATTCTTCGCCCAGCAGCTGTTGGCTACGTTACAGTAACGCCAACACCGGTAAGACGTAGCATTGTTAATTTTACCGATAACATCACCGCACCAACGGATATGGTCAATGCTGGCCTGCAAGGTAAACCTGGTAATATGGGTATTAGCCTAGCGCGCTTTTTAGTGAACTCTACGGTAGGTTTACTCGGCTTTTTTGATGTTGCTTCATCGCTGGGTTTAGAAATTGTCGATGAAGACTTTGGTCAAACCTTAGGTGTATGGGGTGTAGGAGATGGCGCATACTTGATGATCCCAGGTATGGGGCCAAGTACAGCACGAAACCTAACAGGTGATGTGGTAGATAACTTTGTGTTACCTGAAATCACGTTAACAACACCGCAGACTATTTTGGTGTTTGCGCTGAAAGCGGTTGAAGCCCGTGCTTCATTAATGCCACAAGAGAGCCTATTAAATGAGTCGCTAGACCCTTATATCTTCATGAAGGATATTTACTTCCAGCGTCAATTATATGAGCTACATGATGGTAATCCGCCAGTAGAAAAAGAGCCTGATGATTTTGACGAAGACTTCTTAGAAAATCTTTAAGATTATTCAAATAAAAATGCCAGCAATTGCTGGCATTTTTTATAGCATTAATAGATTGATATTCATCAGTCTCCAAACACACTCATTTGGTCATTAGACCAACTTAATGCGTCGTGGTAAGCGTCCGGTACTTCTTCTGGCTTAAGGCCCAACTGTTGTTGGATTTCTTTCGCTTTTTCCCAATTTGCTTGCTCATAGAATTTTACAAGGTTTAGATAGGTAGCGAGTAAGCCTTCATCTTTAAGTAGAGCGTCTTTAATTTCGTTGGTCAGCGGTAACTTATTCATAACGCTTGGCATATCTTCATCTAAGATAGCATCCATTAATGACATCATGCCTGTTAAGAAAGCCATACCTGTATCGCGTAACTTACCATGACTAATTGCCAGTAATTCAGCAAACCGTGCTCGGGTTAGCGACAGGCGGATCAGTTCAGCAGGTTTATCTGCAGATACTTGAGCTGCAAATAACAGCGACAAGAAACGTTTAATTTCTTCGCTTCCTAATACGATAAGCGCTTGCTTGATTGTGCTGATTTCGGCACGGCGTTTAAATGCCGCGGAGTTTGAATAGCGTAATAATTTATAAGATAAGTTAACGTCACGTTCAAACACCTCAGTGATTTTTCTAAGGTTTAAATCAATACTTGATGTTTCGTATAGGAGCTCGGCAAGAGCCATCTCAGAAGGTGGCAAAGTTTTACTTTGTACCATCTCCGGTTTTGAAAAGAAAAAGCCCTGAAAGTAACTAAAACCCATTTCTAGGGCAAGTTGGTATTTCTCGTAAGTTTCGACTTTTTCGGCAAGCAACTTGATGTGCGGGTGCGGTTTTATCGCTTCAATAACCGCTTCAATCGACTCTTTGTCTGTGGTTAAAAAGTCAATTTTGATCATATCGATATACGGATAAAAATGACGCCACACAGGTTGATGAATGTAATCATCAAGGGCCAGTGTGTAACCACGCTCTTTTAAATCTTTAACCAGAGCAAGTAAACGTTTACCTGGTTGAATAGTTTCAAGAATTTCGACAACGACTTGTTCTTTACCCAGTAATAAAGGGTAGCCTTTTTGGAGTGTCTCTAAAGTGAAATTAATGTAAGCTGGTTTGTTATCCGTTAAATCTTCTAAACCAAAATTGAACTGACTACCTTCAATGAGTCGTGATGTTGCTTCATCGCCATCAATGTCTGGAAACACGTTATCTACGCCATCCCTAAACAGGAGTTCGTAGCCGACAAGTTTCTTTTCCTTATCTAAAATAGGTTGGCGTGCAGCGTAAAAATACATAGTCCTGGCATGTCCACTTCGGTTAATTCATTTATCCATCAGCAATATATGTCATTGTGCCTGAAATAGCATTAATTAAATGCGAGTATTTGAGGATAAATACTGATTTTATTCTGATCTTAAGACTAGGATAAATTGCAATTGAATTCTATAACTTGCGATTAAATATCATATTTTTGTTATGAAAAGGTTGAAATTGTAAACCCTGTCATTGAGCTGCTTGATTGGAGTTGAAGGGGGGAAGCATGTTATAGTCATGAGTGATATCGGTTTTTACCCCAATAATGTCTTAAAATTAAATAACTTGCGAGTCATTATTCGGATTAAAAGCCAACATTAAACAACTTTTGGAGGCTAATTTGGAAACAGGAATGATAATTTCGTTAGCAATGTACTTCATCGTCATGCTGGGGATTGGGCTGTATGCTTATAAGCAATCTACCGACGATGTATCAGGCTATATGCTAGGTGGTCGTAATTTATCACCAAGTGTTGCTGCGCTTTCAGCTGGCGCATCAGACATGAGTGGTTGGCTGCTAATGGGTCTACCGGGTGCAATGTATTTGTTTGGTTTAAGCAAGGTTTGGATTGCCATAGGTCTAGTGCTCGGTGCTTGGGCTAACTACTTCCTAGTCGCGCCTCGTTTACGTGTTTACACAGAAAAGGCGAATGACTCAATCACCATTCCAGATTACTTCGCGAACCGCTTTGATGATAATAAAAATATTCTGCGTGTGATATCTGCGATTGTAATCATTGTTTTCTTCACCTTGTATACCTCATCAGGTGTTGTTGCAGGCGGCAAGTTGTTCGAAAACTCATTTAATATGAGCTACGAAATGGGTCTGTATATCACAACCGGTGTCGTAGTGTTATATACCTTGTTTGGTGGCTTCTTAGCAGTGAGCCTGACTGACTTTGTACAAGGCTGTATCATGTTTATCTCGTTGCTGGCTGTGCCAATTGCAACGTTTACCATGCTTGATCAGCCAGTTATGGATACACTTGCAAATGCACGCTATGACTTATTATTAAGCTCACCAAAAGAATCAGAAATTCATGCACTTAATATGATGGATTGGTTTGCAGGTGGTTCAACGATAGCGATTATTTCTGCAATGGCATGGGGCCTTGGTTATTTTGGTCAACCACATATTATTGTGCGTTTTATGTCTGTGCGCTCTGTGAAAGATATGCCGACTATGCGCCGTGTGGGTATGTCGTGGATGACGCTTTCAGCTATTGGTGCTGTGCTAACAGGCCTATTTGGTGCTGCATATATGCTTGAAAACCAAATGCCAATTGATGATAAAGAAACGATTTTCCTAGTGTTGTCTGAGCTTATCTTCCACCCTTTAATTGCCGGCTTCTTATTGGCAGCTATTTTAGCGGCGATTATGAGTACTATTTCATCACAGTTATTAGTTTGTTCAAGCTCACTAACCGAAGATTTTTATAAGATTTACTTAAACCGTAGTGCATCTCAAAAAGAGCTGGTTTTAGTTGGTCGTATTAGTGTTATTTTGGTGGCTCTATTTGCTATTTACTTAGCCTATGACCGCGATAGCTCTATCTTAGATTTAGTGAGTAATGCATGGGCAGGTTTTGGTGCTGCATTTGGTCCACTCGTATTACTGAGCCTTTACTGGAAGCGTATGAACTTACAAGGTGCTATCAGTGGTATGGTTGTTGGTGCTGCAACAGTGCTGTTTTGGATTTACGCGCCAATTACAATTGATGGCCAAGCATTAAGTGCAATTATTTATGAGATTGTCCCAGGCTTTATTTTATCAACAATTGCTATTGTTGTTGTTAGCCTTACAACTGCTGAGCCGAAAAAAGAAATTACAGACTTATTTGATGAAGTTGAGTCGTCACTGTAGTTTTTGATTAAACACAAAAAAGGGCAACATCTGTTGCCCTTTTTTATGATCTAAATTTGCGTTTAGCTTGCCGCTTTTTCTTTTATATCAGCAACGTTGTCGCCTGACTTTGCTTTTTTAGGCTTAGCTGGGGCGTCTTTTGCACCTTTAAGTACCGCCATAAATTGGTCTTTTTCTTTTGCCATTTCAAGCGCCAGTGACTCAATTTGTTGCTCGCTTAATGGTACATCAACTTTTTCAAGCATTAGTTCTAATGACTCAGCAATGTCGAGCATTTTGTCATACGCATCAGCTTCTTTCTTAGTAGTAAACGTCATGCGCTCGACTCCGTTTCTTTCTACAACATATTTAACAACAACAGCCATGATTTCTCCTGCATTTAAGCGTGGCATTTGCAGCGTAATACCGCTACCTTGATTACTGTTTTTATATACAGTAATGCTTCAGGGCTTACTTTGCAAGTAACTTTAGATAAATTTTATTCAGCAAATTTGACAATAATAGGGACATTAGCTTTATTTAAATTGTTACCCAAAGTTAAACACAAGCGATGGAGTGAGTGTTGGGTAATAGCTAACTACCTGTCCAAGATGGACATCATGGAGGAAATTATGAAATTACTATCAAGTATTTTACTTGCCACAAGTATTGCGCTACTACCTGCTACATCGGCATTCGCCGTTAAACCAACCGAAGCAACACAAGTTAAAATGCAAAAGCTCAGTATAAACAAAGCCAGCATAGATCAACTTACTCAATTACCGGGTATTGGGGAGTCAAAAGCTAAAGCGATTGTTGAGCACCGTAAAAAGCAAGGTCCGTTTAAGTCGGTAGAGCAATTAAAAGAAGTAAAAGGAATTGGCGATAAGCTATTTGCTAAACTTGAGGGGAAAATTACATTATAAATAGCGGGCTATACACCTAAACAGGGCGTTATTCGCCCTGTTTAAATTCATCGATAGCTTTGTCTAAATGCGCTAATGCGAACATGTTTTCGATAGGTGTTGTGATGAGTGGGTAACTTAAGCCCGCTAACAACAACCAAGGAATAAGCATCCAGCCTTCAAAGTAGGCCAAGCCTAAAAATAATGGTGCTAAAAAGGCAAGCTTACATACTGATAAAATGATCTTTTTGCTTGGGCTTAAATGAGCCAAAGCAAGGGCAATAATTTGCTGGCGTTGCCTTACTTTAAAGCTTTTTAAAGCAGGGATTTGGCTAGTAAAAAAATAAATCATTATAGCGACTTTTTGCTCACTAATCGGCTAACTAGAACAGCCACAAATACCACTGAAAATGCTGCAAAAATCACTTCCATCCATGCTGGCATACTCATAGAAGCAAACTGCCAATCGATATTTCCGCAATCACCAGTAGCGGCAAAAAAGCTAGGGATCCATTCATGCAAAGGCATAAAACTTGGGAAGTTAGGTTCAAATGCACAACTAAATGCAAAAGGGTCAGTATTGTTTTGCATTGCAATGTGTTCTTTGGCAATAAAGTAACCCCAAATTGCAGAGACACCCCAAGTGGCAAATGCGACTAAGCGAACAACCATATTTTGTGGGTTAATTGCACCAATCACACCCGCTGCAAGTAAGCCTAAAACAGCGGTACGTTGATATATACACATGATGCATGGCTCAAGGCCCATGTTGTATTGAAAAAATAACGCAGTGATTTCAAATGCGAGGGAAATAACGGCTAATAATAACCAAGGTGTTCTTTTAGTTGCTAATTCTGCTAACCAATTCATGAAAGTTCCAATTTCAAATTGTTTTCAAGATTATGCTTAGACAGGGCTGTGGGTGCAAGTATCTAAGATGAAATTATACGAAAAAGGAGCCGACTGGCTCCTTTTTATTAATCATATCTAGGCTGGCAGTTACACACTAACAGCTTGCAAAGACTCACTTTGATAGCAGCCTAATACACGGGTGTATTGGGTGTGTTCTTTTAGCTCTTCAAGCGCTTGCTTAACATGTAAGTCATCAAGGTTTGCTTCAAGGTCAACATAAAACACCTCTTCCCATGGGTTTCCTGGTACTGGACGAGATTCCAATTTTACTAGGTTAATTTGATGTTGTTTAAAAATCATCAAGGCATCAGCCAATGAACCCGCTTGTTGTTTGGTCGCCATAATCAAACTGGTTTTTGTTGGAATTTGCTTAGATACTTGCAACGGATTACGCGCGACGACAATGAAGCGGCTATGGTTTTCGCTTTGGTTTGCAAGACCTGATTTAACGACTTCTAACCCTACATTTTTACCTGCTTGTGCTGAGCCGATAGCGGCGCTGTTTGCAGTTTCAACCGCTGATTGTAATGCATGGAAGGTTGAGTCACAGGTTTCATGTTGAATATCACCTAACCCCTGAATGAAGCGGCTACATTGAGCAAAAGGCTGTGGGTGAGCAAAGATTTTATTAATGTGAGAAAGCTCAGTACCTGGCATTGCTAATAAACAGTGCTCAACGCTGTGAGTGACCTCACCGACAATTGATACTTGTGCATGTTGTAATAAATCGAACACTTCATTGATACTACCTGAGCTGGTGTTTTCAATTGGCAGTAAGCCGAAATCAGCTTGGCCACTTTCAACTTTGCCAGTGATTTGATCAAAGCTCGAACAGCCCATCTCAATCAGCTTACCTGGGCGACGGCTAAAATATTTATGACAGGCTAATTGGCTATAAGAGCCTTGACCACCTAAGTAAGCAACACGATGACTTTCGCTCATTGCTTCAGGGTTTAGATTCTTTTGTAGCATTGCTTGTTGATTCAAAACAGAATCTTCAAGAATAGTTTGGAACACATTATTGATGTAGTACGCATCTAGACCTAGCGACTTACCATAATTAATAAGCTTTTCGAGTAATGCTTGTTCGCGGGCTTCATCGCGAATTGGTTTGTTATTGGCAATTTTATATTCAACTACGCTGTGGCTAATACGGCGTCTTTTAGCCAGTAACACCAATAAGTCGGAATCTATTTCATTAATATCGTGTCGTAACGCATTTAATGTATCAATGCTCATGTTGGTTTCCTCATTCCAAAACAGTGCACAAACAAAAAAGCCTCCCAAGTGGGAGGCTTTAGCTATTCGGTGAATTTATCTCGCAAACAGTTAAGCCTCCTCTATCTAAAGAAGCTAAAAAACGAAAAATAAGTGCGAGAGATAATTTGTTTCATTGAACTAATGTAAAAACACTTGTATGTAAAGTCAACTGCCTATCGCAGCTAATTTAGAAAACATCGGTGTTTACTCAGAAAATTCATTTATATTTATAAAAAATTTATAAATATAAAAATGAATCTGGTATATTTGTTTTTGCACAATAAATAATAACAATTATTAATAAGGTAGTCCTGTGGTGTATCGACGACCGCCATCACGTTTTGGTGTGAATTCATTAAGTATGAAATTGTCGCTGCTGATCTCTGCGATTTGTTTGATTGCAGGTATATGTGCTGCGGCTTTGATGCTTAAATCTGAAGAAAAACAGCTTGTGTTTGAAGAGCACGAACTTTTAAAGCACTCTAGTGAACGCTTGAGTCGTCAATTTAACCGCTTGATCAAAACCAAAATCAATATTGCTGAGCAGGCTAATAACGTCGTAAGCAGCCAGCTCCTTCACAACGAATCGCATTTACAAAGTAAACGCAGCGCAGAACTCAAATTTGCCCTCGATGGCAGTATCCGTAGTACCTCAGAAGATGGCTTATCGGCTGCGTTTCTCCCTCAAGATAAATATTCTGAATTTTATAAACAGCTTATAAACGATTCTGAATCGCTATGGAAAATCGTTTCACCGACCTTAATTCAAGATTTCTTTAATTTTTACCTTGTCACCAAAGACAACTTTATTCGTATCGCACCACCTAACTGGGCACTCAATGTACCTGGTAGTTTTGATTTTACCAAAGGCGAAACCTTCAATTACGCTCAGGCTGCAACTAACCCAAGCCGAGAAGCGGTGTGGTCAAAAGTGTATTACGACACTATTTGGCATAAGTGGGTGGTGAGTGTGCTTGTGCCAATCTACCTTGATAACGAATTTTTTGGTGTCACGGGCAGTGATATCGCGCTTGAAACCTTATTGGCACAGTTGCCTATCGGTGACCGTGAGCAGCATCTGTTAGTGTTTGATGCAAAAGGTCAGCTATTAGCTCACCCTGATTTAGATAAAACAACCCTTGAGCAATATGGTCGTGAAGGTAAAAAATTACTCACCGAAGATTTTGTAAACCCTGATCTGCAAAAACTAGTGTCTGAAACCATTCGTTTAAAGCTACCTGAGTCGGCAAATTCATTCGTACAAGATGGCGAAACTCACATTATCAATATTCGTAAAGTGGAAAACTTAAACTGGTATATTGGTATTTATAAAAAGCGCTCGTCTGCACTTTCTGCGCTTGAAGAGTTAAAAGTAAAATTCTTTGGCTTGTTTATCTTGTACGCTATTTTAGTTGCTTTGTTATTGCATCAAGCACTTTATCAACTAGTACTGCGTCGCATTCATTCGTTGGTTAATGCGGTAGTTAGTTTTGGCAAAGGGCAATTACAAACTGAGTTTCCAAAGGCTAATAAAGATGAAATTGGCACGCTAAATGGCTCGTTTAGAGACATGGCTATTGAAATTCGTAAGTTGATCGATGGCTTAAACCAGCGCATTAGTGAAAAAGAAATAGCGGAAAAAGCGGCGAATCGTTTATCTAAAGCTGTGGCTTTCTCTGGTACCGGTGTGGTGATCACCAATCAAGACTTTGAGATCAAATACGTGAATCCGAAAATGGTTGAAATGACCGGTTTTGAGGAGCGTCACTTTATTGGCTCGCCGCTGTTGAATATCATTTCACAAGAAATGGCGATTTTAGTCGATGATATTGATATCGATTTGCGAAGCCGTAATTATTGGCGCGGGGATACCTTATTACAAGGGAATGAACGCCAATCAGTTTGGGTTTCGTTAAGTATTTCACCAATTCGAGAAGATGGTGGTGAGATCACCAGTTACGTGGCATCAGCTCAAGATATTTCGTTTGTAAAAGAAAGCCAGCGTAAGATGGAGCAATTGGCTTACTTTGATACCTTAACGGGGCTTGCTAACCGTACTTTCTTCAGAATGCAGCTGCGTAAATCAATGGCACTGGCTGAACGCGGTCATTATGCATTTGCCTTATTCTATTTTGACTTAGATGAATTTAAACGTATCAACGATACTCTAGGGCATGATGCTGGGGATCAGTTATTAGTTGAAGTGGCTAACCGTTTGAAAAAGCGTTTGCGTACGGAAGATACAATAGCGCGTTTAGGCGGTGATGAATTCGCGGTATTATTAAGTGGTATTGAGCATCAAACACATGCAATGGAAGTGGCTAATACGATTCAGCGCACGCTTAATGAGCCAATCAAGTTAGGTAATAATGAAGTGATCATCAGTGCCAGTATTGGTATCACAATGGCACCGTTTGATAGCCAAGAAGAAGATCAGCTACTTAAACATGCTGATCTTGCGATGTATGAAGCAAAAGCGAAAGGGCGTAATACTTTCCACTTCTATAGCCAAGAGCTAAATGCTGCAGCAAACGAGCGCTTATTCATTGAAAATGAGCTTCGTACAGGTATTCGCGAAGGGCAGTTTAGGGTTTATTATCAGCCACAAGTTGATTGTAGAAATAACCAAGTGGTTGGTTATGAAGCGCTTATTCGTTGGTTCCACCCTAATGAAGGGATGATCCCACCAACTAAGTTTATTCCTATTGCTGAAGCAACCGGCTTAATAGTTGAGCTAGGTGCGTGGATCTTGCAAGAAGCGTGTGAGTTTGCGGCACGTTTAGCTAGTCAAGATTTAAAGAATAATATTTCAATCAACCTGTCGGCACGTCAATTTAAAGATGCGAACTTGGTGTCGACACTGGATAAGATCATCAAACAAACAGGTGTTGAGCCTAAACGCTTACACCTTGAGCTAACAGAAAGTATGCTGATGGGGCATGTTGAAGCAGCCATCTTACAACTACATCAGCTAAAAGCTTTGGGTGTATCAATTTCAATCGACGACTTTGGTACTGGGTACTCTTCACTGAGTTACCTAAAACGTTTCCCTGTGGATATCTTGAAAGTTGATCGCTCGTTTGTGAAAGATATTCCACAAGACAGTAATGATATGGAAATTACCGCTGCAATCATTGCTATGGCACAAAAGCTGAAGCTTAATGTTGTTGCCGAAGGGGTAGAAACCATCGAGCAGATTGAGTTTTTACAAAACAACAACTGTTATATTGTGCAAGGTTACTACTATAGTAAGCCTATCCCTGAAGATGAGTTGCCTGCACTTTATGAACAGCTCAACTCGTTGAATTCATAAAATACAGAACGCAAAAAAGGGGGCGATTAGCCCCCTGCAATTTTTACTTTAAATTTTAGTCCTTCGAGAATCGCTTTTAGCTTATCTCTGTCATCACCTTGAACTTCGATGATACCGTCTTTTACTGCACCACCTTGGCCCATTTTACTTTTAATGGTTTTGGCTAATTTTTTTAAGTCGTGCTGCTCGCTGTCGATACCAACAACTAACATCACGCCCTTACCTTTGCGTCCTTTGGTTTGACGTTCAATGCGTAAAAAGCCGTCTTTAAAAACTTTACCTTGGCTTGGTTTACTTTCTTTAGGTTGCTCAATGCGACCCGTTGCAGTTGAATAAACTAGATTATTATCGCTCATGGTAGATCTCGTTATAGAAGCTTGGCTAAATGATAACAAATTTCATCCTAAGTGTTTTAATTTTTGGCTTATTTGTTTTAAGCGGTTATATTTAGTTAAGTATCAGGAAAGATTTGTTTATTAGGAGTTTATTATGAGTTTAACGCGCAGCACTTCTGCTGATGGCGCTATATTAACCGTACAAATCAAAGGAAAATTTGATTTTAATTTGGTGCAATCTTTTCGTCAGGCGTATGCCGATCTCAACGACAATATCGATAAAGTGGTTATAGACCTTAGAGAAACAGATTACATGGACAGCTCAGCGTTAGGCATGTTGCTGAACATGAAAAAAAACTTAACAGGCAAAGTTGAAACAATTCAAATTAGTAACTGCCAACCGCAACTGAAAAAAATCCTGCAAATCTCTCGTTTTGATAAAAAGTTCGATATTGATTGATGCTTAATATTCTGGTTGTAGACGATCTTGCCTTAAATCGTCGCTTATTAACCGTGATGTTAGAACAACAGGGCTACCGTGTTTATACCGCTGAAAACGGTCTTGTTGCTTTAAACCTGCTCGAAGAACACACCATTGATATTGTGTTACTCGATGTCATTATGCCTGTGATGGACGGCTTTGAAACCGCAGCGATTATCAAAGAGCGCTTTAGCCAAGTTTACTTACCGATTATTTTTATTACCTCATTAGAAGACGAAGCGAGCTTTGAGCGTTGCTTATCGGTTGGTGGTGATGACTTTTTGCATAAGCCGTTTCAAGAAGTGATTCTTAACGCGAAAATTAAAGCGCATAGCCGGATCCGTAATTTAAGCCAAAAGGCAAGAGAGCAAAATCTACAACTTGAATATCATCAAAATCAAGTCGAACGCGAACATGAAATTGTCGAACATATTTTTAATAATGCTCTTGAGAACCAACAATCTTTTCCTAAGCATTTAGATTTTCATTTATCGCCTGCGGCTATGTTTAATGGCGATATGTTTTTGGTCGCACAAAGCCCATTAGGTAGCTTATATTGCATGCTTGGTGACTTTACGGGCCATGGTTTAGCTGCTGCAGTCGGTGCACTGCCTGCTTCAAGAGTATTTTATACTATGGTGAGTAAGGGCATGTCGGTGAGTGATATTGCTGCAGAAGTCAATTCAGTATTAGGTAAGTTATTACCAGGCCACATGTTTTGTGCTGCAACCATCATAGAGCTTAGCAGTACCGGGAAAAGTATCTCGGCATGGCTAGGGGGCTTACCCGATACCTATATCATAAACCAAAGCGGTGAAGTTATTCGTACCCTTGAATCTCAACACATGGCACTGGGTATTTTAGAAGAAGATGAATTCGAACGTGCACTTATTCATATTGAAGTAGAAGACACATGCCGTATTGTCATGGCAACCGATGGTATCATTGAAACGACTAGTCCACATGACGAGTACTTTGGTGAGCATCGCTTTAAAAAAGTGCTAGCCTCAAAACCTGCTATTTCTACTGAGCAAGTACTTGAACGAGTCAATAAATTTGCCCGTGGTAATAAACAACAAGACGACTTGAGCCTAGTATTATTAAATTGCTTACCAATGCGTGAGCCTGAGCAAAAGTCTGAGCCGCTATCCGCATTACCTTTTAACTTTTCATTGAGCCTAAATTCAAAGCAAATCAAAAGCACCGATCCGGTGCTGGAAGTCGTTGATGTAATAAGCAAAGTAGCAGGGTTAAATGCACATCGCGCTAATATCTTTTTGATACTCTCAGAGGCCTACAATAATGCCTTAGACCACGGGGTGTTAGGCCTCGACTCAGAGGTAAAAAATCAAGAAGATGGCTTTTTAATTTATTATCAACAACGTGAAGAGGCCCTCGCTAATTTAACCGATGCCTTAATCATTATTGATATTCGCTATTGCCCAGAAGAACTTGCTTTATATTTTACTGTTTGCGACTCAGGAAATGGTTTTAGTAAAGAGCAGGCAAGTCAACAAAGCCTTGCAAGAGAGCATGGTAGAGGCTTGTGCTTGCTTGGGGAAGTAGCTTCAAAAGTGACCTTCAATAGTGCAGGCAACCAAGTCGAAATTTATTATCAATTAACAGCAAGCAGTACTAGCTCACACTAAAATCGCATGTTATCATTCTGGCATTATAGATGTTTGGATGGCTAAATGATTTCTAACTACTTATCGACAGCTCAGCTTGAATTACCAGAAAATTTGGTTGCTGAGCAATTATCAAACCTTGAACATTATCTTGCAGAGTCAGCTTTACCAGCAGTGCGTTGGGAGTATCAAATTCCTGAGCTAGGCGAGGGTGGTGCGTGTAGCTTGTTTGGCTACTTACAAGATGAACCATTCAAATTAAATGATTATGTTGCCGATGATGCTACCAATACTGAAAAACTGGCTAAGCTTCAACAAATTATCGATTTTGTTGTTGCCCAAACTCAAGTTGATTGGTTTGGTATTTATCAAGCGACAGAGACTAATGAAGGTTCTCAGTTATTAAAGCTGGTTTATCATGGTGCACCGAGCCGTCCATTATTCCCGCTAACTGAAGCATTTGCTAAAGGTAGTAACAATGTTCAAGTTGCACTTTCTAAGCAAGGGCGTGTGATCAATAACGTAGCCGATTACCTCGCACAAGGTGGTGAGTATTATACTTGCGACCCGAAGGTGAAAGCTGAGACTTGTTTACCATTATTATCAGACAAAAATGAATGCTTAGGTATTATAGATGCAGAAGCATTTAATAATGATTTCTTTGATCAGCAAACCCTTGCATTACTTGTGGCTTGTTGTATTAAAATTCCTCAACTCTTGGTCTAATTTAACTAGTAATCAGGCTGGGTTTTTATGTTAAGCTAGTGGCAACGCTAACCCCTATAAAAAGAGATAGTCAATGTTCTCAGAATTAAAACCATTACCAACAGATCCTATTCTTGGCCTAATGGCGGCCTTTAAACAAGATACAAACCCGAAGAAAATCGATTTGGGTGTAGGTGTTTATAAGGATGAGCAAGGCAATACGCCTGTATTAAAAGCGGTTAAAAAAGCGGAAGCGTTTCGTTTAGAAAACGAAACCAGTAAATCGTACATTGGCTTGGCAGGTAACCTAGATTACTGTCAAAAAATGGAAAACTTATTACTGGGTGAGCATCCAGCACTTTTAGCTAACCGTGTTCGCACTGCACAAGCACCAGGTGGTACAGGTGCATTACGTGTTGCAGCTGAATTCATCAAGCGTTGCAACAAAGATGCGACTGTATGGGTAACTACGCCAACGTGGGCAAACCACATCAGCTTATTTGAAGCGGCGGGCTTAACAGTAAAAGAATACCCTTACTACGATTACGAAAATAAAGACCTTTTATTTGATGACATGATTAATACCCTTAAGCAAGTGCCTAAAGGTGATGTTGTGTTATTCCACGCATGTTGTCACAATCCAAGCGGTATGGATTTAAATGCTGAGCAATGGAGCACAGTTGCAGATCTTGCTGTTGAAGTTGGTTTCACGCCACTGGTTGATATTGCTTACCAAGGTTTTGGTTCAAGCCTTGAAGAAGACGCAGCGGGTCTTCGTAAATTAGCAGCAGCGGTAGATGAGCTAATCATCTGTTCTTCATGTTCGAAAAACTTCGGTCTATACCGCGAGCGTATCGGTGCATGTTCAATCATTGCTAAAGATGCAGCGACTGCTGATATCTCAAACTCTGTATTATTAAGCGTTGTACGTAGCATCTATTCAATGCCGCCTGCCCATGGTGCTGATATTGTTAGTACGATTTTAGGTAGCACTGAGCTGACGCAAATGTGGCATGACGAGCTTGATGAAATGCGTAATCGTATTAATGGTTTACGTACTCTAATTAAAGAAAGCTTAGCAGCGAAAGGCATTGAGCAAGACTTCTCATTTATTGACCGTCAAAATGGTATGTTCTCATTCCTAGGTATTAATAAAGAGCAAATCGAGCGCTTACAAAAAGAGTACTCAATCTACATTGTTGGTTCTAGCCGTGTAAACGTTGCTGGTATCAGTGATGCAAACATTGATTACTTTGCAAATGCAGTAGCAGACGTTTGTAAGTAACCTGCTTTATAGCGATAAAAAAACCGCAGTGACTGCGGTTTTTTTATGCCTGTAATATGTGTTACTACGAGTAGGTATTAATGCAGCCAGCGAATAGCGTCATTGATCATACTGTTGTAGCTATCAAGTGGAGCACCAATACTCGCTATTAAGATAGTATCCGCTCGCTCACCACGGTTGATGTGACCAGCGAAACGCTCATCATTGAAATCATCAGAGCCGGTGCCAAATGGTTGCTCGTCAGAAGGCACAATGAATACCGTCATCGGGCCAAAATCAGACTCAAATACCAAGTGCAGACCTTTTTTGCCTTGAAAATCACAAAACATTAAATAGGTTACTTTACCTGGTAGCTCATCTAAGTGTCCGCCAATGGTGGCAAACTTTTCGTTCACATAGGCAAGGTCTATCGCTTCATGTTTATCTAGCGAGCCTATCTCATGGTATAGGTGCGCAAAGGCATGCTCACCCACGCTGTATAACGTATGTTGTTTGTTAGTTACAAAGAACACACTAATTGCTACTAAAAACGACGCTGCAGCGGCTAAATACAAGCGATTAAAGGCAAAGCGCGATTTAGCCTCAATAATGGTGTCTAGCGGCTGCTCTGAAGGCGCTTCTTCTGCGGCATAGGTATTATCAATAATTCGCTTTGCTAAATTTTCAGGCACGGGGATGTTGAGCGCATTACTTAGTTCATCATCTAAAGCGCGCACATCATCAATAAACGCCTGTTTGTCTGTGTCCTGCTCGGCAAACGCTTCAAGTTCCTTATCAATAGTGCTTGGCTCGGCGAGGATGCGGCGGCGAAACTCGAGTTCATCCATTAATTTGATGCTCCTCTAAGTTGATCATCATCACTGCTTAAAGCCTCTTTAAGCTGATTTCTGGCACGGAAAAGTCGTGTCATGACAGTATTTTTATTTAAATCGAGGATCTGGGCAATTTCATCGCCAGAGCAACCCATTACTACTTGTAATAGCAATGGCTCTCGATACTCTTGTGATAACTTTCCTATTTGTCGTTGAATCACTGTTTGTTCCATTTCAGCATCAAGGGTTGTACTTTGTTCATCTACAAGAGTGTCGTTTTCAACATCGGCGTAATCAAATTGTTTACGTTCAAAGCGGCGTGCGTTCTCACGGCGCAAAATAGTTAACAGCCAAGGTTTGACTGCTTGTTGATCTTGCAGTGAATCCAAGGCACGCCAAGCCCTCAGGAAGGTTTCCTGCACTAAGTCTTCAGCAATGTTCTGATCACGACACAACCAATACGCAAAGCGAAAAAGCTCACTGTGGTAGACATGAACCAGCGCTTCATATCGCTTTTGTTTTTCTGTCATAGTAACTAAGACCTGCCTATCAGAAAAAAACTTTCTGAGATTATTATTTTTTTCTTAAAAAAACGGCTAATTCAAGATTAGCCGTTTATATTCAACCTATTAGGTTAATAGTTAATCGTAAAGGTTTTTTAATTCAGTAGCATTACTTGTCGATTTCGTTTGCTTTGCCGCTTGGCTTAGCAAACTGACGATTAAACTTAAATCAACCTGTTCATCTGCTGAACTATAAAGTTTAGTGCGTAATTTAGCAATTTCATCATTAAGTTGTGTATTTTTCAGTGATGCTAGTAAACACTCGATTGCTGCAGCATTTTTACCTGTCTGCTGTTTTGCATAAAGGTTCAATGCGTTATAAAACCCTGAGCTATTGTTTTGCTTTGCAAATTGCTTAAGCTCATTCAACGATGCTGATGAACCACTGGTAGGTAATGGCTCAGCTGCCGACTGTTGAGGGCGCTTTTTAATGTAAAGCACTAAGGTAATTAACCAAAGTCCATAGCCGACAATTGCCACGATAATAAGCCACACAGGGGTAGTAACTTGCGTAACGGTTTGTACATTAGTTGGCGTATCACTCAGCTCATTAGAGCTTGCGGTTTGCGGCTCTGCGATAGCAGGGGCTGTTGGTGTGAGTGGATTTGTACTTGGTACTACCGTTAGTGTGCGTGCAGGTATGGTTGCGTAGCTAATACGATTGATTTTAGTATTAAACCAAGGCAGCTTGATTTCAGGCAATGTGTAAGTGCCCGGTGTTTGCGGTAATAAAGCATAAGAAGCCGTTTGCTGTGAAATAACGCGGCCATCACGTACCAGGTGGTTACTCTCTTTTTCATCAGGGTAACTTCTAAAACCTTGCACCTGCGGCATATCGATATCAGGAAGTTGCTCTTTAGTAACCCCTAATGCAGTTAAGGTGATAGTTCGAGTGATTGGCGTGCCAACTTCAACGGTGTCGTCTTTTGGTTGCCATTGCTCATCAAGGTTAACCAGTTCACTTGGTAGCCATGCACCTGTGTAGTTATCTGGAATTGGCTTGATTTCAACATCAACATCTTCGCCCATCGCTGACACAGCCATTTGGCGATAGTTTTGACGAATACGACCATTGAACACAGGTGCCGTAATAGTATTTACACCACTTTTTTGTGGCTGCACTAAGTACTCACGGGTGATCACTAAATAGCGTTTGCCATCAATTAACTCATAGTCTTCAGATTGCTTGTTAATTGGGGTTAGCTCAGCGTTTTCCATTTCTGGCGTAGTTAAGTTGCCATCAAGTAATTCTTTGTTGTTGTCTAAATACAATTTAACCGTATAAACACCGGCTTCTTGCACGTATAAGCTACTTGGCTTGATGCTTGTGTTAATAAAGGCTTCTTTATTTTGCTCTGAGGTTTGGCTGCGTTTAGCCACCGTTAGCTCAATCGGTTTTGAACTGACACCAGCTACAGTAAATGCAGGGATGGTATAAGTGCCTTCTTTACGGGTCATCAGCTTTACAGACCAGTTAGTTTGCTTACTGATTTCACCATTAATAATATTGGTGCGCGAGCTGACACTGGTTGGCCCAACAACAAAATCTTTTAATAACACCGAAGTGTCTGGTTGTTCGCTGTTAATAGAGTCGTCTGCTGAGATGGTTAAAACAAAAAACTCACCGGCAAGGACAGGGTTTTTATCAACACTTGCCTGTAGCTGGGTGGCAGCCCAAAGCGGCGCTGCCGCGATTAGCAATAAACAACATAATAATCGCATTACCATGATTTTTCGGCTCCTCGTGGACGACGTTGGTAGTTTCGTTTTTGTGCTTCTAATTGCATTTTATTTCTTAATAAGATCGCTGGATCATCGGGAACTTTACGCAGCAACTGGTTAAGTTGCTGGGCTTTTTCTTTCTCTTCATTAGTCAGTTCAGCAGCTTGCGCCTGCATAGCCTGTTGCTCTGCTTGCTGTTTAGCTTGTTCGTCGCTTTGCGATGGCTGTGGCTGGGCCTCTTGTTGCTCGGGAGCTTGCTCTGGCTGTTGCTCTCCAGATTGTGACGACTTGTCTGCTTGTGATTCCATTTCAGGTTTGTTTTGCTGGTCACTATTAGACTCGCTTTGCTCACCTTTTTGATCTGATTGCTCACCTTGCTCTGACGGTTGTTGGCCATCTTGCTGCTCACTCTGCTCAGAGTTTTCACCTTGCTGTGAATTTTCACCCTGTTGCTTTTGCTGGTTATCTTGCTGGCCATCAGAGTTTTGTTGATCATTGTTTTGCTGTTGATCTTGTTGCTGCTGTTGTTGCTCTTGCTGCTGCAATAACTGTTCTACGAGGGCTTGGTTTTCTTTTGCCTCAGTGAAGTCATTTTTAAGCTGTTGGGCTTGCTTATACGCTTCTATGGCTTGTTCTAGCTCACCCGCCTTAGCAAGGGCATTACCGTAGTTGTACAAACCCGTTGCAGATTTATCTTCGCTAAACGCATCCATGGCCGCTTGGTAATTACCTTGCTGATAAAGAGCTGCGCCTTTTAATTGCGTGTTTTGTGCTTGGGCGGCTTGTTCAAATTGATTCTGCTGATAGGCATCAAGAGCCCGTTGGTCTTGGTTCTTAAACACCTCAGGTAATTCAGCGGCGTAAACCTGTTGCTGAGGTAATAGCATAACAAACAAAAAGCCAAGTACTAGGCTACTACGGCGAATTAAAAAGAGCGCTAGCGGCAATAAAATAATCAGGCCGTAAATACCTGCATCAACTCGCCATAACGCTTGGCTTTGTTTCTCATCTTTGAGTACTTCAGCATTGGCTGTTGGGGCAAATGTTTGAATATCTTGATTACTGGTTTGATACAGTGCAAATTTGCCACCGCTGTTGCGCGCAAGCGCACTTAAGCGGCTGACATTAAGCGTTGGAATCACAATCTGCCCTTGTATGTCTTTTAAAAAGCCTCCTTCAGGTAGCTTAATCGGCGCACCTTGCTCTGTGCCAACTCCGTAGACATTTAAACGATAATTAGACTGAGCGGTAAAGCGGCTAATATCTTCTTGATCTAGGCTATCAACTCCATCGGTGACTAAAATAATATCACCATCTAAATAGCCAGCTTGTTTAAGTAAATCATCGGCTTTTTCTAGGCCTTCAATAACATTTGAACCTTTGCTCGGCATGATATCTGGACTTAGGCTTGGGATAAGGTTAGCCAAAGTGCTAGCGTCATTGGTTAGCGGCGAAATAGTAAATGCAGAGCCTGCATAAGCCACTAATGCCGTATCACCTTCTTTGAAAAGCTCAATCATATCAAGTGCTTTAAAGCGAGCTTGCACTAATCGATTTGGTGCGATGTCGGTACTGAACATGGAGTACGACATGTCCATCACAATGACCCGCGCATTCTTTGCTTGAAACACCGGAACTTGTTTTTTCTCAAAGCTTGGACCTGCTGCAAAAACGATGGCTAACAGAGTAAATACAGCAACGAGCCAAAGCGGTTGGCTTTGTTTTTTATGATTGTCGCTCATTACAAACTGCGCCAAATGGGGCGCAATTAAATCAGCAGGGGCGCTTTTTTTGTTGCGTACCAACAGCACACTAAAAATAATCAGCGCGGGAATTAATAACCAAAGTAGGGCAGGGCGAATAAATTCAAAATCCATACTAGCTCTCCTGCTTAAATTGGCGAATAAAACTGACGAGCATTGCTAAGCTTATTAAGCCTAGCGCCACAAGCAGTGGAATATAAAACAATGAAATTTGTGGGCGGAACGTTTGTTCATCGCTACTAATTGGCTCAAGCTTATCGAGCTCTTGATAAATTTGCTGTAAGCCAGCCACATCTTTTGCTCTAAAGTATAAGCCGCCGGTTTGCTCGGCAATACGCTTGAGAAGGCTTTCATCTAAGTTACCGCCACTCATCCCACCCATATTAAACAGGCTAAATCCACGTGGGTTATCAGAGCCAACACCTATGGTATATACCTTAATGCCTTCTTCGCGGGCTAACAGCAGGGCATCTTCTGGGTCAAGGTTACCTGCGGTGTTTTGTCCATCGGTTAATAGTACAACGATACGGTTACTTTCATCTTTATTAGCAAAACGCTTTACAGATAAACCTAATGCATCACCAATGGCTGTTGCTCTACCTACTAGACCAATTTGCGCTTCGCTGAGCATTTGGCTCACGGTTTTAACATCACGAGTAAGAGGCGTTTGTAAAAATGCGGTATCACCAAATAAGATAAGACCAAGTCGGTCGCCTTGACGCTGTTCAATAAAGTCACTTAGTACAGCTTTTACCATGGTAAGCCTATCAACATATTGATTCTGATAGGCCATATCTTGCTCTGTCATAGAGCCAGATAAATCCACCGCCAGCATAATATCGCGGCCTTCATTAGGCAGCGTGATAGGTTCATCAAGCCAAGTTGGGTTGGCAATAGCGACAACCAATAAAACCCATACTAGCCACTCGAGCAATGAGACTTTTCGGCTATGTTGCTGCACTGCTTGATTATTTAAGCCAAGCTTTGCAAAGCCAGGAATACGTATACGTAACTGCCCTTGCTGCTTTAACGGCATAAAGCGGCTTAATAACCAAGGCAGAGGTAAAAGCACAAAACACCATGGCCAACTAAACTCAAACATTAATTGGCTCCTTGAGTTTAAAGTTGCTAATAGCACTGCGTAATTTAGCTGCAAGTTCAGCATTATTACTTTGTTGTTGATAAAGCGGCATCAACTCGTCGTAACTAAAGTTATCGCCACTCAGTTTCGATAAACTTTCAGACCACTTTGCCAAAGGCTGAGAAGCAAGCTGGCTGCTGTAATAATGGCGAGTTAAGCGTTTTAAAATAATGTGTAGCTCTTGCGCGTCATCATCGCTAAGGGTCTTACTTAACTTAATCGCTTGTTTTTTGGCTTTTTTAAATTGCTGGTTTTTATATAAAAGCACTAAGCCGATAATTAATAACGAACCAACTAAGGCAATGATCAGCCACCAAATTGGAGCAAGTGGCCACCATGCAACCTCGGTCGGTGCAATGACATCATGTAAGCCATCTAGCGGATTTTTTTGCATTGTTACTTTCTCACTAATTGCAGCTCAAGAGGAGTGGCTGCACTGAATGAAATTAAACTAAGCCCAGATTTTTGTAAGCGTTTTAATCTGTTAGAAAACGACTCTTCAGCTGACTTGGCAAAGCGCTCGCGAAATTGCTTATCCATTAGTGGTAAAGCAAGCTCTTGGCCATTTGCCGACACAGTCACCGTTTGTTTGAAAGCTGGTAATTGATGCTCGAACGGATCACTAATATGGCAGCCAATCAATTCACAGTGCCTGCTCAGCATTTCAAGTTGTTTGAAACTTGCTTCATCAAGGGCGCTAAAATCAGAAACGATATAAACCAAGCTCCCTGGTTTTGCTAAATGATTAAGGCGTTTAAGGTTTTCGCTAAATAAGCTGGTGGCTGTTTTATCGATATTAGTCAGCGCTTGGCTGTGAATATCACATAAGTTGTGACAAAGCTTTAACACTGCTTTTTCTCGAGAGGTCGGTTTTAATTCGTGATGACCTTGCTGATTAAACACCAAGCCACCAATGCGATCACCTCGTTGACACGCCGACCAAGCAACCAGTGCGCTAATGTGCGCTGCTTGCACTGACTTTAATAATAATTTTGAGCCAAACAGCATCGAGTTAGAAAAGTCGGTAAATACGAAAACAGGGCGTTCTTTTTCTTCTTGAAACAACTTAGTGTGGGTTTCGCCAGTACGTGCAGTAACACGCCAGTCGATAGAGCGTATGTCATCACCGGCTTGATAATGACGTACCTCGGCAAACTCCATACCACGCCCTTTGTGAGGTGCAAGGTATTGCCCAGCTAAGCTGTTTTTGATTTTTACTTTGGGCGCAAGTTCTAGCAAGCGAGCTTTGGCTTTGTAATACATCAACTCTTTGAGTGATAAATTGACGCCTTGACTATGACTCGCTGCTAACCACGCCGCTGTATCAAATTGGCTCGACATAGCTTATGGCACTGCCACCAATTCTAAAATACGGCTGATCACATCGTCTTTACTGATGCCATCGGCCTGTGCTTCGTAACTTAAGATAATACGGTGGCGCAATACATTATGCAGCACTGCTTGAATATCATCTGGGGCAACAAAGTCACGACCTTCAAGCCAAGCATGCGCGCGGGCACACTTATCAAGGGCAATGGTTGCACGCGGGCTTGCGCCATATTCAATCCAGCGGCCAAGTTGCTCATCAAGCTCAGCTGCTTCACGAGTGGCAACAATTAACTGTACTAGGTATTTCTCAAGCGGCTCAGCTAAATACAAACCTAATATCGCTTTACGGGCAGCAAATAGCTCACTTTGACTAATTTGTTGTGTTGTTGCTTGCTTGTCAGAAATAGCCTCGCCACGGGTTAGGCGTAGGATATCTAATTCGTGTTCAGCACCCGGGTAATCAATGCTCAAATGCAATAAGAAGCGGTCTAGCTGAGCTTCTGGTAGTGGGTAAGTGCCTTCTTGTTCTAGCGGGTTTTGGGTTGCCATAACCATAAATAGATCAGACAGTGGATAGGTGTTTTTACCAACCGTTACTTGGCGTTCAGCCATGGCTTCTAGTAGGGCTGATTGCACTTTAGCAGGAGCACGGTTTATTTCATCTGCCAAAATTAGGTTATGAAATAACGGGCCCTTTTCAAATACGAACTCACTGGTTTGCTGGCGATAAATATCGGTACCAGTTACATCTGCTGGTAATAAGTCTGGGGTAAATTGCACACGTTGGAAACTGCCTTCAACGCCTTTCGCTAAGGCATTGACTGCACGCGTTTTCGCAAGACCCGGAGGGCCTTCAACTAATAAGTGGCCATCTGCCAAAATTGCGATTAACAGTGCTTGAGTTAATTGTGGTTGGCCGATAATTTGCGTGTCTAGATATGATTTTAATTGTGAAAATGCGTTAACTGCCATAATAAAAAGACTGTCCTAAAAGCGTGAGTCAAAAATTGTTTTTGTTATGCGCCAATGCGTTATATTCAGTACCGATAAATTCTTTGCGCGGTACCGTGGTGGGGCGCTATTAACAAGTTATAAGGATTCAAAAGTTATAACACAAGTGTTAGACACAAAATCCTCAAATAGTTCGTTATTTTTTAAGGATTTTTAGCCTACCATATAAATACGGTGTTTTTTTGTAAATAGGCCGAAAAAAGCCTATGGTTGAAAACTTACTATTGGCATTCGTACACGGGTTGTTTTAGAATCAGGAAAAACAAACAGGTCAGACCTGTCAGCGGGAGAGCATAAATGTCTGAGCAAAATATACTTAAAACAGCAAAAGGCGATCGTATCGCTATCGTTAGAGGCCTGCGAACGCCATTCGCAAAGCAAGCCACAGCATTCCATCATGTACCAGCCCTTGATATGGGTAAGTTAGTTGTCAACGAAATGCTTGAACGACTTAACTTTGATAAATCTGAAATTGACCAACTTGTATTTGGACAAGTAGTGCAAATGCCAGAAGCGCCAAACATTGCCCGTGAAATCGTATTAGGTACGGGTATGCCTGTTTCTG
>NZ_LOPY01000060.1 GCF_001469895.1 Pseudoalteromonas sp. XI10 | reverse complement strand
TGCTTATTCTGTTTCGCGTGCGTGTGCGACAAGTTTCCAAGCCATTGCTAACGTAGCCGAGTCAATTATGGCAGGCTCAGTGCAAGTAGGTATCGCTGGTGGTGCTGACTCATCGTCTGTATTACCTATTGGTGTTAGTAAAAAATTAGCGGGTAGCCTTGTTGATTTAAACAAAGCACGTACGCTTGGTCAGCGATTAAAGATTTTCTCTAAACTACGTTTAAAAGATTTACTTCCTGTACCGCCTGCGGTCGCTGAGTACTCTACTGGCTTATCTATGGGTCAAACAGCAGAGCAAATGGCGAAAACACATAGCATTAGCCGTGAAGATCAAGATGCCTTAGCTCATCGTTCTCACACCCTTGCAAGTCAGGCGTGGGCAGATGGTAAACTGAAAGACGAAGTAATGACTGCCCATGTTGCACCTTATAAGAGCTTTATTGAGCAAGACAATAACATTCGTCATAACTCAACAGTTGAAGGCTACGCGAAATTAAAACCAGTATTTGACCGTCAGCACGGCTCTGTTACCGCAGCTAACGCAACGCCATTAACTGATGGTGCCGCTGCGGTATTAATGATGAGCGAGAGTAAAGCAAAAGCATTGGGTTACGACATTCTAGGTTATGTACGCAGTTTTGCTTTCTCAGCAATTGGTGTACATGAAGATATGCTAATGGGTCCGGCGCACTCAACGCCAATTGCCCTAGATAGAGCAGGTATCACATTAGCTGATTTAGATTTAATCGAAATGCATGAAGCATTTGCAGCGCAAACACTGGCTAATATGAAGATGTTTGCGTCAGATAAATTTGCACAAGAAAAGCTAGGTCGCAGCAAGGCGATCGGCGAAATAAACATGGACAAGTTCAATGTATTAGGTGGCTCACTTGCATACGGTCACCCATTTGCGGCAACAGGTGCGCGCCTGATCACGCAAAGCTTACATGAACTTAATCGTCGCGGTGGCGGCTTAGCGCTTACGACTGCGTGTGCAGCGGGTGGCTTAGGCGCAGCCTTTGTATTGGAGAGTGCGTAATGACAGATTCAGTATTTAGTTTATCAGTGGCAGATGATGGCGTAGCCGTTGTAACCATTGATGTGCCGGGTGAGAAAATGAACACCCTGCGCAGCAGTTTTGCAGAAGATTTAAAAACCTTACTTAAAGACGCACAAGCGCAAGCAGTAAAAGGCATGGTATTTATCAGTGGTAAAAGCGATAACTTTATCGCCGGTGCTGATATTAAAATGCTTGATAGCGCCAATAGCCGTGAAGATGCATTAGCGTTAAGCGAAATGTGTCAGCAAGCATTTTTTGATATGAAAAAGCTGCCTTTCCCAACAGTAAGTGCTATTCATGGTGCAGCATTGGGTGGCGGTTTAGAGTTTGCTTTAGCGTGTGATTATCGCGTGTGTTCAGACAGCGATATCACTAAGCTTGGTTTGCCAGAAGTACAGTTAGGCTTATTACCTGGTGGTGGCGGTACTCAACGTTTACCAAAATTAGTTGGCTTGCAAAAAGCACTTGAGTGGATGCTTACAGGTAAGCAAGTGCGTGCTAAGCAAGCGAAGAAAACAGGCCTAGTAAATGATTGTGTACCACACAGTGTATTACTTGACGTTGCTAAAGAGTTTGCTCTGAAAGGTAAGGCGAAGGCTACTAAACCTAAGCTAGACCGTTTAAGTCAATTACTTGAGTCAAACCCATTTGGTCGCAATATTATTTTCAAAAAAGCACAAGAAAACGTGCTGAAGAAAACAGGCGGTCACTACCCGGCACCTTTAGCCATTATTAAAGCCGTTCGTGCAAGTGTTGAACTTGATCAGTTAAAAGCATACAAAACTGAAGCTGAAGGCTTTGCCACGCTGGTAATGAGTGATGAGTCAAAAGCATTACGCGGTATTTTCTTTGCAACCACTGAAATGAAAAAAGAGTGGCGTAATGATGATGCCCCAGCAATCGCTAAAGCGGCTGTATTAGGTGGCGGCCTCATGGGCGCGGGTATTGCCCATGTTAGTGCTGTAAAAGCGGGTGTTCCAGTGCGCATTAAAGATGTGGCTGAAAAGGGCATCAGCAATGCAATGAACTACAGCTACAAGATTTTAGATAAAAAGCAAAAGCGTCGTATTTTATCTAAAGCTGATCTACAACAAACCATGAACCGCATTACCGGTACCACCGATTACAGCGGCTTTAAACACATTGATATCGTTATCGAAGCCGTGTTTGAAGATCTTGCTTTAAAGCAGGGTATGGTGGCTGATGTAGAACGTGAGTGCCAAGACAACACGATTTTTGCAAGTAATACCTCATCATTACCAATTGCACAAATTGCTGCTGATGCAGCACGCCCAGAAAATGTAATTGGTCTGCATTACTTCTCACCTGTTGAGAAAATGCCACTTGTTGAGATCATTCCACATGAAGGTACGTCTGAAGAGACTATCGCACGCGTTGTTAACTTTGCCCGTAAGCAAGGTAAAACACCAATTGTGGTTAAAGATATGGCTGGTTTCTATGTAAACCGTATCTTAGCGCCTTATGTAAATGAAGCGGCTAATTTACTGCTAGCAGGTGAGCCAATTGAAAAGATTGACCAAGCATTGGTTGAGTTTGGATTCCCGGTAGGGCCTTTAGCGCTTCTTGATGAAGTAGGGATTGATATCGGTTCTAAAATTGCGCCAATCCTTGAAAAAGAATTGGGCGAGCGCTTTAAAGCCCCGGATGCCTTTAATCGCTTAATCGATTCTAAGCGTTTAGGTCGTAAGACTGGCCGTGGTTTTTATCTTTACGACAAGAAAGATAAAAAAGTGGATGAGTCAGTTTACGAGCTACTTGGTGTTACGCCATCACCTCGTTTAAACAAGAGCGAAATAGCTAAACGTTGTGTTGCGCAAATGCTAAACGAAGCGGTGCGCTGTTTAGATGATGGCATTATTGCAAGCCCGCGTGATGGTGATATTGGTGCTATTTTTGGTATTGGTTTCCCACCATTCTTAGGCGGTCCATTTAGCTATATGGATAAACTGGGTGCAGCACAAGTGAGCTCTGAAATGGCGACTTTTGCTAACTACAACCCAATTTTCACACCTTGCGATACGTTAAAAGCAATGGCTGAAAAAGGTGGTCGTTTTTACCAAGCAGAAAGCGAAGAGCCAGCAGTAGTTCAAGCTACGCCTGTCGATCCGGTTGAAGTAACCAAAGAAGTAGTTGAAGACGAGCAAGCGTCAGAAGATGCTGATACAGAAACGACTAAAAGCTAATTCTTTAAATTAGTTAATTTTAAAAGCCCTGCTCATTGAGCGGGGCTTTTTATTGGTTAGAAGTTGAGCGGATTAAATCTTGACTATAGGTTATTATCTATATAGATTTAAATCTATGGTCAAGGAGGGCTTATATGTGGTTAGTTGAAACAACCGACAGGTTCGATAATTGGTTTGACGCCTTAGATGACACAGACCGAACTAATGTACTTGCGTGTTTATTGGTTCTTCAGGAGCGAGGTCCTATGCTAGCAAGACCTTATGCAGATACAGTGTATGGTTCTTGTTTTAGTAATATGAAGGAGTTAAGGATTCAAAGTAAAGGGATTCCGATACGTGCTTTTTTTGCTTTTGATCCAAACCGTAAAGCGATTGTTCTCTGTGCGGGTAATAAAAACTCAAATGAAAAAAGGTTTTATGAGCAAATGATCCCGATAGCTGATAGTGAATATTCGGCTCACCTAGATAAGTTAGAAAAGAGGTAAATATAATGGCTAGAACACTGGAAAAGTTATTGGCGAATGAAAAACCAGAAGTGGTAGCCAAAGCTAAGAAAGCGGCGTCAGATATGCTTCTTAATATTCATTTAGCAGAGCTTCGTGAACATATGAAACTAACACAGGGCGAGATGGCGAAAGAGCTTGGCGTCAAGCAGCCAACGATATCTGACATGGAGAAACCAGGTCGTGACGTTAGATTATCATCATTAAAGCGTTATGTTGAAGCTGCTGGGGGTACCTTAAGACTTGATGTCGAGCTCCCGGACGGGAGTCATTTTGGCTTTGAAGTTTAACTAAGTTAAGTCTAAAAAATGTGGGCTTTTTTCTTCTATATTGGCCATAAGTGGTATTTAACTCACGAAATCAGTTTGTTATAACTAGGTTTATTTAATAAGCGATTAATCACCATGACTCTCACCACTGCGCGATTAACATTACGGCTGTTAAATGCCGATGATTGGCCATTGTTTTATACTTTGCATAATGATGCCGAAGTTATAGCTAAATGCTTCGATAAGCCCTCAGAGGCGCAGCTGCGAGCTAAGTTTAATGAACGCTTAAAGCCTTGGCAGCCAAACTCGAATTCACCTCTTTGTTTAGTTATTGTTGAAACCAGTACTGGTAAAGAGGTGGGTATAACGGGGTTTACCTCATCAACAGTGCCAGATAGTCAAGAAGTCGGTTATTTGTTGCTGCCTAATTTTCATGGTCGTGGCTATGCCACAGAGTCTTTGCAAGCAGTGCTTGATTACGCCAAATCAGAACATGCTGTACGTGAATTTAAAGCGGTTGTCACCGAGGGTAATATCGGTTCAGAAAAAGTACTTGAGAAATGTGGTTTTCAGTTAGTCGATAAGCAGCTAGATGCGTATGCTATTGGCGGTGTTTTGTATACCGATCATCATTTTCATTTAAGTTGCACTGATCACAGAGCGTGATCAGTGCGCAATTTTACAGATGAAGCTCAATCGCTTTTCTGTCTTTTTCTGGCATATTCGCAACCACTAAATCAAACGAATTATCAATCATTCGTTCAATCTCTCCTTGTGGTACGGTGCCGTCTAAAATAACCGTATTCCATAAACGTTTGTTCATGTGATAACCCGGGATCACCGACGGGAAAATATCACGCAGTGCTTGGGCTTCATCTGGGTCGCATTTCAGATTTAGCCACCATACAAGGTTTCCATCATCGTCTGTTTGGCCTTCTTTGCCCTCGGCAAGGGTGGCAAACATTTTATGATTCACCTTGTAAACGTCGACATCTTGGCCAAATGGTTGGGTGATCATCACCAATGGCTTTTTCATTAAATACTCGTGTACTGTGTGTTGATTCATGATCCAATCCTTGAAGTCATTTTTCGTAGTTATAAAGATAGCAGCTTTTTCGTAGTTTTGAGACAACTATTGTCATAATTTGCTGAAAAATCGAATAAATAACGGCTGCGAGTCAAAACTGTAAATTTTTATTGAACAAAAGCCATTACGTGGTAAATTTCTGTCATCAAAAAACGATAGGAATACACCCATGCCTAAGGCAAGTGAAGTTAAAAAAGGCGCCGCTATCGAGCATAACGGCCGTGTTTTAGTAGTTAAAGATATTCAACGTTCAGTACCACAAGGTCGTGCTGGTGGCAGTTTATACCGTATGCGTTTATACGATGTGGTAACAGGCGGTAAAGTTGATGAAACATTTAAAGACAGCGACATGCTAAAGCTTGCTGATCTCATTCGTCGTGAAGCTATGTTTTCTTACATCGACGGTGAAGAGTATGTTTTCATGGATAACGAAGACTACACGCCATATAACCTAAATAAAGAAGCGATCAGCGAAGAGATTTTATTCGTTAATGAAGAAACTCAAGGTCTTCACGTTATTGTGATTGATGGCTCGCCAGTTGGCTTAGATTTACCATCGAGCGTTGAGCTTGTAGTTGAAGAAACTGACCCTTCAATCAAGGGTGCTTCAGCAAGTGCACGTTCAAAGCCTGCACGTTTAACAACGGGTTTAACGATTCAAGTTCCTGAGCATATTTCAACAGGCGACCGTATTCGTATTAATACCGTTGAGCATAAATTTATGGGTCGCGCAGAAAAGTAATTTTGTAACCCCTTTGAAAACCGGCTTATAGCCGGTTTTTTTGTTTTGTTTGTAACGCGCTTATAACAAAATTCATTGAAAAAGGAACGAAAAACGCGCATTATTATTGGCTTACGAAAACAATAATAAATACCAGTAGTAGATTAATGTTGAACCACGGATTGGAAAACAGAGAATACATCAAACTCCCCGAAGGCGTTGATATCGCCATTACTCCCGCTGGCGTTGTTGCCCGAAGCTATGCCTACATCATCGATTTTATTATCCGTAGTTTGGTTTTACTTGCTGTAGGTACTGTATTTGCCTTTTTTGGCGATGCTGGGCAAGGACTTATATTAATTGCTTACTTTTTAATTTCATGGGGCTATAACATCCTGTTTGAAATGGAAAGTGGCCAAACGCCGGGTAAAAAACGCCTAAAAATTCGTGTTGTGCAAGACAATGGTTTACCAGCAAGCTTTTCGCAAATTGTAGTGCGTAACTTACTACGCCCAGCCGATATGCTACCTATAGGCTATTTCTTAGGCCTTGTGGTTATGTTGTTTAACAACCGTTTTAAACGCATTGGTGATTGGGCTGCAGGCACCATGGTTATTTACGACGATGAGTTAGCTACGCGCCCTGAATTATCTCAAGGTGAAGTGCATATTCCTACCATTAGCTTAACCACCGAAGAGCAATTAGCGGTGCTTGCTTTTGCAGAGCGTCATGATGAATTATCTGATGCAAGGCGCCGTGAGTTGGCAGCTATTTTAGCTGCACCGTTTTCTGCCGCAGAGCATGAGATTGAGGCGCAGCTCGTTAGCTATGCGCGCCAATTTGCTGGGCAAGTTCAACACGATAACGATTACCCGCAGCAGGAGGGTAAGCAATGAAGCAAGCTCAATTTGTAAAATCAAATAGTGTCAGTTGGGATGAGTTTGAAGCGCTTTGCGAACAAAATAGTGCAGAGTCTTTACCTGTTAATTTTCCTAACTTGTATCGCAAAGTCTGTAATGATTTAGCCATTGCGCAAAGTCGTCAATATAGTCCAGTGTTGATTGAGCAAATAAACAGGCTGGTGCAGTTAGGGCAGAAGCGCCTTTATTTATCTCGAAGCAATCAATTTTCTGAAATATGGCATGTGGCCCGCACGGCATTTCCGCGTGCACTGTATGAAAATCGTTTAATGCTTGGTATTAACTTATTGGCATTTTGGGGATTGGCCTTAATTGCTTTTATTTGGGTGACAATAGACCCTGATGCTGCGTATACATTTTTAGGGCAAGGCACTGTCCTTAATATCGAACAAATGTATAACCCTAGTGGTAGTGTTCAATCGGCGGAGCGCGGCGCATCGCAAGATCTGATGATGTTCGGGGTCTATATCTACAATAACATTGGTATCGCATTTCAGATGTTTGCAGGTGGCGTATTGTTCTGTGTTGGAGCTGCTTTTTTTCTATTGTTCAATAGTTTTTATTTTGGTGCTGTTGCTGCTCACATTGTGAATGTTGGATTTGAAGGGCCGTTTTTTTCGTTTGTAATAACCCATGGCTCATTTGAGTTAACCGCTATCATTATTGCCTCAGCGGCCGGGTGTCAAATAGGTTACGGCTTGCTAAACCCCGGGCAGTATACCCGTGCATATGCGATGAAACAGGCCGCACAAAAAGCGCTTCCACTGATTGTTGGCGCATTTTTGATGTTAGTCATTGCCGCTTTTATCGAAGCATTTTGGTCACCCCGTGATATTGCTAACGAAGTTAAATATTTAGTTGGCAGCGGTTGTTGGGCTTATGTTATTTTTCGCTTATACAGGGGAATGCGCTATGGAGCTTAATCGTCTTAGCTTCAATCCTCGCAAGCGCAGTGCTTACGAAACCTTTGATTTAACAGTGTTGCTAGTTAAGCAGCATGCTGTGGCATTGGTCTCTTTGTATTTGATGATGGTAGTACCCGTATTTTTGATTGTCGGTTTTTTATTAAGCTGGGGTATAGGTGGCTTTGTTGTTTGGTGGCTTAAACCTGTATTTGAGCGACCTTTGCTCGATTACATGTCAAAAGCGGTTTTCAATCAGCCAGTCAACATAATGAGTAGCTTAAAGTCACTCAAGCAGTTAAAAATCGCTGATATGTTAGCGCATTTAACCGTTTTTAGGCTCAGCCCAAACAGAGCATTTTTAGCCCCTGTAGAGCAACTTGAACGACTATCAGGTGAGCGCAAAACTAAGCGTAAGCAGGTGTTGTTTGCTTCAACTAAGCCTAAGCAAACATTGTGGATGCTGTTCTGTGTACATTTTGAGTTTATCTTATTGATGGGAATATCGGCACTGACAATTGCACTTGTGCCCCATTCATTCTCAGCACAAGAAGCCATGTACCAAATATTCGAAGCGCCAATCTGGGTTGAGATAGCGTTTAACTTTATTTATATCATCAGTATCTCGTTAGTGGCGCCGTTATTTGTTACCGGTGGATTTCTTGCTTATTTACACCGCCGAGTTGAACTAGAAGGCTGGGATATAGAGCTGGCATTTAAAAATATTCGCACCCGTCTTGCAGGCGTAGTGAGTGCTGTAGCATTACTTATGCTGACAACGTTTACACTACAACCATCAACAAGCTACGCCGAGCAAATCGATAAGCAAGCGGTAAAAGAGCAAGTTACTGCTCTTTATAATGAGCCTAATGTTATTGAAACTGAGACCACATGGGTGCCAAATATCGAAGCAAAAGCGAGTTCATCAGATAGTGACTGGTCATGGCTTATCGATGTGTTTACTGCCATTGGCGAAGTGTTTGGCGTGTTAGTTTGGGTATTGGTCGGCTTATTAGTTATTTGGCTAGTTTATTACCTGATGCAAAAGCGTGGCTTTTTTGCCAACTTAAGCTTGCCTGAGCGCAGTAAAGTGAATGAAGAGCCTGTTATCCCAACCTTATTTGCAGAAATTAAAAGCAAAGATTTACCTACAGATTTAATTGCCGCAGCAAAGCAGTGTTTTGAGCAAGGTGAGCACCGCTTGGCGCTGGCGTATTTGCTTCATCATGCGCTGAGTTGGGCGCAGCAACAACATGAAGTGCGCTTGCACCGCTCGATGACTGAGCGCGAATGTAAACGTGCAATCGATGCTAGGGTGCCAAATCAAGGGCAAGCAATTTTTGACCGCTTATTTTCTGCGTGGGTTACGGTTGCTTGGGGCCATAAAACCCCTGATATCGACTTTATCGAGCTGACAGAGCAAATTACGGCAATGACAACAGAGGCTAAGGAGCAAGCCCATGAAGCTTAAGGTTGTGCTCATAGCGGTGCTAGTGGTGTTTAGCTTATTTGTTATTGCTGGTATTGCTTCTTTAGATTGGCAGAAAAAAGAAATAGAAATTGGCTTTCATAGTGATGTGGCCAAAGATAACTTTACGATGGCTAAACGGCTACTTAAAGCCAACGGTATCGATTGGAATAAAAACAAACGCTTGGCAGAGCAAGCACAAAGTGATGAGTTAAACATAGACCCACAAAGTATCTTAATTTTGGATGAGGCGGTGCTTGCTGACTCTTACCAGTTAGATGTACAGCTTGCTGATTGGGTCGCTGATGGCGGACGTTTAATTTATGTATTAAACAGGCAACGTGATGAGCTGGCGATTGATAGCACAGTATTTTTTAGTCAGCTTGGCATCAATGTACAAAGTCAAGAAGATGTTTTTGAATATGATTTTGCGATGCTCAAAGAAGGGAATAAAAATAGTAATTTATCAATTGATGGAAACACTCAGCTTGACCTTGAGCTAAGCCGTGCCTTTTTTATTGAAAACTGCCCCGGTGTGAGTACCAATAATGATAACGGCGATACCTTGATGTGTGACTTTGCATTTGGTCAAGGTCGGGTCATTGTGATGCCATCGCTGTTACCTTTTACCAATTACCGACTTCGCCATCTGGATCATGGCAGTTTATTGCTTTGGTTAAGTAAAGGGGCTGAAAAAGTAACCTATGTACCTTACCTGACTTACCCAAATTGGTTTGCCAAATTATGGCACTGGAGCTGGCAATTTGTGGTGACGTTGCTGTTATTAATTGTGCTTGCGGTGTGGCATATCAGTAGTCGTATCGGCCGCTCTTATGCTCCTGACTTCGATATAAAAACCAGCTTTAATCAGCATATTCGAGCAGTAGCAAACTTTTATTCAGAGCATGGTCACGAAGCCGTGTTATTTACTGCACTCAAGAAAGATTTTTACGCCAAAGTAGAGTCGCGAGTGCCTAACTTTAAGATGCTTAGTGCTGAAAAGCAGGCGCAGATCATCGCTAATTTAACTCATTTTGAAAAACAACAGGTGGCTGAGTTGCTTGCTAGCAAGTTGCCTGAGTCTAAAGAACAACGAACAGAATATATAAAACGATTTAAACAATTAAGGAATGCCTTATGAGCACGGAATTAGACACTAATCGCATGAGCTTAGTTGAGGCAGCTGATGCAGTAAAACAAGTAAAGCAAAACATTTCGCGTGTGTTAGTTGGTCAAGATGCCATTGTTGAAGATGTGCTTACGGTGCTCTTTGCGGGTGGTCATGTGTTACTTGAAGGGGTTCCAGGGCTTGGTAAAACGCTACTGGTTAGAGCCTTAGCAAAAAGCTTAAATGTAGACTTTTCGCGCGTGCAGTTTACACCGGATTTAATGCCTTCAGATGTTGTTGGCCATAGTTTGTATGATATGAAATCAGGTGAATTTAATATCAAAAAAGGCCCAGCATTTACTAATATTTTGCTGGCTGATGAAATCAATCGTGCACCAGCTAAAACGCAATCAGCTCTTCTTGAGGTGATGCAAGAGCAACAAATTACCATTGATGGCGAGTCATTATCTATTGATTCACCGTTTATGGTATTAGCGACTCAAAACCCATTAGATCAAGAAGGGACGTACCCACTGCCTGAGGCTGAATTAGACCGTTTTATGATGAAAGTGGAGCTTGGTTTTCCTTCTCATGAATCGGAAGTTGAGCTTTTAAAACTGAATACACAAATTGTCTCTAATGAAACCAAAGTAGAGCAGCTCCCAGCGGTATTGGATGCTGATCGTATTGCGGAAATTAAACAGCTTTGTGCAGATATCCTAGTAGACGAACAAATACTGAATTATGCCGTCGATATCGTGCGTAGTTCACGAACTTGGCAAGGCGTATTGCACGGCGCAGGGTTACGTGCCTCAATTAATATCATTAAAGCGGCAAAAGTAATGGCATTAATGAATGGCCGTGACTTTGTAACTCCTGATGATGTGAAGTCAGTGTCTGTGAATATTTTAAGACACCGATTAATTTTATCGGCTGATTTGGAGCTGGAAGGGGTGTCATTTGATGAAGTGATCAATGCCATTTTAGCCAGTGTTGAAGCACCACGCTCATGAATCGCATTAAGCATAGACCTGCAAAACGCTTAGTACAATTAACAGCTTTGTTGCTGTTATTGCTGCTTGTCTGTGCCATTGCATCAGTTGACAGCTTAGTGCTAACGGCCTTGCTTTTAGTGCCTTTATTGCTCGCATTTGTAGATTATATGGCAGCGAAGTCAGAGCCTTTACTTGAAGTAAGTGCACAAACGAGTCTCAACATGGCTTTGTATCGCCGCCAAGCATTGCAGCTAGTGATTAAAAATAAAGCGAAGCATGCGACCATGCTAGATGTCAGTGTTCATTTAAGTAATTCAATTGAGCTGCAAAAGCCACAGCAAACGGTGTTTATAGATGCAATGCAACAAGCAAAGCAGAGCTTTAGCTTACGTGCTCACAAACGAGGCGATGCGCAGATCAGTGCCATTGAACTTAGGGTAGGGTCGCCATTTGGCCTTTGGCAAACAAACTGGTTAGCTGAGCAAGCAATTCAATTAAAAGTGTATCCAGATTTTAGCCGGGTTACTTCAAAGCAGCATTTAAATGGCGTAGTGAATAAGCCTATTTCAGGCTTAAAGCTCACTAAAAAGCGCGGTGATGGTATCGAATTTCAGCAACTACGCGAATATCGCCAAGGTGATAGTGTTAGGCAGATAGACTGGCAGGCGACCAGTAAGCGTCGAAAACTCATTTCTCGTGAGTATCAAGAAGAGCAAAATCAACATGTCATAGTGATGCTAGACGCTTCTAAAAAAATGGCCATAGAAGCCAATGAAGGCAGCCACTTTGATCATGCTTTAAATGCATTATTACTGCTGTCGCACACAGTTTTAAAGCAAGGTGATTGGTTTAGCATGCAAAGCTTTAATCAAAATCTGCGTTGGTTACCTGATGTAAAAGGTGCGCAGAATGTATCACGGGTAATGAATCACTTTTATGATCTATACCCAGATAAGAGCAGCAGTGACTATTTAGTGGCTGTGAACCAATTAATCGCTAAACGCAGTAAACGTTCTTTAGTGTTATTAGTTACCACCCTTGATGAGCAAAGCATTGATGAGTTAATGCCTGCAATTAAGCTACTACAAAAACACCACTTAGTGGCACTTATTAATATTAATAACCGTGCTGTAAATGAGGTGCTCGATGAGCCTATTGAAAAGTACGAAGATGCAACCAGTTACTGTGCAGCATTAGCACTACTAAATTCACATAAAGCCAATATGGCTAAGCTGAAAAAACAAGGTGTAATAGCCATAGACTGTAACCCTGAGCAGCTACTACCGCATGTGCTTAACACCTATTTAAATGTGAAGCACTCCGGGGCATTGTAATACCCCCTGATAGCAACCCGCAATAAAAAAGGCATTGAATTCAATGCCTTTTTTATTAGCTAATAAGCGAAACGATTATTTTTGATTATCAATAGCTTCGTTAATTTTGTATTGGAAATAAATAGCATAAAAGAAAAATGTCAGTATGCCACTTAAATGTACAGGCTCATTGCTACCTTCATTGATTAACTCTTTTAATGAAGTACGTAACGAGAAAATGAATACCAGACCAACAATAAGAGTAATCATTGAAATAATAGTAGAAAATACTTCAGGTATTGATGTAAACGCTACCGCAAAGTTGATTACGTAAAGGGCAATGTAACCATAAACTAGGTTTTGGTTAACTTGATGTTTAGCAAGCGCGTTTGCTTTGTTTGTGCGGCTTACTAGCCAGTAAATTGAGTAAATACCTAATGTGATAAGACTCAAAAAGAACACGCCCCAAGCAGAGAAGCGGTCAAAGTTTAAAATAGGTTTATTACCACCATTATTTTGCTGAGTAAGCTCAGCTTCTGGCGCTTCATAGATGTTGGCTGATTCTTCAGACATAACGATTCCTCATAATTATTTTTGTATATTCCTTTGTGCTGATAGCACGTTCCGATAATAGCAAAAAAGATTGGTTTTTGTACATCATTTCAACAGCCTAGCAAGTAAGGCTAAGTAGCATAAAGGTCAGTATAAATAAGCCTTATAGAGGGCATAGCATGAGTGAAGTTTTAAAGCCTGCTGAAATTATGTACACTGCCGCTGATTTTAATGAGGTGCTGTGTGTTATTTGTATTTTTGAGCTGTGTATTTATTTTAGTGATGTATTTAGAGTCTCTGTCTAAAGGGATGCCGGTAAAGCGTTGGATGCTGTTAGGTGGAGTGCTTGGGCCTGTCGCTTGGTGTTTGTTTAACGTGCATTATCGCCGCGCATTTGTGCGCCATGTTGGCCGCCAATCTTGTGGCTGGCGACCTTAAATTTCTGCTGTTTTTAACAGGCTCGGCGCAGATTTATCGAGTTGTTTTTGTAGGAAGGCGGTAAATTCAGGCTGAGACAGTGGCTTAGAGTAATAGTAGCCTTGAACCGTCTGGCACTTTAACTGCTCTAACATCACAACCTGTTCGGCTTGTTCAACCCCTTCTGCAACTACATGCAAATCAAGGTTATGGGCAATGGTCACAATTGAGTCAACCATATTGCGGCCACGCTCTGATTGCATATCATCAATAAAGGCTTTATCAACTTTCAAGGTATTAAGCGGGAACTGCTTAAGATAAGCTAATGAAGAGTAACCCGTACCAAAGTCATCCATCGCAAGGTGAATACCACGAGCACTGAGTGAGCGCATGACTGCAATTGCTTCGTTAGGGTCGTCCATAACCGTACCTTCGGTGATCTCAAGTTCGAGGAAGTAAGAGGGCAGTTCATTCTTTTGCAAAATCACATCAATACGAGTGGTTAAATCAGGTAAGCTAAACTGCTTAGCTGATAAGTTCACAGCAACACGACCGTTGAATAAGCCTTGATCTATCCATGCTTTTACATCGCGGCACGCTTTGTTTAAAACAACTTCACCAATTTCGATAATTTGCCCAGTTTCTTCAGCGATAGGAATAAACACTCCTGGGCTGATCACACCTTTTTTCGGGGTAATAAAGCGCACAAGAGCTTCCATACCATCGAGTTTACCTGTACGAATATTCATCTTCGGTTGGTAATACACTTCAAAGTGATCTTCTTTTAGGCCGTAACGCATTAAGTTTTCGATTTGTAAGCGTTTAACAGCTTCACGGTTCATAGTGTCGTTGAAAAACAGATAGCTATTGCCTTTTTTCTTGGCGTGATACATGGCAGTATCCGCATTTTTAAGTAATAGCTCTGGGGTATTGCCATCTTCAGGGAACAGCACGATCCCGACACTTGAGGTGATCACTAGCTCGTGACCCGCCATATTAAAAGGTGTGGCAATGGCGGCTAAAAAGAGTTTAGCCATGCGAGTAATGGTATGAATATCGTTGGTACCCGACATTACCAGTGCAAACTCATCACCGCCTAGGCGATAAAACACATCTTTTTCGCGGGTTAACTTATTAAGGCGCATCGCAAGCTTAGATAGCAAGCTATCACCAAGTTGGTGACCTAGAGAGTCGTTAATCTTTTTAAAGTTATCTAGGTCAAATACTAATAAAGCGTGATGGTTATCTTGTTTAGCGAGCTTTTTCAGGTTGGTGAAAAATAAGTTTCGGTTAGGTAAGCCTGTTGTGCGGTCGCGGTTCGATAAGTTATGTAATTGTGATTCGGCTTTTTTACGCTCAGTTTGATCAGAAAACACAACGACATAGTTACATATTTGGTTGTGCTCATTTTTGATTTCATCAATTGAAATTTCAATCGGTAACAGCTGCCTTTTCGCATTGCGAAGTTTAACCTCTTGCTGCCAATGCTCCGTGGCTTTTACGGTGGCTTTAATTTCATCCACATAGCTTTGGTCATAGCCATTTAAGGTAAAATCTTTCTTTAAATATTGCTCTCGGGTACCACCAAATAGCGTTAAGAAGCTTGGGTTTAAGTCAACCAACTTAAAGTTTTTATCGAAAATGGCGATGGCGTCAGTTAGCGACTCAACGCATTTAGCGAATAGGTTTAAACGGGCTTCTGTTGATTTAAGCTGAGAAATATCTCTTACAGTGCCTGTCATACGCAAAGGGTTGAGGTTTGCGTCTTTTTCGATGATCTTGCCGCGATCTAGTACCCAATGCCAACGACCGAGGCTGTCTTTAATCCGGTAACTTGCTTCAAAAAAGGCGGTGTGTTCGGCAAAGTGTTTTTTTAGGGCTGTTTCAACGTGTTGTAAGTCGTGTGGGTGAATCAATTCGCGGTTAGGGGGAAAGCCGCTGCTACTGTTTGTATCTGAGGTGTATTTATCATTAATTCGCAGCACTTCTCCGGTTTTAATATTCCAATCCCAGAGGGTATCGCCACTACCTTCTACGGTACTTTTTAAGCGATGTTCTGAAATACGCAGTTGTTTTCGAGAGCGCTTTAATTTGAAAATTATAAATAATAGGTACGGCAATAACAGCATCATAATAGCACTTGGAATAAGCAGCAATGTGCTCTGTTCAAGCTCTATGGGGCTGGCGGATGCTGAAAAAATCCCAGCCATACTTATTGTTAAAAAAGCAGAAATCATTTTTATTATTTTTATCATTAATGCATTACCGTAATTCGCACCAATTAATCTAATCTAAGCTCGCGTTCGAGTCAAAGAGAATGCGAAGAAAGGCTTGCTTTTGGCTGTTTTTTAGCCTTTGGCTCACTTAAAAGTTCTATTCTTGGCCTGTTTTCACTGAACGTTTCGGTAATATACTGCTGCATTTGAGTAAGGCTTAACTTATCAAGTGCCTCTAAAAGCTGTTGTTGCATATTAAATTCAGTATCGCGATTACCGATTGCTAACCATAAACGTTGCGAACGTAAGCGTAAATTTTTATCTTTCTCAGCAATGTGTGTAACAAGGCCTGCTTTGGTATCGAGCCATTGCTGCTCAGAAATGTTGTTTACTTGTGACACATAATTATTAATAAATTGCTGGTGACGCTGAAGTATCTCATCAGCACTATGCATAGGTGACTGCACGTAAAAAGCAATACCTGCACGGGTATTGAAAGGCGCATAGCCTGCACCAACTAAATAGCCGAGCTGTTGCTTGGTTCTTAACTCATTAAAATAATCTTGGTTTATTAAATGATTAAGTACCATCATTTGCACCTTTTCGGTGGTGTCATCCGTTTGTGCTTGATAGTAAAGCACCATCGCATGATCGCTGCAATTTAACGTGAAGCGCTGTTGATCTACTTCGGTTATATCGTTTAGTGGTCGCGTTAAATCAATAATTGTTGTGCTGTCGGCTAGGTGTTTAGTCACTTGCTTTTGGAACTTGAGTGCATCACTACGTTGCCAGTTACCATGTAAAAAAGACTCAACGTGCAAGGCTTTAAAAAACTCATTTCTAAAGCAATTAAATTGATGGAAACTCGTATCCTTTAAAGCTTGTGCTAAGGCATTAGGCTCTGGGTTCCATGGCATGATTTGCGCACCCAAAATACTAAATAGCTCACTAACAGGTTTGTTTTGATTGCTGTTTCGCCAGTGTCTAACGAGCTGCTTTTTATACTCTGCAAAGCGTTTTGCGCAGATTTCAACATTAAAGAGTGCTTCAAGTAACTCATTAACCAGCTCTAACTGACTCGATGAGAGACCCGCAGTATGAAGGGTTAAGCCACCTTGGTGCGAGGTTAAGTGATAACTAAGACCAGCCAATTCTGCTGGATAAAATTGCTCAGCAACACTGTCCATAAACAGGTCTGCAAATAAGCGGGTAAGGGCCATGTGTTTAACATCTTTAATCGCAAAGGTTGAGTCCATTGCTAAGTAAAAATGCCCTTTAGCTACTCTGAAAGTCGCGTCTTGCTTAAACCAAAAATCAAAGCCGTCTCTTGTGACTAAAAGCTCAGGTGATTTATTTGGCTCGTCTAATGGTAATAGTTCAACATCTTTTGTGAGGTATGGGTTAGCACTTGGTAAGCACATCTGTGGTAATGGCGTGTTTATTTCACTAAGCGCTTCTAACCAACTTGCTGAGATGTCTTCTACTTTATATGGGGTGTTGTACCAAGCTGTAGTGTGCTCAGGCTCAACACCAGGATGAATCAATACCAAGCGCATGTTATCAGGTGTTAGCCATTGCATGGCAATTTCATGAGCGCAGCGGTTAAAGCCTTCCATTAAATAATCGCCTTGCACATAGTTGGCTTCATCGTAATGCTGCATATTAATGCTTAAGTTACTCACCCAATCAATTAAGCGCGCTTTTTCTTGATTATCAAAGGCAATTTGCAAGAGGTTCTTTTTGTCTTGATAAAGACGCGGCAATTTATCGCAGTTTTGGTTAATTAAGCAGATATACTCAAACACCATTTCGACGATATCTTCATAGTATTCAATACCTTCATCAGTTAACGCCATACTGATGTTAAAATCTTTGAAATTACTGCCATTAATGCCACCACCCGCTGAAAGGGCATTGATCCAGCCTTGCTCTTTTAAAATAGAGTACAGTGACCCTTTGCCTTCGTAGCCAAGTAAGTGGGCAATAAAACTAACGGTTTTGTGACGATAAAAGTCATCTATATTTGGCATCGCAAAGCTAATAATGAGCTTTTGCATATGTTTATGTGGCTCAATATGTAACACCTTACCTAAGTCTTGTTTACGGTAAAGTGGTTGCTCTATGATCTCTTTACTTTTTGGCTGACCTTTAATTTCGCTAAATAACTGTTTTACCCAGGTGGTCATGGTCGCAATATCTTCATTGCTACATATCACCAGTGTCATCCACTGAGCCTGATAGTGGCTATCGAAAAAAGCACGTAGCTCATCACTGATACAGCCCTCACGATCCGCGAGGGTTTGCTGGTTACCGACCGAAAACTTTGCAAAAGGGTGCGCTGGGTTAACCGTTTCTTTATGAGCCTGATAAATACGGCGGCCGTCATCTTTTATTTTTAGTTTAAATTCTGCGTCTATAGCATTACGTTCTTTAGTTGTCTCTTTAGGATTTAAGAGTGGGGCAATAAAAAAACGACTGAATTGTGCCAGTGCCTCAGCAAACTGTTGGTTATTAATATCAAAGAAGTAGCAAGTGTGCTCAGTGCCAGTCCAGGCATTGGTGTTGCCACCAGATTGCGATACAAAATTAGAAAAACCGCCCGATTCTGGGTACAGGTCAGTGCCTAAAAAAAGCATATGCTCTAAAAAGTGCGCGAGACCTTGCCTATCAAGGGGGTCATCGAAATGGCCTGCGTTAATAGCCATTGAAGCCGCTGATTTTGTTGACTCTAAGTCTTGCACTAAAAGTACTTTTAGACCATTGTCCAGTGTTAGGGGTTGGTATGTTCTGTTATCATTGCGGCTGATATTCAAAAGATGCTCCTGAAAGAGTGCGTTAATGTCCTAACAACAGATGATATTTTCAGGAAAGCTAAAAAAGACAGAGCTACGAAAATCTACCTGAATATCATAAGCGGATGTTTAATGTATCTAGTGATGATATTCTAATATAGCGAACAATCAAGCAAACTGGCTACTGTTTTATATTCTTTAATCGGTTGATTTTTTATGAAAACAATCTTAATCATGCGCCATGGCGAAGCTACGCCAATGCAAGCAGATGATGCAGCAAGACAACTGACCGAGACCGGTCACCAAGAAGCCAGTCGAATGGGGCAGTGGTTAGCGACACACCATAAACCTGATGCTCTGTTGGTAAGTCCTTACATTCGCGCACAACAAACTGCTTTGGATGCGACGCAACATATTTCGTTACAATTTAATGAAACCTGCAGTGATATTACCCCTGATGGTGTACCGCAAATTGCTGCTGATTACCTAGAAACCCTGATTGCTATGCATCCAGACTGCAATACCTGGTTAGTCGTTGCCCATATGCCAATTGTTAGCTACTTAGTTGACCAGTTAAGCCCTGGTCACATGCCAATCTTCAATACTGGGGCGGTTGCTGTTATCGAATATGATGAACACAAACAGCGCAGTCACTACCTCAGTATTCACTCGCCAAATAACGTCGAAATCTAACAGTGGATTTGCTAAATTAGCGCCACTGTTAATTTTTTAAGTTCTTACTATGACAATCGAACGTTTACAAACCGGTGCGCGTATGAGCCGCATCGTTAAGCATAACGGCACAGTATACCTATGCGGCCAAGTTTGTGCTGATGCCGAAAAAGATATCACCGAACAAACTCAAACCATGCTAGATAAGGTCGAAGCGCTACTTATTGAAGCAGGTAGTAGCAAAGAGCACATGCTAAGTGCCACAATTTACCTGAAGAGCATGGAATACTTTGCACAAATGAACGCTGTTTGGGATGCATGGGTGCCACAGGGCCATGCACCAGCTCGCGCTTGTGTTGAGGCAAAAATGGCGCGCGATGCATTATTAGTTGAGATTTCTGTCGTTGCAGCCGTTAAGTAACGAGCAGCGTATCGCGCAGATGATTGCTCGCTTTAATGAGCAATCAGGGCGCGAAGTGATTGAACTGCCACATTGGCATTTTTGCGACAATGAGCAAGATGCCAATGACTGCGCATTGCTGGTTTTAAATGGCGTAAAACAAGCAACAACCCCTTCACTTTATTGGTTTAAAGCCAATAATGAAGCCCTTCCAGAAGTTGGTGATTTAGCCATTTTTACCAATTGGCAGGGACAGCCTCTCGGCATTATTGAAACCGTCTCTGTAACTATCACCCCATATAATCAAATAAGCGCCGATTACGCCGCATTAGAAGGCGAGGGCGACAAAAGCCTTGAGTACTGGCAGCGTGTGCATTGGGATTATTACCAGCGAGAGCTCGCAGGTACAGGCTATCAATGTCACCCAGAGATGCCATTGGTGTGTGAGCAGTTTAGGTTAGTTTACAAGGAGTCAGAATGAGCAAGAGTCCAGTGGTTCTTATTACCGGAGGCGGCCGCGGTATAGGTGCAGCGACAGCAAAACTGTTTGCTAAACATGGCTATGATGTGTGTATTAACTATAAGTCAGATCAAGCAAGTGCAGAGCAGGTCGCTGATGAGATAAATGCGCTTGGCGTGAATGCCTATTTGTTACAAGCTGATATTGCCGATGAGCAGCAAGTGCTCGCTATGTTCGCTAAATTAGATGCTCAGGTTTCGCGGTTAGATGTGTTAGTTAATAACGCAGCGATGATGATGCCGCAAATGCCGTTATTAGAGGTGGATGCTAAGCGTATCAACGCTATTTTAAGTTGTAATGTTACTGGCGCCTTTCTGTGCGCGCGAGAAGCAATAAAGCGTATGGACAAAGGCAGTATTGTCAATATTTCATCGGGTGCGTCGCGAACAGGCTCGCCAAATGAATACTTAGATTATGCCGCATCCAAAGGAGCACTTGATACCTTCACGATTGGCCTTGCTAAAGAACTGGCGAGTAAAGGTATTCGAGTTAATGGGGTGAGGCCAGGTCTTATTTATACCGATATGCACCGCGATGGCGGTGAGGCAAACCGAGTTGATAGGTTAAAATCTAAGTTGCCGCTAGGACGCGGTGGTGAGGCTGATGAGGTTGCCTCAGCGATTTACTTTTTGGCAAGTGAGCAAGCCTCATTCACAACGGGCAGTTTTATCGATGTATCCGGTGGCTTATAAAACTAAAGTAAAATACTTAACCAAATACTAAAGCTCACCACACTCAATACAGTTGAAAGAACGACGCTACTTGCCAGTGTCGCTTGGTGTTGCTTAATTTGATTGGCGATTAGATAAGCGTTGACCCCTAAAGGAGAGGCGCTTAAAAGTACTAACACGTGCAGTAATGATTGCTCTAGGTTGAATACGTTGCCTGCAAAAAAGTAGACCCCGCACGGTAATACAACTAGCTTGATGATGGTTGCAATGAGTGAGGCTTGTAAGTTGTCGGCCACTTTATAAAACGCAAGGTTCGCCCCTAATACAAATAACGCACAGGCAATGGCAGGTTTGGCAAGTAGACTCAGGCCATTTGCTAAATCATCAAAAAGTGTAAAGCCAAGTAGGTTAACAGCCAAGCCGCTACTTATGCTTAACACGACTGGATTCAGCAGCATGTTTTTAGCAAATGCTCGCCAAGAAAATGTTTGCTGCGATTTAGCGCTGAGCAAAAAGGTGAGGGTAAACAAAAGTGCGCTATGAAAAGTGATGATCATAAACACAATGCCGACCATCTGCTGCCCAAGTGCAGCAATAATAATAGGTAAACCTACCAGTACTGTATTTGAGTAACTACTGCCAAGGGCAAATACAGCATGACGTGACGGCGCAGATTGCTTGCTAATGAGATAGCGGTCAAGAACATAGCCGAGGGCGTAAATGGCCAATACCGGAATGTAAAAGCTCAAAAAGCCTGCAATAGACACACTATTTTGTAAATCGGCTTGGGCCATATTTAAAAATAGAAAAGCAGGCACACTGATATAAAAAGTAAACTTACTTAACCCTGCTATATGCTCTTTCGATAAAAACTTGCTTCGCGAGCTAATGTAACCACTTAACACGATAAAAATCAGTGGAAAGATAATCGAAAAAATATGCACTTTAGGCCTTATGATAAAAAGACGTTAGCGTCTGAACTCATCACTTTGTGGAAGATTAATTAAAATAAGTACTGCACCTTTACCACCAAATTCAAGAGGCGCTTGGTGCATAGCAATCACATCAGGGTGTTGAACTAAATATTGCGGTACCTTGTGTTTAAGTATGCGCTCACCAATACCATGTACAACACAAGCGCAATAGTAATGCTGCTTTTTACACTCATGAATTAAACCCGCCAACTCATCTTTGGCTAATTCTTTATTTAGGCCATGTAAATCAAGGGTTAAATCAGGTGGGTAATCTCCACGGCGAAGTTGCTTTGCTAAAAAGCTATCGTGACCTGGTTTGACATAACTTACGGTGCCATGAGTGTCGATGTCTGGTACATATTCATCAGAAAAGAAAAATTCTGCCTGATGTTGCTTTTTTTGCTGGGAAAATTGCTTCGCTTGTGACACTTTAGGCTTATTGGTGAATCGAATAGTGTCTTGTTTAAATGCTTTGGCACCACTGATACTCTGACGAAATAAGTCAATATCGTCAGTGCTAATGTGGTTGTTGGCGTGGGGATCTTTTTTCATGGCGGCAGTCTAAACAAAAAAACGCTAAAAATCGAGTAAAAACCAACTGAAAAGACGGTACAATACGCGTCAGAACAGACTTTGAAAGTTAAGGAACATACATGAACCATTTCCAGATAGAAGACGCAATTTTAGACGAGGCAATTGCAGAACTTTCAACGTTGCATGATTGGTTACGTTGGACAACCAGTCAATTTGCCAGCAGTGGTATTTTCTTTGGGCACGGCACAGACAATGCGTGGGATGAAGCAGTTAGCTTACTATTACCAGCATTAAGTTTGCCAATAGATGCGCCAAAAGAGTTAATGCATGCGCGTTTAACCAGCACCGAGAAAAACCGTTTAGCTGAACTAATTGCAGAGCGTATTAATGATTGTACGCCAGTACCGTACCTGACCAACACAGCGTGGTTTGCAGGTATGCCGTTTTATGTTGATGAGCGCGTGTTAATTCCACGTTCGCCATTTGCAGAGTTAATTAATAATCGCTTTGCACCTTGGTTAGAAGAGCCAAGCTCAGTAACGCGCATTCTTGATTTATGTACCGGCTCTGCATGTATCGCTATTGCACTTGCACAAGCATTTGAAGATGCACAGGTCGATGCGGTTGATATTTCATATGAAGCGCTCGAAGTTGCTGATATTAATATTAGCGATTACATGCTAAATGACCGTGTACTGCCAATTCAGTCAGACGTGTTTAGTGGTATTCCGGGTCAAAAATATGACCTGATCGTAGCAAACCCACCGTATGTTGATGCTGAAGATATGGCTGATTTACCTCGTGAATTCCATCATGAGCCAGAGCTTGGTTTAGCATCGGGTCATGATGGTCTTGATGTTACTCGTACCATCTTAGCTGAAGCTGCCGAGCATCTAACTGATAACGGTTTGTTATTTGTCGAAGTTGGCAACTCTATGGTACATATGGAAGAGCTGTACCCAGGCGCACCATTTGAGTGGGTTGAATTCGAACAAGGTGGTCTTGGTGTGTTTGTGATCAGCAAACAGCAACTTGTTAAGTATTTCGCAGATTAACAGCAGATTTTAAAAGCCGAGCCTGAGGGCTCGGTCTCAGTAGTCATTAGGAATGAGGAAAATTAATGGCAGGTAATAGCATCGGGCAACTATTTAAAGTGTCCACCTTTGGTGAGAGCCACGGCGTTGCATTAGGCGGCGTTGTAGATGGCACACCAGCAGGTCTTGAAATTAGTGAGGCCGATTTACAAATTGATTTAGACCGTCGCAAGCCGGGGCAAAGTCGTTATACAACACAGCGCCGCGAAAGTGACGAAGTAAAAATTCTTTCTGGTGTATTCGAAGGTAAAACCACAGGTACTAGCATTGGTTTACTGATTGAAAACACCGACCAACGTTCAAAAGATTACGGCAAAATTGCCGATGTATTTCGCCCAGGTCATGGTGATTATACCTATTGGCATAAATACGGTATTCGTGATTACCGAGGTGGTGGTCGCTCTTCTGCCCGTGAAACGGCGATTCGTGTAGCGGCGGGTGCAATTGCAAAAAAATACCTTAAACAATTTCATGGTATTGAAGTACGTGCTTGTTTGAGCCAGCTTGGGCCAATTAAAGCTGAAGATTACAACTGGGATGAAGTGGAAAACAATGCATTTTTCTTCCCTGATCCGAGTAAATTAGACGCGCTTGATGAATACATGCGCGACCTAAAAAAACAAGGTGATTCTGTAGGCGCTAAAGTTAAAGTGGTTGCTAAAAATGTGCCTGTTGGTCTTGGTGAGCCAGTATTTGATCGCTTAGATGCAGAGCTTGCACACTCATTAATGAGCATTAATGCAGTAAAAGGCGTTGAGATTGGTGACGGCTTTGATGTGGTTGAGCAAAAAGGCTCTGAGCACCGTGATGAATTGACTCCTGATGGTTTTACATCTAATCACGCGGGCGGTGTGCTTGCAGGTATTTCGACAGGGCAAGATATCATTGCTTCTATCGCACTTAAGCCAACCTCAAGCATTACCATACCGGGTAATAGCATTAATACCAGCAACGAAGCGGTAGAGATGATCACCAAAGGACGTCATGACCCATGTGTGGGCATTCGTGCAATTCCTATTGCTGAGGCGATGATGGCGATTACCTTAATGGATCACTTATTGCGCCAACGAGGTCAAAACCCACATGTAAGCCACGAACATGGACCAATCAAAGGTTCGATTTAAGCGCGACTTTAAATAAAGTAAACGCAGTTAATGAGCGCGATGATTATCATCGCGCTTTTTTATGCCTGTTAGAATTTTAATAAGGGGAGTAGACTGTGTTTGCTATCAGTCCACATTGCCAACTCGCTATGTGGGTAGCGTTTAATAGGCGACAAATCACTGATAGATACACGATTTAAAAAAGCCTGATTATCAGTTAACACCACCCAGTCTGAGCCTATGTCTGATGGGCTATGGCCTTGATAGCTAAACTTTAACATTGCCTTATTAAAATGTTGGCTATGTGCCTGTAATACAGGCAGTAAGTCGATATGATTATTTGAGATATGCACAATCAATACGCCATTTTCATTGAGCCTTTGCCAATAAAGTGACATTGCTTCTTGGGTTAGCAAATGTGCAGGAATTACATCACTGGAAAATGCATCAATAATTAAAACATCAAATACTTCGTTCGCATTATTTTTTAGCGCAATACGACCATCCCCTAAGCTGACTGTGAGCTTGGCTTCACTGTTTTCTAAATATGAGAAATAACGCTTTGCCATCTTGTACACATCAGGGTTTAGCTCAAAAAAGTGAATACTATCCTGTTGGTCTGCAAACCGAGCTAAAACGCCCGCACCTAAACCAATCACGCCAATGTTTAGTGCGCTGTGTTGCTTTAGTATGGCAAGTGACTTAGCGACACCAGTATGCTGGTGGTAATAACTTTGCCCAAACTGTTGGCTTGGATTTAGTGGCTCTGAGCCATGAATCGTGGTGCCGTCAATTAAGCGCCTTTCTTTTATTGATTGAGTGTTTATATCTTTAACCGCTAAATAGCCATAAAAGTTGCGGCTAGTTGCAACGTTATATTGGTTAAAGTTTACCGCTAAAAAACAATAGCATGCTAACCAAGTAACTGAGCTGGTTGCGAGAGTGAATTTGAGCTGTTTTGTTTTAGCTTTTGTTTGGTAGTAACACACAAAACTAAAAATAACCGCTAATGTAAGTAAATACTCGTCAATCTGGACAAATAGCAATGGGGCAATGAGCGTACTGAAAAGCGAACCTAACACACCGCCAAGGGCGATATAAAAATAAAAAATGGTAAATTGCTCGTTTTCAGGGGCTTTGTTTCTCAGTTCACCATGACAGATCATACCGGCGGTTAATAGAATCAGGCTGTAAATTATAAGCTGGGCTAGGGCATTGAATAAGCTGCCAAAATAAAACATTAACAGACCTGCAAAAGCCGAAAATATAAACACATATGCCCACACATGACGATGATAATTTGCTTTATTGGCAAACGTATAACTAAAGGTGAGCAAGTAAATTACAAGAGGTAACGACCAAAGTAATGGCATGGGAGGAATATTAGTGCTGATCATATGCGTGGTAGATACCAACATGGCTGAGCTTAAGGCACTTAATAACAGCCATTGACCTTTACCTTTTAAAAGCGTGAAAGGCCTAGTTTGAATAGATGCTCTTGATAAATCGGGTATTTTTTTTAGTAAAAATATTACTAGAAGTGCTAATAACAAGCAGTAGCTGATAAGTCCAAATAGCCAGTATGTAGTTTGCTGCTCTAAAGAAAATAGTAATTCATAAACGAGCGGGTAGCTCATTAATGCCAGTAAAGAACCCAAGTTTGAGATGGAATACCAATGGTAAGGCACCTGGGCTGAAGCAGTTTGCACATACCATCTTTGTAAAAGTACGCTAGTAGCGCTCAGTAGAATAAATATTGGACCAATTTCTATAAATAAATTAACAAACACCGCAAGCGTAGGCGGCCAATTTGTGAGATTTGGAGCTGCAAATTGTGTCACAACAATGAGTGTGGCAAAGGTGACTAAAACTATATGGGTGACTACCTGCAACTTAATATGAAAGCGACCCATTTTATGCGCATAGAAATAGCCAATAAGTAACATGACTTGATAAAACACTAAACTTGCTGACCAGATAGAGGCACCGCCACCAAATTGCGGGAGAAGTTGCTTTGAAAGCATCGGCTGAATTTGAAAAATTAAAAAAGCACTGATGAAAATAGAGAGCGTTGATAAATATTTATACATTGTTTTTATTACCTATTTTGAGATAGCAAAAACAATCCAATAGCCAGAGCAAAGTGACAATGGAGTAACCCTTGAGTTTCTCTTAAGAAAACCTTAATCTTTGATTCGTAAATATTTATTGGAGAAGTAAGTGGCGCGTTATCGAATCGGTAAATTTGCAATTGATGAGAGTCGATGTTTAATTTCATCGCAAGATTATGAGCAAATAGTCGAGCCAAAGGTCATGGATGTATTACATACCCTTTATTTAAATAAAGGTGAAGTTGTAAGCCAAGAAGTAATCTTTGCAAAAGTGTGGCCTAATGCTACCTATAACCCCAGTTCGGTACAGCGTTGTATCGCATTACTACGAAAAGCACTTCAAGAAGATGCCAAAAATCCGCAGTATATAATTACACACCCTAAGCGCGGTTATAGCCTTGAAAAAGTAACACAGGGGCAAAGCAAAAAACTAAAAGGGCAACATCTTGGGTTGCTGTTTGTTTTATTAATAAGCCTTATTGCTATTGCGTGGCAACTAATCCCTAAACAGCAAGATACTGCTCACTTTACCCAGTTGATGCCACTCACTTCGAGTGAACTAAATGAAGCTAATTTGTCACTTTCACATAGTGGTAAGTACCTTGCTTTTGTTCGAGGTAATAAAGGAAGTCAGCAGATTTGGATTAAAGAGCTTGCGACTGAGCGAGAGGTGAAGCTAACTGAAGACGCAGCAAGCTACTACGCTTTGGGGTGGTCTAACTCCGATAATGCGATTGCGTTTGTGAAAAGCGCAGAGCAGAAACAATATCTGAACACATTAAGCATTGATTTATCGAAATTTCAGCCGTTAGAACAAGCGACGGTGAGTGTTTTTAATGACACCGTTGTAACTAGTCACCACATCGATTGGCATGCTGATAAGCTGCTCTTTTACATAGAAAAAGATAAACTAAACAACGATACTCGACTCGTTTCACTTAACTTAGAATCTAAACAAAAGACACATTTACTAGCTGCTACACAGCAAGATTGGTTACTTGTTAATGCGTTATCGAAAGATGGCCGTAAAGTCGCAATGGGTATTGAAGCGGGGCAAAACAAATACCGTATTGATGTACTCGACCTTGGCAGTAAAAAAATACAAACTATTGCCATTATAGAAAACGGTATTCAAGGGTTAAGTTGGCACCCGAACAATCAAGCGCTATTAATTAGCCAACGAAATCAGCTTGTTAATCTAGAGCTAGATGGTGAGCTTCAGCTAATTTCATTTAATAATTATCAAATAATTCGTGATGCACAGTACACACCTGACGCTGAAGCCATTTTGATGGAGCTAGTGAATGTTGATGTAGATATTGTTAGCCAAACACGTGCTAACCCTGACACTCTGACCAAACTCGTAGATACCTCATCAATCGACTTTTTACCCGTGTTTTCGCCAGACTCAACGAAATTTGTTTTTGAGTCTCATCGTTTTGGATTAAAACAATTGTTTTTATACGATAATGGCAAGCAAACGCGCATTTTTGCTAACCCTGATAATCATGAGTTATTTGGCATTGTTTGGAGCCAGGACGCACGGCAGGTTTACACCGCAAGTAAAGATACATTGTTTAAAATTGATTTAAGCAGTGGTACTTATGAAACAATTCCTCACGGCAATCATTCTTTCTATTTGAGAGAAATGTATCACAATGAAGATGCGGTTTTAGTTTCATATCGAGCAGAGGATGGACAGACATTTCACCCTGCAAAATTCGATTTAACAAGCCTAACTTTGACACCATTTACTGGCTCAGGGAAACGTTTAAGCTGCTATGGCATGGATTTAGATGAGCAAGACCAGATCTATTTTTCAAATAGCAACGAAGTGTTCCGAGTTAATAGCCGAGGAGATACTGAGACTGTTTGGCAGGCAGCTAACAATGACATCATTGGTATATCTGTAAGTAATCAGCAATTAGCGGTCACTATGGAACATGCTGATACTATTAATTTCCAGCGTATTGATTTGGCAACCGCTGCAACAGAAAGTTGGCAACTAACTCAACCTAAGCAACATATGTTGATCAACAGTGCCCATGATTTAACAGAGTTTTTATACCTTACAGAGCCTAATAGAACTCGTAAGTTAGTAAAGCTTCTATAGCTTGGTATGCTTTTTACGTCTTAATCAAATCAACAAGCTGCTTAAGTTGCTCATGACAGAGTGGGTTGTGGGCGTGATTACCGTATAGCAGGACGATATCAATAACAGGCAGTACCGGAAGTGAGGTACCGCAGATCTCTTCCACACCCGATTGCATGCTTATTCGCGCCATACTGCCAATTGCCAGTCCCTGTTTAATCAAGCCATGTAACGCTCCCGCTGAGCCACAACAGGCAATAATATTAAAACGGCGTTCGGCTTTTAATAAACCCTCAATACTGGCTTGGTGAAACTTACAGTCTCGTTGAAACAAGGCGATAGGAAGTGGGGTTGAATCGTTAATCTCAAAAGTGGGGCTTTTCACCCATACGCCTTGGCTTGATTGTAATAAGTAGCCTTCTTCGCTGTCTGGCGAGCGAGTGGCAATCACTAAATCGAGCATACCTTGGTCTAGCTTGGCTCTAAGCTCAGTACTTGGGGCGCAGCTTATTTGTACATCCAGCGCATTAAACTGTTGGTGTAAGGCATCAACCAGCTCTGGTAGCAAAGAGTGGGCATAGTCGTCAGGACAACCAATGCGCACACGTAAATTGCCAGTGCCTGCTTTTAATTGCTTAAAGGCTTCATCATGAAGCGCTATTAATTGCTTTGCATAGCTTGCTAGCTGGTGGCCTTGATGGGTTAGCACCAGTTGACGACCTTGCTTTTCAAATAGCGGACTTGCAATGTCTTGTTCAAGCTTTTTCATTTGCATACTTACCGCAGATTGGGTTCTGCAAATTTGTGCTGCAGCGCGGGTGAAACTGCCTGTATCAACAAAGGCACAAAAAGTCCTGAGGGCATCAATATCCATAATGTATCAGCTTTTCTTATAGGTAGCATAAAAACAATTGGCGAGTAATTACCCAATTGCTGTTTTATAGTGAGCCTAATCTAAACGTTAAAGGAAGCACAATGCAATTATTTATTGGTAATAAAAATTACTCAACTTGGTCATTGCGGGTCTGGTATTTACTGAGTAAATTCAATATCTCTTTTACAGAGCAACAATTGATATTAGATACGCCTGAATTTTATGCAGCATTAAAAAGTAAGTTTCCAGTGCAAAAAGTGCCGGCTCTTATTGATGCTGAGTTAACCGTATGGGATTCACTTGCTATTTGTGAATACATCAATGATGCTTATCTAAATGGTGCTGCTTGGCCTAGTGAAATAGCCCAAAGAGCAAAAGCACGCAGTCTCGCGGCTGAGATGCACTCTGGTTTTGTTGCACTTCGTAATGAAATGCCAATGAATATTCGCGCTAAAAGGCATGTTGAATTATCAGAGCAAGCTAAAAAAGACATTGCGCGTATCGATGAGATATTTTCTGCTCAGCAGCAAAGTTACCCTAACGCATGGTTATTTGGTGAGTTCTCTATTGTTGATGCGATGTTTGCACCTGTGGTGCTGCGCTTCAAAACGTATCAGGTGGAGCTTTCGCATGTTGCACAAGCATATTGCCAGCACGTACTTAGTTGCCCGGTAATGCAAAATTGGATCAGCGAAGCCCTTAAAGAAACGGATATTGTAGACTGTGATGAAGCAGGTGAAGAAATCAACTAACTGAAATTTAGAATATTTTCCTATTTAATTTATTGCCTACTATACTTTTATTTGGGTTTTTTTGTCGTATTTTTATACAAAAATACTAGTTTAATTAATGAGCATACACTCTATACTAGAGTAGTTGCTCTTTAATCTAACACCCCTCACTTCCTTTCGTAGTAGGCATTTATTTATGGGCGCTTTTGCAGCAAAATTATTAAATCAAGATATGACGATAGAGCGCTATGCTTGCCAATTTAAATCGTTACAGGTTGAGCAAGCATTTTTGCAAAGTAAATTTGCTCAAGATAAAAAAATAGCTCAGTTTCTTACCTGTTTGATTGCAGTTGTTACTTTTTTGGTTACATTCTTTGACAAGATGATCATTCAAGCGAGCTTTTGGCCCGATATTGCCCTGATCGGTAGAGCCGTTACTATATCAGTTTGTTTACTAAGCGCTTTTGGTTTAGGTTTTATAAAAACTCCAGGGCAGTTAAAACCCGTGATTGTCGTGTTTATGGTGTTTTTATTTTTGAATATCCAGTTCATGGTTGTCACCTATGAGCGAAATTATATTTTGCACATGTTTTTTGATGTGATCATTTTGATCACCTTTTACTTTTCAACATTGTTATCTTTGAAGTTATCTTTGTTTTTAGGTGTTGCTTACAGTGTGTTCGCTGTGATTGTTATTTACTCCTATAAAGATATATCTATTCACTCATTTTATGTGGTGATCTTAGCGCATGTTGCGGCCAACTTAGCAGGCATGATCATGGCTGCTCATGAGCATATTATCCGTAGGGAGCTGTTTGTAAGGAATACTCAGCTTGCGCAACTTGCTCACGAAATGAAAACCCAAGCACTCAAAGACTCACTCACTCAACTGCCTAACCGCCGCGCTTTTGATAATGCTTTCCCAGAGTACCAAAGGCTCACTCAGCAGCAACAAGGTGAGCCAAAACAGGTCTGTGTTATTTTGGCTGATATTGATTATTTTAAACGTGTGAATGATACCCACGGCCACGAGGTGGGGGATGTTGTATTACAACGTTTTTCTGCTTTTTTAACTCACTCACTACGTACCTCTGATGATGTGTATCGCTTTGGCGGAGAGGAGTTTGTAATTGTACTACCACTATGCTCTGTGCCAGATGCAACGGTTATTATTAATAGTATGATCTCAAGGTTGAATAGTGAAATGTGCGAAGTTGGTGAGTTATCTTTACCAATTCGCGCAAGTTTTGGTTTAACTGTGATGAGAGAAGAGGAGCAAAAATCAGTTATCTCAAGAGCTGATGCTGCACTTTATCAGGCTAAAGATGCAGGACGTAATCAATTAGTTATTAAACTTTAATAGCTTAATTATGCGTTAAAACATGTACCTTATAGTCATTTCGGTATAATCTTTAATCATATTATTTTCTTATATTAGCAAGCAAGGAGTCGCGAATGCTAACACGCCACGATAAAGGGTATAAAATTTCAATTAGAGCCAGTGTCTTGCTGGTATTTGCCCTTGCAAGTTTACTCACAGGCGTGGTGGCGATTAGTTTGCATTATTACTTTAGTGAAAAGCTGATACTGCAAACTAAATCAGAACAATTTAAACAAACTAGCCAGCAAATAGCCGATCACATCACCCGAATCAACCAGCGTGCCGACAATACCTTAAGCGTGATGATCCACGACACGCGATTATTTTCGAATAGCCAAGATAATAAAGAGATTTTACAGCATGTATTGCTCGAAATTTTAACGCGCCATCCAGACTTTTATTCGCTTATTCTTGGTCATGCTAATGGCGACTTATTACAGGTTATTAATTTAAAAGGCTATGCCAAGCTTCCTTCATCGTTTCAACTTGATGAAGACGATCATTGGCTGGTGTATCAAATTACAGGGCAGGGCAGCGATCGTAAGCAAGTAACCACGTATTTAGACGAGTCGCTCAACGTTCGTAAAAGAGACATTAAAGCGACAGATTACGACCCGCGAACCCGTGTTTGGTTTCAGGATGCAATCAGTACTTCGGTGACGAAAACTGAGCAGTACGTGTTTAACGTATTTGATGTACCAGGTTATACCTATGCAATTAAATCAGCGCAAACAGGCGATGTATTAGCGATTGATATTGCCAGTGCAAGTTTGAATCATTTTTTAACCGCGCAACAAACTAAAATGAAGCACTTGGTTGAAAGTGAAATGTATGTTTATCGGGGTGATGGCGAGATTATTGCGAGCAGTAAAAATCAAAGCCATCAGCATAGTTTTGCTGATTTATCCCAGTTAGTTAAATTAGATGAGCAGCAATCTGGGCTTGCTAATAAAGCGCATCAATTTGGTAAAATGCTAAGCGTCCATGAAAAGGGTATAGAAAAGTACATGTTTGTGCTACCTCTGCCGCTCAGTAGCGATATGCAATCTGATGAAGTGGATTATTTTACCGTACTGGTATCTAAAGATGATGTGTTAGCGGTAATTAAAGAAAAAATACGAATTTCAATTTTAGTCACGGGTTTATTTTTACTTTTGCTGCTGCCCGTTTCATGGTTTTTTGCCTCTTCAATCGTTAACCCAATACTTAAACTAGTGGGTGAGAACAAAAAAATTCAACAGCGCGATTATAATGAGGTATCAACGCTTTCGAGCCATATTTTAGAAATTCATTATTTAGCTAGTTCGATGGTCGATATGAGTCGCTCCATTGAGCAACATGAAAATTCTCAAAAAGCGCTGATGGAGTCCTTTGTTGAGCTTATTGCGCAAGCCATTGATGATAAATCTCCCTATACGGCAGGGCATTGTGAGCGGGTGCCAGAGCTGGGTATTTGGCTTGCTGATGCAGCATCAGGTTCAACAGATGAGGCGTTTTCTGAGTTCAGCTTTAAAACCCCTGATGAGCGACGCGAGTTTCGTTTAGCAGCGTGGTTGCACGATTGCGGTAAAATCACCACACCAGAGCATATTGTTGATAAAGGCACTAAGCTCGAAACCATTTATAACCGTATTCATGAAGTACGCACCCGGTTTGAAGTGCTGCTGCGTGATGCAAAAATTGCTTACTATGAGCAACTATTAGCGCACCCAGAGCAGCAATCTGTGCTTAAGCAAAAGCTTGAGCAACAAACTGAAAAGTTACACGCAGACTTTAGCTTTATTGCTGCCTGTAATGTTGGTGGTGAGTTTATGGATGAAGCGCAGCTGTCTCGTTTACATGAGGTTGCTAGCATTAAATGGCAGCGCCATTTTGACGCAAGTTTAGGTTTATCACCCCTTGAAGAAATGCGTATGGCTGATTTGAAGAATCAGCATTTACCTGTCGAAGAGTCACTGCTAAGCGATAAGCCAAGTGATTTAATTCCACACGAAAAAGCCGTTGAGTACCCAGAGAGTTTGGGCATTAATATGGTCATTCCTGAGTATAAATATAACCTTGGCGAAGTGTATAACTTGTCGGTGGCGCGGGGCACGTTAACAGCGGAAGACCGATTTAAGATCAATGAGCATGTGATCAGCACAATTCGTATGCTTGGTAGTGTGCCATTCCCTAAAGAATTAGCGAAAGTTCCGCGTTATGCTTCAACCCACCACGAAACCTTAAAAGGCACCGGTTATCCACGAAAATTAACCGCTGAGCAGTTATCAATACCTGAACGTGTGTTAGTACTTGCTGACATCTTCGAAGCATTAACCGCAGCAGATAGACCTTATAAAAAAGCGAAACCTCTGAGTGTTGCTATTGATATTTTAGCGAAAATGGTCGATGACGATCACATTGACCGTGACGTATTTGAGCTCTTTTTAACTTCAGGCATATACCTAAAATATGCAAAACAGTTTTTACATGAGTCGCAAATCGATTCGGTCGATATACAAAAATATCTAAGGTAATTATTTGCTTATGCTTTAGGCTAATTTTGCAGTGTTTTTGTTTGTAATACAAAGTTATTGGTGTATAAAGATTATACAAGCTAATATTATTTACGAACAAAGCATTGCAAGGAGATGCATAAGTGCTGGTATCTGCTTTTCAAAAACTCAAACAAAAAATTCGTTTTTCGATTCGTCTTACCGTTGTTGCGGTGTTCGTATTAGCCACCTCATTAACAGCCCTGATTGCAATTAGCCTGCAATATTATTTCAGTGAAAAAATGGCTTTAGAAGCCAGTGTTAAAAACTTTAATTTAGCCACCGGCTCCGTTGCTGATTACCTTACAGGGGTGAATGAAAAGTCAGAAAACACATTAAGTGTGATGGTACAAAATAGCAGTCTTATCAGCGCCGACAGCGAAGATAAAAGCGAACTGAGAGATGTCATGAGCGAAATCATGCAGCTCAATCCATTGTTTTATGCCTTATATGTCGGCTATGAAAATGGTGACTTTTATGAATTAATTAATTTAGAAAGTAGTGAAATTGTTCGCCAGCAGTTGCAAGCCATCGAAGCGGATCGTTGGGTAGTGATCCATATTAGCGGTGAAGGTGTAGAGCGTGTTCAGCACACTCATTACTTTGATCAGCAATTTAATTTGCGTATCTCTCAAACAAAGAGTACCAGCTATGATCCGCGAGAGCGTTTGTGGTTTAAGCAAGCAAACTCGACCCGAGTCAATAAAACCAAGCCGTATTTTTTCACCCACCTACAAGCTCCCGGGCAAACCTATTCGATAAAGTCGGCAAGAGAAAACAGTGTATTGGCGTTAGACGTGAGCTTATCGAGCATTTCTGAGTATTTAAGTAAACAGCAAAGTAAAATGAGCAGCCAGTATTTAAGTGAGCTGTATATTTACAACAAAGAAGGTGAAATTGTTGCCTCTAACCAACAAAAAAATAGCTTATTATTGCCAAGGCTTGAAAAACTAGCTCTTACTGAAGATCAGCAAAGTGTATTAGCAAAGTACCCTTATTTGAGTGTGTCTAACGAAACCAATTGGCCACCAATGGACTTTAGTGTTGGCGGAAACCCAAAAGGCTATAGCATTGATTATATTAATGGTTTGGCTGAGTTGCTGGGAATTAAGGTGACTTTTATAAATGGTTTTACTTGGGCTGAGTTTTTAAGCCAATTTGCAAAAGATGAAATAGACATTATTCAGCCTATTTTTAAAACGCCTGCTAATGAGCCGCTTGGTCTTATGAGCCAAACTATGGCGACCTTACCGTTCAGTATCATTACAGCAAAAGGGTCCACACCAGTTGTTACCATGAAGCAGTTAGCGGGCAAACAGTTGGCTATAGGCGAGGGCTGGTCGGTGATTAAAGTGATCAAAGAGCACTTTCCCGACATCGATATTGTTGAGCTACCAAGTACAAAAGCGGTGCTTGATGCAGTAAGCGAAGGGCGCGTCTATGCTGGTTTAGATAACGAGGCGGTATTCAAATACACCCAAAAGCAGTTTTTTATAGATGGTATTCAGTACAATCAGCTCGATAGTTATAGCCACGATCTACTACCCGATACCCTGCATTTATTGTTTCATCCAGAGGATGCAGCGCTTAAAGACTTAATTGATATGGCAATCACTCAGTTGCCAAATTCGTACATTGCTGCTCTTGAGCGAAAATGGTTAGGGAGCGATGCCAGTCAGCAAACACAAGTAATTGGCACTGTGCCATATCCTGAGTTTTTAACTTTAATTACAGATGAAACAAACTTTGCCCATTTACGTTTGATGACCCTAAATGGCATTGAAAAGTACGTGTATATCACTCCGCTTTCAGAAGGGGGCATTAATAGCGATTACTTAGCGATAGTGGTGCCGAAAGAGGGGGTACTAAGCTCTACCCGTGAGAAAATTAAGCTCTCTATTTTTATCACTGCCGCATGCTTAATTATGGTATTGCCGGTGTCGTGGTTTTTTGCCTCACCCATTGTTGCACCTATTAAGACCTTAGAGGGCGAAAACTTAAAGATAAAGCGCCGTCAGTTTGACCAAGTTTCAACCTTAAAAAGCAGTATTAAAGAAATCAATAACCTGGCCACCTCTATGGTGCAAATGAGTCAATCTATTCAGCAGCATGAGCAAAATCAAAAAGCCTTAATGGAATCATTTATTGAGCTTATTGCGCAGGCCATCGATGATAAATCGCCCTATACAGCAGGGCACTGCGAACGAGTACCAGAACTGGGCATTATGTTGGCCAAAGCGGCCTCAAGCTCAGATGAACACGCTTTTAAAGAGTTTGCCTTTAAAAATAAAGACGAGCTAAGAGAGTTTAGCCTCGCAGCTTGGCTACATGACTGCGGTAAAATCACCACCCCAGAGCATATCGTCGACAAAGGCACTAAGTTAGAAACCATTTATAACCGCATTCATGAAGTGCGCACACGTTTTGAAGTACTTTGGCGAGATGCAGAAATCGCTTATTTAAAAGCGTTGCAAAGCTCACCAGAAAAGCAACCTGAGCTTGAAGCCGAGCTTGGCAAACGCCAAGCACAATTACGCAGTGATTTTTCGTTTATCGCAGCGTGCAATGTGGGTGGCGAATTTATGGATGAAGCAAGTCTTAAGCGTTTAGAGGCGCTAAGTATCATAACGTGGCAACGACATTTTGATGATAAAATAGGCCTTTCGCCAGTTGAAGAGCTGCGAGTTCACAGCAGCGATGAGCAGCTGCCTGTTACTGAAAAGCTGCTTTCAGATAAGCCTGAGCATCTGATCACCCATGATAAACCCATTGAGTATGATGAGCGCTTAGGCATTAAAGTGAGCATTCCTGAGTACAAGTATAATCTTGGTGAGCTGTATAACTTGCAAATTCAGCGCGGTACGTTAACAAACGAAGACCGCTTTAAAATTAATGAGCATATTATCAGCACTATTCGAATGCTCGATAATGTACCGTTCCCTGAAGAGTTAGCACGGGTGCCACGTTATGCCTCGACCCATCACGAAACTCTCAAAGGCACGGGGTATCCGCGTAAGTTATTTGCAGATGATTTATCGATACCTGAGCGTGTGCTGGTGCTGGCTGATATCTTCGAGGCATTAACCGCTGCCGATAGACCTTATAAAAAAGCCAAGCCACTCAGTGTTGCCATTGATATTTTAGCCAAGATGGTAGCCGATCAGCATGTTGATGAAGATGTGTTCAAATTATTTTTAACATCAGGTATTTACCTTGAATATGCAAAACGCTATTTGAACCCAGAGCAAATCGATGATGTTGATATCGCAAAATACCTGTAACTGAGGGCGGTTGCTTTTACTTTAGAGTGAAAAGTCCGTACAATTCGCCTCGTTTTTAGTGACGCTTTTAACGAGATGAATTCAAGCCGTATGCATCAGATTGCTGACTTAATCGCTATTTTTGAAAGCACCTTTTATCAAAGCCATAACACGCGTTTGATAAAGGGTGATGATGAACCTATTTACCTGCCTGCTGATGAGCAAACGCCTTATCACCAAATTGTGTTTGCCCACGGTTTTTATGCCAGTGCTTTACACGAAATTGCCCATTGGCTGGTGGCTGGTGAGGCACGCCGGTTAAAAGAAGATTATGGCTATTGGTATTGCCCAGATGGTCGTGATAAGCACCAGCAAGCTGAATTTGAAGCAGTTGAAGTAAAGCCCCAAGCTATAGAGTGGGCGCTCAGTACTGCAGCAGGTTTTGATTTTAATGTATCGGTTGATAATTTAAATGGCGAGCAAACCTGTCGATTCGATTTTCAAGCGCGAGTTCACCAGCAAGTGTTGAGCTTTTTAGCATCTGGCTTTAATCAGCGCACAACAGCACTTCTTAAAGCATTGAGTGATTTCTATAAAACCCCATGGCCACTAACGGCTGCTCAGTTTACGTGGCAGCGTGATTTTCATGGCAACCCAGGAGCTTTATCTGATGCAGTTTAAATTAGGTTTGATTGTAAATCCGGTTGCCGGCTTAGGTGGCAGTGTCGCACTAAAGGGCAGTGATGGCGCAGATACCGCTGCAAAAGCAATGCAACTTGGTGCGGAGCCAAAAGCAAACTTACGCACCCGAGCGGCACTTGAAGTGCTGCTTGCCCATCAAGATGACTTAATCATTTACACTGTAAACGGTGAAATGGGCGAGCAAACGGCAAAGCAACTAGGCTTTCAAAGCCAAGTTATTTACCAAACAAACGATATCACCACCCCAGATGACACAGAGCAGGCTGCCAAGCTATTAGTTGAGCAAGGTGTCGACCTTATTTTATTTGCGGGTGGCGATGGTACTGCCCGCAATATTTGCCATGCGGTTGGCGATAGCACTCCTGTATTAGGTATTCCTGCAGGCTGTAAAATCCATTCTGGGGTTTATGCTATTACCCCAAAAGCAGCTGGGCGTGTTGTTGAGATGCTAGTTAAAGGTGAGCTTGTAAGCCTTGGTGATGCTGATGTGATGGATATCGACGAAGAAGCATTTCGTGAAGGCACGGTAAAAGCTAAGCGCTTTGGTGAAATGCAAGTGCCGAGTGAAGTACGTTATGTACAGGCAGTTAAAAATGGCGGTAAAGAAACCGATGAATTAGTGCTTGCCGATATAGCAGCCTATGTTGTTAGTGAAATGGATGAAGACTGCTTATATGTGATGGGCAGTGGTTCTACAGTCGCGGCAATTATGGAAGAAATGGGTCTTGAAAATACCTTGCTGGGTGTAGACTTAGTGGCAGACCAAGAGCTTATCGCACAGGATTTAACTGCTCAGCAATTACTTGAACTCACGCAAGGTAAAGAAACCAAATTGGTGATCACCTTAATTGGTGGCCAAGGCCATATCTTCGGCCGAGGTAATCAGCAATTAAGCCCTGCATTAATCCGTGCGGTTGGTCGTGATAACATTATTGTTGTAGCCACTAAAACTAAATTACAGGCTTTAAATGGCCGACCACTGATTGCCGATACGGGTGACAGTGACTTAGACGATGAATTAAGTGGTTATATTCGCGTAACCACAGGTTTCAATGACCATATTATGTATGCAGTGGGTCATCAAGATGGGCTGCACCCAGAGGAGAAGTAACAATGAGTTTAGTAAGTTATATTGATGCAGCGCAGCAATATTTTGATGATTTAGTTGATAAAGCAACAGACGACGAGCTATTTGCTGGTGGTTATTTACGTGGTCACTTTGACTTAGCTGTAGGCTATGCACAAGTAGAAGAATTAAACTTATCGATTGATGAGTTAAACAATCAAGTTGAATCTAGCCTTGTAAAAGCTTATCGCAACGGTGAGCTAAACGAAGAAGATAAAGAGCTTGTTGTGCGCCTGTGGGATGAAGTTAAAGCTCTTGCAGCTTAATCTAATTAAATAAAATTCTGTAAAGCGACCTGTGTCGCTTTTTTTACATTATCACTTTACCTTTATCAGGTAATTTCATTAACTTAAAATTTACCTTAGTAGTTAGATACGTTAAGGTTAACGAGATATTTTTCCAGGGAATTTGAAAATGAATAACAATAATGATGTGCAGGCACCAAGTGGTGCAATCGCACGTTTTCTAAATACCATAGAAAGGGTAGGTAACAAGCTACCTGATCCGGCTATTATATTCTTAGTCGCCATGCTACTTATTTGGTTTTTATCTTGGCTTTTCTCGGGTACTACATTTGATGCAATCGACCCGCGCACTGGCGAAGCCATCGTTGTAAATAACCTATTAGCAGGGGACTCCCTTGCCACCTTCTTATCTTCGATGGTTAAAACCTTCACTGGCTTTGCGCCGCTTGGTGTAGTGCTGGTTGCTATGTTAGGTGTTGGTGTTGCTGAGCATTCTGGCTTTATCAATACCGGCCTTAAATTAATGTTAAAAGTAACGCCTAAGCAGCTTTTAACACCGTCTATTATTTTAGTGGCGATTGTCAGCCATACCGCAACTGATGCCGGTTACGTGTTAGTGATCCCACTTGCTGGGGTTATTTTCTATGCGATGGGGCGTCATCCGCTTGCAGGTATTGCAGCTGCGTTTGCAGGGGTAAGTGGAGGCTTTAGCGCAAACTTTATTCCGTCAGGGATTGATCCGTTACTGCAAAGCTTTACCCAAAGTGCGGCGCAAATTATTAACCCAGATATGGCGATTAACCCGCTTAATAACTGGTTTTTCACCTCAGCTTCGAGCTTATTTATTATCTTATTAGGCTGGTATATCACAGATAAAATCATCGAGCCGCGTTTACAAAACACGCCACTTGATGGAGATACCGAAGACCTACCTGCCTTTGATGAAGCACGCAGTGATGAAAAACGTGCGTTCTATATTGCAAGCACAGTGATGATTGCAGGCCTTGCTCTACTTTGGTTTGTATCAGCGCCAGCCGACTCAGCAATGCGAAGCAGTGATGGCTCGTTAACTAATTTCCGCTCACCATTAATGCAATCAATTGTGCCACTTATCTTCTTACTGTTTTGGATCCCTGGTGCCGTCTACGGTTTTGCCGTGGGTACCTTCAAAAGCTCTAAAGATATGATAGATGCAATGAGTAAAGCGATGAGTGGTATGGCTTACTATATTGTTATGGCGTTCTTCTGTGCGTTATTTATTGCTGCATTTAGTAAATCAAACCTAGGTGCATTACTTGCAATTGAAGGTGCACAACTATTAAAAGCAATGGCTCTGCCAAGTTCAGTCACGGTAGTAGGCATTATCTTCTTAACGGCGTTCGTGAACCTATTTGTTGGCTCAAGCTCAGCAAAATGGGCGCTATTAGGGCCAATCTTTGTACCTATGCTTATGCAACTGGGTATTTCACCTGATTTAACGCAAGCTGCGTACCGTGTAGGTGACTCAAGCTCGAATATCATCACGCCACTAATGCCATACTTCCCACTGGTTGTTGTGTACTGCCAAAAGTATGTAAAAGGCACAGGTATCGGCACCTTAATTGCGATGATGTTACCGTATTCAATCGCCTTCTTAATCGGTTGGAGTATCTTCTTACTCGCGTACTGGGGCTTAGGCATTCCACTAGGTCTTCAATCAAACTACGCATACCCAGCCATCGGCTCATAACGATTAGAGTAACAAAGCCTCAGCATTCCAGCGTGAGGCTTTAAAAAAACTGAAGTCTGATAGCTGACGGCTGACAGCTTTACTACAAACACAAAAAAACCTTGTCACTCGCATGACAAGGTTTTTTATTGCTTACAGCTTAAGCTTCGATTAGTTCGCAGTGAAGCTCACAGGACGACGCTCTTTACGAGGGCCACCACGTTTTTCACCACGGTCTTTGAAGTTACGCTTCTTGTCACCACGATCACCACTTGGGCGCTCAGAGCGAGGAGCCGCAGGACCTTGGTCTTGCGTTAGCGTCATATTCATCGGACGTTTACAGATAAATACCTTTTGGAAGTGATCAAGTACATCTTTTGGCATGTTCTGTGGTAACTGTACCGTACTGTGATTGTCATGTAAGCGAATATCACCAATGAACTTGCTTGAGATATCAGCTTCGTTAGCAATCGCACCAACGATATTTTTAACTTGTACACCGTGCTCACGACCTACTTCGATACGGTAAGTATCCATAGGACCCATGTTACGGCTGTTGCGCTCACGCGGCTCACGAGGTTTACGCTCGCGTCCTTGGCGATCACCACGTTCATTGCGACGACGCTCATTGCGTTCGCCACGTGGTTGAACTTTAACTTCTTCAACCTTGATTGGTGATTGTTGCTGCGCTAAACAAAGTAATGCACCTGCTAAATCTTCAGTACTTAGCTCAAGTTTCTCTGCCATGTTAGCAGCAACTTGATTAAAGAAAGTGATGTCTTTGTTTTCAAGAGCAATTGTAAGCTTGTCTTGAAGTGCTTTAATACGCTTTTCTTCAACAACTTTAGCTGTTGGTAAATCAACTTGTGCGATATCAGATTTCGTATGACGAATGATATTTTTAAGTAAATAACGCTCGTTATGTTTTACGAAAAGAATCGCTTTACCTTGACGACCCGCACGACCAGTTCGGCCAATACGGTGAACGTAGGCTTCTGAATCTTGTGGAATATCGTAGTTAATTACTAAGCTTAAACGGTCTACATCAAGACCACGTGCAGCAACGTCTGTTGCAATAACGATATCAACTAGGCCGTTTTTCAAACGATCTACTGTGCGTTCACGTGCTTGTTGGTTCATGTCACCATTAAGTGGTGCCGCAGAGAAACCTTCGCGCTCAAGTAATTCAGCTAACTGTACCGTGTCGTTACGTGTACGTACGAAAACAATTGCACCATCGTATTGTTCAGCTTCTAAGAAGCGAACGATTGCTTTGTTTTTGTGTACGTGTGCATTCCAAAATACTTGCTCAACTGTTGATACAGTTGAGTTACGCGCAGAAATATGAACTTGCTCAGGCTCATTCATGTACTTGCTGCTGATATTTTGAATTTGCTTAGGCATGGTCGCCGAGAAAAGACATGTTTGCTTTTCACGTGGCGTTTTCTCCATGATGCTTTCTACATCATCAATGAAGCCCATGCGTAACATTTCGTCTGCTTCATCAAGAACAAGGGCTTGTAAGCTCTCAAACTTGATTGTGCCACGGTTAATGTGGTCAATTAAGCGACCTGGCGTTGCAACAATGATTTGCGCGCCACGACGAAGTGCACTTAGTTGGATGCTATAGCTTTGGCCACCATAAAGGGCTAAAACTTCAACACCACGAGTATGCTTAGCATATTGTTCGAATGCCTCAGCTACTTGGATCGCAAGTTCACGCGTAGGCGTTAAAACAAGGATCTGTGGCTGCTTCACAGACGGGTCAATATTATTTAGTAACGGCAGTGCAAATGCTGCTGTTTTACCTGTACCCGTTTGCGCTAGTCCCAGTACGTCCTTTCTTTCTAGCAATAACGGTATACATTGAGCTTGGATTTCAGATGGAGTCTTGTAACCCAACTCTTCAACTGCTTTAAGGATTGCAGGAGAAAGATTTAGAGATTCAAACGTGACTGGTTCTGACATTAATACGCCTCAACGAATTTAAAGAGGCGCGCATTGTATAGGAAATACAATGCAATTGCTTGTATAAATTACAACTAATTTGTATGTGGTTGATGTTGGTCATAATTTAATCAGTTTAAAATTACCAAAATCAACCACGTTTACAATTTATTGATATAACCCTAAATTTTCTTTAGCGTATGCTTCGAATTCAGTGAAGCCACCAATGTGGGCTTGGTCAATAAAAATCTGTGGTACAGTTGGGCAAGGTTTGCCTGCAGACTGTTCTAAATCTGCTTTGCTGATGCCTTCTTTAATGATGTCGATATAACGGTATTTAAAATCGTCACGCTCATTTGCTAGTTTTTCAGCAACGTCTTTTGCACGTACACAGTATGGGCAGCCTTCACGGCCAAAAATTACAGTTAACATATCGCTCTCCTCGATGTGAATGTGTTTATCTGGTTATCATCTTAACGAATTAAATGAATAAAAACAGCGCATAAAATCGATTGCACTGTTCTGTTTTTTCTCACTAAAAGCGATTGAGCTAATCAAGTGTGCGCATCCTGAGGCCAAGTTCTGTTGAGTAACCCATAGAATGCGCAGTAATTGCCAACTGCTCATCAATAACATAATAAGTTGGGTAGGCACTGATTTTATAATCTTGGCCTGTACTTTTACTGCCTAGTAACACCGGCATTGTTAATTCGAGTGAATCAGTAAACTGTTTAACTTCAGCAATATTTTGGTAATCGAGGGCAATTGCTATGGCATTTAACTTACCTTGCTGATGAGCCTTTTCTAAATTTGGCATACTGTAACGACAAATTGAGCACCAAGGCGCAAAGAAATACACCACTGTTTGCTTTCCTTGTAATTGTGCAATGGTCATCCGCTCTGTCGGGTCTTTTAGCGTAGCTAAATTAAAATAGGGGGCAGGAGTTTTATCAGTTGAGAGTAAATTACGTTGCTGAAATGCGGTCACGGCATACACAACGACTGCCATTAACACGACATTTTTTAGCACACTGATAAATTTTTTTAAAAAAGTTGGATTTTTTTTCATTGTTATTTTGTACGTTGTTAGCCCTTTAAAATCAACTTATTCAGACCAGTTTGAGGGGGGTAAAATTTCAATTATTTTAAAAAAATTGCAATTTTTTTTGCTAAAAATCTTGAAAAGATTTTACCCGCCCATAAATAGTTTAGTGAGGACGCCTGATGGGTCCCAAACAAACTAAAGTAATTGAAATATATAGTATTAATTTAACTTTGTTAGCACTGGTTCAATAGAAGAGTACTAACAAAATATCGCTTAAATATGAGGATATAATTATGCGTACAGTAGACTTATCACCACTTTATCGTTCATTCATCGGTTTCGATCATTTAGCATCATTAATGGATGCGGCAGCTCGCACTGACAAGCAGCCAAGTTTTCCTCCGTACAACATCGAAGCACTCGATAAAGACAAATACCGTATCACTATGGCTGTAGCCGGTTTTAGTGACAGTGAATTGACCATTGAGTCAGAAAACAACACATTGAAAGTCAGCGGTACTAAAGCTGATAAACAAGATAATGCTGAACGTAAGTTCATTCACCAAGGCATTGCAGAGCGTAACTTTGAGCGTAAATTCCAATTAGGTGACCACGTTAAAGTGCTTGGTGCGGACCTTGAAAATGGCTTACTAAGCATCGATTTAGAGCGTGAAATTCCAGAAGCTTTAAAACCACGTAAAATTGAAATCGGTAATGGTAAATTACTCGAAAACCAGTAATTACCAACAGCATTGTTTCCCCTAGTTAGTTTTGCCGCCTCATTTGAGGTGGCTTTTTTGTTGTTAAAGCTTTTCTAAATTATCCAAGCACCAGTTAGCCCGTTTGAGAGTGGCTTGCTGTACAGATTCATCCTGTTTATACCAGTTGTTATAAATCATACCGATACGTGGGTTTTGTGAAAGCCGTTGTTCGTGCTCTAACATAAAATGCCAATATAGGCTGTTGAATGGGCAAGCATCCTCAGTGGCTTTTTCTTTAATGTTGTAGCTACAATGTTTGCAGTAATCACTCATTTTGTTGATGTAATTTCCACTGGCTGCATAGGGCTTAGTGGCAATTAATCCCCCGTCAGCAAATTGGCTCATTCCCCGAGTGTTGGGCATTTCTACCCATTCTATGGCGTCGATATAAATACCTAAATACCATTCATCTACTTCACTTGGCTCAATAGCGGTTAATAAGCAAAAGTTACCCGTGATCATCAAACGTTGTATGTGGTGTGCATAAGCTGTCTGCAGGCTTTGTGTAATGGCATGGTGCATACAATTCATGTTTGTTTTGCCATGCCAAAAATAGTCGGGTAGGGCACGCTTTGCATTTAAGGCATTTTTGCTGGCGTAATCAGGCATATTTTGCCAATAAATACCACGTACATACTCGCGCCAACCGAGAATTTGCCTGATAAAACCTTCAACTTGCGCAATATCAATAGGTTGCTTATCAAAGCTAGTTAACACTTGCTCGATGACCTGCATCGGGTGCAGCATTTTAGTATTAAGGGCAAACGATAAACGGCTGTGATACAAAGACCATTGGTACTGGGACTGGCATGTCATGGCGTCTTGAAACTGACCAAAATGAACCAGTAAATGGTCGCAAAAAAAATCGAGTAACTGCTTTGCTTCAGCGCGAGTGGTTGGCCAAATTAACGTTTCGCTGCAGTCACCGAAGGTGCTTACTTTGTGCTTTTCTATTCGTTTAAGGATGTGGCTAACATCGTGACCGAAACACAAAGGTTCTGGAATTTCTTTAAGATCGTTCGGTTTTAACTTGTTTCTATTTTGTTGATCAAAATTCCATTTGCCACCACGAGGTTGGTTATCATCGTCCATTAAAATATTAAAACGTTTGCGCATAGCACGATAAAAAAACTCCATTTTTACCGGCTTATTTGGCTTAAAGTGCTGGTCAATATCATTAAAAGGTAGTAGAAAATGTTCCGAATCAACTGCATTGACATTAAATTCGCTCTGCTGTGAAAAGTCTGCAAGTTGCTTTTTAAGGCGGTATTCGTCTGGGTATTGGTACTCAATATTTTGGCACTGATAATGCTTAGCTAACCGGGTCAGTAGCTCTGGTAGTGAGTCATCACCTTGTGTGTCATCGAGTGTCAGATGCAGGCAGTTTAAATTCGCTTTTGTCAGTGCATTAGCAAAGTTTTCCATTGCAGCAAAGAAGGCGACCACTTTTTGCAGGTGGTGCTTTACGTAGTTGGTTTCTTGTTTTAATTCGGCGATGATATAAAGCGTGTCTGGTTGTGATTTTTCTTTAAACCAGCTGTGGCTTGCATTAAGTTGATCGCCAAAAATAAATCTTAAGGTGGTGTATTGCACTTCTAATAGCCTTTGCAGCAAGTAATTTAGGTAACTACGAAGCAATCACAAAGATAGATCGATAAATATAGTCTATAAAAGGTACATTAGTGGCATTTTTAATGAGTCATTACTAAGGAAGGGTCGAGATGAAAATTAACTTACATTTACTATTTATAAGCCTGTTAGTTTGCCCTTTGGCCCACAGCACTGTTTATCACTGTGAGAAAAACGGTGTTGCTGAATTTAGCCAACAGCCCTGTGGCAAAGATGCAAAGTTGATTACCATTAAAGAACAAAATCCACACCTTTCGGGCGCGTCAGATAATGCTGTACAAGCATCAGTTGGTAAAGATACCGCAGAGGTCGACCGTTATATCCGCTTAAAGCAAATCGATGCGCAAATAGCAGAACATAACAATAAAATTGACACATTCAAGCTTAAAATGAACAGGGAAATAGTGGCTTTATCTGAGCAATCAGATGCTCAGCTACGTAACTTAGTGGGGGCTAAAAAACAAGCTGCAATCGCCAAACAAATGACCGCAGTATCTGAGCGTTACGGCGTGCTTATCGACAGTGAGCAGCGCAGTATTGATAGACTCACGGCTGAAAAATACAGTTTAACTTCATCTGCAAATACGGTTGCTAATAATGAGGTTGCTAGTTTTATTCGCTCAAAACAAATTATGCGTAAAATTTCAGAGCATGAAAATAAAATTGATACCTATCAAAGTGAGTTAAACATGCAAATGTCAGAGCTTGAGCAACAACTAAGTAGCCGCCCTCGTAATTTAGCTGATGCGAATAGCGATAACGCACTAGCTGACAAAATGACAGCTTTAACGAGTCGTTTTAACACCTTAATCGCCATAGAACAAAAACAAATAGATAGGCTCAACAGCGAATTGACCAAGCTATGAGCTTAAGCGTGCTGGGCAATAAGCGCTAAACGACACCACATTTGAATAAGCAAACAAGTAACTTTTTACGATGTTGGCAAATATTCTCGTAGCTTGCAGCCAAGCTTGATGTAATTGCGTACTAATGTGATGAATATACGACTTGCGAGTATCAATAAAGGCTTCGCAAAGGGTATCGATATCCTCAAATGACACGTTTAAAAAGCTCAAGTTATTCGCTAAATAATGAATAAACGGCGTGACTTGCTGTAAGTCATCGAGGTGACTTACTACTTTGTTGAGCGCACAGTAAAGAATATAGCTCCGCTTAGTTATGCTTTCTTGCTCAGGCACTGTCATGGTTAATTGACGAGCACTAAGACTGCGATGATATGCGCTTGTAAACTGATGAAAATCCGGTTTTAGCAATTCAATATCTTGTAGTAACAGTCTTTTTTGAAATGAAGATAGACTCATAGTAAATCGCTTAATAGCCAAAGCTATAGGTTGTTCTTATTATATGACTAAATATAGACGAGAATTTTCAGTTATGGGAAATTTTATGACAAGGCTGTCATAAAAATTTTAGGCAAAAAATAGTCTAACTAATTCATGTAGGAAGGTTGCTAATTGAGCGCTACATGCTTATAATAGCCGCCATTGAATTGAGGTGTTTAGCACTCGATTAAATGATATTAAGTTACTTTTAATATCTATTGGCGCGGGATGGAGCAGCCTGGTAGCTCGTCGGGCTCATAACCCGAAGGTCGTCGGTTCAAATCCGGCTCCCGCAACCAAATACATGCTAAGGCATTGTAAGTGTACTTAGTATGCACAGTAATTTTTACTGTATGAAGTCGCGCATTCTGGTAATGCGCGTTTTGCGTTTAGGCTATCTAGTTTAATTTAGTCAGGTGACTTACTCGCAACCAAGCTTGGCCCTAGGCCACACAGTTTTATGCTTTAGGTGTGACGCCCCGCTTGGTTCGGGGCGTTGTTGTATCTGCTTGGCGGTGATTTTAAATCATTATTAAACTCAGTATTTCAGGGCTATATGCCCTTTTTTTGTTTGTATGGAGGATTTTCGTGACAAAACTTGAGCAAGATTTAGTAGCCATGCTCTCACCGGCCGTTGAAATGTTAGGCTTTGAGTTACATGGTCTTGAGTTTGTGCAAGCTGGTCGCCACTCTACATTACGTGTTTATATCGATCACGATGCAGGGATTACGGTTGACAATTGTGCCGACGTTAGTCGTCAAGTTAGCGCAATTTTAGATGTCGAAGACCCAATTACAAATGAATATGATTTGGAAGTTTCGTCTCCTGGTGTTGATCGTCCATTATTCAAACAAGATCACTACGAGAAGGCGCAAGGAGAAGAAGTACGCGTGCGTACAAAGCTTCCGCAAGATGGTCGTCGTAACTTTAAAGGCGATTTAGTATCAGTTAGCAGTGATATGATCACACTTTCAGCAGATGGCGCTGAGCATATGATTATGCTTAGTAACATTGAACGTGCGAACATCATCGCAAAGTTTTAATTCGAGTGCGAAGGAATAGGGCAAGCGAGGCATAACCCATGGCAAAAGAAATATTATTGGTTGCTGAAGCCGTCTCCAATGAGAAAGCGGTTCCAAAAGAAAAGATTTTTGAAGCGTTAGAGTTCGCATTAGCGACTGCAACAAAGAAAAAACACGATGGCGAAATTGAAGTTCGCGTATCAATCGACCGTAAAACAGGTGATTACGACACGTTCCGTCGTTGGAAGATTGCTGAAGTTCTTGAAGATGGTTCTTTAGAAAACCCTTACAGCGAAATCACACTTGAAGCGGCTCAGGTTGAAGACGAAAGCCTACAATTAGGTGATTACGTTGAAGAACAAATAGAGTCAATCAAGTTTGACCGTATTACAACACAAATGGCTAAGCAAGTTATCGTACAAAAAGTACGTGAAGCTGAGCGTGCATTAGTGGTTGAAGAATACAAAGATCAACAAGGCGAATTAGTAACAGGTGTTGTTAAAAAAGCAACCCGTGACGCAATCGTACTTGACCTTGGTAACAATGCTGAAGCGGTTATCTACCGTGATGATATGTTACCGCGTGAAAACTTCCGTCCAGGTGACCGTATCCGTGGTCTTCTTTACGAAGTTAAGCCAGAAGCACGTGGCGCGCAGTTATTTGTAACGCGTTCTAAGCCAGAAATGCTAATGGAACTTTTCCGCATTGAGGTGCCAGAGATTGGCGAAGAGATGATTGAACTACGTGCAGCTGCACGTGATCCAGGTTCTCGTGCAAAAATCGCGGTAAAATCTAACGACAAACGTATCGACCCAGTAGGTGCGTGTGTTGGTATGCGTGGTGCACGTGTACAAGCAGTTTCAACTGAGCTTGGTGGTGAGCGTGTTGATATCGTTCTTTACGATGACAACCCAGCGCAATTCGTTATCAATGCAATGGCGCCAGCAGAAGTTGCGTCAATCGTAATGGACGAAGATACACATTCAATGGATATCGCTGTTGAAGCAGATAACCTAGCACAAGCAATCGGTCGTAATGGTCAAAACGTTCGTCTTGCTAGCCAGTTAACTGGTTGGGAATTAAACGTAATGACAGTTGATGACATGCGTGCGAAGAACGAAGCTGAATCAGATAAGCTAATCAACTTATTCACTGAATACCTAGATATTGATGATGAGTTTGCAACATTACTTATCAACGAAGGTTTCTCAACACTTGAAGAAGTGGCTTACGTACCGGCATCAGAATTCTTAGAAATCGACGGTTTAGATGAAGAAACAGTTGATATCTTACGTTCACGTGCAAAAGACGCATTAACAACGAAAGCGCTTAAAACTGAAGAAAGCCTAGAAGGTGCAGAACCTGCAGAAGACCTACTAGCGCTTGAAGGCTTAGAGCGTCACCTTGCATTTGTTATGGCAAGTAAAGGTGTAATAACACTAGAAGACTTAGCTGAGCAAGGCATTGATGAGTTAGTAGACATCACTGAACTTTCAGAAGAAGAAGCTGGCAAGCTGATTATGGCTGCGCGTAACATTTGTTGGTTCGCAGACGAGTAATTTATTAACGGAGGTATTACACACTATGGCAGAAGTAAATGTTGAAAAACTAGCCGGAGATATTGGTACAACTGTTGATAAATTACTACAGCAGCTAGAACAAGCCGGTATTTCTAAAAAAGCAGGTGATATGGTAACTGAGTCTGAAAAGTCGACGTTATTAGATCACTTGAGCAAGCAGCACGGCGGCACGGGCTCAGAAGGCCCAGCTCGCATGACTTTGCAACGTAAAAGCAAAAGTACGCTAAGCGTAACTGGCTCTACAGGTAAAGCGAAGTCTGTGCAAGTTGAAGTACGTAAAACACGTACTTACGTTAAGAAAAGCGCCATTGAGCAACAGCAAGAAGAAGAGCGTTTAGCTGCAGAAGAAGCTGCACGTAAAGCAGCAGAGCTTAAAGCCCAGCAAGAAGCTGAGGAGCTTAAAGCGAAACAAGAGGCAGAGCGCAAAGCGAAAGAAGAAGCTGAGCGTAAAGCCAAAGAAGAGGCTAAACGTAAAGCTGAAGCTGAGCGTAAAGCGAAACAGAAGCAGATGACCCCAGAGCAAAGTGCTAAGTCTGAACAAGATCGCGCCGAAGCTGAGCGTCTGCAAAAAGAAGCAGAAGAGGCCGCATTGAGAAAAGCTGAAGAAGAAGCGAAACGTCAAGCAGAAGAGGCAAGAAAGCTAGCTGAAGAAAATGAAGCTCGCTGGAAAAAGGAAGAAGAAGAGCGTAAGCAGCGTGAAGAAAATGCTGATCACCACCTTACGACTTCAACTTACGCACGTGAAGCAGAAGATGAATCTGATGCACGTGAAGAGAATAGCGCTCGTCGTAAGAAAAAGAAAAAAGGACCTCAAAAAGATAAACACGCTGCCGGTCCTAAAGGTAAGAAAGGCAAGCTTAAAGCACCAACGTCTTTACAACATGGTTTCCAAAAACCAACGGCTGACGTGAAAAACGAAGTTCGTATCAGTGAAACAATCACTGTTGCTGAGCTTGCATCACGCATGGCAGTTAAAGGTGCTGAAGTTGTTAAAACGATGATGAAGATGGGTGACATGGTTACCATCAACCAAGTGATTGACCAAGAAACAGCGCAGCTTGTTGCTGAAGAAATGGGTCACAAGGTTATTATCGTTAAAGAAAACGAATTAGAAGAGAAAGTTCTAAACGACCGTAGCGAAGAAGGTAAAGCGATTCCTCGTGCACCGGTTGTAACAGTAATGGGTCACGTTGACCACGGTAAAACGTCAACACTTGACTACATTCGTTCAGCAAAAGTTGCTTCTGGTGAGGCCGGTGGTATTACTCAGCACATTGGTGCATACCACGTTGAAACGAATGGCAACATGATTACTTTCTTAGATACTCCAGGCCACGCCGCGTTTACATCAATGCGTGCACGTGGTGCTAAAGCAACGGATATCGTAATCCTAGTAGTTGCTGCGGATGATGGTGTAATGCCACAGACTAAAGAAGCGGTTCAGCACGCGCGTGCTGCAGGCGTTCCTTTAATCATCGCAGTAAACAAAATGGATAAAGAAGGCATCGACCCTGATCGCGTTAAGAACGAGCTGGCACAATTAGACGTTATCCCAGAAGAGTGGGGTGGTGAAACACAGTTTGTACACATCTCTGCGAAAACAGGTTTAGGTATTGATGACCTACTTGAAGCGGTATTAATGCAAGCTGAGCTACTTGAGCTAACTGCACCAGCTGAAGGTATGGCTGCAGGTGTTGTAATTGAATCGCGTCTAGATAAAGGTCGTGGTCCAGTTGCGTCAATCCTAGTTCAGTCTGGTACGCTTAACCAAGGTGATATCGTACTTTGTGGTCTTGAATATGGCCGTGTACGTGCGATGAAAGATGAGAACGGTAAAGACATCAAGTCTGCGGGTCCATCTATCCCAGTTGAGATTTTAGGTCTATCTGGTATCCCTGCTGCTGGTGATGAAGCAACAGTAGTTAAAGATGAGCGTAAAGCGCGTGAAGTAGCACTTTACCGTCAAGGTAAGTTCCGTGAAGTGAAGCTTGCTCGTCAACAAAAAGCGAAGCTTGAAAACATGTTTACGAACATGGCTGAAGGCGATGTATCAGAAGTTAACATCGTTCTTAAAGCTGACGTACAAGGTTCAATTGAAGCAATTGCTGATTCATTAACTAAGCTTTCTACTGATGAAGTTAAAGTGAAGATTGTTGGTTCAGGTGTAGGTGGTATCACTGAAACTGATGCAACTCTTGCAGCGGCGTCTAACGCAATCGTTGTTGGCTTTAACGTACGTGCTGATGCATCAGCTCGTAAAGTAATTGAGTCAGAAAACCTAGATTTACGTTACTACAGCGTAATCTACAGCCTGATTGAAGAAGTTAAACAAGCGATGTCAGGTATGCTTGCACCAGAATTCAAGCAAGAGATCATTGGTCTTGCTGAAGTTCGTGACGTGTTCAAGTCACCTAAGATTGGTGCAATCGCAGGTTGTATGGTTACTGAAGGTATCGTTAAGCGTAGCGCGCCTATCCGTGTACTTCGTGATAACGTGGTTATCTATGAAGGTGAACTTGAGTCACTACGTCGCTTTAAAGATGACGTACAAGAAGTTCGTAACGGTATGGAATGTGGTATCGGCGTTAAGAACTACAACGATGTTAAAGTTGGCGACCAAATCGAGGTATTCGAGACGGTTGAAGTACAACGTTCACTTTAATTTCGTTTAAGTTATTGCTTTAAATGGGGGCCTAGCCCCCATTTGTGTATTCGTAATTAAATTAACTTATTCTTTAACATCAATAAGTTATTATTTTAGAGTGAAATGAAATGAGAGAATTTTCTCGCACTGATCGTGTTGCACAGCAAATTCAAAAAGAGATTGCTGTTATTCTTCAACGCGAAATCAAAGATCCACGCTTAGGCATGGTGACAGTGTCTGCGGTTGAGGTATCTCGCGACTTATCTTACGCAAAAGTATTTATCACAGTGTTTAATACTGATGATGAAGATAAAGCCAAGCAAAGCGCTAAAATCTTAAATGAAGCAACGGGTTATATTCGTTCTTTATTAGGTAAACGTATTCGTGCGCGCATCATGCCTGAGTTACGTTTTGTGATCGATAACTCGCTTATGGAAGGTATGCGTATTTCAAACTTGGTTGACTCAGTTATTCGTGAAGACAATGCCAAGCATGTAGACGAAGATGACAGCGAAGAAGGCACTAAAGACTAATGGCTAGACGCAGTAAAGGTCGTGCTATTGACGGCATCTTATTACTTAATAAGCCGCAAGGTATTTCATCAAACAAAGCATTGCAGCAAGCAAAGGGAATTTACTTTGCTCAAAAAGCAGGCCACACCGGTGCGCTTGATCCGCTCGCGACGGGTATGCTGCCTATTTGTTTTGGTGAAGCGACTAAGTTTACCCAGTTCTTGCTTGATACTGACAAAACCTATGTTGTACGCGCCAAACTTGGTGAGCGAACCACGACCTCTGATTCAGATGGTGAAGTGGTTGAAACGCGCGACGTATCGGTCACCCGTGAACAATTAGCTGAGCAAATTGCCAGTTTCTTAGGTGAGTCGGATCAATACCCTTCGATGTACTCTGCGCTAAAATACCAAGGTCAGCCTTTGTATAAATATGCCCGCGAAGGTATCGAAGTGCCGCGTAAGTGTCGAAAAATTAATGTATTTAGTTTAACGCTTGATGAGTTTGATGAAGCTAATAACGAAGTACAAATGACGGCACATGTGTCTAAAGGCACTTATATTCGTACTATTGTTGACGACTTAGGTGAAAAGCTTGGCTGTGGTGCGCATGTCATCATGTTACATCGCAGTGCAGTTGGCCATTACCCAAGTGAGAAAATGGTCACTCTTGAGCAACTTGAAGAAAAGCTACAGCAAGCAAAAGCAGACGATGTTGCGCCTTCAAGCTACCTAGATGAGCTACTATTGCCAATGGATACTGCTTTGGTTGATTTACCTGTGATTGAGATTACTCAAGAGCAGGGCGTGGCATTTAGTCATGGTCAAACAGTCGTGATTGGTAAGCCTGTACCAGATGGTGTGGTAAAGGTAATGGCTGATGGGGTGTTCATTGGTACCGGTGAGCGTCATAAAGACGGTCATTTAAAATCAAAGCGTGGCTTATCAAATCAACTGCCTGAGTAAAGATTACCTTGTAGTTATTAGCAAAGCTGGGTAGAATACGCCCCGCTCAATCGTTTTGGCTGAATTAGTGATCGGCTAAAACACAATTTAAATTAATTTTTGGAGTTACTATGTCACTAAGCAATCAAGAAAAAGTTGAAATCATCGCTAAATTTGCACGCGCTGAAGGCGACACTGGTTCACCTGAAGTACAAGTTGCACTTCTAACTTTCGATATCAACAAGCTTCAAGGTCACTTTGCTAGCCACAAGCACGACTTCCACTCACGTCGTGGTCTTCTTCGCAAAGTAAGCCAACGCCGTAAACTGCTTGACTACCTTAAAGGTAAAGACATTGCACGTTACACTGCGTTAATCCAAGAGCTTGGCCTACGTCGCTAAGAACTAGATTACGAGAAAAGGGGCTATTTAGCCCCTTTTTTTGTGCGCGCATGAAAGGTATACTAGCGCACACCTAGGTAGTGGATACTGCTTAGATATCAAAAAACATCATTGCCAATTGTAGTACTTAATCGTGTTTTCATAAGCACAATTAAGTACTGTAATTGGTACTTTGATGGACTATTTTTTACCAATTCGGAGCACAGCTCTGAGTTGCTTTTACATTTAAAGGACATTTTTAAGTGCAAGCAATTATTAAAGAATTTCAACTAGGTCAACACACAGTGACTCTAGAAACTGGTGCAATCGCTCGTCAAGCAGACGGCGCAGTACTAGCAAGCATTGGCGATACTTCAGTATTAGTTACTGTTGTTGGTAAGCGTGATGCACAACCAGGTCAAGACTTCTTCCCACTAACAGTTAACTACCAAGAGCGTATGTACGCTGCGGGTCGTATCCCTGGTGGTTTCCTTAAGCGTGAAGGTCGTCCTAACGATGGCGAAACACTTATCGCTCGTCTAATCGACCGTCCAATCCGTCCACTTTTCCCAGACGGTTTCGTAAACGAAGTACAAGTAATCGCGACAGTTGTTTCTGTTAACCCAGAAATCCAACCTGACATGGTTGCTATGATTGGTACTTCAGCAGCACTTGCTATCTCTGGTATTCCATTCAATGGTCCTATCGGTGCATCACGTGTTGGTTTCATCAACGGTGAATACGTACTTAACCCAACACTAGCTGAGCTTGAAGAAAGCCAATTAGACCTAGTTGTTGCTGGTACTGATAACGCAGTACTTATGGTTGAATCAGAAGCTGAAACACTATCTGAAGACGTAATGTTAGGTGCGGTTGTTTATGGTCATGAGCAATCTCAAGCTATCATCAACGCAATCAACGAGTTCAAAGCTGAAGCTGGTAAACCAGCTTGGGATTGGACTGCACCAGAGAAAAACGTAACACTTGCTGAGAAAATCTCTGCAATTGCTGCTGATAAAGTAGGTGAAGCATACCGCATCACTGACAAAGTAGCGCGTAAAGAAGCACTAGGTGCAGCGAAAGAAGAAGTTGTTGCTACATTAACAGCTGAACTTGCTGAAGGCGAAGAGCTAGATACGCAAGAAGTTGGCAAACTATTCGGTTCTTTAGAAAAAGAAATCGTTCGTGGCCGTATCATCGCTGGTGAAAAACGTATCGATGGTCGTGAACCAGATATGGTTCGTGCACTAGACGTAATGACAGGTGTTTTACCACGTACTCACGGTTCTGCAATCTTCACGCGTGGTGAGACGCAAGCACTTGTAACTGCAACGCTTGGTACTGAGCGTGATTCACAGTTAATCGACGACTTAACAGGTACTAACAAGCATCACTTCATGCTTCATTACAACTTCCCTCCGTTCTGCGTAGGTGAAACAGGTTTTGTAGGCTCTCCGAAGCGTCGTGAAATTGGTCACGGTAACCTAGCTAAGCGTGGTATTGCTGCGGTACTACCTACACTTACTGACTTCCCATACTCAATCCGTGTTGTTTCAGAAATCACTGAATCAAACGGTTCATCGTCTATGGCATCAGTATGTGGTACGTCACTAGCACTTATGAACGCAGGTGTACCAATCAAAGCATCTGTTGCTGGTATCGCGATGGGTCTAGTTAAAGAAGGCGACGATTTCGTTGTTCTTTCAGATATCTTAGGTGATGAAGATCACTTAGGTGACATGGACTTTAAAGTAGCGGGTACTTCAAACGGTATCACTGCACTACAAATGGATATCAAGATCGAAGGTATCACTAAAGAAATCATGCAAATCGCTCTTAAACAAGCGAAAGCAGCACGTCTACACATCTTAGGTGTTATGGACGAGGCGATTGCAGCACCTTCTGAAGAGTTATCTCAATTCGCACCACGCATCTACACAATGCAAATCCCTGCGAAGAAAATTGCTGAAGTTATCGGTAAAGGTGGCGCAACTATCCGTCAACTTACTGAAGAAACTGGCACAACGATCGAAATCGAAGATGACGGTACAATCAAGATCGCTGCAACTGACGGCATCAGCGCAAACGATGCAATCAAGCGTATCGAGCAATTAACTGCTGAACTAGAAGTCGGTACTATCTACACTGGTAAAGTTGTACGTATCGTTGATTTTGGTGCGTTCGTTAATATCCTTCCGGGTAAAGACGGTCTAGTGCACATTTCACAAATCAGCACAGAGCGTGTTAACAACGTAACTGACCACCTAAGCGAAGGCCAAGAAGTTAAAGTTAAAGTTCTTGAAGTAGATCGCCAAGGTCGTGTACGTCTAAGCATCAAAGAAGCAATGGAACCAGCTGCTGAAGAAAAAGCAGAAGAGTCTAAAGACGCTTAATGATGATTGAATAACCAGTTATTTGCTGGATATAAGAAAAAGGGGCTGTTTAGCCCCTTTTTTTATGCTTTAATGAAACCTATCCGCTTCGCCTTTGTCTACAGAGAATTCAGGTATTAAGGAATTTAATGATTTTTAAACACTTAGCATTGACCGCTGTGGCTATTTTTTCTTTAAGTGCATGTCAAACAACTTCACAACCTGAGTCAGTCCCTATTGTTAATGTGCCTTTTACTGCACCATTAGCACCTGATTTTCGTAACGAAATTACGATTGCTCGCTATTCTGAACTACTAAACCGTGCTGATTTAAGTGCCGAGCAACAAGCCAAACTTTATTACGATCGCGGTGTATTATTTGACAGCTTAGGTATGTCGACCTTGGCGCGTATTGACTTTAACCGTGCGATTAAGCTTAAACCAGACCTAGCAGAAGTGTATAACTTCTTAGGCATTCATCACACACTAATGCAGCAGTATGAACAAGCTTATGAGTTTTTTGATTCGGCGCTTGAGCTTAACGAGCAGCATGAGTATGCCTATTTAAATCGTGGTATTGCCCTTTACTATGGTGACCGTCCATCACTTGCACAAGATGATTTACAGCAGTTTTTAAATCGTTCGCCAAGCGACCCTTACCGTGTGCTATGGCTTTATTTAGCTCAATCAGAAGCTGATAAAGCGCAGGCCTTAATTGATTTAAAAGCTAACTCGCAGGGGGTTGATGAGTCTCAATGGGGTTACCAACTGTTGGCACTTTATTTAGGTGACATCAGTGAGTTTGAGTTTTTATCTGGCATTATTGAAGGTGTAACTTCAGAGCAAGAGTATGCGCACCGCTTATGCGAAGCTTATTTCTACCTAGCGAAGATGCATCAAGCGGCGGGTGATAACTATCTTGCTGCCGATTACTTTAGACTTGCCCTTGCCACCAATGTGCATGAGTTTGTTGAATACAAATATGCCCGCTTAGAGCTTGAGTTAATGGCTGGTGAAAACGCAAGCTAAGGTTTTTTTTACTGTTATTCTAGTACTGAGCTTGGGTTTTGTATCAAGCTCAGTGTCTCGTTTTATTCCCGCTTACGCTTATTACGCAAAAACTATTCCTTCACAAGCAACAGCTATCTATCATTTGGCACCCAGCGCCATTAATTTGCAGCATTTAGTGCTGAGTAACTCACAGCTTCGTCAGTTAGCAACGCTTAATGATAGTAATGCGGCGTATCAGCTTGCGCTCAGATTTTTGCAGCAACAAGATTACACTGCAGCAAAATTATGGTGGCAGCCTTACTTTGCTAAATTCAATTCAGCTCAGCAACAAACCTTAGCGGAGCAGCTAGTCAGAGCAAACCAGTGGCTCGATATAAGTTACCTAGGTAAAGCTGGTAAGTTACCTAAGGGAAATGCCAAGCAAGCTTGGCTGTTGCAGCAACAAATGCCGCCAGCTCAAATTGACCCAGCTTATGCGCAGCAACAGCAATTAGCCTTATCAACATCAAGTATACAAGCAAGCAGTCAGTGCCAATTTAATGTTTTAATGATGACAGATCATTACAAGGGCATTGATACTTTAAAGCAGTATAAGCAGCAATACAGTAAAGCGCCTGAGCCTGCAAAAGGCAGCTTTTGTTTTACTGACGTTGTTTATGTTGCTGATAAGTTTAGTTGTGATGATAGTAGTGGGGCGCTTAAGTGTAACTGGCAAAATGCGGCAGCGCATCCGTGGCCTGAAGGTTTTGACTTTATTGTCATGATGTCAAAGCGAGGGGCTGCTAATGTGCTTGGCGGGATTATGCATATCAATTCATCGCAATCTTACGCGGTATTTTTACATGAGCTAATGCATTTTAATGGCTTTGAAGATGAATATGTTTTAGCAGATCAAAAACAACAGTGGCTATGTAAGCAACAGGGGCTGGTTGCGCCAAATCTGTTTATTGCAAATAAGGTATCCCCACCAAAAGGCTGGCAAAAAAGTATCGCTTGTAGCAATCAGCTAGCCTATAAACCAAGCCCTAATTGGTCGATTATGCAGTACCAAACTATGAGCCTGTCTGATCAATATCGAGAACTTTGGCTAAAACAAATTAACCAGCCCTTAACAAAGCCGATTCGGTTTTCTGAATATTTTGCCTTTTTAGGCTTAAAGCCAGTGTTTACAACAGCTTCCAAAGAGCAGAATTTTTCTGACTAATCGTCTATTTATTGCTATTTTAGTATGCGAAGTGGTTAAATGTTGTGCGAATAGGTGTGTCTCCTATAGACAAAATAGCACCTGATCAGTATAACTATACGCATTGTAAGCTTTTTTTGAAGCCAACTTTTAACCATCCAAATGAACAGTACGCAACTAATTAAAACTAGAGCGGTATTGATATTCTTATGACACTAAAAGGCTCCTAATTATGACTTTGCTCTGGATACCCCTGTTATCCTTAATCGGCAGTGTTATTTCATCCTGCACTTCAAAACTAACACGTAACCAAAGCACTGCTTTGACCATGTTAGCGCCTTTGATTGCCCTTGGAATTGTATTTTCGTATACCCCTGCAGTCTTTTCTGGTGAAACAATTCGCTACACTGCTGAGTGGATCCCTCTTTTAAACATGCAAGTCTCGTTTCGACTTGATGGTTTAACGTTACTTTTTCTATATATGATCTTGGGTATTGGTACCCTGGTGATTTTTTATGCGCGTTATTACTTGAGTAGTAGCGACTCAATGCCAAAGCTATACTGCTATTTAATGCTATTTATGACCGCAATGGTCGGCATCGTGATGTCGAATAATGTGATCCAGCTGTGGTTTTTCTGGGAGCTCACCAGTATTAGCTCGTTCTTATTGATTAGCTATTGGTGGCATAAGTCAGAAGCTCGCAAAGGCGCGCGTATGGCACTTGCTATTACTGGTGCCGGTGGTCTTGCGTTACTAGCTGGTTTATTACTAATTGGTGATATTGTTGGTAGCTATAATCTTGATGTGATTTTAGCAAGCAAAGCGCTTATTCAATCTCATGCACTTTATGAAGCTGCGCTGGTATTAGTGCTACTAGGTGCATTTACTAAATCTGCACAATTTCCATTTCATTTTTGGTTACCACATGCGATGGCGGCACCGACACCAGTCAGTGCCTACCTACACTCTGCAACCATGGTTAAAGCAGGTATCTTTTTATTAGCGCGTTTTTATCCTGCGCTTTCAGGTACAGATACATGGTTTATCTTAGTGGCAATGACGGGTCTGGCGACTTTATTGGTTGGCGCATATATCGCGTTATTTAAGCATGATTTAAAAGGCTTACTGGCGTATTCAACAATCAGCCATTTAGGTTTAATTACCTTACTGCTTGGTTTAGACACTGAGCTTGCTACAGTGGCTGCTATCTTCCACATTATTAACCACGCAACCTTTAAAGCGTCGTTATTTATGGCAACGGGTATCATTGACCATGAAACTGGCACCCGTGACATGCGTAAACTTAATGGTATGTGGCGATTTATACCGTATACCGCTACACTTGCTATGGTGGCAGCTGCAGCTATGGCGGGCGTGCCACTGTTAAATGGTTTCTTGTCGAAAGAAATGTTCTTTGCCGAAACACTACATCAGCAAGTGCTTGGCTCTATGTCTTGGTTAATTCCAGTGTTAGCGACTATTGCTGGTGCACTCTCTGTCGCGTATTCAGCGCGCTTTATTCACGACGTGTTTTTTAACGGCGACCCAATCGATTTGCCAAAACAGCCCCATGAGCCACCACGCTATATGCGTGTACCAATCGAAATTTTGGTTGTGCTGTGTTTACTCGTCGGTATGTTCCCGCACTTCGCAGTAAGTGATATTTTAGCTTCGGCGTCTTATGCAGTGCTTGGCGATGCTGCTCCTGATTATAAGCTATCTGTATGGCATGGCTTTAATTTACCTCTGTTGATGAGCTTTATTGCAACAAGCGTGGGTGTGATGATTTATGTGCAGCGTAAGCACCTGTTCCACTTCCAAGCTTCATTGCCAACTCTGAATGCTAAAAAAGGCTTTGAGCGTGGCTTATATAGCTTAATTAAGTGGTCACAAGAAAAGATTAAACGAATCGAAAATGGCTCGTTACAGCGTTATGCCTTTGTGATGATTGCTGTGGTGCTTATGTGTGCGGGCTGGCCTTTATTTGAAATGCGCCAGTTAGCAGGAGCAAGTGAGTTAACGCCAATCGATTTCCATAATGCTATTGGTGCTGGCTTACTAATAATTGGTGCGCTGGCAACGGTTATTTGGCACCGTTCACGAATGATATCTTTGATTATGATTTCAATCGTAGGCCTGATGGTATCTGTTGCATTTACTCGATTCTCGGCGCCAGATTTAGCGCTGACTCAGTTAACGGTTGAAGTTGTCACCGTAATGCTACTGATGCTTGCACTGTTCTTTTTACCACAGCGTACTCCGAAAGAATCAAGCTCACTGCGTATTCTGCGTGACCTAGGTATCTCATCGGCAATTGGTGTGGTTGTGGCGAGTATTTGTTATGCGCTTCTGACAAGACCACTTGAGTCAATTTCTGACTTCTTTGTTGCCAATGCAAAGACTGGCGGTGGTGGTACTAACGTTGTAAACGTAATCCTCGTTGACTTTAGGGGTTTTGATACCTTAGGTGAAATTACCGTACTAGGTATTGCTGCATTAGGTATTTATAAGCTTCTTATTAACTTGCCGCTGTTTATGCCAGCAAGTGATAGTGAAGGGCGCCCATGGGCAAGAGAGCGTTACCCAATTCTACTGTCGAGTATTTCACAAAGCTTGTTACCACTGGCATTACTTGTGTCTGCGTATATTTTCTTACGTGGTCATAACTTACCAGGTGGTGGCTTTATTGCAGGGCTAGTTACCGCGATTGCATTTATTTTGCAATATATGGCTAATGGTTCGCACTGGATTGCAGACAGATTTGACGTGAATTATCGTAAGATTATTGCGTCAGGTATTGCTATTGCATTGTTTACAGGTCTTGGAAGTTGGTTCTTCGAACGTCCATTCCTAACAACCTGGTTTGATTATTTTGATATTCCGCTAGTCGGCAAGACAGAACTTGCTAGTGCTATCGTATTTGATTTAGGTGTGTATTTAACTGTTGTAGGTGCAACGCTGATGATTTTAGCAAGTTTAGGTAAATTAACTGCTGATACACCCAAGCAAGAGGTAAATATTTAATGGAAGTATTGTACGCATCATGCGTCGGCGTGCTGGTTGCATGCGGAATTTACTTAATATTGCGGGCTCGTACCTTCCCAGTGGTACTCGGCCTGACTATGTTGTCGTATGCAGTTAACCTGTTTTTATTCTCTTCAGGTCGCTTAACTATTAACAAAGCCGCTGTACTTGGTACAGGCAGTGAGTATGCCGATCCACTCCCTCAAGCGCTGGTTTTAACAGCCATTGTAATTGGCTTTGCGATGACCGCTTTTGTGGTTATTTTAGCGATTCGTGGTCGTGCAGACTTGGGTAATGACCATGTTGATGGCCACCTTGTTAAATCATCGAAGGAGCAAAAATGATTCAGCATTTAGCTTCTTTACCAATTTTAATTCCGATGTTGGCAGGGGTTATTTTACTCATGCCGCCATGTGGTAAAAACTTACATATTCGTCGTGTTTCGTCGGTTATTTTGTCGATTGTCACACTATTGGTCAGCGCTTATTTATTATTTCACGTAAATAGTACTGCACCGCTTGTTTATGCAATTGGTGATTGGTCTGCACCATTTGGTATTGTGCTGGTTGCCGATAGGCTAGCAACGCTACTGGTGCTACTTACCAGTTTCCTTGGTGCGGTTGTCGTGCTTTATAGCTGTGCAGGTGATGATAAAAAAGGGAGCTTTTTCCATCCGTTAGTGCACTTTTTAGTGTTAGGCGTAAATGGCGCCTTTTTAACTGGCGATGTATTTAACCTGTTTGTATTTTTTGAAGTGCTATTGATTGCTTCGTATTCATTATTGATGCATGCCGGCAACAAACAAAGCACTCGTGCTGCACTGCAGTACGTCATTTTAAACCTGATTGGTTCAAGCGTATTCTTAATTGCGCTGGGTGTACTTTATGGTGTGCTAGGCACATTGAACATTGCTGATTTAGCGCAAAAAGTACCACAGCTGACGGGCGATGATGTTTACCTTGCCAAAATTGGTGGCCTGCTGTTAATCGTGGTTTTTGCGTTAAAAGGCGCGTTATTACCGTTACATTTATGGCTACCGAATACCTACGCCAGTGCAATGCCATTAGTTGCTGCATTATTCGCGATTATGACCAAGGTCGGTGTGTATGCCATGCTGCGCGTGTATACCGTAATATTTGGTGATAATGCTGGTGAGCTTGCTCATATGGCACAGCCTTGGTTATGGGGCTTAGCACTTGCGACCATAGTGATGGGTGGTATTGGTGTGTTAGCAAGTCAAGATTTTAGAAAGCTTATTGCGAATCTGGTTGTTGTATCTGTAGGTACTTTAGTGGCATTGGTTGCGATTCAAAATATCTCTGCAACAGCTGCATTACTTTACTACTTAGTGCATTCAACCATTATTTGCGCTGCACTATTCTTAATTGCGGATTTAATTGCTCAGCAACGTGGTAAAGTTGCTGACCGGTTAGTTGCAGGGCGCGCCGTTGCACAGCCATATTTACTTGGTACTTGTTTTGTAGTGGCTGCGCTTGCTGTTGTGGGTATGCCACCGTTATCTGGCTTTGTCGGCAAGGTATGGATTTTAAAGAGCACGCTAGATAGCGAAAAAGCCATGTTGTTTTGGCCAATATATCTAGTTTCGAGTTTAGCGTTATTAGTGGCGGTTTCACGAGCCGGTACCAGCTTATTTTGGGATCACACCCATAAAGACAGTGAAGCAATTGAAGGCACCAAAGCACACCCTGTTAAAGTGATAGCTGTAGTTGCATTACTTGCGTGTTCACCATTAATGGTTGTATTTGCAGGACCGATTTCAGACTATATGTTAGCAACGTCAGAGCAGTTGTTTGATATCAATACTAGCATCAACGCTGTATTACAAGGAGGCCAATAATGCGTTTAGAAGCTCGCTTTCGTTGGTTGCCAACACCATTTCGCAGTGTTTTATTATTCATTGTATGGCTGTTGTTAAATAATAGTGTGTCGCCAGGACATCTGTTTTTAGCTGCATTTTTTGCTATTACTATTCCGTGGATCACATTCCCATTTCGTGATCCACAGCCTCTTATTGTAAGGCCAGGTCTTGCGTTTAGGCACTTATTGTTAGTGCTGTACGATATTGTGACTGCTAACTTACAAGTTGCTCTGTTGATCCTTGGACCAACGAAAAAGTTACGCCCAGGTTTTATCAAAGTACCATTGGATTTAAGCCATGAAATGCCAATCACTATTTTGGCAAGCACAGTATCTTTAACACCGGGTACTGTGAGCGCAGAGGTTTATCCTATTCCTGAGTCACTCGAAGAGGGCGAAGAAATTCAGCAGCGCTACTTATTGATTCATGTACTTGATTTAGCTGATGAACAAGCGTTAATTAATACTATTAAGCAGCGCTACGAAGCACCGCTTAAGGAGATTTTTCGATGCTAGATACCGTTTTTCTAATTGTTTTTGCAATGATCGCCATATCTTTATTGTTAAACCTATGGCGTTTAATTGTTGGGCCGTCGGTACCTGATCGTATATTGGCTTTAGATACTATGTTCATAAATACCATTGCTTTAATTATTCTTTATGGCATGAGCATGGGCACCGATTTATATTTTGAAGCCGCATTATTAATCGCCATGCTTGGCTTTGTGAGCACTGTAGCGGTATGTAAATACCTGCTCCGTGGCGATATTATTGAATAAGGTAGCAAATGATGAGTGAATGGATTGTATCAATCTTATTATTAATTGGTGGTTGCTTTATTCTTATAGGTTCAATCGGACTTGTGAAAATGCCTGACTTCTTTATGCGCCTGCACGGTCCAACTAAAGCAACAACGCTTGGCATGGCATCATTGTTAATTGCTGCCATGGTGTATTTTAGCTACACCCACGATGGCATCAGTGTGAAAGAAATTTTGATTTCAATTTTCTTACTGATCACCGCACCTATTAGCGGCTATATGCTGATCAAATCAGCCATCCACCACAAGCTTCGTGCTAAAGATGGCACCAAGGGCCTCGATAACATCGAAGAAGATTAATACTAGCTCGCAACTATAGTTAAGCGAATTGGTGTGATATCTGAGTAACCAGAACAATGTGATCTACTACAGTGGCTTTTATTGCGCTCGTAGATCGCATAAAATGCCCCGTCATTTAGTACAGTAGGTAAATAGAGCATTATGCGAGTAGCACTTGGAGTAGAGTACAACGGCGCGCGTTACAGTGGTTGGCAACGTCAATCACACGTCAATAGCGTACAACAAGAAGTAGAAACGGCGTTGTCGCGTATTTGTAATCATCCAGTCGAAATTGTTTGTGCAGGTCGCACCGATGCGGGTGTACATGGCACTGGGCAGGTGATCCATTTTGATACTCACGCTGAGCGTGAAATGGTCGCGTTTACGATGGGTATGAATACCTTACTGCCAAAAGATATTGCTATTCGCTTTGCCAAGCCTGTAAGCGAAGACTTTCATGCTCGTTTTAGTGCCACAGCACGTCGCTATCGCTATGTGATTTATAATTACACCTATCGCGGCGCTATCATGAGTGAAGGGGTGACCCATTTTCATCACCCATTAGACGAAACTAAAATGCAAGAAGCCTGTCAGTATTTAATAGGTGAGCATGACTTTACTTCGTTCAGAGCACTACACTGCCAAGCAAATACAGCAAATCGTACTATTCACCATTTATCGGTAAAACGCCAAGGTGATTATGTGATCATTGATATTAAAGCTAATGCGTTTTTACATCACATGGTACGAAACATCACCGGGTGTTTGATGGACATTGGTCTTCATAAGCATGAACCTGCGTGGTTAAAAGAATTACTTGATTTAAAAGAGCGCGCTAAGGCAAGTGCAACAGCAAAAGCCGCTGGCCTTTACTTAGTTGATGTGGATTACCCAGAACATTTTGGCATTCCTAAAACACCTTTAGGGCCTTTGTTTTTACCTGATTCAGACAGTTAGTCTTAAGTCCACGACTACTAAGACCAGTTTTTTATATCGTCTGCGGGTAATTCATGTTTTAATTGAAAAAATCTGTCTGTTTATTTGTTATCAGAAACACAAGCGAGTGTTTCCAATTAAACAGACTGCGACACAGAACAGCATTAAGAGAGTTGCAAATGAGTTGGTTAGAAAAAATCTTACCTAAAACGACTAAATCGTCAGGTCGTAAAGAAATCCCTGAAGGGGTTTGGGCTAAGTGTACAGACTGTGATTCAATTTTATATAAAGCAGAATTAGAAAAAGCACTCAACGTGTGTCCTAAGTGTGATCACCACATGCGTTTAAGTGGCCGTAAACGTCTTGAAAACTTTTTAGATGATGCTGATCGCCAAGAAATTGGTGCAGAGCACGAACCAAAAGACGTATTAAAGTTTAAAGATTCTAAAAAATACTCTGACCGTATTACCCAAGCACAAAAAGTAAGTGGCGAGAAAGACGCACTTGTAGCAATGAAAGGCCGCCTAAAAGGCATTCCTGTTGCTGCTGTTGCTTTTGAGTTCTCGTTTATGGGTGGTTCAATGGCGTCAGTAGTAGGTGCTCGTTTTGTAGAAGCTGTAGATCAATGTTTAGAGCACGACATGCCACTTATTTGTTTCTCTGCATCAGGCGGCGCACGTATGCAAGAAGCTCTTATGTCATTAATGCAAATGGCTAAAACAAGTGCTGCACTTGCAAAAATGAGCGAAAAAGGCTTACCGTTTATTTCAGTATTAACTGATCCAACAATGGGTGGTGTATCTGCATCACTGGCAATGCTTGGTGATGTAAACGTTGCTGAACCTAAAGCGCTTATCGGTTTTGCGGGTCCTCGCGTAATTGAGCAAACAGTTCGTGAAACGCTTCCTGAAGGTTTCCAACGCAGTGAATTCTTGCTAGAGCATGGTGCAATCGACATGATTGTAGACCGTCGTGAAATGCGTGACACCCTTGCACGTATCTTAGCGAAATTTATGAACTTGCCTTCTACTGAACAAGAGCATAGAGTAGCGTAAATTTCAGCTTAACTGATTAAACGCTATGACAGAAATCCTTCCTAGCCAATCATCAAGCCTTGATGATTGGCTTTGTTATTTAGAAAGTGTCCATCCTGCTAATATCGAAATGGGTTTAGAGCGCGTAGAACGCGTGGCAAACCAAGTCGGCTTACTCGATACATCAAGCAAAATAATCCTAATTGCAGGTACTAATGGTAAAGGGACCACAGCCCGTTGCCTTGAAAGCTTATTACTTGCACAGGGTTACAGTGTCGGTACTTATGCTTCGCCGCACCTTATTCGTTATAACGAGCGCGTACGTATTAATGGCCAAGAGCTTGACGATCAATTCCATGTTGATGCTTTCGATATGCTTGAAAAAGGCCGTGGTGACACGCAGCTCACGTATTTTGAGTATGGTACCCTAGGCGCACTTGCTATTTTTAAACGTCACGCCGTTGATTATGTGCTGCTAGAAGTGGGGCTGGGTGGCCGTTATGATGCGACTAATATCGTGAACCCGCATGCTTGTGTGATCACCACCATAGATTTAGACCATAAAGAATACCTAGGCGATACTCGTGAACTTGTTGGTTACGATAAAGCCGGTATTTTCCGTACCAATACACCGGCTATTGTTGGCGATTTAGCGATTCCGCATACAGTGACTGATTATGGTAATGAAATTAACGCTGATATGGTTCTATCAGGCCGTGACTTCATATTCACAGAAGATAATGAAGGCTTTAACTGGCAGTACCAAGGTAACGATTGGCGCTTAGCTAAGCCCGCTATCCCTTGTCAAAATGCAGCAACCGCGTTGACCCTACTTGCAAAACTTGAGCTATTGCCAAGTGAGCAACAAGTGCGTGATTGCTTGGCGAATCTAATTGTAGAAGGGCGCTTTCAGCAGTTAAGTCAGCAGCCGCTTGTTTTTACCGATGTTGCACATAATCCTGAGTCAGCTCGATATTTGGCACGCAAATTAAGCGTGTATAAAGATCAAGGGTTTAAAATTCATGCATTAGTCGCTATGCTTGCAGATAAAGATAAAGTGGCTGCAATGTCGGCCGTGGCAAATGTTGTTGACCAGTGGTCGTTAGCAAGCTTAGATTGTTTTCGTGGCGACAAAGTTGAGAATCTTGCTAAAGCACTAGCCGAAACCACATCAACAGCGCCTAGTACGCACTATGAGAGTGTTGAAACTGCGCTAGATACGTTATTACCAAATGTTGATGAAAACACGTTAGTGATTGTGTTCGGTTCGTTTATAACTGTGGCTGCAGCCATCAATTACTTTAAAAAATAGAGAGGAAATCGGTGAACGCAGGGTTTATTAATCGCTTAGTAGGCACCACGATTGTGGTTGTGGCGGCTATTGTCTTCATTCCAAACATTTTGGATGGTGAGAAGGTTCATTATAAAGAAGGCTTTAAAGCTATTCCTGAACGCCCTGAGTTCACTACGATAGACTTGCAAGAGGTGATTGATAATAAAGTCGCCTCTGCCGAGCAACCTTCGCAAATCCCGGTTGAAGATACGCAAGCAAACGATGCTGATCTTGTCGCAAATGAAACCCAGCAAATTGATACTGCACCGCAAATGGTTGAAGCTTCAACTGATGAGCCGGTAATTAACAAAGCTGAGCCGAAAGTTGCAGTGCAAGAGCCTGCTAAGCCAGCTGCTAAAACGCCTGAGCCAACCCGTAAGCCAGAAGAGAACCTCACACAAATGGCTTATGTTATTCAACTGGGCAGTTTTTCTCACGCACCTAATGTGAAATCACTACAAGAAAAATTAAAAGCGAATGGTTTCAAAACCTTCACTCGCCCAATCAAAACCCCGAACGGCACACTGACAAAAGTCTTTGTAGGTCCTTCACTTAGCAAGAAAGAGTTAGAAAGTAAGCTTCCTGAGTTAAAGCAGTTAACCAAGTTAAACGGCAAAGTTACTCAGTTTGAAATTACAAAATGATCTGGCATTTTCCAAATACCCAAACCACCTGTAGATCCATGATTCAGCGCTGTCACAGGGTTTTCAATACAAGGCGGGGCGATGCAGGAATGTAGGTACCTTTCAAATTGCCACAACACAGTAGTGGAAGCCCTGTGAAGCGCCCGAAGGGCATGGCTAAAACGCATTTATTCTGCGTTATTGATTTTGACAAGGGGACACCATTCCCTACAATCAATGCCTTGCCTAAATGCGTTTTATCTCATGCTGAATTCTTGCATCCACAGGTGGTTTGGGTATAGAATGCGCCCCAAATTAACGACTAGTTGGTTCTTATGATCTGGGTTGATTACGCCATACTTGGCATTATTGCACTATCCACTATCATCGGCTTAATACGTGGCTTTGTAAAAGAAGCAATGTCATTAGCTGTATGGGCTGGCGCATTTATCATCTCTAGTTTGTTTTACCAATATTTAGCATCCTTCCTAACAAGTATTTCAGAACCCCTTTTAAGAAATGCAGCCGCAATAGCCATATTATTCTTTGCGACACTCCTGTTGGGTGGGTTACTAAACTATATTTTAGGTGAACTTGTACAACGTACTGGTTTATCTGGCACAGACCGTGTTTTCGGCATAGTGTTTGGTGCTCTTCGTGGCGTGTTGGTCGTAAGCGCGTTACTCTTCTTTCTTGATGCTTTTACCGGTGCACCTAATACGCATTGGTGGGGCAACTCTATTTTGATTCCAGAATTTGGCTTTGTTGTTGAGTGGTTCTTCTCGTACCTCGAAAACAACTCGAGCTTTTTAAATTCTGTAAACCGTTAATCGGCGAGGATAAATTTAATGTGTGGTATCGTTGGCATAGTCGGAACTTCTCCTGTTAATCAGGCGTTATATGACGGCTTAACTGTTTTGCAACACCGCGGTCAAGATGCAGCTGGCATCATTACCATTGAAAACAACACGTTTAGCTTACGTAAAGCCAATGGCCTTGTAAAAGATGTATTTCATACCCGTCATATGAAACGTCTGCAAGGTACAATTGGTATTGGCCATGTTCGCTACCCGACAGCTGGTTCTTCTAGCTCGTCTGAAGCGCAACCTTTCTATGTTAACTCGCCATTTGGTATCGCACTTGCGCACAATGGTAACTTAACAAACGCAGAAGCATTAAAGCAGCAATTATTTTCAGAAGCTCGCCGTCATGTTAATACAACATCTGACTCTGAAATTTTACTTAACATCATGGCGCATGAATTAAGTAAATCGAACAAGCTAAAACTTGATGCTGAAGATATCTTCACTGCGGTAACTGAAGTGAATAATAAAGTAACCGGTGGTTATGCAACGATTGCAATGATCATTGGTCACGGTATTGTTGCGTTTCGTGATCCGAACGGTATCCGCCCTCTAGTATTTGGTAAGCGTGAAACTGCAAACGGTACTGAGTACATGTTTGCATCAGAAAGCGTTGCTTTAAAAACAGATGGCTTTGAGTTTGTACGTGACGTTGCACCAGGTGAAGCAATTTACGTAACTGAAGATGGTCAACTTTTCTCGCAAGCGTGTGCTGAAAAAGCAACTTACTCGCCGTGTATCTTTGAGTTCGTTTATTTTGCGCGCCCAGATTCAACAATTGACCGTATGTCTGTTTATGCAACACGTGTAAACATGGGTACTAAGTTAGGTGAGAAAATCGCGCGTGAATGGGCTGACAAAGACATCGACGTGGTTATTCCAATCCCAGAAACATCATGTGACGTAGCACTTGAGATTGCATCAGCTCTTAACCTGCCATACCGCCAAGGTTTTGTTAAAAACCGCTACATTGGCCGTACGTTTATCATGCCAGGTCAAGAAATGCGTAAGAAGTCAGTTCGTCAAAAACTGAATGCCATTGACCGTGAGTTCAAAGGTAAAAACGTATTACTTGTTGATGACTCAATTGTTCGTGGTACAACGTCAGCGCAAATCGTTGAGATGGCTCGTGAGTCAGGTGCTAAGAACGTTTACTTCGCATCAGCAGCACCAGAGATTCGCTTCCCGAACGTTTATGGTATTGATATGCCATCGGCAGCTGAGCTAATTGCTCATGGCCGTGAAGTTGAAGATATCAACGCAAGCATTGGTGCAGATGGTCTTATCTATCAATCGCTAGATGACTTAATCTCAGCAGTAAGCCAAGAAAACCCAGAAATCACCCGTTTTGAAACATCAGTATTTGATGGTCAATACATCACTGGTGATATCGATCAAGATTACCTAAACCACATTGACCGTTTACGTAATGATTCAGCGAAATCAACTCGTGAAAATGCGATGTCAGCAAGTTTAGAGTTACATAACCAAGAAGAAAACAGCGCTGATTAATCAGCCTTGATTTGATTGGTATAAAAAAGGAGCTTTACAGCTCCTTTTTTGTTTATGGAAAGAAAGGAAAATAACAATGAACTTAAGTAAACATAGGGTGGACAATTCCGTTAGTCCATAAAATAGCTGTGGCAGCTAAAATAATTACCAGTAAGATCAGCCCACAGGTGACTACTGAACTGGCATAGATAAAACCTCGCTCTTCAGGAATGTGCATTAAAATTGGCACCCCTGTGTAGAGTAAGTAAACAGAGTAGGCCAACGCTACAAGGCCTACACACACCACAAACCAAAGCTCTGGTAAGAATGCCGCAAATGAAGACATAAATACTGGCGTTGCTGTATAAGCTGCAAGCTCTAGGGTTTGTGTAAAGGTGGGTTTTGCACCAAAGGTCACTGCCATCCAATGAGCTAAGTATGCCAGTGCAAAAACGCCCGCAATTAGTGCAAAGTACATCGCAACCGCGATAAGTAATGCACTATCATGGGTTAAATATACAGCCTCACCTGCACCAATACTCCAGCCCAAATAAACTGATGAATAGTAGCCCATTATTGAAGGAATACAGGCAATGAGTAAAATGTGCGATAAGCTATAGCGCAAGCTTTCGTGACGGTTATCAATTGTCTGCCATTCTTCGAGTGGGTGAGCGTATAAGCCCCATAAGTGGTTTAGAATCATAATTATTGCCCCTGTAAAAAAGGAATATGAGCTGTTTTATTTTTGTACAGCTTTGATTAAGTTATGGTTCAGTAATTAAGTCTTGTCAAGAAGCTGAAATAATCGACATAGTCGATTAAATGTAACTCTTTAGTGCATATAGAAAATTACTTTGCACTGATGTGGGTCATGGAATGCGGGCTAATTTATGTGATAAAATCGATTTAAGATTTTTGATGAGAAGTTATTCAGTGCCTTATTCTGATTTATTAGCGCCCATTCATTCTTTTTTAAAGTGCGAAACACCCGATGAGTGGATTGCTGCGGCAACCAAAAAAGAAAACTTAGATGTGGTTTTAATCGACCATCTTATCTGTGAATTAAAAGCAGCTCAGTCTGCTATGTTTTTAATTCGTAAGTACGCGGTTGATAAAGAAAGCAGTGATGCGTTGCTTGAGTGGTTAAAACCATTTGAAACACTTATTTATAAGCGAGAAGGGGATTGGCGTGAGCTTGCAGATAAAAACAAGCTGACTAAATCAATGATCCCAAAATCGAATTCACCTTATGGGCAAGATCTCATTGATAAAATGGTGATGCTCATCAAAGAAGAACTACATCACTTTTATCAAGTTCTTGAGATCATGGATGAGTACGGTATTGAATATAAAAGCATTACACCATGCCGTTATGCAAAGGGTATGCTGCGCCACGTAAAAACTTACGAGCCAGATGCCTTGGTAGATAAGTTAATTATCGGTGCTTACATCGAAGCCCGATCGTGTGAGCGTTTTGCTAAATTAGCCCCACATGTTGATAAACGCTTAGGTGATTTTTATATTTCACTACTGCGCTCTGAAGCGCGTCATTACCAAGATTATTTAACTCTTGCGCAAGAAATCAGTGAGTTTGATATTACTGAGCGTGTTGAATTTTTTGGTCAGCTTGAAGCTGAGCTTATTTCAACCCCAGATGAAGACTTTAAATTTCACAGCGGTGTGCCTGCATAATATATTAAATCAGAGCGCCTGTTTGTTGGCGCTCTTCTGCTTAATCTCATCAACCCCAGCCTTGTTAATCGTTAAGGTTTGAACCTATTCAAATTAACTAATTCTCATTATTTTTCTAATACTTATTTGTTTATTGTTTTAGTAGATAATTTGTACCTTTTAAAATTTTGCACTACCTTTGACCTAGATTGCTATTAACATTCGTAAAATAGAATCATAAGTTGTTAAAAGGAGAATTCATGCGTGATTCTAATGTGCCTTTCGAGTTTAAAGAGGATGCTTCTGAACAATCGCATACTCAAAAAACATGGAAAATATTAACGGTTGAAGACGACTTAGACTACCAACAAGCATTATTAAATAGTTTTAATGCCATATCTCTTGATAGCAATGAGTCACTGGAGCTACTAACGGCAAATTCAGTGTCAGAGGCATCGTCTGTGTTATCGCGTCACAAAGACATCGCTATTGTATTTCTTGATGTGGTGATGGAAGAGGATGATTCTGGCCTTAGGCTTGTAAATACCATTCGTCACGTTTTAGGCAATAACGATATACGCATAGTGCTATTAACAGGACAGCCAAGCTTTGCCCCTGAACCACAAGTAATGCAATCGCTTGATATTGACGAATACTGGAATAAGTCAGACATGACGGTAGATAAGCTTAAATCTATTGTTAGTAGCCATCTTCGTACGTATCAATACATTTCGCAAATCTCAAATGCTAAACAAGGACTGCAGCTTGTACTCGATGCGGCAAGAAGCATTAATAGTAAACACGATATACGTGCGTTTTCTCATGCGGTGCTAGATGAAATAGGTAAAATTTTGCATTTATCTAAGGGAGGCGGTGTATTATGTGTTGGTAATGAAAAGCACTTTGATAAACACCCCAAAGTTATAACTAGTATCGGCTGCTATAGAGGGCTTGATGGTAAAGAGCTCAGCAAAGATGTGCTCTCTGAAGAAGCACAGCAATCTTATATCTTAGCCAGAGATAAAAAAGAGCATGTGTTTTCTGAGCATTACAGTGTTTTTTATTTTGATACCGCAGACGTTGATATTAGCTATTACATCACGATTGTTAAATCAGATGTTCCCATCGACGAGCATAATGTATTTTTACTAAAAGTGTTTAGTGAAAATGTCAGTACTGGCTTTTCGAATATTGCGCTGATGAACCGCCTGACGGAGCTTGCATATACCGATATAACGCTAAATATACCTAACAGAAACTGGTTACAGCGCGAAATCGATAATATGAACAAATACGAACAAGCTGAAACTCAGTTAGTGGTATTTGAAATACTCCAGTTTGACGAAAAGTCTTTTCGGTTTGGTCATGAATTTTGTAAAAAAACACACCTCAAACTGCGCGAGAATATTTTGCAAGCCTTAGCGCCGTATCACCCTAGAATTGCTGTATTTAAAAGTGATTGTTTAGGCGTTTTAGTGTCAAGCAACGCATTTGAAGATGAAAGCATTGTTGACTCTTTAAAACGTCAATCTTTTGAAATTGATGGGGTGAAACAGTTTTTAGATGTGCGTATTTTAATCATGCAGCTAATCGCTTTTGAAGAACATAGTGCTGAGCATATCTTTAACCTTGCTGAATCCACCCTCAACGAAGAGAACACACAAAGAGCTGAGCTGCTCTATTATACATTAGATAATACCAAAGCTATTACACGGCGCTATGAGCTAATGCAGGAGTTGCGCACAGCAATACGTAACAAAGAGCTCCAAGTAGCCCTGCAACCCAAGATTAATTTAACCACAAATGAAGTGATTGGTTTTGAAGCACTGGCGCGATGGCAAAGAGACGATGGATCATTTGTTAGGCCCGATGAGTTTATTGAACTTGCCGAAACTGCGGGGCTTATCAGTGAGTTAGATAAGCTTATTTTCGTTAAAATAATGCAAATAACTAAGCAATTTTCAGAGCAGGGCTTTAGCCTGCCAATTGCGTTTAATGCATCTACGTTTGATTTGTTAGCCGATGATTACTTTGTTGAGATTGCAGCTCGTCTTGAAGAGTATGGCATTCCACCTTCGTTACTTGAGCTTGAAGTAACAGAGACCCAAGCGATTTTTGATTATGAAAAAATCAACGCATGTTTAAATCGCTTTGCGGGTTTAGACATGAAAATTAGTATTGATGACTTTGGTACTGGCTATTCGTCACTTGCCCATATTAGTGAAATACCTGCGCAGATAATAAAAATAGATCGCTGCTTTGTAACCGATATTCAAGAGTCAAAATCTAACCAACACATTATCGAAATGATTATGTTGCTGGCAGAAAAATTTGGCTTTGAGGTAACGGCTGAGGGCATTGAAACAGAAGCCGAGCACAACTGGCTAATTGAAGCTGGGTGTAGTATAGGGCAGGGCTACTATTACGCAAAACCCATGTTTTATGATGATGCATTGCAGTGGCTAAAGGACAGGCCTAGATAACTATTATGATAGCAGTAACAAGCCAATATAAGTCACTGAAAAAAGTCTACTTTTTAAATTTATGGTCATGGCTGCTGTTAGCTTATTATTAAGCTTAATGGTTTATGTGATTCAATATCAAATACAAAAAAGTAGTGTCACGCTTTTGCAAGATAACACCTTACTTGCCGCTCACAACACCTTAAGCAGAGAGCTTGGTGATGTACGTAAAGTGGTAAAATTGCTGGTGGCCGATGACATATTAAAGCAAAGTGAAGAAAACGCATTACTTGAGCAACAAATACAAACCCATTTTGTGAACTTTGGTTTAGCTGCTGAAAACATTTCTCAAATACGTTGGCTAGATAGTGAAGGCCAGGAAAAGTATCGGGTTAACTTTAAAGCAGGAGAAGCAGAACTAGTACCAACGCAACAGTTACAAAATAAAATTAGCCGTTATTATTTTACCGAGGGTATGGAGCACAGGAAGGGTGAAGTTTATATCTCCCCAATAGATTTAAATGTAGAGCGCGGCTCAGTTGTTACACCCTATGAGCCGACATTAAGAGCATCTTATCGAACCACAAGTGATAACTTCATTCTAGATGGGCTAGTGGTTGTCAATTTTGACCTGTCGAAAACCTTACAGCAGATAAAGTCACTCAGCAGCTTACAAGCACAAATACAATTAATTAATGGCGCAGGTTATTGGTTGTTACACCCAAAGAAAGATAAAGAGTGGGGGTTTATGCTGGAGCAACCGATGCTGACACTCGGTAACGAAGATAGCTCATTATGGCAAGTCATCACTCAACTGCCGAAATCTCAGGATCTTATTGCATCGCATAGTCATGCAACTAGCTTTTTAAAAATGACCTTAGGTAATAATAGCGCAAATGGTACAAACGATATTATTGTACTGGTAAAGGCAGATGGTTCAGTGCAAAAAGCACTTATTTTACGATCTTTTATTATCGCTTTAGCTTGCGCTGTCAGCCTGATATCAATTTCTGGCCTATATTTGCAGCGCAGTTACCGAGACCAATGTAAGATTATTAAAGCCAGAGCGCACTTAGAGCACGAGCAGCAAGAGCTCTTAGCGGCCAATACTAAATTACAACGTTACATAAAACAGCAGCATCAACTACAAGGTGAGCTTATTGAAGCACAAAGGTTGTCATCACTGGGTTTAATGGTGGCAGGTGTTGCCCACGAAATGAATACACCATTGGGCGGTGCTGCTATTTCACTATCGAATGCACAATTAATTAATCAACAACTCAAAGATAAAATAGATGAGGGCTTTACTAAGCAGTTTTTAGAATCAAGCGTAGTAAAAGTTGCTGATAACTTAAGGCTATCTCAAGTAAACTTAGAAAAGGCTATTGATCATGTGAAAAGCTTTAAAGAAATGGCCCATGATCGGTCAAACGATCAATATATTAGCTTTAATGTCGAAAAAGTCATCGATGATCTACTACTTGGTTTAAAATCCCGCTTTAAAGCCTCAAAAGTAACTATAGACACTAAAATCGATGTCAAAAAAGACATTATTAGTCGCCCAGGGATTATTTCTCAGGTTATCGAGAGTTTAATCGTTAATGCAATTTCTCACGCCTTTGATGAGCTTGATAACAAACAAATTCAATTACATGCACATTTAAATCAACAAGGTGACCTTTGTATTAGCGTTTCTGATAATGGTTGTGGGATTGATGACTCTTTACGCAGTAATCTATTTGACCCCTTTGTTACTACATCGAGAAACCATGGTCATACAGGGTTAGGTTTGTACCTTGTGCATGAATGGGTTACGAGTGTTCTTAACGGAAAGATCCAGCTAGTTGCAAAGGAAGACCTACCTGAAGGCATCGCAACGCAGTTTAAGATTACCTTGCCACGCTTGAAAAAGAACAAAATTAGTTAGCATAGGTTTTTTCGTATAGCTGTGTAATATGGCTAATTTCTTTTTCATTCAGTTCATAATGCTTCAGTATCTCTAAAAGCTTGCCTGACGCCGTAATTGCTTTAAGACCTAAAGATAAACTTTGCTGAAAAAGCTCAGCCTGAGGGTGATTTTTATCAGCAATCACATGTAAGTGTTGTGTAGCAAGGTAAGGGGGAACGATTTCTAGCTCTGTTTGCTTTGCTCGCTGTAAGCGTTCGCTATTATTGAGCCAATACAAGGCAACCTCTTTTGTGCCTGCAACTAAATCAACACGACCATGCTTTAATAGCAACAAGCTCTCAATCAAGCTACTTGTGGTTGTTACGCTAAGGTTTGGGTGGTGCTCAAATTGCTCACTTACCACATAGTCTTCACCTTTACTGATTGTATATGGCTTTAATGAATACAAAGAGCCAGTATAAGTTATCTTGCTATCAACACGCTTGAATAACACGGTATGCGCGGTTGCTAATGAGGCTGAATATAGAAAATCTCTCGCTCTTTGCTTTGTATAAAAAGCACCTAGCACTGCAACACGTTTATGGCGTTTGGCAAGCTTTAGAGCACGTCCCCAGTGGGTGTATTCAATGGTGGCTTGATGTTTTTGTGTTTTCAGTGCTGCGACGATTACTTCGTGCAGCCAGCCCGGCTTGTTTGGCTTATCAATAAAATAAGGAGGAAACGGCTCTGTGACCAATTGCCAAGTTTGGCAATTGATTGAAAAGCTAATTAGTAAACAACAACATAAAAGGCTTAACCGACTCGTCATAAAGAATACTTTTTTTGACAATACTGGTTAAAGCATAGTTAAAATATTGGCTATTTAAAGGGTGTGTGGACTAGTTTTTGCTGCTCTGGAGTAGCTCTTAAGTATGAACCTTGCTCATACCAGTCACCCAGTACAGTGCGGGTTAGCGTTTTACCTGCCTGATTGTAGTGATGCACATTAGGGCGGTGGGTATGACCGTGGATCATATTAGTAACCTGATGCTTTTCAAACATGGCTAGTACCGCATCTTCAGTCACATCTAAAATCTCTAACGCTTTGCCTGCTTGGCTTTGTTTTGATTTTTCGCGGGCGTTGCGGGCAATTTTCTTACGATACCAAAGCGGCATAGCAAGCATTAATTTTGGCCACCACCAACCACGGCTTTTTTTGCGAAACTTTTGATATTCAATATCTTGAGTGCACATTTCATCACCGTGCAAGATAACAGTTGGAGTACCGTATAAATCAATAACAACTTGTTCAGGTAGTAAAGTCATACTTGCGCTTTTTGCATAGTCTTCTCGCATAATGAAATCGCGATTGCCATGAATAAAAAACACCTCAGTACCACTTTCACTGACTTGGCTTAAACGTGCGGCAACACTCTTTGAAAGGTCAGTTTGATAGTCATCACCTACCCATACTTCAAAAAAGTCACCCAAAATATACAGTGCATCAACGTCATCATTAATAATCTTGTTATCAAGAAAATCAAAAAATGCCGCAGTGATGTCTGGGCGGTTTTCTGTTAAATGGAGATCGGCAATAAAATAACTTTGTTTCATGGTTACTCGCAAAAAAGCGGGCAAAGGCCCGCTTAAAAAGACTAAACGATTAAATTAGCTAACCGTTACTTTTTCGATGATTACATCTTCAAGAGGTACGTCTTGGTGGAAGCCAGCGCTGCCAGTAGCAACACCTTTGATTTTGTTTACCACGTCCATACCTTCAACAACTTCTGCGAACACGCAGTAGCCCCAGCCTTGTGATGTTTCACTGCTGAAGTTTAAGAAGTCATTGTCGTTAACGTTAATGAAGAACTGCGCAGTCGCTGAATGTGGATCCGGCGTACGTGCCATTGCTAATGTGCCCACTTTATTTGCAAGGCCATTATTTGCTTCGTTTTCGATAGGGTTGTTTACTTCTTTTTGAACCATACCCGGCTCAAAACCACCGCCTTGTACCATAAAACCATCAATTACACGGTGGAAGATAGTACCGTTGTAAAAGCCAGCATTAGCATACTCTAAGAAGTTTTTAACTGTGTTTGGTGCATCGCTTTCGTGCATCTTGATAGTGATGTCACCAAAGTTTGTGTGTAGTACAACCATGAGGTTTCCTATATCAGGTTTAATAATGGGGCTATTTTATAGTAGTTGTCTTTGATTAACAAAGAGCTTGTTTAAAACGATTAACAAAGTGCTTATTCAATTGATAAAGCGCTAGAGCAGTGGCTTTGCAAGTGTTACCATAGAGAATCTCGAAACACCGTTAAGGACATTTTATAAATGGTACAAATTTACAACACACTTACGCGACAAAAAGAGCAGTTTAAACCCCTTGTTGATGGCAAAATCGACATGTACGTGTGTGGTATCACCATTTATGATTACTGTCACATTGGCCATGCTCGTACTTTCGTTGGTTTTGACGTGATTGTGCGTTACCTACGCCACATCGGTTACGATTTAAAATACGTTCGTAACATCACAGATGTAGACGACAAAATCATTAAACGTGCTAACGAAAATGGTGAGTCAATTAATGATTTAACGACTCGTATGACCAAAGCAATGCATGAAGATTTCGACAGCTTAAATATGCTGCGTCCGGATGTTGAGCCAACAGTAACCAACCACATGGATGAAATAATCGCTATGGTAGAGCGTTTAATTGCCAAAGGCCATGCGTATGTTGCTGCAGACGATGATGTATTGTTTGATGTATCAACCTTTGAGCAGTACGGTGCTTTATCACAACAAGACCTAACCATGCTACAAGCTGGTTCTCGTGTTGAAGTTGCACAAGATAAGCAAGATCCACTTGATTTCGTACTTTGGAAAAAAGCCAAGCCAGAAGAGCCGTCATGGTCTTCACCATGGGGTGAGGGTCGTCCTGGTTGGCATATTGAATGTTCGGCAATGAGCTCTAAGCACTTAGGAGAACATTTTGATATTCACGGTGGTGGTTCAGATTTACAGTTCCCGCACCATGAAAACGAAATTGCTCAGTCATGCTGTGCAAATAACGGCAAGTACGTTAATACGTGGATCCACACAGGTATGGTTCAGGTTAATAAAGAGAAGATGTCTAAGTCTTTAAACAACTTCTTTACCGTACGTGACGTATTAAAAGAGTATGATGCTGAATCAGTTCGTTACTTCTTAATTTCAGGTCATTACCGTAGCCAGCTTAACTATTCGCAAGAAAACCTTGAGCAAGCGCGTTCGTCACTTGAACGTATTTATACTGCACTGCGCGGCGTAACGCCAATCGAATGCGATTTAGCTAGCAATGAATATGTGGCTAAATTCAGAAAAGCGATGGATGATGACTTCAACACCCCTGAAGCACTACCAGTATTATTTGAATTAGCAAAAGAGCTAAACCGTGTTAAAGACAGCGATACAGAGCAAGCAGGTAAGCTAGCTTATGTACTACGCAGTGTTGCAGAGGTACTAGGCGTTGCACAACAAGACCCAGAAACCTTTTTACAAGGTGGCCAAGCTGACGACGAAGTAGCTCACATCGAAGCGTTAATCGCTAAACGTAATGAAGCCCGCGCAAGCAAAGATTGGGCGGCAGCTGATGAAGCACGCGATGCATTGAATGCGCTTGGTGTGGTACTTGAAGATTCAGCTGGTAAAACAACATGGCGTAAAGCCTAAGTATCCATCGAATCATGACTCATTAAAAAGGTTGCCAACGAGGCAACCTTTTTTGTTTTTAATCAATATAGCTATTGACCTCAACTGTACTTGAGCTTTTACCTTGCCATCTCTTCGTATTAACAAGGACAGACATTGAATATTTTACTTGCCATGATCCCCGCCTTTTTATGGGGCACCACCTATGCAGTGACCAAATATGCCACACCTGATTGGCCGCCACTTTTATTAGGCGCATTACGTGCATTACCTGCAGGGCTATTACTTTTATTGCTTAAACCTAGTTTGCCAACCCGTTCGCAGTGGCCAAGTTTGTTAACGCTAGGTGCTGTGAATATCGCGCTGTTTTTTGCCTTTATTTTTATCATGGCGGTAAACCTTCCAGCAGCTATAGCAGGGGTAGGGATGGTGTCTGTGCCGGTTGTGGCTTTGTTATATGCTTGGCTTACTAAAGGGCAGCGCCCTGCAAAAATTCAAGCATTCTGTGCTATGGCGCTGGTGGTATTGGCGTGGTTGTTGTTTGACCCAGCACACGTGACATTAAATGTATTGGGAGTGGCTGCTTTATTTGGGGCCTTACTGACTATTGTGATTGGTAGCACCTTGGTACAGAGTTTGTCGGTGCATATTCATTGGTGGGTTGTGCTTACCTGGCAGTTAATCATTGGCGGCACTATTTTATTATTGGCTGCGTTTATTGATGGCAGTTTACTTCACCCAGAGCAATATCAAGTGGTATTTGAGCCTATCTCAGCGCTGCAATATTCTGCGCTATTTTGGTTAATCGTGCCCAATACCGCCATCGCTTATATTCTGTATGTTTGGTTATTAGGGCGTATGACTGTGGCTGAGTTCTCATTCGGCACCATAGCCAATCCAATCGCGGGAATCGTATGCGCTGTTTTACTCATAAACGAACAATATCAAGACTGGCAATACCTATTGATGTTTATGATGATTGTGTTTTCAGTGCTCCCCCAGATGCTAAAACTTAAGCAGTTCAAACTTCAAAAAACTTAAAACCAAAAAAAGGCTGCCCATTGGCAGCCTTTTTTTACGAACATAAATTTTTGTTAGCTGTGGTACTTTTCACACGCTTCAAGGGTGTTTTCGATTAAGCTTGCCACAGTCATTGGGCCAACACCACCTGGTACTGGTGTAATGAAATGTGCTTTTTGTTCAGCGATATCGTATTCAACATCACCAACAAGCTTGCCAGATTCAAGGCGGTTAATGCCTACATCAATTACGATAGCACCTTCTTTAACCCAATCACCCGGAATGAATTCAGGTTTACCAACCGCAACAACTAATAAATCAGCGCGGCGAACATGAGTTTCTAAATCTTGAGTAAACTTATGACAAACCGTTGTTGTACAGCCTGCAAGTAAAAGCTCAAGTGACATAGGACGACCAACAATGTTTGACGCACCAACAACGACTGCGTGCATACCTTTGTAGCGAACACCGGTAGAGTCGAGTAGGGTGATGATGCCCTTCGGCGTACAAGGACGAAGTGCCGGCATACGCTGAGCTAAACGACCAATGTTATAAGGGTGGAAACCATCAACATCTTTATGTGGTGTGATGCGTTCAAGAATTTTTTCAGCATCAAGACCCTGAGGTAAAGGTAACTGTACTAGAATACCGTCTACTTCTTTGTCTTCGTTTAGTTGATCTATTAATGCAAGTAAATCTTGCTCAGTTGTGTCGCCAGGTAAATCGTAAGACTTAGATACAAAGCCGACTTCTTCACATGCTTTACGTTTAGAACCAACATACACTTGGCTAGCTGGATCTTGACCAACTAACACTACTGCTAGTCCTGGAGCGCGTAATCCATTCGCTACACGCTCTGCAACTCGCTCTGCTACATTGCTGCGTACTTGTTTAGCTATTGCCTTACCATCGATGATGTTTGCCGTCATGGGTGACCTTTAATTGGGGTTAGTTAACTTGATACTGATACATCTAAATATGATTATCCAATAAAGGGGGCGTGGATACACAAATCATGTTTGTTTGATCATATTTATTTATGTTGCGTATTTTCGCAGAAAAGCATCATAGCGCCAAGATGCAATCTTATATAAAGCGCTACTTTATAAAAAAGAGTTCAAATTTTAGCTTATATTTGCAATATTTAACCATTATGAACTAAAAGTGACCGATTGAATTATTTTCTTAAAAAAATGTTTGACCTGACTCGGTCAAATCACTATTATGCACCCCGTTGTTAACGAGGTCACTCGCAAACAACGGTAAGCATCGGCGATTAGCGCAGTTTGGTAGCGCACTTGGTTTGGGTCCAAGGGGTCGCAGGTTCAAATCCTGCATCGCCGACCACTTTACTCTTTGTAAATGGTGCTTACAGGCAAACTTATGAAGTTTTCGATGCGCCCGTAGCTCAGCTGGATAGAGCAACGCCCTTCTAAGGCGTTGGTCGAAGGTTCGAATCCTTCCGGGTGCGCCATTTGAAAATATGTAAATGCCGTGGTGATTGTAGCTCAGTTGGTAGAGCCCCGGATTGTGATTCCGGTTGTCGTGGGTTCGAGCCCCATCAGTCACCCCAATTTACTCTAAGATATCGGCGATTAGCGCAGTTTGGTAGCGCACTTGGTTTGGGTCCAAGGGGTCGCAGGTTCAAATCCTGCATCGCCGACCACTTTTAATAAGTGGTCTTTATTTTCAAAACTTCTCTCAGTATCGGCGATTAGCGCAGTTTGGTAGCGCACTTGGTTTGGGTCCAAGGGGTCGCAGGTTCAAATCCTGCATCGCCGACCACTTTTAAAGATTTATGGTCAAAGAACGATTGGTTTGGGTATATCCAATTCAGTCGCAGGTTTAAATCCTGCATCGCCGACCACTTCTCAATATCTAAATACATCCTTTATTCAGCTTAATTCTCCTTTGTTATTTTGTTCCGTTCGTTTTTTACGCATTTAAACGCTGATTGCTGCTATATACGCCAAATAATTGCCCCCCAGACTCGACTATCATAAATATTAGGTTATAATGCCGCGTCTATTGTTTAACATAGTGCCCATAGGGGCAAAGCAGCAATGGTATCTCATGGTTACAATGCGCCGTTTTAAGTTGAAATATTCAGCGTTAAAACTTGCTATCACTCATGGAGATCACCTTGTTTGTAAGGAAGGCGAACAGTCGCCAAAATTGAAGATTGAGGTAAATCATGCAAGTTTCTGTTGAGACGACTCAAGGCCTTGAGCGCCGTCTGACCATCACCGTTCCTGCAGAGAACGTTGAGACTGAAGTAAAAAAACGCTTACAACAACTGTCTAAAACCCAGCGTATCGATGGTTTCCGTCCTGGTAAAGTACCAGCGTCTATCATCAACAAGCGTTACGGTGCTGCAGTACGTCAAGAAGTTGCTGGCGAATTAATGCAACGCAACTACATCGAAGCAATCGTTTCTGAAAAAATTAACCCAGCTGGTTCACCTACTTTCGCTCCTAAAGCGTTAGAAGCTGGTAAAGATTTAGAATTCGATGCAACTTTCGAAGTTTACCCAGAAGTTGAAATTCAAGGTTTAGATAAAATCGCTGTTGAAAAACCAGCTGTATCTGTAACTGACGAAGATCTAGCTAACATGCTAGAAACTCTACGTAAGCAACACGCTTCTTGGGCTGAAGTTGACGCAGCTGCAGGCGAAAACGACCGTGTAACTATCGACTTCGTTGGTTCTATCGAAGGCGAAGAGTTCGAAGGCGGTAAAGCTGAAGACTTCCCACTAGAACTTGGTCAAGGTCGTATGATCCCAGGTTTCGAAGACAACATCGTTGGCAAAAAAGCGGGCGAAGAAGTTGTTGCTGAAGTAACTTTCCCTGAAGAGTACCACGCTGAAAACCTTAAAGGTAAAGCAGCTACTTTCGCAATCACTGTTAAGAAAGTTGAAACTCAAGAGCTTCCTGAGCTTAACGACGAGTTCGCAACTAAATTCGGTGTAGCTGAAGGCGGTGTTGACGCTCTTAAAGAAGAAGTTAAAAAGAACATGACACGTGAGCTTGACCAAGCAGTTAAAGCTAACGTTAAAGATCAAGCTATCAAAGGTCTTTTAGCTAACAACGAAATCGAAGTGCCAAAAGCGCTAGTAGATCAAGAAATTGATGCACTACGTCAGCAAGCTGCACAACGTTTCGGTGGAGACGCTAAAAACATGCCTGAGCTTCCGGCTGAATTATTCCACGAGCAAGCTGTAACTCGCGTTAAGACTGGCCTATTACTAGGTGAAGTAATTAAAGCGAACGAGCTTAAAGTTGACGACGCTAAAGTTGAAGAGTTAATCGCAACGGTAGCTTCTGCATACGAAGATCCAACTGAAGTAGTAGAGTACTACAAATCAAACGATCAGCTTATGCAGCAAATGCGCAATGTAGCGATGGAAGAGCAAGCAGTTGAAACTATCCTAGCTAAAGCAAACGTGACTGACGTTGAAAAAGCATTCGACGACATCATGAATCCACAGCAAGGTGCTTAATAAGTCATTGACTTAAGCTCTCGCTAGCGATTAAATGGCTCGTGTTACCCTGTATTTATACAGCGTACTCGGGCCATTTTAGTTTGTGGTATCAGTTTCAAAAAAACCAACAATACTGATGTTATTTCAGAACTTTTTTCGACTAGGATTGAATTTGTTCTGATAAGTTCCTATATAGTTATAAAGATTGAATAGACAGCTTAATTTACATTAGTATAAATGTGCTTTCCTTATAGTAAGGATGAGTCGCAGCGGATAAGGAATTAAATAAGAATGAATAGCGGTATGATAGACCCTCTAAACGCACTAGTCCCAATGGTTGTTGAACAAACAGCTAAAGGTGAGCGCTCATATGATATTTACTCACGTCTTTTAAAAGAGCGCATTATTTTCTTAACTGGCCAAGTAGAAGATAACATGGCTAATTTGATTCTTGCGCAAATGCTGTTTTTAGAATCAGAAAACCCAGAAAAAGATATTTATCTTTATATTAATTCGCCAGGCGGTTCTGTAACTGCGGGTATGGCAATTTACGATACAATGAATTTTATCAAGCCTGATGTAAGCACAATTTGTGTTGGCCAAGCGGCAAGCATGGGTGCATTTTTGCTATCAGGTGGCGCTAAAGGTAAGCGTTTTTGTTTACCTAACTCACGTGTAATGATCCACCAACCATTAGGTGGCTTCCAAGGTCAGGCATCTGACTTTGAGATCCATGCCCGTGAAATTTTATCAATTAAAGATAAGTTAAACCGTTTAATGGCTGAACATACTGGCCAGCCACTCGATGTGGTTTCTCGTGATACAGACCGTGATAACTTTATGACTGCTAGCGAAGCAGTTGAATACGGCCTAGTTGACTCAGTATTTTCAAGCCGCGATTCGAAGTAATCTGAATAGCTAATAATAACGTATTGTTAGCTATCACCCTTTACTATGCGAAAACTGATATTCTTTGATATAGTTAAACATAGTGAATTAGCAGTAGCCCAGTGCTACTGCCAACGTAATAAATGAGGTAGCTGAATGTCTGACACTCCTACAGACGGCGACAAAAGTAATAAATTGTTATACTGCTCTTTCTGCGGCAAAAGCCAGCACGAAGTTCGCAAACTAATTGCTGGTCCTTCAGTATATATTTGTGATGAATGTGTAGAGCTGTGTAACGATATTATCAGGGAAGAAATCAAAGACATTGCGCCGAAGCATAATGCGTCTGATAAACTGCCTGTGCCGAAAGAAATTCGTGATCACTTAGATGATTACGTGATTGGCCAAGACCACGCGAAAAAAGTGCTGTCGGTTGCGGTATACAATCACTATAAACGTTTACGCAATCAAACAATCAATGCAGATATTGAGCTTGGTAAGAGTAATATTCTATTAATTGGTCCTACAGGTAGTGGTAAAACATTACTCGCTGAAACAATGGCTCGTTTACTTGATGTACCATTCACGATGGCCGATGCAACGACACTAACTGAAGCAGGTTATGTAGGTGAAGACGTTGAAAACATCATTCAAAAGCTACTGCAAAAATGTGATTACGACGTAGAGAAAGCACAACGTGGTATTGTTTACATTGATGAAATCGACAAGATTTCTCGTAAGTCTGACAATCCATCGATCACCCGTGACGTATCGGGCGAAGGTGTACAACAAGCCTTACTTAAGCTAATTGAAGGTACGGTTGCATCTGTGCCACCACAAGGCGGCCGTAAACATCCACAGCAAGAGTTCTTGCAAGTTGATACTTCTAAGATACTATTTATCTGTGGCGGTGCGTTTGCTGGCCTAGATAAAGTGATTGAACAACGCAGCCATAAAAATACCGGTATTGGTTTTGGTGCTGAAGTTAAGCAATCATCAGGTAGCCGTAGCATAAGTGAAACATTCAAAGATGTTGAACCAGAAGATTTAGTGAAATACGGTTTAATTCCTGAGTTTATTGGTCGTCTTCCGGTTGTTGCGACACTTACAGAGCTAGATGAAGCGGCGCTTATTCAAATCTTAAGCGAACCAAAAAATGCATTAACCAAACAGTTCTCTGCATTATTTGCGATGGAAGATGTTGAGCTTGAGTTCCGAGAAGATGCACTTAGCGCAATTGCTCATAAAGCAATGGAGCGTAAAACAGGTGCTCGTGGCTTACGTTCAATCGTTGAAGGCGTATTACTTGATACTATGTATGAATTACCTTCAATGGATGATGTTAGCAAAGTGGTTATTGATGAAACCGTTATTAAAGGTGAATCAGACCCAATTTTGATTTACCAAAGCGGTAACCAAGATAAAGCTGCATCAGAATAAAGCTGTAATAGTTTAAAAGTTAAGCAGTTGAACACGAAAAAGGAGCCAAAGGCTCCTTTTTTTATAAATATGTTGAACTTTCCCTTACATATCCCCATATACTTGAGTAATCTTTAAAATAAATGAAGTGCGAAGAGAATATAATGACGCTTGAGAGAACAGATCGAGTCGAAATCCCCGTGTTGGCACTGCGCGATGTAGTGGTTTATCCACACATGGTGATCCCGCTATTTGTTGGTCGTGAAAAATCAATAAAATGCCTAGAAGCGGCGATGGACAAGGACAAACAAATTTTCCTAGTGGCGCAAAAAGACGCCTCTGTTGATGATCCGCAGCAAGATGATATCTACCGTGTTGGCACCATTGCCACAGTACTTCAGTTATTAAAGTTACCTGATGGCACCGTTAAAGTGCTTGTTGAAGGCACACAACGTGCAAGCGTTGAAACGTTTTTAGATAACGATGATTTCTTTGTGGCAGAAGCACAGTTCATCGAATCAAGCCATATCGACGAGCAAGAACAAGATATCTTTATTCGCAGCGCAATTAGCCAATTTGAAGGCTATGTAAAGCTTAATAAGAAGATCCCACCTGAAGTACTTACTTCTGTGTCTGGCATCGATGAAGCTGCACGCCTTGCTGATACCATGGCAGCACACATGCCGCTTAAGGTACCTGAAAAGCAAAAAGTACTTGAGATTGCCGATGTGACTGAGCGTCTTGAATACTTAATGGCACTGATGGAAGGCGAGATTGACTTACTGCAAGTTGAGAAAAAAATCCGTACCCGCGTGAAAAAGCAGATGGAAAAGTCGCAGCGTGAGTATTACCTCAACGAGCAAATGAAAGCGATTCAAAAAGAGCTTGGCGAACTTGATGATGTACCCGATGAATTCGAAGCAATTAAAAAACGCATCGAAGAGTCTGGTATGCCTAAAGAAGCGCAAGAAAAAGCGAACGCTGAGTTATCTAAATTAAAAATGATGTCGCCGATGTCGGCGGAAGCAACCGTCGTGCGCTCGTACATTGATACGCTAATTAATGTACCTTGGAAAAAACGCTCTAAGGTGAAAAAAGACTTAGCTGGCGCACAAAAGATTTTAGATAGTGATCATTACGGCTTAGATAAAGTTAAAGAGCGTATTATTGAGTATCTAGCGGTGCAGCAGCGCACTAATAAGCTAAAAGGCCCAATTTTATGCTTAGTGGGTCCTCCTGGTGTAGGTAAGACTTCACTTGGTCAGTCAATCGCACGCTCTACAGGTCGTAAATATGTGCGTATGGCATTAGGTGGCGTTCGTGATGAAGCGGAAATCCGTGGTCACCGCCGTACTTACATTGGTTCTATGCCTGGTAAGTTAATCCAGAATATGACTAAAGTTGGTGTAAAGAACCCACTATTCTTACTTGATGAAATCGATAAGATGTCATCAGATATGCGTGGCGACCCTGCATCAGCATTACTTGAAGTACTTGATCCTGAGCAAAACAGCCATTTTGCCGATCACTACTTAGAAGTTGATTACGACTTATCAGATGTGATGTTCGTGGCAACATCAAATAGCTTTAATATCCCAGGTCCGTTATTAGACCGTATGGAAGTTATTCGCCTATCGGGTTACACCGAAGACGAGAAGCTAAACATTGCTAAACAACACTTGATTCCAAAACAAGTTAAGCGCAATGGCTTAAAAGAGCATGAAGTTGAAATTGCTGACAGCGCAATTATTGGCATTATCCGCTACTACACACGTGAAGCGGGCGTTCGTAACTTAGAACGTGAAGTGTCAAAACTATGCCGTAAAGCAGTTAAAAACATCCTGCTTGATAAAGACACTAAAAAGGTCCTTATCGACAATAGCAACCTTGAAGAGTTCTTAGGTGTACAACGCTTTGATTATGGTAAAGCTGAAGACGGTGACCGTATTGGCCAAGTAACGGGTCTTGCGTGGACTGAAGTAGGTGGTGATTTACTCACTATTGAATCTGCAGCTGTACCAGGTAAAGGCAAACTAACTTACACAGGTTCGCTTGGTGATGTAATGCAAGAGTCAATTCAGGCAGCGATGACGGTTGTTCGTAATCGTGCTGAAAAACTTCGCATTAATAGCGACTTCTATGAGAAACGTGACATTCATGTTCACGTGCCAGAAGGTGCAACACCAAAAGATGGCCCAAGTGCTGGTATTGCCATGGTAACTGGTTTGGTATCGAGCTTAACGGGTAACCCAGTGCGCTCAGATGTAGCAATGACAGGTGAAATCACATTACGTGGTGAAGTATTACCAATTGGTGGCTTAAAAGAGAAGCTATTGGCAGCGCATCGTGGTGGAATTAAAACCGTTATTATTCCAAAAATTAACGAACGTGACTTAAAAGAGATCCCAGACAACGTATTAGAGGGCCTTGAAATTCACCCAGTTACATGGATTGATGACGTTTTAAAACTGGCTTTGAAGCACCCAGTTGAGAGTTTTTCTGTCGAAACTGAAAAAAACCAGTAAAAAACCGCAAAAAAGTGCATTTAGGGGCTTTTCAAATACAAAGGGTATGATAAGTTAAGCACTAGTTTTCAAGCCTAGGCCTTATGTGGCCTAGGGTTGAGAAAAATATAATAAACTGAGCATAAACTTAATTTGCTCATAAATTTTCAAAACAGTGATGTTATTTTTTATAAAAACAATCGCTCTTGATAATAACAATGAAAGAGGATGATATTGTGAATAAATCTCAATTAATCGATCAAATCGCAGCTGACGCTGACATTTCTAAAGCGGCTGCAGGTCGTGCACTAGATTCATTCATCGAGGCTGTTTCAGGCGCTCTTAAAGATGGCGATTCAGTAGCGCTAGTTGGCTTTGGTACTTTCTCTGTACGTGAGCGTGCAGCGCGTTCAGGTCGTAACCCGCAAACTGGTGAGACTATCCAGATTGCTGCAGCAAACATTCCTTCTTTCAAAGCAGGTAAAGCGCTGAAAGACGCAGTAAACTAATCATTAAAGATTAGTTGGTGAGAGATACCTAATCACACTTAAATTGAATTTAGGTAACTTATCACCAGTTACTTCAAGTGAAAAAGCGTATCTGGTAAGATACGCTTTTTTTACATGAGCAGGGTTAATTTGTACCTGATCAGAATAGAGATAGATAAATGCTTGAGAAAATCAGAGAAGGTTCGCAGGGACCTGCAGCCAAAATTATTTTAGGCGCGGTGATTTTATCTTTTGCTTTAGCTGGGATCGGTGGTTATTTAGGACAAACCACAGAGCAACCCGTTGCAGAAGTAAATGGAGTTAAAATTAGCCAAACCGAATTCAGCCGTGCATACCAAAACGAACGTAACCGTTTAGAACAACAATTTGGTGAATACTTCGCACAAATCGCTGCTGATCCAAATTACATGGCACAAATTCGCCAAGGCGTAATCGACCGTTTAGTACAACAAGAATTGCAAACTCAACTAGCGGCAGAATTAGGTCTTCGTGTAAGCGACGAAAGTGTTCGTAAAGCAATTTTAGAAATGCCTTACTTCCAAGTAGGCGGCCAGTTTAGCAACGACCGCTACTTACAAGTTATTCGTCAAATGAATTTCCAACCAGATGCTTTCCGTGAATATTTACGTGAAGACATGACACGCAGCCAATTAGTAGGTGCTGTTGCTGGTACAGATTTCATCTTAGAAAATGAATTAAACAACAGCGTTGCTCTACAACAGCAAACGCGCAGTATTGATTACTTAGTTGTTGCTAAAGAATCATTACAAGCAGGTATCGAAGTAACAGAGCAAGAAATTGCTGATTACTATGAGTTGAATCAACCGCAATTCTTAGCACCAGAGCAAGTGTCTGTAAGCTACATTGACTTAAATGCAGCTACCTTAACGCTTGACTCAAGTGTTTCAGAAGAAGATATCAAAGCTTACTATGATCAAAACAGTGCACAATATGTTGAGCCTGAAAAACGTCGTGTATCGCACATCTTAATTGATAACAGCGAAGACGATGATGCAGCAAAAGCGAAAGCTGAAGAGCTACTAGCGCAGTTACAAAACGGTGCTGATTTTGCTGAGCTAGCTGAGTCATCTTCTGATGACATAGTGAGTGCAGAAATGGGCGGCGACCTAGACTGGATTGAACGTGACATGATGGACCCTGCGTTTGAAGATGCAACGTATGCACTTGAAAGCAAAGGCGACATTTCTGACGTTGTAGAATCAGAGTTTGGTTATCACATCATCAAACTTACTGATATTCAAACACAGCAAGTTAAACCATATGCTGACGTAAAAGATGAGCTTCGCGCTGAACTTGAGCGTACTAAGAAAATTAATGCGTTCTATGAAAAGCAAACTCAAATGGGTGAGCTTGCGTTCGAAATTTCAGACACTTTAATTGATGCAGCAGAAGCAGCAGGCGTTGAAGTACAGAAAACAGAACTTGTTACTCGCAATGCATTACCTGAGCCGTTAAACAACCCACAAGTTGTTACTGCTATTTTCTCACCTGAAGTGTTAGAAGATCGCATGAACTCAGAAGTAATTGAAGTAGGCGATGAGCATGCTGTTGTTGTTCGTGTAAACGATCACAAAGCTGCTACAACGAAAGCACTAGTAGATGTTTCTGAGCAAATTAAGGCGACGTTAGTTTCACAAAAAGCATCGGAGCTTGCTAAAGAAAAAGCACGCACTCTATACGCTGAGATCGAAGCTGGTAAGAGCCTAAACGAAGTTGCACAAGCTGAAGGCCTAACAGTACGCCAAGAAGCTGCACTTGCTCGTCAAGCTTACACAGTGTCACCAGCTATTGTTCAACAAGCTTTCAAAATGGCTCACCCACAAGGTGCACCAGAGGTTGAAGTTGTTGACCTAAACAATGGCGATGCGGCAATTGTTGCGCTAAAAGCAGTTAATCCAGCGACTGAAGTTGAGATTAATGAGCAACAAAAGCAAAACATCACTATGGCTCAAGTGAATAAAAACTACATGGTATTTATTGCAGCACTAAAAGCACAAGCTGAAGTGCAAGTACCGCAAGCGACTCAAGCTGCTGAATAATTAGCAAAATGAGTTAAATAAAAGGCGCCTACTGGCGCCTTTTTTGTTACCGTTAAAGGTAATGCAAATTACTAGGAGCATTTATGGAGTACAGTCTAATAGAGCAGCTACCAAGCGCAGAAGAATACTGTGATATGCGCCTTAAAGCTGGATTATCAGCACGTTCATTAGCGGCTGCGAAAGCGGGATTGCCAAACTCTCTTTATGCTATTTGTATTCGCAAAGACGATAAGTTGATTGGCATGGGCCGCGTTATTGGTGATGGCGGTTGTAATTTTGAAGTGGTTGATATTGCTGTATCACCTGAATATCAAGGGCAAGGGTTAGGGCGTGTCATAATGGAACATGTTGACCGCTACATTGAATCTGCCGCCTTTGAAGGAAGTTATGTCACTATGGTCGCTGACAAACCTGGCTTTTACGAAAAGCTTGGCTACAAGTTTGTCGCACCACAAAGCCAAGGGATGTATAAAAAGTTTTGAGTATCATAGACAAACACAACACAGATCATTACACATGGGGTAACAATTGCGACGGTTGGCATTTGGTAAAGTCTAATGCGCTGAGTGTTATTCAAGAGCATGTCCCAGTAGGTGGGGCTGAAGTAAAACACTATCATAAACATGCCGAACAATTTTTCTTTGTACTTAGTGGCTGTGCCACCATTGAACTTGATGGCCAAATACACAAACTCACTGCGCAACAAGGTTTGCATGTAAGTGCTGGGCGAGTACATCAGCTAAGTAATCAAGGTACTGAACCACTGCATTTTATTGTTACATCTACACCACCAAGCCATGGTGACAGAGAAGAAGTGTAAAAGTAGCAAGGGGAAAGAGTAAAGTTAATTGGGGTATCTGCTTACTCGTGTAGGAGGCGTTTTAACGCCGAATCAAACTGATAGCTGATAGCTGATAGCTGATAGCTGACAGCTCACTATCAGCAGTTCAACAACTTCTGCGTCACGTTTGATTGCGGGTTTTGGAAAATCGCTTCGGTTTGGCCGTATTCAACAATCTCACCGTGATCAAGTACCACAAGTTGGTCGCTAATATGACGCACCAAACTTAGGTGATGAGTGATAAGCACATAGCTAAGGCCAGTATCTTTTTGTAGGCGTAGTAATAAGTTTACCGTTTGTGCGCGTACAGACGGGTCTAGAGACGATAACGCCTCATCGAGCACTACAACCTTAGGGTCTAAAATTAAAGCCCGTGCAAGCGCTATACGTTGCAATTGTCCACTACTAAACATATGCGGGTAATAGTGCTGATGATCTAACAGCAAACCCACTTTTGCGAGGGTTTGTTTTATTTTATCTTCACGCTCTTCTTTGTTTAGGTCAGTGTTGTACTGTAAGCAGTCGTTAAGCATGTCGCCAATGGTTAAACCAGGATTCAACGACGCTTCAGAGTCTTGGAAGATCATACGAATATGGCGACAGTCGTTATCACGTAAGCCATCATTTTCGATGATATTACCATCGAGTAGAATTTGCCCTTTGTCGGCGTTATCGGCTCCTGAGAGTAATTTAGCTAAGGTACTTTTGCCTGAGCCGGTTTCCCCGATAATTGCAATGGTTTCACCTTGCCCTAAGCAAAACGAAATATCTCTTAAAACAGAGAATCGTTTTCGTGAAAACAAGCCTGCACGCAGGTTAAAACTCTTTGATAACGCTTGAACTTTGAGCAGTGGTTGCATTATTTCATCGCCTTAATTAATGGGAAATGGCAGGCATAACTATGACTATGATGCTTGGTCAATTTCGGGGTAACAACACATTCTTTTTGTGCTTGTGGGCAACGTGGGCCCAAGCGGCAGCCTATTGGCAAATGCTGCAAGGTCGGAATGGTGCCTTTTAAAGCATAAAACGGCTCTTTGTGAGCAAGCCCTTGCTCGTAGTCGGGCAAGCTTTTTAACAGTGCTTGAGTATAGGGGTGATATGGCTGACTAAAAATGCGATTAGTTGGGCCAGCTTCAACCATTTGCCCACAGTAAAGAACATGCATGCCATGAGACCACTCTACAATTTCTTCAAGTTCGTGAGAAATCATCAAAATCGACATGTTCTTTAGCTGGTTCAAGCTTTTTAACAGTCTAAATACTTGCGCACGCGTGGTGCTTTCAAGGGCGGTAGTTGGCTCATCGGCAATCAATAGTTTAGGAGTACGCGCAATGGCCATGGCAATCATCACTTTTTGACAAATACCTTCAGAGAGCTCATGAGGGTAGCTGTCGAGTACCTTTTTATGATCTTTAATACCGACCTTATGGATTAACGCTTTTACTCTGTCTTTACGCTGTTTATTTCGCTTTAAGAAAAAGCCACTGGTCGCTTGCGCAGGCAGGGTCTCGGCAATTTGGTCAAATATCTTGGCAGTTGGATCTAGGCAGCGACTTGGATCTTGGTAGATCATTGCAATGTCTTGACCTACGAGTTTACGGCGTTGCTCGTTAGATAGGCGCATTAAATCAACACCACGCCAGTGCATTCGGTCTGCAGTGATGTACCAGCGTTTATTTAAAACCCCAACAATGGCTTTTGCAATTAAGCTTTTACCTGAGCCAGACTCGCCAACTAAAGCATGCACTTCACCTTCTTTTAAGGTCATGCTGACTCTATCAACCGCACGAATAACAGTATCTGAGGTGCGTAACTCTATCGTGAGATTGCGAATATCGAGTAATTGCATAATTAGTCGGCCTTACGTTCTTTAAGCACTTGGCGTAAACCGTCACCTACTAAATTGGTAGACAGTACTGCTAAAAATAATAATACGCCCGGTAAGCCAACAGTCCAAGGGGCAAGGTAAATTAAACCCAAGTTTTCAGCCAAAATGGCACCCCATTCTGTGGTTGGGGGCTGTGCGCCCAATTTTAAAAAGCCAAGTGCCGAGATATCCAAAATAGCCGTAGAAAGCGCCATGGTAAAAATAACCACAATATGCTCGTAAATATTCGGGAAGATACCGCGGGCGAGAATATGCCAGTTTGACGCACCATCCAGTTTAAATGCCGTGATGTAATCTTTGTTAAGCTCTTCAACAATTAAGTTACGTACCGAGTGAATAAATTGAGGCAGTAAGGCTAAAATAATCGCCCATACTGTATTCATTAAGCCCGGGCCAAGAATCGCAATAATAATGATGGCTAGTAACAGCGATGGAATAGATAACGTAATATCAAGCAAGTGATTCAAAAAGCTTGAGCGAATACCCCGACTGATCCCAGCAAAAGTACCTACTAATACCCCAATTACTGTGGTGATCAAAGCGGCGACAACCGACAAACCAAAGGTGTAGGTTGCACCATTCATTAAGCGCGATAACACATCTCGGCCTAAATCGTCGGTGCCTAATAAAAAGCGTACGTCACCTGCATCATGCCACGATGGAGGTAACAGCAGAGCATCGCTGTGTTGCTGGTTCACGCCATAAGGTGCAAGGAGTGGTGCAGACACGGCCAGTAACACTAACGCAATAAACAACCATAAACCCACAAGGGCAGGGTGATTGGTTTTAAATTTTTTCCAAAATCGCGCTAACGGCGATTTATTCGACTCTTCAGAGAAAAAATTAAACTTTGCCATGAGCTTGGTTCCGCGATAATGGGTCGAATAAGGTATAAGTGAGCTCAGCAATAATGGTAGCTAAAATAACGAACATAGAAACAGCGAGTAAGCCACCTTGAATCGCAGGGTAGTCGCGCTGATAAATACTATCGATAAGCCAACGACCAATGCCCGGCCATGAGAAAATAACTTCGGTGATCATCGCAAGGGTGATCAAGGTACTAAACTGTAAACCTATTTGTTTAATAACCGGTAGCAACGCATTACGCAGAGCGTGGTGAAGGATCAGCTGTGCACGGTTTAAGCCTTTAGCGCGTGCTGTTTTAATGTAACTCTGATCGAGTACTTTCAGCATAGAGTCGCGGGTAAAGCGAACCAGTACTGTGGTCGGATACATGGCAAGTACAATGGTAGGCAAGGTTAGGTGGTGTATTGCATCTAAAAATGCCATGCCATCATACGGAAAGTCACCTAATATGATATCGATTAAAATAAAGCCGGTAATAGGTTCAATTTCGTAAAGTAGACCCATACGGCCCGACATCGGAAACCAACCGAGTTGCAGTGAAAACACCATGATCAACAATAGCGCTAACCAAAAAACAGGCATCGAGTAGCCAATAAGCGTGCCTGAGTTTATAAATTTGTCTGGCCAACGTTTGTAGTAAGCAGAAGCTAAAATACCACCCGGCACGCCCACAGCAACCGAGACAAATAATGCGTAAAGGCTAAGCTCTAACGTTGCAGGAAATAAGTCTTGAATATGCTGAAATACGCTTTCGCCAGATGCAAATGAAATACCCCAATCACCCTGAATAATACGCTCTAAAAAGGCAAAGTATTGCACTACGTAGTTTTCAGTAAAATGGAATTTGTCTTCTAAGGCACTGGTTTGTGAGAAGGTACTATTGGTAATACCGCTTAAGTTAGTTAGTGCATCACCCGGGAACAAAAAGCTCAATGAAAAGGTAAAGATACTCAGTGTCAGCATCATAAACATTAACAGTGCTAAGCGGCGCAGAATATAATCAAGGATCATTATTCTTTCCTCGCGTTAGCTAGTGAAATGCCACCAAAAGGGCTTAAGCTGATGCCTTTAACATCACTACTTGCTGCTTGAAAGCGCATACCATGGGCTATCGGTAAAATAGGCAGCTCTTGCACTATGATCCGCTGAGCCTGATTGTAGTATTGTTTACGCTTTTCAAGATCTGTTGTGTCTAAGGCTTGTGTAAGTAATAAATCAAACTCAGGGTGACACCAATTTGCTGGGTTTTTACCACTGAAAGTCGCAGTACAACTTAATAATGGGCTCATAAAGTTATCAGGGTCTGGCGTATCTGCAGCCCAACCAAGTAACACGCTATCGTGTCTATGTTCACCAATTCGTTGTAAAAAGGTATTCCACTCGTACTCGACGATATTAACGTTCACACCAATTTTGCGTAAATCACTTTGCATCAGCTCAGCCATTTTACGGGCATTGGGGTTATAAATACGGCTTACTGGCATGGCCCAAATATTCATATCAAAGCCATTTTTGTAGCCAGCTTCTGCGAGTAATGTTTTGGCAAGTGCAGGGTTAAATTCAGGCATGGCTTTTTGCGCTTCAAATGCCCAAGAAGCCGGAGGCAGTAAAGACTGCGCTTTAATGCCGTTCCCGTAATATACCGCTTGCATGATTTTATCGACATCAATGGCGCTTGCGAGTGCTTGGCGTACACGCACATCATCAAAAGGCGGGCGCTCTGTGTTAAAGGCCCAATAACCAATATTTAAGTTTTGCTCTTTTTGAACTTTAATGTCTTCACGTTGCGATAAAATACTTAGCTGTGCGCTGCTTGGGTGCGCAGTAACATCACACTCTTTGGTGAGCATTTTCGCAACGCGTGTGGTGCCGTTTGGCGTAATGTCATACACCAGTTGCTCAAGTACTACAGGGTGTTTCCAGTAGTCTGGGTTGCGGTAATAGCGAATTAAACGGTCGCGACGATATTCTTTATATACATAAGGGCCAGTACCCACAGGGTATTGGTCAAATAAGTTTTCTTGGTTTCGCGCTTTAAGCTGCATGGCGTATTCTTCGGATAACACCACGGCAAAGTCGGTTGCAAGGTTTGCTAAAAAGCTGCTTTCAGCATTATAAAGCTCAAACCGTACTTGGTAATCAGAAACACGCACAATGCGACGAATAAGCTGATCAATACCCACACTTTGAAAATAAGGGTAGCTGGCATCGCCAACAAAGTGATAAGGGTTATAAACGTCGAATAAGCGGCTGAAAGTAAAAATTACATCATCAGCGTTAAAATCACGGCTTGGAGTAAAGTATTTTGTGGTATGAAATTTAACCCCTTTACGGAGGGTAAAGGTAATTGCTTTGCCGTCTGGGCTAATTTTCCAATCAGTTGCCAGCTCTGCTTTAAACTCGGCAGACACTGGATCAATACTTAACAGGCGATCATAAAGCTGATTGGCGATAATATCGATAGTCGAACCTGTCGTTGTCACTTGCGGATTAAACGACACAGGGTTTGCTTCAGCGCAATAGACTAAGCCCTGGTTCTTTTGTTCTGTGGTTTTTTCTTCGTTATCTAGGCAGCCTACTAAGCACACCAAAGACAAAGCAAGTAACGGTTTAAACACCTGATTAGCCTCTAACTATTGCTGCTGATCTAATAAATTGTATTTTTTCAAATAGCCACGTAATTGATGATACGTTAATTCTAAGTGTTCTGCAGTTTTCTTTTGGTTAAATTGGCTATGTTCAAGCGCTTTTTTAATGACATCAATTTCAAAGTCGTTAGACAGCTGCTTTAAATTACAAGGAAATTGAATGTCGGGCTTATTGAGTGTCACAACGTCTTGATTTTGTGTCGTGGCGATAGGCGCAGCTTCGACGTTTGCAACAGGGGCACTGCTAACTGCAGCTTTAACGCGCTGTTTAGGTCTAAATTTACTCGCAAATGGATCTAAAATAATCTGGTGAACGGGAATATGTTCGTTACCATGACGATATAAACTACGTTCAACCACATTCTTTAATTCACGAATATTACCCGGCCACTCATAAGATTGTAGCGTTTCGATGGCGCTACGCGTAAAGCCACTAAATAGCTCCCACTCAAGGTCGCGGGCCATGTTAATTGCAAATTGTTCTGCCAATAACATGATATCTTCTTGGCGTTCACGCAGAGGGGGCAGGGTAATAACATCGAAGGCGAGGCGGTCGAGTAAGTCGCTTCTAAATTCGCCTTGCTCAGCAAGGGTTGGTAAGTCTTCATTGGTCGCACAGACTAAACGGGTATCGACTTTAACGGTTTGCTTACCACCAACGCGTTCAAATTCGCCGTATTCAATAACGCGTAGTAGTTTTTCTTGTACCATCGCTGAGGTATTGGCTAATTCATCAAGGAATAGCGTACCGCCATTAGCACGTTCAAAGCGGCCTTCGTGGCGTTTGCTAGCACCGGTGAATGCGCCACTTTCATGACCAAATAATTCACTTTCGAGCAGGTTTTCGTTAAGCGCTGCACAGTTGAGCTTTATATAGTTTTGGTCCCAACGCTTAGATAAGAAGTGCAAACGGGCAGCAATGAGTTCTTTACCCGTACCGCGCTCACCAATAATAAGGACTGGCTTTTCTAAACTGGCTAGTTGCGAAACTTGATCAAGTACACTTAAAAAACTGTCAGATTGGCCGAGTAAATTATCCTGTTGGCGAAATTGGCTCATATTCCCTAACTCTTAGTCATTTTTACTAAGATCTAGTGTATTTCATTATCTATGAGAACTAAAGAAATTTATAAATTTAGTTTAACTGTTTGAATATATTAAGTTATTCTAAGTTTATAAAAGTTGGCAAGCATATTGATACTAGATATACCAACTGATTAAGTTAAAACACCAAAGAGGTAAATGTTATGGGAATTTTTTCACGTTTTGCAGACATCGTTAATTCTAATATCAATGCCATCTTAGATAAAGCAGAAGACCCAGAAAAAATGGTTCGCCTGATCATCCAAGAGATGGAAGATACATTAGTAGAAGTTCGCTCTACATCAGCAAAAACACTTGCTGAGAAAAAAGAGCTAGTACGTCGCGTTGAAACTTTGAAAGTTCAAGTTGCAGACTGGCAAGAAAAAGCTGAATTAGCACTAAATAAAGATCGTGATGATTTAGCACGTGCAGCACTGATTGAAAAGCAAAAGTCAGCAGATGCAGTCGCAGCGGTTGAAACTGAGCTTGAGCATGTAGAGTCTCACATCGAGAAACTACAGCAAGAAGTCAGCACGTTACAAGAGAAGCTTGCTGATGCAAAAGCGCGTCAAAAAGCAATCATCTTACGTCAACGCTCTGCTGAGTCACGTCTTGAAGTTAAAAAAGCACTCGACAGCTCTAAAGTTGAAGACGCTTTAAACCGCTTCGAACGTTACGAAACTAAGATCGATGGTCTAGAATCACAAATAGAGTCTTATGATCTTGGTAAAAAATCATTAGCTGACGAAATTGCTGGTCTTCAGCAAGACGAAAAGATTGATGATGAGCTAGCTGAGCTTAAGAAAAAACTAGCAGATAAAAAATAATAAATGGGGGCATGTCCCCCAATGCTTAAACACATAACGGATTGACAGGAGAGTACCATGTTCGACGCAGAAGTTTTGATGGCACCGATTATTGTTTTTATGGTGGTTGTTGCCCCACTTTGGCTAATTTTACATTACCGTAGTAAAAAACAAGTGAGCCAAGGTTTAAGTGAACACGAGCACCGCCAATTATTAGAGCTTGCACAAAAAGCAGATAAAATGGCAGAGCGTGTTGAAACATTAGAAGCCTTACTTGATCAAGAGGCTCCGCAGTGGAGACGTAAAGTATGAGTACCAAACGCGAATTATTTAGAGACGCAGAGCGTGGCAAAATAGCAGGTGTGTGCGCAGGTATTAGCGATTACTTTAACATGGAGCTTTGGCTGGTACGTATTTTAGTCGTGACAGCAGTGCTATTATCAGGTGGTCCATTTATTGTTGTTGCTTACATTGCTGCTTGGTTTATTTTAGATAAAAAACCAGCAGAAAAAACAGAGAAAAGCACAGACAGCATTCACCAAGACCCGCTTGAAGTAAAATTTAAAGTATGGCAAAAAGGGGAACCACCTCGCCGTGCATTGCAAGACTTAAAAGATCGTCTTGCTCGAGTTGATGGTCGTTTACAAGAGATGGAACGCTATGTCACATCAACAGAATTTACGGTTAGCCGTGAAATCAACAAACTTTAAAGGATATATACGCACCTTGTTTGCATCGTGATACCCAGCGCAAATAAGGTGCTAGACACTTTATGAGCCAATCATTTGCAAAGAACACCTTTAATTCGTTAAAAAATAAAGCGGAAAAAGCCCTTCACCGTAGTTTAGATCAACACGTGAAATTAGCCGTCACAGGGTTAAGTGGCAGCGGCAAAACCGCTTTTATTACCGCCTTGGTTAAACACTTAACCAGTCAAGCTGACGAAAAAAACTTACCTTTTTTTGATGTGATGCGCGAAAAGCGTCATATCGCTACAAAAATTGTGCCGCAGCAAGCACTGACAATACCGACATTTGAATACACAAATGCATTATCAGCGTTATTACCTGTTGAAGGTGAGCCAGCTTGGCCTGCCTCTACCGAGCGTATAAATACGCTACGTTTAGCAATTAAGTACCAAAGTAACTCGGGGCTACGAGGTCACTTTGCACCGCAGTCAACGCTCTATTTAGATATTATTGATTACCCTGGTGAATGGCTACTTGATTTACCAATGCTAGAGCAATCATTTGCTGATTGGTGTGAGTCACAATACTCACTCTTGCAGCAAGCAGCACGCAACGAAAAAGCGAAGCCATTTTTAACAGCCCTTGCTGAACTTGATTTATCAGCCAGTGTTGATGAGAGCAAACTTGCTGATGTTGCAGCGCTTTATCAGCAGTTATTAGTGGGCCTTAAAAACGACACCAAACTTGCCATGCTGCAACCTGGTCGCATGCTGATGCCAGGCGAGCTAAAAGGAGCGCCGCTACTGCAGTTTTTTCCGGTTGCGAATGTGCCTGAAGACATAACCGAAGGGTCGAATTTAGCGCATCTTAAAAAGCGCTATAAAGCCTATGTAAAAGAGGTTGTAAAACCTTTTTACGAGCAGCATTTTCGTCATTTTGACCGACAAATTGTGCTGGTGGATGTGCTCAGCGCCTTGAATGAAGGCAGCGAAACCTTGCATGAGCAAAGCCGTGTTATTAACCAATTGTTGGCGCACTTTAATTATGGTGAAGCAAGCTTCTTTAAACGTTTGTTTAAACCAAACATCGACAAGCTACTGTTTGCGGCCAATAAGTCAGATCATATTAGTGCGCAATATCATAAAGATTTAGCGTTATTGCTTGATTCAATCGTGCATGACCAAACGAATCACTTAAAGTTCGAAGGCGTGCAAATCGAAACCATGGCAATGTCATCTATCTGCGCTACAGAGCCGCGCCAAGTGGCTGAAAAAGGCCAGCAGCTAGCTTGTATTTATGGCAAGCCTTTAGACGAGCAAGAATGGCTAACGTATTTACCGCCGCAGCCACCGTCACGCCTGCTCAACAAACAAGAGTGGCCAAAACAGGGCTTTGAGTTCTTATCGTTTTCGCCACTGCCATGCCCTGATAAACGGTTAAAGCATATTCGTTTAGATCATGTCATGCAGTATCTGATAGGAGATAAACTAACATGAGTGAGCAACCAAAGGAGATGAACTTTCAGGCAGGTCGCCGTATTTCAAGCTCTGCAAGCAACGAAGCTCCTGCAGAGGAGTTAACAGTTGCTAAAGTGATAGAAAACGCCGAATTTATCGACACTGAAGAAGAGCAGCAAGATAGCATTGAGCTTGAGCCTGTGTATAAAAAGTCGAAATGGCAAACTCTAAAAGGGGTGTTTGTTGTTAGCTTTTTAGTTTTAGTGTTACTAGAGTTTGCGATGTCATTGTTTGTGACGTTCCAGCAATCAATTATTTTAGGTTCGGTGTATTTAACGGCTGTTCTCAGTGGTGTGCTACTGATTGCCCGTGTTATTTGGCGCGAGTACCGCATGCTAAGAAGTTTGAAGCGCAATCAATTGCATCGAACCGAGGCCGACCGCTTACTCAATAGCGAGCAAGTAGGTGAAGCATTACCGTGGCTTGAAAAGCTTAATAAACATCAAACGCTTACTGGGTTTGAAGAGTTTAAGCAGCAAATAGCGAGTCATCATACCGATAAAGAAATCATGACCTTATATGCCGATAGCTTATTGGTAAGCCAAGATCAGCAAGCGAAAAAACTGATTAACCGTTTTGCTACTGAGTCTGGCTTATTGGTTGCGCTAAGCCCGTTGGCTTTAGTCGATATGATGGCGGTGCTATGGCGTGGCACTAAGCTCATTGAGCAAATTGGCCGTATTTACGGTATTGGTTTTGGTTATGCAAGCCGTATTAAATTGTATCGCTTATTAGTGAAACAAGTATTGTTTGTTGGTAGTGCAGAGTTAGTCTCAGATTTAGCGGCAACGGCACTAAGCGCTGAATTACTGGGGAAATTGTCGGGCCGTGCAGCGCAAGGGCTAAGTGCTGGTATTTTTACCGCGCGTATAGGGTATAAAGCGATGGAGCTTAGTCGCCCGTTACCTCGCTTAGAGCATAAGCGCAGCTTGCTAAAGGAAACTGCCAATAGTATTGCCCGTAAAATTGCCTCACGTACGAGCGACAAAGAGACCGAAAATACAAAATGACAACTTTTGTGTACAGTTAATAAAAACGGCTGAGTGATATTTAGCCATCTGAGCATCCGGCATGCTTGTGCATTGTGGGTATCTACGTTTTATTTATGAGTATGAAGTACTGATAATAAAAACGAGAACACACAATGACTAAGCATCACTTACATACACAATGTATTCACGGTCCAGAAAAACCAAATGACCCACATGGCGCACTGAGTGCGCCACTTTACCAAACCTCTACCTTCTCTTTTGCTAATGCAGCCCAAGGTGCAGCCCGATTTGCTGGTGAAGAGCAGGGCTTTATTTATACCCGTTTAGGTAATCCGACAACCCAAGAGCTAGAACAAAAAGTGGCTCAGTTAGAAAACTGTGAAGCTGCGGCTGCCACAGCGACCGGTATGGGGGCTGTGTCTGCGTCTGTGCTTAGCTTTTTACAACAAGGTGACCACCTAGTGGCATCAAGCGCGTTATACGGTTGTACCTTTGCATTTTTTGCTCACATGTTGCCGCGCTTTGGTATCGAAGTTACTTTTGTTGATATGACCAACGAAGCTGAACTTCGCGGCGCGGTTAAAGCCAATTCAAAAATGATTTTTGCTGAAACACCAATTAATCCGACCATGGCGGTGCTTGATCTAAGTTTAATTGCTGATGTTGCCAAGCAGCATCAACTGATAAGCGTTATCGACAATACCTTCTTAACGCCTCTGCTACAGCAACCTACCTCGTTTGGCATTGATATTGTGGTACATAGCGCAACTAAATACCTAAATGGCCATGGTGATGTGGTAGCAGGGCTTGTGTGTGGCACAGAGGAGCATATCAACCTGATAAAAATGTCGGTGCTAAAAGATATTGGTGCAACGATTAGCCCTCATGATGCATGGTTAATTAATCGCGGTTTAAAAACCCTTGCTGTACGCATGGAGCGCCACTGTGCAAGTGCCCAAGTAGTTGCTGAATATTTAGAGCAACACCCGTTAGTAAGCCAAGTTTATTACCCTGGGCTTAAATCACATCCGGGTCATCAATTTATTGGTTCACAGATGAAAGCCGCTGGTGGTGTTATTGCCTTTGAAATAAAAGGCAGCCTTGAAGATGGCGAAACATTTATAAATAACACCCAGCTTTGCACTCTTGCTGTGAGTTTAGGTGATGCTGAAACCCTCATTCAACATCCTGCATCGATGACACATTCGCCTTATACACCTGAAGAAAGAGCAGCTGCTGGGATCAGTGATGGCTTAATTCGATTATCAGTTGGCCTTGAGGATGTTAACGACATTATTAACGATCTTAAAACTGCATTTACATTCATTGGTTAGGTTGTAGTTTTAAGTTTACGGTTGCGGTTACTTTTATCCCTTTAAAAATAAGGTGTGTAAACTTTTGGATCTTTTGGTGTAATTTTAACTTTACGTTGGAGCTGTTTCTGCAAACCTTAGAAACAGCCTTAACTATTAAAATTTCGCTTACTTTTACATAGTATCGGCTTAACAAGTTAATGAGATTCTGATCAATGCTGATCAAGATTTAACGAAGAAGGTTATTATGGCTAAAGCAAGTAATTACACCTCCAAGCAACCTGATGAAAATGGGGTTATCCATTGGAGCGAAGAAGAAAATAAAATATGGTCTGAGCTAGTTGCTCGCCAACTCGCTTGCATAGAAGGTAAAGCCTGTGATGAATATTTAGCAGGTCTTAAGAAAATTAATTTACCAACAGATCGTATTCCACAACTTAGTGAACTCAACGAAGTGTTACTCGAAACAACGGGCTGGCAAGTTGCGCCTGTTCCGGCACTGATCGATTTTGATGAGTTCTTTCGATTATTAGCAAACAAGCAGTTCCCAGTAGCGACTTTTATTCGCAGCCGTGAAGAGTTTGACTACTTACAAGAGCCAGATATCTTCCACGAGATTTTTGGCCATTGTGCCATGCTTACCAACCCAGCATTTGCTGAGTTCACACACAAATATGGTCAGTTAGGTTATGCCGCAGAAAAGAAAGATCGTGTTTATTTAGCACGCCTTTACTGGTTTACTGTTGAGTTTGGTTTAATGCAAACCGAACAAGGTCTGCGAATTTATGGTGGTGGTATTTTATCAAGCCCAGGCGAAACACAATACGTGTACTCAGATAAGCCAGAAATCAATGCGATGAACGTGCTTGATGTATTACGTACACCTTATCGTATTGATATTATGCAGCCTGTGTACTACACCATTAACTCAATCAATGACTTATTTGATATTTCACAAATGGATATCATGTCGCTGGTGAGTAAAGCAAAAGAATTAGGGCTACATGAGCCAAAGTTTCCTCCTAAAGAAAAATTAGCAAGTTAAGGATTTATAATGTCTTCATTAAGCACACAAAAGTGTGAAGCGTGTCGTGCGGATGCGCCTAAAGTATCTGATGCTGAATTAGCAGAATTGATCAAAATGATCCCAGATTGGGTTCCTGAAGTGCGCGACGGCATTATGCAATTAGAGCGTGTTTACAAGTTTAAAAACTTCAAGCAAGCACTTGATTTTACCAATAAAGTGGGCGCTATGGCTGAAGAAGAAGGTCACCACCCAGGCCTGTTAACTGAGTGGGGCAAAGTAACTGTTACTTGGTGGAGCCACTCTATCAAAGGGTTACACAAAAATGATTTTATCTGTGCTGCTAAAACAGACGATGTATTCGCTGCACTGTAAATTTTAAGTTCTGCCCAGAACGATAAAAGGCGTAACCTCAGGTTGCGCCTTTTTGCTTTTTTAGAGCCCAAGAATTAACATTGAACTCTTATCTTTGCGAGAACACTAGAAAAGTAAATAATGAAAAACAAAGCGCTTATTCTGCCATTCCTACTCATTTTACTGCCCTTAATTGATAGTTTGTTTATCCCGCAAACATTTGGCATTCAATGGCACAGCCCTAAGCTGATGTATCAAATAGGCGTAGCACTGATGATTGTAAAGCTCACTATGGTTGCCATTGGGCTTTGGTTATTACTCAAAGCAAAGTGCCTTTATATGGAAGCCAGTAAATCGACCCGTATTCTTAAATTTTCAGTATTTTTACTCGGCGGCTTACAAGTGGTGATTATGACAGCAATATGCTTTTGGTATTTAGTAGCGGGCACGCAAGCGAAATATTTTATGCTGCAAGACAACATTGCTGTATTTACCGCTGATTATGGCGTATTTGCTCCGGTACATCATGAGTTCTCATTTATATGCTTTAATGCCAACGGTTTTTACCACATGCAACCAATAGCCCAGCTACCTTGGCTCGGAACCTTTACCTTTACTAGCCAAGATTCACGTTTGATCATTCAACATAAAAACCAAAGCGGCGCGAATACTCAAGAAATTTCATTAAAAGGGTATGGCTGTTTGCAATAAAGTTAGGAAGTGTTGGCTTTGTGAAAGGTGGTGCAATTATAAGTGGTTTTCTGAATACATGCTCTGCAGAAGCCATTATCAGCCATTTCTAAATCATAATTGTGACATAGCACATGGAGACAAATTGAATAGTTTAAGGATAGTAAAATACACTTTAGCCATGCTGGTTTTGAATACCGTATTAAGTACCTTTATCACTCTAATGATTGGAAGTGATAACTTAGCTTCACTCTCATTCGGTAAATATTTTACATACCAGTTATTACCATCTTATTTATTGAGCGCAGCTATTTATACCGTTATGGCTAAGCGCAATGTTGTAAAAGCTTGGAATTATGCCCTAAGTGTATATTTACTTAGCTTTATAGTGGGAACAATAATTGTATCGATACTATTACAAACGTTATTTATCCCACCTTTATGGTTTGTAGAAGTGCCTTTGAGTATAGCCTTTGCGATTGTTGGTACTGTCATCGGAATTAAGTTAGGTACTCTGGATAGTAAGGAAGCCAAAGGGCCCTGAACTTGTTTTTTCTTCTAAAAAGTCAAAAAAATTAAGAGCTTAATTTAAAGGTGGAATAAAGATGATTAAGAAACTGATAGTTATATTTTTCTTTTTGTTTCTTCCCATAATCGGTATTTTGTTACATGTGTTTACGCAGTTTCTACATCTATCTCAATGGGAGATTATAAACATCATCGTTTCTGTAATTTTTTCAGTGCTTTTTGTTATGAAGCAGTATTTGTTATCGAAAACGTTAGGAGCATTACTGGTTACCTCAATAGTCTCAAAAAATGCATACTTACTACTTGAATCTTCATATGAAATTACAACAGCTATTATGCAAGTAGGTTTCGTTATAGTTTATCAAGCTGCACTGGGCTTACTCGCTTTGTACTTTCTTCATAAGAAAACTAATTTGTAAAGTTGTCAGGTCTTGCTTTTTTCTTTCATAAGGCAAAAACAAGACTTGGCCCTCTTAAAACTTTAGGTTGGCAAATATGAATATTACAAAAGCATCAGAGTTGATGGCCCTTCACAGAGCCATTGTCGAGGCAAAGTTCAAAGAGTCGCACATTGATTCCGCCATTCCATATAGTGGGGTTATTGCAGATTTATCATCAAGGATTCTTGCGGATATTGTTCATACTCTGCAAGAAAACGGCGAGCACGATGAAGCGATTGGTTGGTCGTCATTAATTAAACTAAATGAAGATTGGCATGGCTATGAATGTATAAAGAATTGGATACGAGAAACTAGAAGTTGGATTGATATGGATGAGGAAGATAAATCACAATTCATTAAAGTTTTGTGCTCACCATACCAGGCATCAAAACATCAACTAAACAACTTAATTAAGTTTGGTGATACAAATTGTAAGGTTTAACTTTTTTGTACCCTGTAGCTGGTAAAAATAATAAGTTGTTTAATTTTTAAGGCTTAGGTCTTGTGCCTATTGAGTAAAAAGTCATAAGCAAAATCTAACCCAATAGATTGAAAAAATTAAAGGTTATAGATAAATGTCAGGTACAAAATTGTATACATTTTTAATGGATTGGAATGGCGGTACTTTCATATCTCAGTTTAGGGGTGACAATATTCAAGAAGCAACTAAGGGTTGGTTAAATCAATTAAGTATTGAAGAAATAAAAACATCTGAAAGAAGTCTTTCTTTGTTTAAGAGTAGCTTACAGGACGATTTACAGCCAATTGCAATAGAGGGTAATACATCTGTTTGGTGTCTTTCTGAATTCATAAGTGGTGAGTTAGCAATCATTAATATAATCGCCACTCTCGAAAAATAAAATTACTCTACTGGTTAGAGCAAATGGAGGGTGGAGCTACCTTTCGGCTTCTAAAAAGTCTAAAACTAAGAGGCAATAGATTTATGCCAAAGTTAAGTCAAATAGAACTTTACCTTGACGGTAATTATTCGGAAGAAGATAAAAAGGTGTTTCTTTTTAAGTCTCGTTGCTTGTGTAATTTTTGGGAAAGAGAAATCAGTAAACTCAAGTTTACCTCTAAATACTCACGAATAAATGTTTATGTGACAGATGGCAGTACAGAGATAAGGGTGCAGCCAATGAAAGTTGTGCCTTTCCTCGAAGTTGTAGTTCATTACCCGTTAGAGAAAATAAGCCATTTAAAGGATTCTCAGTTTCAACAGCATTACATAAGGATATTAGAAAAAGCTTTGTCGGCTGCTGTATCTGCAATGCCAATTCCTCTTGAACAAAGCTTGGGTATATTGCAACGGTTCGAAGCTAACAATTATAAGAATGAATGGGTTCAATCTGAAAAAGTATCGGCCAAGAAATCAATAGAATCTAAAGTCATTGCTACACTCTCAATGGATGAATTTAAATTAACTCAATTTGTTTATTTGGATTGCAAATTAGCAGATCAACTAATTATTGCTAAGACTCTACCAAGAGAACTCTTGTTTAATAGTTATCTAGGCAAGCTTTCTATATCAAAGGGCAATATTCTTGAATATAAAAAAGGAAAAAGTACATTGTCACAATTTGATCTTACATCAGCTAAATTTATTTAGTTTGTTTAACTAAGCGTATATGAAGTGGGCCGCTCTATCTTAGTACTTTAATAAGTAAAAAAACATGACCTGACCATCATAATATTGGTCTGGTAGACAAAGTGCTGTCCCAAATAACATATAAGTTGGAGAAGGGTATATGACAATTGAATTGCTCACTGAGCCTAGAAATTTTGCAGTATGTAAAATGGCTAAAAGGAAGTTTCCTGGGGTAGTATTTCAAGGAGATAGTCTTTTCGCAATGCACAACTTATTGCAAAAAGCACTTGTGGAGTTGAAACAATACACCCAGAACATAAACGATGAAGAATCTGTAGTTCACGATATAGAATATGAACTGGATAAAATTAAAAATATCTTAGAATCATATGAAGATGTATGTGAAAAACATGGTTATGACTTGCCATATATAAAACCAAAAATATAGAAATTTAGCTTTTTGCTTCCAGAAAATATGAAAAGCAAGATCTGATTTGTGCAGTTCTGCCAGCAGGTAGCGGTGCCGCTGAAGCAATAGGGGATGCAGTCAATGAATCATCAAATAGTAATACACCATCTATTAGAGATACTTTGGTAATTGGGCTGATGTATGTAACTGGACCTAGAAAGCAGTTGGTAATGCTATTGGCAAAGTCGCTGAAGCAGCAGAAGGTTCGTTTGGAGTATTAGACTTGCGACACAAATAACAAAGGATATCGTAAGAAAAACTGTTGATGAAGCAATGAAACCAAATAAAAAGTAGTATATGAAAAGTAAAAATATTTTTATAAGAGCAATAAAATATAGCTTAATCTCTTCAAGTATAATTTTATTACTTGTGCTGTACCGGATGCTCACATCCGAAGTTGTGGGAGAACCCTTAGAAATATTTTATCGACTTCTGATCACCTGTTGCGGGGTTGTACTTTCTATGTATTTTATATTTGTTTTATATCTGTACTTTAACCCAGATGCAGATAAACCAAGGAACAAAGATTAAAGTTATGTCCCTGCCTCCAAGTAACCAATAGGGTCAGTTCTAACCAATAGGAGAAAATGAAGGACCATGGTTTGCTTTTTGCCCTTGGTAAGTCTGAAGTGGCAATTTATTAGTGAAACGAATAGCTCAGGTTCAATAATAGCAACACATAAGTATGGCCCATTTGGAGAGCCGATTAATACCAGCTCATCGCGTTTCCGTTACACAGGGCAAATCTTACTTCCAGGTACTAAGCTTTATCACTACAAAGCACGGGTTTACAATCCGAAGCTCGGCCGCTTTATGCAAACCGACCCCATCGGCTACGAAGACGGCATGAACTGGTACGCCTATGTGGGGAATGATCCGATTAATAATTATGATCCAAATGGATTAGAAGTACGTGCAATATATGATCGTACCAACAACGTTCTATCGATTAGAGATTTAGATTCCAAGGAACGGATTGTAATTAACGCATTTTCTGGTGGCAATCCTTGGGGAAATCCAATAGAAGTCGGGGATTATGATATTTTGTATACACCAAGAAAAGATTTCTATAGGTTAGAGCCTTTGGATAGCAATTATGGCGATGATACTCACGATAAAACAGGCAGAGATTTGTTTAGATTGCATAAACCAGGGTTGACTATAGGCTGTATTGCTGCCGAAGACCAAGAAGGATGGGATCTAGTCGACTCAATTCTGCAATCAACGAAAACAACAGGAACAGAAGTTGATTCAAAGTCTAAAAATCCTTTTGCAGATAAAAAAGAAGACTCTACTAGGTATGGAAAGCTCAGAGTAGTTGAAGTCAGTGGAAGGCTTGAATCTTTAAAGTTGAATAAAAATGATTAAAAAAGTGCTTAGTATTTTAACTTGGCTAACAACCATTATATTAATTGCATATAGTGGATTAATATTGACTGAAATAGTTGGTTTGTTATTGAAAGGATATGCTTCACTTCCGATTATATTTATTTTTAATACAACCTATATTTTGGTTTTCCTCTTAAATATCTTTAACTTGCTTTCCTTCTTGCTTGGTAGGTTAAGTTACTGGAAAGTAGGGGGAATAATAAACGCCACTTTGCTTTTAACATGGTTTATTTCAGTTGCATTCAATGTGATTGAGTTAATGTAAGGTGGTGGAGTACTTTTGATTTAAAGCCTCGCTCGTGCGGGGCTTTTTAATGTCTGTAGTGTTCAGTCTGTCCAGCAGCCCGATCAGCATCTTCCAGTAGAGGTGTTCAGGGCTTGCCAGTGGGGTGTGCAGTTTGGGGCAGCGCCGCCAACTACAGCTGTATTATTGCCTCTGGTTACAGGCTGAATTGGGTGGTCCATTCCCGGCAGACATATGGTCGAAACTGAACAGAACCCCGGTCCAAAGTAAGCGGAACCGTGGTCGGTTAGGTGCGGAATTTCCAATATTTATATAAGTGTATTTATATCAACGTTGATAGTTCTATACTTGTTTGATGAAAATCATATTCTTGTTGAATTAGTTATATTTATTGGGTTAATCTTATTGTTTAATTTTACCTTTATTAGGTTTGAGAAAAAGAAAAGTGATAAAGGGTCAAATAAATAGGTCGCCTCTTATAATTCAATTCCATTAAATCTAAAGTGTTGTTTACAAAATTATCGTCATAACGTTTACCAAATTATTTATCATAAAATTTGGCAGGGTTATGACGGTTTTTCCCACGCTTTTATCGAACGATTTTTTAGCCAGGCCAAATTTCCACTATACGTTATCTCATACCCGGTCATAACATTTACCAAAAAAATAAAGGGGTCTTGTCTTGCTTTTTGCTTCCTAGAAAGTCAAAAACAAGCGCAACTCTTAATAATCATTACTACCCTTTATCATAACTGCCAGCTCTTAAAATATTAAATAGCTGGCAGTCATCTCAAGCCTAATAGTTATTGCTTTACCTGAACTTCGACTTCTTGCCCGGTTTGCAGTTGCTCGGCGCCGCGTACTGCGACTTTATCGCCCGCATTTAAGGTGATGTTTGAAGTCGGGGTGACTTCAACCAGTTTATCTTTGCCATTACCGACTTTTACGGGAATTTGCAGGGCTTTGTTGTCGTTGTCGATTTTGACGATATGGGTGCCTTTTTTGCGTAAGATCAGCGCATCGCGATTCACCAGTAGTACATCCCCTTTGCTTTTTAGTGGCACGGCTACATCAACCAGTTGGCCAATTGCCCATGTTTGCTCGGCATCATTTGGTAGTAGGGCACGTACTTCTACGGTTTGTGAACGCGGATCGGTTGATGGGATCACCGCTGTTACGGTGGCTGTTGTCATATCAGGGGCTGATAAGTCGCCGGCTTGAATCGGTAACTCTATGCCTTTGTGTAAAAACTTTAAGTATTTAACAGGCACGTACAAACGCACTTCTAGGTTATTAATATCGAGCAGGGTGACCAGTTCATCAGCACGATTTATTTCGCGACCAGCGCGTTTAAAACGCTCGCTGATCACGCCGTCAAATGGGGCGCGCACGGTTGCACGCGAAAGCTGATCGTCTATTACTTTTAATTCAACCTTAGCCAGTGCGATATCAGATAACGCAAGGTCATGCTTATTTTGCATATCATCGACTTGGCTTGCTGCAGCACTGCTGGCTTTGGCGAGTTTTTGTAAACGAGCGAGCTCTTGTTGATATAAGCGTAGGTTTATTTTGGCGCGATTGAGCATTTCTTGCTGGCGTGCTTTTTCAAGTTCAAGCGGCAAAGTATCCATACGTACTAAGGTATCGCCACTTTTAACCAGAGTACCTGGCTCAACAACATATAATAAACGCCCGCTAACACCCGCTGTTAGGGTTACATCATCTTTGCCATACAGAGTGCCGCTAACTTCAATTTCGCTTGTCAGCGGAGCTTGTGTGACGGTTTCTACCGTAACAGGTACGACTGCAAAGGCGTTAAATGCGATAAGACTGAATAGCGCACAAAAGCGAGCAGTTAATTTACGAAAAGGTGTGTTCATTGTTTTAATACTCATTGATTCGATACCAAGCTTAAAGGCGTTTTTTCTGGTTGCTGTTTGTTATTAACAGGCGGCAGTTGTCTGCCAAGTTGCAATAAACTTGGCATTAATATCAGGGTAAATAGGGCACTAATGGCCATGCCGCCGACAATCACAGTGGCAAGGCCACGGTAAATTTCTGATCCTACCCCCGGCATTAGCATCAGTGGCAGCATGCCAAATAAGCTGGTTAAGGTACTTAAGTAAACGGGTCTTGCGCGCAGCAGCACTGCTTGGCGAACAGCGTCTTCTCGGCTGAGCCCTGCGGCCATCGCGACACGGGTTTGATCAACCAATAAAATGGCATTATTTACCACCAGACCCAGCAAGATAATAAAGCCAATCATGGTCAGTAAGTCGAGCGATTGGAAGGTAAATAAGTTAAGTACAAATAAAGCCAGTACACCGCCTGCAATTGCCAGTGGCATAACCAGTAAAACTAACGCGCTGTCTTTGGCTGACTTAAACAATGCGGTCATTAGCAAGAATAAAATAAACAGAGCCAAGATAAAGTTGATTGTCATTTCTTGCATGGCCGAATTCATCTTTTGTGCGTTACCCGCCAAAATCGCGCCAGAGCTGTCAGGCAAGCTTGCACGAACTTTTGGCATAACTTGCTCAGAGAGAATAGTTTGCGCTTGTTGCAAGCTCATGTCTGCTGGTGGCGTGACAACAATACTCACGGTACGGCGGCCATTAACACGTCTAAGCTGTGTTGGGCCTACGGTGCGCTCAATATTGGCAAGCTCACCTAAGGTTTGAATACCTGATTGCGGGGTCACAATGGGCAGTGCTTTAAGCTCCTCTGGAGTTTGCCATGGAATACCGCGCAAAATCACGTTCATGCGTTCGTTGCCATCAAAGTATTCATTAACAAATAACCCGCCTGTATAGGCTTGCACTGCTTGAGATACGTCACGACGAGTCAGCCCTGCTTGGGTTATACGGCGGTCATTGGGTGTGAGCCTAAGTTCTGGTTCTGCCATATCGAGTCGTGGTTGTGGCCTTGCAGTGGCATTCGGCATTGCTTCGTTGACAGCTTGCAGCGCCACATTGGCACCGGCTATTAGCTCGTCCATATTCGGACCCGTTAAATCGATATTGATATTGCGACCATCACCACCATTAGCAACTTGGATCATCGACCCTCTAAAGAAGAATACTTGAGTGTCGGGTAAATCAATGAAGATTTCTTCTCGGGCAACCTTCATTAATTCTTCAACACGTTGTGGATCGGCAGAATAAATAAAACCGCCAGCATTCGAACCAAAAGCATAAAAGTTAAAGTCTTTTATCCCCGGCTCTTTTTCACCTGTGTAATAAGGCATTAAGCGCTTTTTAATACGCATCAGCAGCTCTTCTTCCATAAACTGCACATTGCCGCCAGGCGGGGTATTTAAGTTAAAGAAAAAGCCATCGGTTGGTGCGCGCGGCATAAAATCAGTTTTCGGAAGCATGGTCATGGTCGCGACGAGTGAGCCTCCCAATAACGACACTATCCATACTATTTGTTTAACGCGGGTATTGGTAAGCGCCATGATAAAGTTAGTCAGCTTCTGCCAATATTCACGATAAGGATCCGCTTTTAGCTCTTTGTCTGGCCAAAAGTGATTAGCCAACGGAATAAGTGTAATTGCGCAAATCATAGAGGCAATTACAGCAATGGATAAGGTAAGCGCCAAGTCAGAGAATAACTGCCCCTCAATACCTGCCATAAATAAAATAGGCAAGAAGATAGCAACGCTGGTGGTGGTTGAGGCAAATAAGGCACCTGTTACTTGAGCTGCGCCTTTTAGCGCGGCTTTTTTAGTATCAAAGCCTTCGCTTCTAAGCCTTGCGATGTTTTCTTGCACTATGATGGCGGCATCAAGTACTAAGCCAACAGCAAAGGCAAGGCCCGCCAATGAAATAACATTTAAGCTGCGGTCAAAAATATTCAACGTTAAAAACGCGACTAACAAAGAGACAGGAATCGTCGCTGCAATCACAAACGTGGCCTTTAAGCCTCTAAAGAACAGCCACAAGATTAAACACGACAGCAGAACACCTAGGCCTAAGTTACTTTTAACCAACGACAAAGCATTACGAATATGCACTGAGGCATCAAAACTTAATTCAATCGATAAGCCATTCTCAGCCAGTGGCCCTTCGTTTAGCTCTTTAATGGCAAGGTTAATTTCGTCGAGTAGGGCAACGGTATTGGCTTCGTTTGCGCGCGAAATACGAATGTAATACGCGGGTTTACCATTTCGACCACTCATCCCTAAACGGTCAGAAAAAGTGCGCTCTACACTTGCGATATCGCCAAGGTAAATGGGTCTATCGCCTGAATAACCAACGCGCATTTGTGCCATGCTCGATAAATCATATTGCCCAGTAAAGCGCACGGTATATTGACGACGGCCAACATTGGCAAGGCCACCCGAAGTATCGCGTGAGCTGGCTAATACGTTACTGATTTGGTCAAGGCTGACGCCAAGTGCGGCGGCTTTGTGAGGGTCAAAGGTGATACGTAACTCTTTTGGTCGCTCACTGGCTAAATCAACGCGGGCAACACCAGGAATACGTGCCAAACGGGGCTCAACAAATTCATCGATTTGTTTTTGGAACTGCGCCATGTCTAAATCAAGGCTGTCGCTATTAAAATCTTTCGGGGTGACCAGTAAAGTAGCTGCGGCTTCCCCATTATTACCGCCAGCAAATACCACAGGATCAAATGCATCTAACGGCAGAGGCGGCGCTTGGTTAAGGCTAGTTAAAACATCAAGCATGGCCTGTTGCATGTTTTGCCCAACAGCAAAAGTCAACGTGATAGAGCCATTGCCACGGTTAATGTAAGTATTAACCTCTAAGGCACCCGGGGTGTTTTTTACTGCGTTCTCGAGCGGCTCAATGATCACCGATTCAATCTCTTCAGGTGCAGCTTGGCGCCAGCCTGAGAAAATAGTGATCTGCGGTTGCTCAATATCTGGTGTGAGCTGAATCGGCAGCTTAAAAATACTCAACATGCCAAACAACATAATCAACACCAAGATGACAATAACACTCGCAGGGTTTTTCAGCGAACTACGTGTCAGGTTCATTGTGTGTGTTCCAAAATCAGTTTGTGTGCATTGTAGTGCGATGTAAAAAAAGTGCCAGTGAGGTAAATGAAATGTGTTTCAGAAGTAACGCTGAATAGCCGTAATTAAGCGATAAAGTGTGTATTTGAAATAAGATGTAACAATTTAGCTGGGGAGCTTTAAGTTTTAAGCATTAAGTAATAGCGCCTGAAACTAGTGAGTAGTATCTTTTCGGCTAAGGGAAGCCACATTTTGCTCAAACACACGTTTTACTTCTGCACTGTAGTGATTGTGGTCGTTAATGGTGATAAATGGGTTCGTAAAACTAACATCACAGAAAACCGTATAACACTGGATTTTAACTGCAACTCGATCTGGGGTTGCAAGGCCATCTAAGGTTGTTTGCAATGCTTCAAAAACATAATCTTTATTAACGTGCGATGTTAAAGCAACTTCAAGTTCTTTAACTTCTATGCGATGTGAATTCATATCAGTTACAAAAAATTCGTATAGGTAACTACGTGATACAAACAGCAAGATTGCCACAAGGTAGAATAACCCTGTGTAATAAAATAACTCCGTGTGGGTAAAACTCCGAAACGACTTAAACATTTTTACTATTATTTTTGTTTGTTTTTTATACTAAAACATATTTGCGGGTATATCTCAACAAACTAGCTAAAAATCACTGCATTACAGATAATAAAAAAGCGCGAAACTAGTTAGCATCGCGCTTCTTATCTCTAAAACTTAAAGCTCAGTTTTATTATTCATCAATCGAGCGAAGTAGGGCATTAATACCTACTTTTTCGCGAGTTTGCTGGTCAACTTTTTTCACGATGATGGCAGCATATAGGCTGTGCGAACCATCTTTTGACGGTAAAGAACCAGGAACAACAACCGCACCAGCTGGTACTCGGCCGTAATGGATTTCGCCAGTTTCACGGTCATAGATACGTGTGCTTTGGCTGATGTAAACACCCATTGAGATAACAGCGCCTTCTTCAACTACAACGCCTTCAACAATTTCAGAGCGTGCGCCAATGAAGCAGTTGTCTTCAATAATAGTTGGGTTAGCTTGTAGTGGCTCAAGCACACCACCAATGCCTACACCGCCCGATAAGTGAACGTTTTTACCAATTTGTGCACACGAGCCAACCGTTGCCCATGTATCAACCATTGTACCTTCATCAACGTAGGCGCCAATGTTGACATAAGATGGCATAAGCACCACGTTTTTACCTACGAAGCTGCCTTTACGTGCCACAGCATTAGGCACAACACGCATGCCGCCTTGTTGGAATTGCTCTGGTGTATAGTCGCTAAATTTAAGTGGTACTTTGTCGTAAAACTGATTAACACCATCGCTCATTGGTTGGTTATCACGAATACGGAAAGACAGTAGCACCGCTTTTTTTAACCATTGATGTACAACCCACTCACCACTGATTTTTTCAGCAACACGTGCAGCGCCGCTATCAAGTAATTCAAGCGCGTCGATAATAGCTTGTTTTACTTCACTTGATACCGTGCTTGGGCTGATGCTATCGCGGTTGTCCCAGGCGTTTTCGATCATGGTTTTTAAATCTGACATAAGATCCTCTTATTCGGTTTCTGCGTTGAGTTTTTTACGCAATGCTTGATGAATTTTAGCCTGTTCTTCGTCTGTTAATGCTTGGTATTCGTTATTTGATACCACGAAGAAATCTTCTGCACGTTCACCAACTGTGGTGATCCGTGCGGCATGAATATGTAATAAGTGCGCTTGAAATACTTCCGCAATTTTTGTTAATAGACCCGGAATATCCACCGCTTGAATTTCAATTAAACTGCGGTCTTTACGGGCATGCGGTCTAAGCACAATTTTTGGTTTGATATTAAAGTCTTTGAAACGCTGTGAGCGATTCTTTTTCAGGCGAATCTTCTTTTTCGGGTCGCTAATTGCAAGATCTAAAGCACGTTTAATGCCTTGCGAACGGTTACTTGCAATCGGGTCACCATTGACCTCTAAAATAACAAAGCTAAATAGCACGTAGCCATCTTTTGTGGTCAATACCTGCGCATGTTGAATTTGTGCTTTTTTCGAACCAATCACACTAACTAAACGTGAGAATAAACTGCCTGAGTAAGGACTATAAGCAAATACTTGTGTACCACCATGCATTGCGGTGTTAGACACGGCAACGCTAGGCTGGCTTAAATCGTCACAGCTTAGTAGATGCTCTGTGTGCCACGAAATCTGTTGCTCGCTAAAAGCGGTAAAGTAATTGGCTTTAAAGCGACTCCAAATTAAGTCGATTTGATCTTCGTTACAACCGTGGTTCAGTAAGCGCTGTTTGGCTTGCTGTTTTTTATCACGTATTTGGTCACGTTGGTCCATTGGGTTTTCAAGCCCTAAACGAAGCGCGCGCTGGGTGTGTAAATACAGCTCACGTAGTAGGGTATTTTTCCAATCGTTCCATAGGTTATCGTTAGTTGCGCGAATATCGGCCAAGGTTAAGCAGTACAAGTAATCAAGCTGGCGCTCATTTTTCACTTTACTTGCAAAGTCTTTAATCACATCAGGGTCATTAATATCTTTGCGCTGCGCTGTAACCGACATAAGTAAGTGATTAGCCACTAACCACGAAATAAGCTTGCCATCTGAGGCTGGGAAGCGGTGTAGCTTAGCAAACGCGATTGCATCAACTGAGCCAAGCTCAGAGTGATCGCCACCTCGACCTTTAGCAATATCGTGGAAAATACCGGCTAAATAAAGTAACTCAGGCTTGTCCATACGAGTGACAATTTCACTACATAACGGAAATTCGCTGACTTTTGATTTATCAAAGTACTTATAAATATTGTTGATGAGTTTATGGGTATGTTCATCCACGGTGTAGGCATGGAATAAATCAAACTGCATTTGCCCAAAAATATTACGCCACTGTGGTAAGTAGGCAGCGATAATGCCGTGTTTGTGCATTAGCGTAAATGCGCGGCCCATACCGTTAGGATGTTTGATTAAACGCAAAAATGCTTCGCGACAGGCGGCGTAATCTTGTAAATCACCCAATAAACGACGGCGAACTTGGCGCATTGTACGTATGGTACTTGGGTAAATATGGGTGATCTCTGGGTTATCAGCAATATGCTCGAACAACACAAATAGCTGATCACGGCGGAAGAACACCGATGGATTCTTAACACGAATTTGATGGCCAATGCGCTCAAAGTTACGGTCAAGCTCAATCACAGGTAACTCACCGGCACCCGGTAAAATGCTTTGCTCAAAGTATGAAAGCAGCATTTGGTTAAGCTCACGTACGCGGCTCATGATCCTAAATAAGCGTTTCATCATGCGCTCGACTGAGGCTTTACCGTCACTACCAAAGCCGAGAATTTCAGCGGCGTTAGGCTGATGATCGAACAATAAGCGGTTTTCAGAGCGACCCGCAGCGATGTGCAGCGCAAAACGAATGTTCCATAGGTTTTCTAAACACTCAGACAGCTCTTGGTATTCTTCGTGAGTAAGATAGCCGTGATTTATGAGTTCTTGTAATGTTTCGGCTCTAAAGTGCTTTTTAGCAACCCAAATAATGGTCTGTAAGTCGCGCAGGCCACCTGGGTTTTCTTTGATATTGGGTTCAAGGTTATAAGCCGTACCATGGCATTTCTTATGGCGTAAACTTTGTTCTTGTACTTTTGCCAAAAAGAATTCGTCTGAGCGCCAAATAGGCGTATCAATTAAATGATTTTTTAATTTTTCGAATTCGATATGGTTACCGAAAATTAATCGGCTTTCGAGTAAGCTGGTGGCAAATGTCACATCTTCGCGTTTTTGTTCTAATGCTTGTTCTATAGTGCGAACGCTGTGACCAATTTCTAAATTAAGATCCCAAAGCATGGTAACGAACTGGCCAATTTTCTCGCACACGGCTTCACTTGGCTGCTCGCTTACTAGCAACATAAAGTCGATATCGGAATAGGGGTGTAGTTCGCCACGACCATAACCACCCACAGCAATTAGGGCTAAGTCACTTTCGTGAGCAAGGTCGTAATCGTGAAACAATTTAATTAATAGGCGGTCGATAAACTCAGCGCGGGCATTAATTAAGTTGCTAACGGGTTGTTTTGAGAATTCGTTCTGTAGCCATTTATAAAAATAACTAGAACAGTCGCGATAATCGCTAAGTTGCTCAGCTTGGCTGAGCAACTTTTTTACTTTATTGGGTAATGCCACTGGGGCTGGCTCCTAGTGTTCGATGATCCTGTCAATAGTATCATCTGATCGGAGCGTTAAAATTTCAACACCATTTTCAGTCACTAACAGTGTATGTTCCCACTGTGCAGACAGTGAACGGTCTTTAGTTACGACAGTCCAGTTGTCTTTAAGTAGCTTACATTGGCGTTTACCAGCATTAACCATAGGCTCGATTGTTAAGCACATACCTGCTTTTAATACTTCGCCAGTACCTGGTTTACCGTAGTGCATTACTTGAGGTTCTTCGTGGAACTCAGCACCAATGCCGTGACCACAATATTCACGAACGATTGAATAGCTAAAGCCTTCTGCGTATTTTTGAATTGCAGCACCGATATCACCTAAACGTACGCCTGGTTTTACCATTTTAATTGCAAGGTAAAGGCTTTCTTGCGTGATATCAGCAAGACGCTTGCCTTGAATGTTAGGTGTACCAACGTGGAACATCTTAGATGTATCACCGTGATAGCCATCTTTGATCACAGTCACGTCGATATTTACGCTATCACCTTCTTTAAGCGGTTTGTCATTTGGAATACCGTGACAAATTACATGGTTCACTGAGGTGCAAATTGATTTTGGGAAACCGTGATAATTAAGCGGTGCTGGAACAGCATCTTGAACATTAACAATATAATCATGACAAATTGTATTTAGTTCATCTGTGGTTACACCTGGCACCACATGCGGTTCTATCATTTCTAGTACCTCGGCGGCTAAGCGCCCGGCAACACGCATTTTTTCGATTTCTTCAGGGGTCTTGATCACAGCACTCATTGAGGCTCCAAAGTTGTTTTTCAGGTCAGTTTTTAGTGCACAAATTTTGCACTAGACGTTGAGTTTTCAATTTTAATATGGTATAAAGCGCGCCGTCTTTTTACAAATAAATTCTTAACTGATTTTTTGTATTTAAGACAAACACAATTTTATTTTAACACACACACGTATCGTCACATACACTTGGGTGCACTTAAGTTACAAATTAACTGCGGTGTTGGTGCTATGGGATATGTGGAGGCCTAACCCTAAATTATAGAGGATTATACAAATGGCAAACGTTTCAATGCGCGATATGCTTCAAGCTGGTGTTCACTTTGGTCACCAGGCACGTTACTGGAACCCTAAGATGAAGCCTTTCATCTTCGGCGCTCGTAACCGTGTTCATATCATCAACCTAGAGCAAACTGTACCAATGTTCAACGAAGCACTTAAGTTCTTATCGAACGCAGCTTCAAACAAAGGTAAAGTACTTTTCGTTGGTACTAAGCGCGCAGCAAGCGAAGCAGTTAAAGAAGCAGCGATCCAAAGCGAGCAGTTCTACGTAAACCACCGTTGGTTAGGTGGTATGTTGACTAACTGGAAAACAGTTCGTCAATCAATCAAGCGTCTTAAAGACCTTGAAGCGCAAAGCCAAGACGGTACTTTCGAGAAATTAACTAAGAAAGAAGCGTTAATGCTTACTCGTGAAATGGAAAAGCTTGAAAAGAGCCTTGGTGGTATCAAAGACATGGGCGGTCTTCCTGACGCGCTTTTCGTTATCGATGCAGACCACGAGCACATCGCTATCCGTGAAGCTAACAACCTAGGTATTCCAGTTGTTGCTATCGTTGATACTAACTCTAACCCAGACGGTGTTGATTACATCGTACCTGGTAACGACGATGCGATCCGTGCTATCCAACTTTACACAGGCGCTGTATCAGCTGCGATCACTGAAGGTCGTGAGAACAACATCGTTGCTCAAGCTGAGAAAGACGACTTCGTAGAAGCTGAGTAATTAGCTGTCATCAAGTCTTCATCTAATTAAGATGAAGACTTGTTATTCTTGTTAAGCGGCCTATACCGCTTCCCTATAACAGAATTCAATTGAGGATATTCTAATGGCTGTAACTGCTGCCCTAGTTAAAGAATTACGCGAGCGTACTGGCGCTGGCATGATGGATTGTAAAAAAGCGTTAACTGAAACTAACGGTGACATCGAGTTAGCGATCGAAAACATGCGTAAGAGCGGTGCTGCAAAGGCTGCTAAAAAAGCAGGTAACATCGCTGCTGAAGGTACAATCTTAATCAAAGAAGGTAACGGTTTCGCTGCACTTCTTGAAGTTAACTGTCAAACTGACTTCGTTGCTAAAGACGCTAACTTCCTTGGTTTCGCTAACCAAGTTCTTGACGTTGCTGCAGAAACTAAAGCAGACATCGAAGCACTTAAAGCACAGTTCGAAGAAACTCGTGTTGCTCTAGTTGCTAAAATCGGTGAAAACATCAACGTTCGTCGCGTTGAGTACATCGACGGTGACAAGCTTTCTTCTTACCGCCACGGCGACCGTATCGGTGTTGTTGTAGTTGGTGAAGCTGACGAAGAAACACTTAAGCAAGTTGCTATGCACGTAGCTGCGTCTAAGCCTGAGTTCGTAAACCCAGAAGACGTACCAGCTGACGTTGTTGAAAAAGAAAAAGCAGTTCAAATCGATATCGCGATGAACGAAGGCAAGCCTGCTGAAATCGCTGAGAAAATGGTTATCGGTCGTATGAAGAAATTCACTGGTGAGATCTCTCTTACTGGTCAAGCTTTCATCATGGAACCTAAAAAATCAGTTGGCGAAATTCTTAAAGAGAAAGGCGCAACTGTTTCTAACTTCATCCGTTTAGAAGTTGGTGAAGGTATCGAGCGTAAAGAAGAAGATTTCGCTGCTGAAGTAGCTGCTCAAATCGCTGCTGCAAAAGGCGAGTAATTTTCTAACTTAGTGACGTAGGGTAATAAGATGAAATTAATCTGCTATTAGCTTTTGCGTCACTGATGAAAATTCTTTAAAATAACCGCGTTTTATGTGTAACCATAGCGCGGTTATTTTTTATCTCATTACTAAGGCTGGCCCAAATATTATGACTATCAATCGTAAACCTATTTTTAGACGTGTTCTTCTTAAACTTAGCGGTGAAGCATTAATGGGAGACGAAGGCTTCGGCATCGACCCAAAAGTACTTGACCGTATGGCTCAAGAAATTAAAGAACTTGTAGAGCTCGACGTAGAAGTAGGTTTAGTTATCGGTGGCGGTAACTTCTTGCGTGGTGGTTCATTAGCAGAAGCGGGTATGAACCGCGTAGTTGGCGACCACATGGGTATGCTTGCGACTGTAATGAATGGTTTAGCAATGCGTGATGCACTGCACCGTGCATTTGTAAATTGTCGTTTAATGTCTGCAATCCCACTGAACGGTGTGTGTGATGCTTACAACTGGGCAGAAGCTATCAGCCTATTAAAATCTGGCCGCGTTGTAATTTTCTCAGCGGGTACAGGTAACCCATTCTTCACGACTGACTCAGCAGCGTGTTTACGTGGTATTGAAATTGAAGCAGATACTGTAATTAAAGCGACTAAAGTGGATGGTGTTTACTCTGATGACCCAGTGAAAAACCCAGACGCTACACTATATCGCCACTTAAGCTACAATGAAATCATTGATAAAGAGCTTAAGGTTATGGATTTAGCTGCATTTACGCTGGCGCGTGACCACAACATGCCATTAAGCGTATTTAACATGAATAAATCAGGCGCGCTTAAGCGTGTTATTATGGGCGAAGATGAGGGAACGCTTATCTCTTCACAAGCCTCAGATGAAACTAGCAAATAGATTAGGATTGAACCGTGATTAACGATATCAAAAAAGATGCGTCAGAACGTATGCAAAAAAGTGTTGCGGCACTAGGCAGTCAATTATCTAAAATTCGCACAGGCCGTGCGCACCCAGCATTACTTGACGGTATTCAAGTGTCTTACTACGGTGCTGACACGCCATTAAACCAAGTTGCTAACGTAACAATTGAAGACTCTCGTACACTTGCAATTAGCGTGTTTGATAAGTCACTAGCGCAAGCAGTAGAAAAAGCGATCATGGCTTCAGATTTAGGTTTAAACCCAATGTCTGCAGGTACTGTTATTCGTGTTCCACTTCCTCCGCTTACAGAAGAGCGTCGTAAAGACCTTATCAAAATCGTACGTGGCGAAGTTGAAAGCGGTCGTGTTGCTGTACGTAACATCCGTCGTGATGCAAATGGCGACATTAAGAGCTTATTGAAAGAAAAAGATATTTCTGAAGATGAAGCGCGTCAAGCAGAAGACGAGATCCAAAAGCTTACTGATAAGTTCATTAAAGAAATGGACGCACAACTAGCTGCAAAAGAAGCTGAGTTAATGGAAATCTAATCGCTGCTGTTTATCTTTCAGACACTGATTCTGTAAGTAAACAGGCGTAACTAAATTTATTAGTTTTGAAACGCCGTCTAGGGTATACTAGACGGCGTTTTTTTATGGAATACTCGATATTTATGGTTCTTAACGCTGATAAAATTTCCCAGCAAAGTTTGCCTAAGCATGTCGCTATAATCATGGATGGCAACGGACGTTGGGCACAAGCGAAAAATCGCCCACGTGTTTATGGGCACAAAAAGGGCGTTGATGCGGTTCGTCAATCAGTGCAATTTTGTACTCGCTTAGGTATACAGTCGTTAACACTATTCGCATTTAGTAGCGAAAATTGGCGACGTCCAGAAGACGAAGTAAATACGCTCATGGAGCTATTTTTATTCGTACTGGGCAAAGAAGTTAAAAAACTTCATAAAAATAATGTAAAGCTAAACATAATTGGTGATTTATCACGCTTTTCAGAAGGTTTGCGCAATAAAGTTGATGCAGCCCATGAATTAACTCGTAATAATACGGGTCTACAGTTAAACGTGGCAGCTAATTATGGTGGACGTTGGGATATTACTAACGCCGCAACAACGCTTGCGAAAAAGGTCGCAGCCGGTGAAATGGCCGCAGAAGATATTACTGAAGAGCTAATGGCTGAACACATGAGTATGGCCGACCAAGGTGAGCTTGATTTAATGATCCGCACCGGTGGAGATTTACGCATCAGTAACTTCCTTTTATGGCAAGCGGCTTATGCTGAGCTTTACTTTACAGATACGCTTTGGCCAGACTTCAATGAAGCTGCATTTGCTGACGCTATCGCATGTTACGTTGCCAGAGAGCGACGATTTGGTTGTACAGGCGAACAAATAAAACAATTACTCGCCGAGACCTAATTACTAGTTGAAGGTACACACATTGCTAAAACAACGAATTTTAACCTCGCTCGTGTTGGCACCACTTGCACTTATTTTGGTTTTTTATACCCCATTAACACTATTTAGTTATATCGCCGCCGGTATTGTTTTACTCGGTGCATGGGAGTGGTCTGCATTTATGGGCCTATGCGATAAAGTTAAACGTTTTGGATTTGTTGCAGCAACGGCTGCATTTTTGGCATTACTTAACTGGCATTGGCCCATTGAATCACTTTGGCAAAATGGTCAATTAGTGGGTGATGCAAACTACCTATTTACCTTGTCATTTGCATGGTGGATTGTGGCAACTTATTTAGTTTGGCGCTACCCAGCTATGGCAAAGGCTTGGAATGAAGGCATTGTAATGCGTGCCATTGCTGGCTTTTTAACGTTAGTGCCGCTTTGGCTTGCACTAAATACACTACGTAGCGCAGGGTATGGCGAATCTACTCACTTTGGTTCAATGTTAATTTTAGTTGTACTTGGTATTGTGTGGAGCGCAGATATTGGTGCTTACTTTACTGGTAAAAACTTAGGTAAACGTAAACTAATGCCAAAGGTAAGTCCTAATAAAACGATTGAAGGTTTATTAGGTGGTGTAGTGGCTTCGGTTGTTTTTGTTTTAGCATTTTGCCATTTCACTAATGTTGATATGAGTGTTTGGCCAATCTATGCCGTGATGACTGCATTTATCGCTTTATTCTCAGCGGTAGGCGATTTACTCGAAAGTATGTTTAAACGTGAAGTTGGCTTGAAAGACAGCGGTTCATGTTTACCAGGTCATGGCGGTATTTTAGACCGTATCGATAGCTTAACTGCAGCTGCGCCAATCTTTGTACTTTGCTACGCATGGACACTGAGTTTATGAGCAAAGTAGAGCAACTTGTCGTACTGGGCGCAACTGGTTCAATCGGTTTAAGCACCTTAGATGTTGTTTCTAGAAACCCGGAGCGCTTTGCGGTTTTTGCTTTAGCGGCGGGTAAAAATGCCGAGCAAATGGCTGAACTGTGTATCGCACATCAGCCTAAGTTTGCTGTTATGGCTGATCAACAAGCCGCTAGCGCGCTTTCGAATTTACTCGCTAAAAGCTCATGCAGCACACAGGTGCTAGCAGGTGTTGATGCGATGTGTGAGCTTGCTGCACATACAGATGTTGATGCAGTGATGTCGGCGATAGTAGGTGCAGCAGGTCTGTTACCGACTTTAAGTGCAGTTGAAGCTGGCAAAAAAGTGTTGTTAGCGAATAAAGAGTCGCTAGTTATGTCGGGTCAGTTGTTTATTGATAAAGTAAAACAACATGGCGCCACTTTACTGCCTATCGACAGCGAACATAATGCGATTTTCCAATGTATGCCAGCATCATTACAGAATGCATCAGGCCTACTTGCTGATAATGGCGTGAGCAAAATCTTGCTTACTGGTTCTGGCGGTCCTTTCTTAAAACGTGATTTAGCGACATTACCATCAGTGACTGTTGCAGAAGCAGTGGCACATCCAAACTGGTCAATGGGACAAAAGATTTCTGTTGATTCAGCGACTATGATGAATAAAGGCCTAGAGTTTATAGAAGCCAAGTGGTTGTTTAACTGCTGTGCCAGTGATATTGAAGTGGTGATCCACCCACAAAGTATTATTCACTCTATGGTGCAATATCAAGATGGCTCAGTGCTTGCGCAAATGGGCAATCCAGATATGCGCACACCAATTGCTCATGCTTTAGCTTTTCCTGAGCGTGTCGATGCGGGTGTAAAACCGCTCGATTTTTCACAAATGGCAGATTTTACTTTCACTAAACCAGATTATGCTCGTTACCCTAATTTAAAACTTGCCATTGATGCGTGTGAAATGGGGCAAGGTGCAACCACCACAGTAAATGCGGCGAATGAAATAGCGGTTGCAGCATTTCTAAATGGTCAAATCGGCTTTACAGATATTTATAGAATTAACGCTGAAACGCTCAATGCAACACAAAATATCAACGTGCAGACCCTCGATGAGATTTTAGCTTGCGACCAAGCTGCACGTGTAAAAGCGACTGAGTTTGTAAAAAGAGGCATCAACTAGCATGTTTGATTTTTTCTGGAATCTTGGCTCATTTATTCTTGCTCTGGGTATTTTAGTGACTGTGCATGAATATGGTCATTTCTGGGTTGCGCGAAAAGCCGGCGTGAAAGTGCTGCGTTTTTCAATTGGCTTTGGTAAGCCGTTGATCAAATGGTACGACAAACAGCAAACCGAATATGTGATTGCAGCAATCCCACTAGGTGGTTATGTCAAAATGCTTGATGAGCGTGTTGACGAAGTCCCGCCCGAGCAGCGCCATTTATCATTTAATGCTAAATCAGTAAAAGCACGTATTGCGATTGTGGCTGCAGGCCCGATGGCAAACTTTTTATTCGCTATTTTTGCCCTTGCTGTAATGTATATGGTCGGTGTTCAGTCATTAAAACCTGTGGTGGGTGAGGTGTCTCAAGGCAGTCGTGCCGCAGCTGCTAATATTCAGCCAAACCAGCAAATTATTAAAATTGGTGAAGACGATATCAATACTTGGCAAGATGCAACATTCTCGCTCATGAGCCGCTTAGGTGAGCAAAGTGTTGTGGTAACGCTTCGCGATCAGAATTATCAAAAGCATGTGCGTACCCTTAACTTAGATGGTTGGAAATTAGATCAACAAGACGTACCACCATTAACCTCTATAGGCATTGTGCCATTTCGTCCTAAAGCACTTTTAGAAGTGGCGATGATCAGCAAAGGCTCGGCGGCAGAAGCTGCAGGGTTACAGGTTAACGACAAAATTCTTGCTGTAAATGGTGAAAATATCAGCAGTTGGACCCAGTTAGTTTCACTAATTCAGCAATCACCTAACAAATCCTTACAATTTAGTGTACAAAGGCAAGATAGTATAAAAGAGCTGTCAGTGACGCCACAAAGCAGAACCAATGATGCGGGGGTTGCTCAGGGCTTTTTAGGTGTGTCTCCGGTGGTTGAGCCATGGCCAGAAAACTATATTGAAACTAGACATTATGGCCCTGTCGATAGTATTGTGCTGGGCATACAAGAAACATGGCGTTTAATTACCCTTAGTTTTGACATGATTGGTAATTTAATTACCGGTCAGGTGTCGGTTAAAAATTTAAGTGGCCCGGTGGGCATTGCAGTTGGCGCGGGAACTAGCGTAAGCTATGGCTTGGTTGCATTTTTAAGCTTTTTAGCATTAATTAGTGTAAACCTTGGCGTATTTAACTTATTACCGCTGCCAGTGCTAGATGGTGGGCACTTAATGTATTACATAATTGAACTTTTTCGCAAAAAGCCGGTCTCTGAAAAGACGCAAGAATTTGGTTTTAAAGTGGGGGCCTTGCTGCTTCTGTTTTTAACATGTTTCGCTTTGTTCAATGATGTATCGCGTTTATAACAAGTAAGCGAAAAATTCCAATTTGAACACGATTGTAAAACACCGCAAAAGTTAAATTTATAAGGTGTTGAGCGGTAATACAGTTGTAAAGGATAAAGATAACAAAATGGCTATAAAAAAACATTTGGCAGTTTCAAGTTTATTAGGTGCTAGCTTTGCAGCCCTAGGCCAAAACTCCTTTATTGTAGATGATTTAAAAGTTGAAGGTTTACAGCGTGTTGCACTGGGTGCAGCGTTAACGCATATTCCGATCAACGTGGGCGATAATATTGATGAGTACACAATTTCTAGAACCATAAAGGCTCTCTATCGTTCAGGTCACTTTGACAATATTAAAGCATTACGTGATGGCAACAGTGTTATCTTCCGAGTGACTGAGCGCCCAACGATCAGCATGATCGAATTTGATGGCAATAAAGACATCAAAGATGAGCAACTTAATGAGTCGCTAGACCAGCAAGATATCCGTACTGGTGAGCCGCTTGATAAAACAGTCCTTGATAACATTGAAAAAGGCTTAGTTGAATTCTTCCACAGTATTGGTAAGTACAATGCAAAAGTGGATGTAAGCATTACTAAGTTACCGCGTAACCGTGTAAAACTTTTATTCACATTTGATGAAGGTGACGCAGCGTCAATTCGTCAAATCAACTTGGTTGGTAACGAGCTTTTCTCAGATGAAGAGCTACTTAAATTAGCTGAGTCTCAGCAAGATTTGCCTTGGTGGCAGTTCATGTCGAGCGACCGTTATCAAAAGCAAACTATCGAAGGCGATTTAGAGAAAATTCGTAGTTACTACTTAGACCGTGGTTACCTACGTTTTAATATCGATTCGACACAAGTATCAGTTAGCCCAGAGCGTGATTCTGTTTATGTAACAGCAAATATCACCGAAGGTGTTAAATATAAAGTTAAAGGCTTTGACTTTATTGGTGACTTGTTAGGCCGTGAAGAGCTTATTAAGAGCGTTATCCCGCTAAAAACTGGCGAGCTTTATAACGGCTCTGTGGTGACATCATCAGAAGAGTTTATTAAAAGCTACTTAGCACGTTTTGGTTATGCCAATGCTGAAGTACGTACCATCCCTGAGATTGATGACGAAAACAAAGAAGTTCAATTAACGCTTTCTGTTAATCCGGGCAAACGTGTTTATGTTCGTCGTATCATTGTGGGCGGTAACCAAAATACTTCTGATGAAGTGGTTCGTCGTGAAATGACACAGCTTGAAGGTGCATGGTTATCAAACCAAAGCCTTGAGCGCTCTAAACTGCAAATCCAGCGTTTACCTTACATGGAGAGCGTTGATTTTAATGTTGTGCCAGTACCAGGTGTAGATGACCAAGTTGATGTAGACTTTACTGTTAAAGAACAATCTGCAGGTAGCTTTAACGCAGGCCTTGCTTATGGTTCTTACTTGGGTTTGCAATTTAACATTGGTGTGAGTGAATCAAACTTCTTAGGTACCGGTAACCAAATTGGTTTCAACATTAATACCTCACGTGGTTCTGAGCGTATTAGTGTGTCTTACACTGACCCTTACTTTACGCCGGATGGTGTATCGCAAGGTAGTAGCATCTTCTACAGTAACTATGATGCAAGTAAATTCAGCCTAATCGACTATAAATCGAAGAGTTACGGTATTGGTACAAACATTGGTTTCCCAATCGATGCAGTAAACCGTATCAACTTTGGTGTTCGTTGGGTGCAAGAAGAGCTGTCTGATATTGCAGAATATGAGCAAACACGTGTTATTCGTGAAACATTCTTAGACCCTGAAAATCCAGATGCAGGATTTGACTTTACTAAGTACGAGTTAAGTGCAGGTTGGTCACGTGTTACTGTTAACCGTGGTCTATTCCCAACAGCAGGTTCGCGCCAATCTCTTAACTTAACTGCGACAACGCCAAACTCTGATTTACAGTACTTTAAACTAAATTATGACTCGCGTTTCTACTGGCCAATCAGTAATGACCACCGCTGGGTGTTCTCAACGCGTGCGGCACTTGGTTACGGTAATGGTTACGGTACAACCAATGGTTATGACCAAACACTGCCGTTCCAAGAGTTCTTCAGAATTACTGAAATGGAACTACGTGGCTTTGACCGTAATACGATCTTACCACGTGCTGTATCACGTTTTCCGCAAAGCATTCCTGGTACACCGTTACCTGATGGTACGACAACAGGTAGCATTGGTGGTGCATCAGAATTTGACCAATTACAAACAGCAGGCCGAATTGGTGGTAATGCCAAAGCGGTAGCAGGGATGGAGCTTATTGTTCCAACACCTTTCTTAGATGAAGAAAACACCAGCTCTGTACGTACTAGCTTCTTCGTAGATGCTGCAAATGTATGGGATACAGAGTTTAATATTGACCGTTATCAAAACCTTTCAACAGACCAACGCGCAAAATTGGATGATTACTCAGATCCAATGCGCTTTAGGGTTTCAACCGGTCTTTCTCTACAATGGATCTCTCCGATGGGTCCAATGCTGATCAGTTTTGCGTATCCATTGCAAAAAGAAGAAGATGACGATACGAAGACCATCAGCTTTAACATTAGTAATACATTCTAAAGGAGTTTTTTCGTGAATAAATCAATTAAATCAACAGCTTTTGCACTACTTGCTACTTTATCTATGGGCCTATCTACTAACGCATTCGCGCACAAAGTAGGTATCGTTGACATGCAAGAAATCTACAAGCAAATCCCACAAATGGCGAAAGTAGAGCAAACTTTAGAAGCTGAATTCTCAGAGCGTCGTCAAGAACTAGAAAAACTTCAAGGTGATATCCGTTTTGAAGCTGAAAAGTTCAAGCGTGAAGCAACAACGATGAGCGATAAGCAAAAAGAAGAATTACGTACTAAGATTCAAGGTATGCAGCAGCAACTTGCTGAAAAAGGTCGTCCTTTAGAGCAAGAAATCAAAATGCGTCAAAACCAAGAACTAGCTAAAGTTCAAAAGCTAATCTTAGATGCAATCGAAGAAGTAGCGAAAGCTGGCAAATTCGATGAAGTTAAAGTAAAAGAAACAACGATTTATGTTAACCCTAAAACTGTCGATGACTTATCAAGCAAAGTTGTTGAAAAAGTAAGTAAGCAATAGAAATCATATATGCAAAACTACACGCTTTCGCAGATAGCGGATCTTCTGGGCGCTGACCTTCAAGGTGACGGCGCCACAGAGATTAAAAAAATATCTACACTTGCAAATGCCCAACATGGGCATATTGCATTTTTAGCGAACAAGAAATATCGCTCGCAATTAGATGATACTCAAGCAAGTGCAGTGATTTTATCACCAGCAGATGCTGAGTACTTTTCGGGTAATAAGCTCATTGTTGCTAATCCTTATGTTTGTTACGCCAAACTTGCTCAGCTAATGGATACCACACCGCGCTCAGCAGTGACCGGTATTCACCCAAGTGCAGTCATTCACGATTCAGCCTCTATTGGCGATAATGTCGCGATCGCTGCCAATGTGGTGATCGAAGCGGGCGCTGTAATTGCAAACGATGTGCAGATTGGCCCAGGCTGTTTTATTGGTGAGCACGCAAAAATTGGCCAAGGCACTAAGCTTTGGGCAAATGTAAGCGTTTACCATGAAGTAGAGATTGGCAGCGACTGTTTATTCCAAGCGAATACGGTAGTGGGCAGTGATGGTTTTGGTTACGCTAACGAGCGTGGCGAATGGGTGAAAATACCGCAACTTGGCCGAGTAATCATCGGTGATAAGGTTGAGGTAGGCGCGTCTACTACGATTGACCGTGGTGCGCTAGACGATACTATCATCCATAGTAATGTAATTATCGATAATCAATGTCAAATAGCGCATAATGTCGAGATCGGTTCGGGTACAGCGGTTGCTGGTTGTACGGTATTTGCTGGCAGCACAGTGATCGGTAGGAATTGTCAGATTGGCGGTATGGTTGCAATTAATGGTCACATTAGTGTATGCGATGGTGCTATAATCACCGGCATGAGTATGGTGACTAAGGCAATCACAGAACCTGGAATTTATTCTTCAGGCTTGCCACATCTAACCAACAAAGAATGGCGACGTAGTATTGCCCATATCCGTAACCTTGGCGATATGAAAGACCGCATTAAAGCACTTGAGTCACTGACTAAGTCACTCAATATTGAAGACAAATAAGGATGCTATTTTGGCAAATGAATTAAATAGTCTTGATATCCAGGATATCTTGAGTTTACTTCCGCATCGTTACCCGATGCTACTTGTTGACCGTGTACTTGATTACACGCCAGGCGAGTCGTTACATGCTATTAAAAATGTAACAGTGAACGAACCTATTTTTACGGGTCATTTTCCTAATCAACCTATCTTTCCAGGTGTGTTGATTTTAGAAGCAATGGCTCAAGCAACTGGCTTACTTGGTTTTAAGACAGTTGAAAATCGTAGCGATAACGAACTATATTTATTCGCAGCGATCGACAATGCGCGATTCAAACAGCCGGTATTACCTGGCGATACTATGCATTTGCATGTAGAGTTTGTAAAAGAGCGCCGCAATATATGGAAATTTGCAGCAGAAGCAAAAGTTGACGGCAAAGTAGTGTGTACTGCCGAAATCATGTGTGCGAGAAGAGAGTTTTAATAGTGATCCATCCTACGGCGATAATCGAACCAGGTGCAAAACTTGGAAATAACGTATCAGTTGGCCCTTACAGCTATATCGGTAACGATGTAACTATTGGTGATAACTGTATCATCGAATCTCATGTGGTTGTAAAAGGCCCATCGACGATTGGTTCTGGTAACCATATTTTCCAATTTGCTTCGGTCGGTGAAGCTTGCCAAGACAAAAAGTACGCGAATGAGCCAACGACTCTGATCATTGGTGACAACAACGTGATCCGTGAGTGTGCGACAATTCACCGTGGTACGATTCAAGACCAAGGTGTAACTAAAATTGGTAGCAACAACTTATTTATGGCTTACACACACGTTGCACATGATGCAGTAGTGGGCGATAACGTTATTTTTGCTAACAATGCCTCTGTTGCTGGCCACGTACACGTAGGTGATTGGGTGATCCTTGCAGGTAACTCAGGTGTTCACCAGTTCTGTAAAATTGGTTCACATGCCTTTGTTGGTATGTACTCAGGCGTTAATAAAGATGTGCCGCCATTTGTAACTACAATTGGTACACCGGCTGGCCCTGTAGCAATCAATACTGAAGGCATGAAACGCCGTGGCTTTGAAAGCGATGAAATCATGGCAACACGCCGTGCATATAAAACGCTTTATCGTAAGAGCTTAGGTGTTGAAGAAGCAATCGCTGAGCTAAGTGAAGATGCTGCGAAGTACCAAGCTGTTCAGCTGATGATAGACTTTGTGAAAAGCTCTGAGCGCGGAATTATTCGCTAATCATAAGCGAACTTCTATAAAAGCCACCTTAAGGTGGCTTTTTTGTTTTTATACTCATTCGCTTAATTAGGTAAGTTGGTATAGTTCAGGTTTTGCTAAGTCAGTGCTTGTTATCTTCACGGCAAAAAAGGATCTACTAATATGAACAAACTCATCATTTTTGCGTTGTTAAGCTTAATTATAACTGGTTGTAGTAGTGTGCCTTCGGTATCTAAAGGAGCAATAGAAAAAGGCAAAGCCAGTTATTACGCTGATAAATATCATGGCCGAACGACAGCAAGTGGTGAGGTGTTTAATCAACAGGCATTGAGCGCGGCTCATCAAACGCTTGGTTTTGGCAGCAGAGTAAAAGTTACTAATATTGCTAACAATAAAAGCGTGATTGTTACCATTAATGACCGCGGCCCATTTATCCGCGGTCGTATTATCGATTTATCAAAAAAGGCGTTTTCACAAATCGCCTCAGTCAAGCAAGGTGTGATTGACGTCACCGTTGAGCAGCTCGATTAAAAACGGGTAATAAGCTCTACGTAGTCGGCTTCATTAGCCATTAATTCAGCATGACTTGCAAGGGCTCTTATTTGTCCTTGCTCTAACCAAATAACTTTATCAACACGACTTAGCATTGCTGGGTCGTGGGTAATGGTCAGCATGGTTTTATCTGCCCATACTCTCTCAAGTGTAGTCAGTAAGTTTTGCTTAGTGTGATTATCTAGGCTCTCTGTTGGTTCATCAAGAATGATTAAATTACCTTGCCTTAATAGAGCTTGGGCAATGGCAATACGACGAGACTGACCATGAGAAAGCTTTCTGCCTGCGGTTCCTAAGCGGGTATTAAGGCCGGTTTTTAAGTTCTTAAGCCAAGAGCCAAGTTCAGCTTGTTCACAGGCCTCAATAAGCATCTTATCTGTTGCATCAGGAGCTGCATAGCGAAGGTTTTCACGTAGCGTGCCATCAAAAATATGATGCTGCTGGGCAACTATCGTTAGCTGCTTAAAGCGTGTTGCAGTGCTCAAGCTTTCAAGTTCAAAGTTATCTTGCTTGGTGGTGAGCTTTAATGAGCCTGATTGCAGCGGCCAAAGGCCCGTGAGTAAGTTAACTAGAGTGGTTTTGCCACTGCCACTGGCACCGACTAGGGCAACTTTACTGCCGGGTGTAATCGCAAAATTGATATTGCTAAGGGCTTTACTTTTTGCCCCCAAGTATTGGTAATTGACCTCGCTTAGCTCAAGACCAAGCCCTGATTTGTCAGCTAATTGGTTTGCTAGTTGATCATCTAAGTTGTTTGGCTTTTCGGCTAAGCTGCTGTGTTTATCTTCAAGATCAAACAGTCGCTTTGCGGCACTTAAAGTAAGTGGCAATTCAATAAATGCCGTAGGCAGGGTGAGCACGGTTTCAAAGCTTGCTAATACAAATAACGCGAGCATCGCCAGTTCAACGTTTTTCATAGTCCCCATTGCAACCAGTGGAATTATCATAAATACACTGGCCAGCATGGTAAGTTGGATCACCAAAGTGCTTAAACCATTACTATTTGCCACGGCTTTGTGGCGATTATAGAGCTGGTCGTTGTATTGTTTACTGAGTGAATCACAATGCGCTAATTGCGCCGCCTGTGCTTGATAGACAGCAAGCTCTCTGGCACCTGATAGTGTATCGGCAAGTTCAGCTCTTAACTCGGCTGAAAGTTGGGTTTCGGTATCCGCTTGTTGGTGAAGCTTATGGCTTAACAATGCAGGAAGCAGCACGCCAATAATCATCAGTGAAGTAAAGCAAACTAATGCAACCTCAGCGTTATACATGGCCATGAAGGCCATTACGATAGGAATGCTGATCAAGGCGACAATAATCGGCAGCAGCACATTGAGGTAGAATTTATCCAGCGCATCAACATCATTCTGTAGCCGGTTAAATAAATCGCTACTACGACTCATTGCTAAGTCAACGTTGTTCAGTTGGCTCAGAGTCTTGAACATGTTTACGCGAATTTCGCTCAGCAATAAAAAGGTAGCATTATGAGTTATCATCCGCTCACCGTAACGAGACGCTGTGCGCACGATAGCTAAAAAGCGGATCACTCCAGCTGGGGTAAAGTAATTCATCTGCACACCCGCAATGCCCGCCGCTGCCATGGCTGCTAAAAACCACCCAGATATAGCGAGCAAGCCCACATTAGCGAGTACCGTTAAGCTTGCTAAAAAAGCCCCTAAAAGCAACATGCCAGTATGAGGTTTGCACAGTTTTAATAGACGTATAAAGTTATGCATGGGCGTCACCTTGGCTCACCAGTTTAGCAAATAGGCCTGCTTGCTCAGTCAGTTGCTGGTACTGACCAGATTCAACAATGTGACCTTGTTGCATAACGTAAATATTATCGGCGTGTTTTACCGTATTCAGTCGGTGAGCAATAACCAGTACTAAATGGTCTTTTGCATAATCGCGGATTGCTTGGTTGATTAAATGCTCTGTTTGGCTGTCTAAGTGAGCGGTAGGCTCGTCTAGCATCAGCACAGGGGCATTCTTCAAAAATGCACGAGCAAGAGCTATGCGCTGCTTTTGCCCCCCTGAGAGGCCTTCTCCTTGTTCACCGAGCAAGGTATCAAAGCCATCAGGTAATGCAGTAATAAACTCAAGTGCACCTGCTTTATTTGCGGCTTCATCGAGTTCTGTTTGGCTTGCATCGGGTTTAGCTAAACGTAGGTTTTCGGCAACGGTCCGATAAAATAACGTGGCTTGTTGTGGGATCCAAGCCAGCTGTGCTTGCCAATTAGCTAATGCAGTATCACTAAGTGGTTGCCCGTTAATGCTAATGGCACTATTGGCCTGATGATGAAAACCTAACAGGCAATCAAACAAGGTACTTTTACCTGAACCACTTTCACCCACAAAGGCAATTAAGCCTGAGCTTGGCAGGGTTAAGTTGATATCAGTTACCCCTTCGTTTGTTTCAGGGTAATGAAAGGTAAGCGCATTCAGCTGTATATGTTTTATTGGAAACTCAAGTTTAGATGTACCCAAATGTTCATCGGCGTCACTTTGATTGATTATGTCGACCATATCAGCAGCGGCACTGATCCCTTCAAGTTTTGCATGATAGTGAGTACCCATTTGTCTAAGTGGTAAGTAAAACTCAGGGGCCAGTAGTAACACCACAAATCCAGTGGCAAAATCGAGCGTACCAAAAAATAATCTAAAGCCAATGATAACGGCAACAAGGGCGACACTAATGGTGGCTAAAAACTCAAGGGCGAAAGACGATAAAAAGGCGACTTTCAATACACCCATGGTTGCTCCACGGTAATCATCAGAAATCTGGCTGATGCTATTTAGCTCACGCTTGGTTGCATTAAAGAGCTTGAGTTGAGTCAGGCCTTGTAATCGGTCAAAAAAGTAATTACCAAGTACCGCCAGTTGTTGCCAGCGTTCTTGGTTTAACTGCTCAGCTTTATGGCCCACTAAAATCATAAAAAAGGGGATAAGCGGGGCTGTTAAAAGGAAAATGAGGCCTGCTTTGTAATCGGTTGGAAAAATCACCACCAATATCGCTAATGGAATAAGCGCACTGTAAGCCACGCTTGGAATGTAGTTGGCGTAATATTGATGCAGTGCTTCCACCCCATTATGTAAGGTGTTAAGTGTTGCGCCGTGACCTTTCTGTTCACTGTAGGCTGGCCCCAGTTTGCTGAGCTTTTCTAGCAGTGTATTACGCATCACGTTTTTTATTTTTAACGCGGCGAGGTTACTTACGCGTTCACTTAGCGTAACCAACAAAGCACGAACTAAAATTAGCCCTGCCAGCGGCCATAATAATGGGCTTACGGCTTGCAAGTTTGCTTGTTCAAACATGACTTGATGAGCCGCGTTTGCAAGAAGATAACAAGAGGCAATCATTAATAGGGCGTTGAGTGTGCCCAGACTAATGCTTAATTTAAGAAGCCCTGAAGCGGACTGGCTATACTGCTTTAAAAAAGCGCGCAGCGTTTGCTGCTGCGCGCGATTTGGTCGGGGTTTAGTTGTCATCGGTGTTTTTGAGTCTCGCGTATAGCTCTAGCTCATCATCAGCAATCGAATCTTTATGTTGGTGAAATTCGTACCACATTACGTTGATCACCCCAAGTGTACAGGCTAATAGAACACCTAAAATCCAGGCAAAATACCACATATTTAAATCTCCTTAATAGCTACCGTGAGTGTTGTTTTCAATTTCACTAATCGTTACTTTGCGCCACATCTTCACATAACACCATGTTGTGTAAATAAGAATAAGTGGTACAAAAATAACCGCAGCGATAAACATCACGTTAAGTGTCATATGGCTCGAAACAGCATCCCACATAGTTAAACTAATATTTGGGTTGTTGCTCGAAGGCATCACAAACGGGAACATTGACATACCCGCAGTTAAGATCACGCCTGCAAGCATTAAGCTTGACGCAGCCAATGCCATTGCTGGTTTTTGTAATTTAGATAACACAATCGCCAGTGCCGCCATCACGAATGCAAGGGCAGGAAACAGCATGGTTAATGGCATTTTTGTATAGTTATCAAGCCATGCACCCGGTGCCTGCGTGACTGTTTTAGCCAACGGGTTTGCAAAACCTTGGGTATCGCCCATGCTAACGATTTTATATCCGTCAATTTGTGATACCCACACACCAGCTAAGGCAAACAATACAATAAACGCCATCAGTGCATATTGACCATATTGTGCTGAGCGTTTAGCAACCTCTGCATCAGTACGAAGCTGTAACCACATGCCTGCATGACCAACCAGCATTAGTACACTCACTAAGCCAACAACAATGGCAAACGGGTTTAATAACGCAAAGAATGAACCTTGATAACTGACACGCAGTAGGTCGTCGATATGATAAGGCACGCCCAGTAATAAGTTACCAAATGCCACACCAAATACTAAAGCAGGAATAAAGCTGCCAGCAAATAGGCCCCAATCCCAGTTATTACGCCAGCGCGGTGAATCTATTTTTGAGCGATAATCAAAACCAAGCGGTCTGAAAAATAACGCAAATAACACCAGCATCATAGCAAAGTAAAAGCCAGAGAAAGCGGCCGCGTATACCATAGGCCAAGCAGCAAACAGTGCACCCCCAGCGGTGATGAACCAAACTTGGTTACCATCCCAGTGAGCGCCAATGGTGTTAATAACTGTACGGCGCTCAACATCTGTTTTACCAACTAGGCGAAGCAAAATTGCCACACCCATGTCCATACCATCGGTCACTGCAAAGCCAATCAGTAAGACACCAATTAACAGCCACCAGATTAGTTTTAGTGTTTCGTAATCAAAAATCATGACTGAGCTCCTTGGCTTGCAAGTGAATCCGCTTTAGCAAGTTCATGGTGATATTTACCGGTATGAAGTGAGCTTGGGCCTTGTTTAATAAAGCGCAGCATCAGCCAGCCTTCTACAGCAGCAAGACCTGTATAGAAAACTAAGAAACCAGTAATACTAATCAATAAGTCATTCACCGTGAGTGACGAGGTTGCCAAGAAGGTCGGTAAGATTTCCGAAATTGCCCACGGTTGGCGGCCGTATTCCGCAACAATCCAACCAAATTCAATGGCAATCCAAGGCAGAGGAATACTCCATACCGCAGCCCATAATAACCAGCGCTTTTGCTCAATAATGCGGTGTGCGTTGTAATAAAATGCGAGGACGAATACACCAAGCATGATCACGCCACAGCCAACCATGATTCTAAATGACCAGAACATAGGGCCGACTTGAGGGATTGAGTCTTTCACTGCTTTTTGAATGTGCTCTTCTGTTGCATCTACCACGTTAGGAGTGTAGCGCTTAAGTAGTAAACCATAGCCAAGGTCGTCTTTTAAGGTATCGAACTTTGCAATGTTTTCTGGTGTGTCTTCACCGCCACGAAGCTTTTCTAAGTATTCGTATGCAATCATACCGTTACGAATACGTTCTTCGTGCTGCTTTTCAAGATCTTTAATACCCGTTACTTGCTCGTCAATAGAGCGAGTAGCAATGATGCCAAGTGCATAAGGGATTTTTACAGCGGCATGGGTTACTTGTTCTTCTGAGTCAGGAATACCAACTAAAGTAAATGCGGCAGGGGCTTCTTCGGTATGCCACTCAGCTTCAATAGTTGCGAGTTTGACTTTTTGCACTTCGCCAACTTCGTAGCCAGATTCATCACCAAGTAAAATAACACAAAGAATAGACGCTAAACCAAACCCTGAAGCAACCGAGAACGAACGCTTAGCAAAAGCAAGGTCGCGACCTTTTAAGATGTACCAGCTACTAATACCAAGTACAAACATAGATGCTGCAACATAACCTGCTGATACGGTATGAATAAACTTAACCTGTGCGACTGGGTTAAATACCAATTCAGCAAAGCTAGTCATTTCCATGCGCATGGTTTGGTAGTTAAATTCAGCACCTACTGGGTTTTGCATCCAACCATTTGCTACTAAAATCCATAACGCAGATAAGTTAGTCCCTAATGCCATTAAGAAGGTAGCACCTAGATGCTGACGTTTACTCAAACGCTCCCAGCCTAAAAAGAACATACCAACAAAGGTTGATTCTAAGAAGAAAGCCATTAAGCCTTCAATCGCTAGCGGTGCGCCAAATATATCGCCCACATAGTGAGAGTAATAAGACCAGTTGGTACCAAACTCAAACTCCATGGTTAGACCTGTCGCCACACCAATCGCAAAGTTAATACCAAACAACTTACCCCAGAACTTAGTCATATCACGATAAATTTCGCGACCTGTCATCACGTAAACGGATTCCATGATCACTAAAATCCACGTCATACCTAAGGTAAGGGGAACAAATAGGAAGTGAAATAGGGCAGTGATTGCAAATTGCAATCGCGATAGATCCACAAATGTTTCATCTATCATTGTTTAGCTCCTTGTTAGCGGGTGCGGTAGACACGACAAATATTGATTATGAAGTTTCAGTAATTATTGAAACTTTGTGAATATTAAACCTGTATTCATTTTAGTCAATAGGAAAATACGAAATAAAGATGAATTAATCCTGCTCACCTTTTCTACAGATTAGAGATAAAGCTCTAAAGTTTCAAATATTTAATCGTTATAAAAAGCCGTTTTGCTATGGCTTATTTTATTCTTTTTTAAGCTCTTTTTAGATAGTCGCTAGTAAACCTGCAGGCTACACACGCAAATAAATGCTCAACCAATGAGCAAGTAGGCAGGCTAATTTCGATTTCTAGTATTTATTAACTCTGTGACATTTATCCGACTGCTAAAACACGGTAAACTCGTTTTTATTAGTGCCAAAAGTTGCGAATTATCAACGAATGAAAGAACAAACAAAGCCGTTACGTATTGCCTTGGTGGCAGGTGAGTTATCAGGTGATATTTTAGGTGAAGGGCTAGTAAAAGCACTTAAACGCCGTTTTCCGGATGCCATATTTGAAGGGATTGCAGGCCCGCGTATGCAAGCGGCTGGCTGTAAGACATTATTCGATATGGACGAATTATCTGTAATGGGCCTAGTTGAAGTACTTGGCCGATTACCGCGCCTACTAAAAATACGCAAACAATTGGTGCAGCATTTTATCGACAACCCACCAGATGTATTTATTGGTATCGATGCCCCTGACTTTAACTTACGTGTCGAAAAGCCGCTAAAAGAGGCGGGCATCAAAACAGTACAATATGTTAGCCCGTCAGTGTGGGCGTGGCGCGAAAAACGTATTCATAAAATCAGTGCCGCCACTAATTTAGTGCTGGCACTTTTACCGTTCGAAAAAGCCTTTTACGATAAGCACGATGTACCTTGTACCTTTGTGGGTCATACTTTGGCTGATGATATTGCCCTTGAGCACGACCAAACCGAGGCTCGTAACCAACTAGGTTTAGCACACACTGATAAAGTGCTTGCATTACTACCAGGTAGCCGAGGTTCTGAAGTAGGGCTTTTAAGCGAAACCTACATTGAAACAGCGGCTAAACTGCAAGCGCAAAACCCTGAACTCAAAATTGTGGTGCCGTTAGTCAATGAAAAACGAAAAGCTCAGTTTTGTGAGATTTTAGAAAAAACAGCTCCTGATCTAAAACTACAATTATTGGATGGTCAGTCAAATCTTGCAATGCAAGCCGCTGATGCCATTTTACTTGCCTCAGGAACCGCAACGCTTGAAGGTATGCTGTATAAAAAGCCGATGGTTGTGGGCTACAAAATTAAGCCACTGAGTTACTGGATTTTCAAAACCTTATTCACTTTTAACATTAAGTATTTCTCGTTGCCTAATTTATTAGCCGATGAAGAACTCGTTCCAGAATACTTACAAACTGAGTGTAATGTTGAAAACCTATCAGCAGCGTTAACACCTATGCTTAATACTGATAACAGCGAACTAAAAGCGCGCTTTTTAGCCATACATAAAGACATTAAATTAAATGCCAATGAACAAGCTGCAGCAGCAGTCGCGGAGTTACTAAATGCAAATTGAACGACCGAATGTTAATTATATTGCTGGTGTAGATGAAGTTGGCCGTGGTCCATTAGTGGGGGATGTTGTTACCGCTGCGGTAATATTGGACCCAAATAAGCCTATTGCAGGGTTAGCAGATTCTAAAAAGTTATCAGACAAAAAACGTCAATTATTAGCGGCAGAAATAAAAGAAAAAGCCCTGTGCTATGCTATTGGTCGTTGTAGTCCAAGCGAGATTGATGAGTTAAATATTTTGCATGCCACTATGCTCGCGATGAGCCGCGCGGTTGAAGGCTTAAGTGTAAAGCCTGAGTTTGTCTTTATTGATGGTAACCGTGTGCCTAGCCAATTAACTGTGCCAGCACAGGCGGTAGTAAAAGGCGATAGCCTAGTCGAAGAGATTTCAGCGGCATCTATTCTAGCGAAAGTTGCTCGTGATGATGAAATGATTGAGCTTGATAAGCGTTACCCTGACTATGGTTTTGCAGGCCATAAGGGTTATCCAACTAAGGCACACTTTGCAGCACTTGAACAATACGGTGCTATTGCAGAGCATCGTAAAAGCTTTAAACCTGTTCAGCGCATTTTGGCGTTAAAAGGAGAGCAACTGTAATGCCTGCGCCACAATTTGTTCACTTACGTGTTCACTCAGATTTCTCAATGGTGGATGGCCTAGCTAAAACTAAGCCAATTGTCGCTAAAGCTGAAGAGCTGCAAATGCCTGCATTGGCTATCACCGATCAGATGAACTTATGTGGTTTGGTGCGTTTTTATGGCGCTGCCCATAGCGCTGGTATTAAGCCTATTGTTGGCGCAGACTTTTGGTTAAGAAGCCCTGAATTTGAAGATGAACCTAGCCGAATTACCATCTTAGCGAAAGATAACGAAGGCTATAAAAACCTTACTTTATTGATCTCTAAAGCGTACCAGCGTGGACATCTATTTCACCGCCCGGTGGTTGACCGTGAATGGCTGGTGGAGCACAAAAATGGCCTAATTTTATTATCTGGCGCTAAAGATGGCGACTTAGGTAAAGCCCTATTAAAGGGTAACCCAGGTCTTATTGAATCGGTTGTTAGTTTTTATAAGCAACATTTTAGCGATCATTATTATATTGAGCTTATTCGTACGGAACGTGCTTTAGAAGAAGACTATTTACACCTAGCTGTTGAGCTTGCTACAAAAGAGCAGTTACCTGTGGTGGCTACTAACGAAGTGGTGTTTTTAAAACCAGAAAACTTTGAAGCCCATGAAATCCGCGTGGCAATCCATGACGGTTACACCTTAGAAGATAAACGTAGACCAAAACGTTTTTCTGAGCAGCAATATCTTAAAACAGCAGAGCAAATGGCTGAGCTATTTAGCGATATTCCTGAAGCGTTAGAAAACACCGTTGAAATTGCTAAGCGCTGTAATGTGACCGTGCAGCTCGGGACTTACTTCTTACCAGATTACCCAACCGGTTCGCTGAAAATTGAAGACTTCTTGGTTAAGGTCTCTGAAGATGGCCTTGAAGAGCGTTTACAGTTTTTATTCCCCGATGAGCAAGAGCGTAAAGAAAAACGTGGCGAGTATGATGAGCGTCTGAAAATAGAGCTCGACGTAATCAACCAAATGGGTTTCCCAGGTTACTTCTTGATCGTAATGGAGTTCATTCAGTGGAGTAAAGATAACAATATTCCGGTAGGTCCAGGGCGTGGTTCTGGTGCCGGTTCATTGGTTGCTTATGCACTGAAGATCACCGACCTCGATCCACTCGAATTTGACTTACTATTCGAACGTTTCTTGAACCCAGAACGTATCTCAATGCCCGATTTCGACGTCGATTTCTGTATGGATAGGCGTGATGAGGTAATTGATCACGTAGCGGCGCTTTATGGCCGTGACGCGGTATCTCAGATCATTACCTTTGGTACCATGGCTGCAAAAGCGGTTATCCGTGACGTAGGCCGTGTACTTGGTCACCCTTACGGCTTTGTTGATCGTATTTCTAAACTAGTACCGGGCGATCCGGGCATGACCTTGGCTAAAGCGTTTGATGTTGAGCCTCGTTTACAAGAAGCCTACGACGGTGATGAAGAGGTCAAAGAGCTTATTGATATGTGTCGCATCCTTGAAGGCTGTACACGTAACGCCGGTAAACACGCTGGTGGTGTTGTAATATCACCAACCACTATCACTGACTTTGCTGCTCTGTATTGTGATGATGAAGGTAAATTCCCGGTAACGCAATTTGATAAAAACGACGTTGAGACGGCGGGTTTAGTTAAGTTTGACTTCTTAGGTCTTAGAACACTTACCATCTTGCAATGGGCAATTGATATGACTAACGAGCGCTTAGCCCGAGAGGGTAAAGAGCCGGTTGATATCAACGCTATTCCACTTGATGATAAGCCAAGTATTGAGTTACTGCTACGCGCCGAAACCACCGCGGTATTCCAGTTAGAATCTCGTGGTATGAAAGACCTTATTCGTCGTCTAAAACCCGACTGCTTCGAAGATATGATCGCACTGGTAGCGCTATTCCGCCCTGGTCCATTGCAATCAGGCATGGTAGATAACTTTATCGACCGTAAGCATGGTCGCGAAGAGTTATCTTATCCTGATGTGCAGTGGCAACACGATAGCTTGATACCCATTCTAGAACCGACCTACGGTATCATTCTTTATCAAGAACAGGTAATGCAGATTGCCCAGGTACTGGCTGGTTATACGCTAGGTGGCGCTGACATGCTGCGTCGTGCGATGGGTAAGAAAAAGCCAGAGGAGATGGCAAAGCAACGTTCAACCTTCGAAGAAGGAGCTGTTAATAACGGAATTGACGGCGAACTTGCAATGAAAATCTTCGACTTGGTAGAGAAGTTCGCAGGTTATGGTTTTAACAAATCTCACTCAGCTGCTTATGCTTTAGTGTCGTATCAAACGCTGTGGATGAAAACTCACTACCCAGCAGAGTTTATGGCTGCGGTAATGTCAGCGGATATGGATAACACCGATAAAATTGTTACCTTGGTAGATGAATGTGAAAATATGAAACTGACCTTGTTACCGCCGGATGTAAATGCCGGTGAGTACAAGTTTACGGTTAATCTACAAGGTGAAATTGTTTACGGTATCGGTGCCATTAAAGGGGTTGGTGAGGCGCCTGTTGAAGCTATTCTAGAAGCCCGTAGCGAAGGTGGCCCGTTTAAGGACTTATTTGATTTTTGTGCCCGTGTTGACTTAAAGCGTTTAAACAAGCGAGTTGTTGAAAAGCTTATTTATGCCGGAGCGCTCGATCAACTTGGCCCAGATAAAACCCAACCTGGTCGTGCAACCTTATTAGCAAGCTTAAAAGATGCCATGCGAGCAGCCGATCAGCATCATAAGGCTGAGTCACTAGGGCAGGCAGATTTATTTGGATTACTTGCTACAGAGCCAGATGAAGTTGAACAAGCATTTATCAAAGCCACAGATTTAACCGACAATGAGTGGCTAGATGGTGAGAAAGAAACTTTAGGTCTGTATTTAACTGGCCACCCAATTAACCAGTATCGTAAAGAGTTAAAGCATTATACGTCAGGAAGGCTGGTCGATTTACAACCCACTAACCGCGATGTGCAGTCAACGGCTGCAGGCTTAGTGATCTCTGCTCGTACCTTAATAAACAAAAAGGGAAATCGATGGGGCCTTGTAACTTTAGATGACAAGAGTGCCCGTATTGATGTACGCTTATTCCCAGAACAGTTTGAAATGTACCAAGATTTGCTGCAAGTAAACAATATCTTGGTAATATCTGGACAGGTCAGCTTTGATAACTTCTCTGGTGGCATTACAATGACCGCTAGAGACATATGCACCATCGCACAGGCGCGAGAAAAACGTATAAAAGCGATTAAAATGACCTTGAATATGGTGCAGATCGAGGCGAACTTCTTCGATAATTTACAAAAAGTACTGGAACCTTATAAGTTTGGTACTTGTCCTATTAAAGTATTCTATCAACGTCCGGATGCGTTGGCTGAGATTACCTTAGGAACCGAATGGTGTGTTACGCCGAGTGATGACTTAATTCATAAGTTATCGCTGATGGCGGCGCAAGATGTAGAACTAGAATTTAATTAATTAGGTAGTTTAGAGCATGAGCCTCAATTATCTTGATTTTGAGCTTCCAATCGCAGAATTAGAAGCAAAAATTGAAGAATTACAAAATGTAAGCCGCGCTGGCGAATTAGACCTTGGATTAGAAGAGGAAGTCAGTCGATTAAAAGAGAAAAGTGCTGAAATGAAAGAGAAAATTTTCTCTGAATTAGGTGCTTGGCAGGTTTCTCAGTTAGCCCGTCATCCGTTGCGTCCTTATACTCGTGATTACATCGAGCGCATTTTCACGGAATTTGACGAACTAGCAGGCGACCGTACTTTTGCTAACGACCCAGCTATTTTAGGTGGTGTTGCACGTTTTGAAGGTCAACCAGTGATGGTTATTGGCCAACAAAAAGGGCGTGACACGGCTGAAAAAATTAAACGCAACTTTGGTATGCCAAAGCCAGAGGGTTACCGTAAAGCATTACGCTTAATGGAAATGGCTGAGCGTTTCAAAATGCCAATTATGACATTTATCGACACCCCAGGTGCATACCCAGGTGTTGGCGCTGAAGAGCGTGGTCAAAGTGAAGCAATTGCGCGTAACCTTAAAGTTATGGCCGCGTTGAAAGTACCAACTATCTGTACTGTTATCGGTGAAGGTGGTTCTGGTGGTGCATTAGCAATTGGTGTGGGCGACCGCGTTAACATGTTGCAATACAGCACTTACTCTGTAATTTCGCCAGAAGGTTGTGCATCAATCTTATGGAAAAGTGCAGATAAAGCACCATTAGCAGCAGAAGCCATGGGTGTAACAGCTGCACGTGTTAAAGAGCTTGATTTAATCAACAACGTAATTGATGAGCCACTTGGTGGCGCACATCGTAATTACGATGCGATGGCGCGTAACCTTAAAAACCAACTTAAGCGTGACCTAGCTGACTTACAAGGCCTTTCACTAGATGAAATGCTTGATCAGCGTTACAAACGTTTAATGTCGTTTGGCTACTGCTAAACACAGCTTAAAATTGAAAAAAGCCGCTTTTGCGGCTTTTTTTGTTTTATAATGCCGATAACACAGACGCTTGTATACTCATTGGTTTTTAATGCAAACATCAGATTTATACCACCATTTTTTAGCACAATTGCAGCCTTTGCTGAACGCTCAGCAAAGTTGCTTTAGCGTTGCCTTATCTGGCGGTGTTGATTCGGTTGTATTGTTACATTTAATGAAGCGAGCTCAACAGCAGCACTCAGAACTTAAAATTGAAGCTGTGTATGTTAATCATGGCTTGAGCAAGTATGCCGATGATTGGCAAGGGTTTTGCCAATCGCTATGTGAAGAGCTCGATGTCGCATTTAAAGCGGTGCACGTTGAAATTCATCAGTGCTCGCGTACATCACTTGAGGCACAAGCGCGAGAGGCGCGGTACCAAGCACTCGACGAAAACTGTATATCAGGTAGTGTGATACTGCTTGGTCAGCACTTAAATGATCAACTTGAGACCTTCTTGCTTCGTCTAAAGCGTGGCTCAGGCTTGCAAGGCTTAGCATCAATGCCACAAACGCGATTGTTAGCGTCTGGGCGTGTATGTTTTAGACCGCTGATTAATATCACTCGTGAGCAAATTGAACAATTTGCCAATGAATTTGCTATTACCCATATCACCGATGATTCAAATGTTGATGAGCGCTTTGACCGCAATTTTTTACGTCATCAGGTTTTGCCTATTTTAACGGAGCGTTTTCAAGGGTTCGAAAAAAGCGCTGCGCGCAGTATTCGGCTGTTACAAACGCAGCAATCACTGCTCGATGAATATACGCAAAGCGACCTTACACACTGTCAAAATAAGCAGGGTGGTTTAAGCTGCGAGGCAATAGCGAGGTTTAGTAAGCCCAGACAAGCAAACCTTGTACGTGCGTGGCTGAATCAGTTTACCCATCAACTACCTTCTGAGAATCAGCTACAGCAAATTATTGAGCAAGGTTTAACGGCAAAAGCCGATGCCCAGCTAAAAATTTGTTTGCAAAGCGGTGATGTTCGTCGGCATCAGCAGCATTGGTACTTTGTGAAGGAGCAGGCAATACCTGAGGCGATGGATATTGCTTTGCAGAACATTGAACTGATTGATGGCCGAAAACTAATAGTGAAAGCGGGCAAAGGTATCAGAAAACCAAATCAAGATGAGCAAGTAAGGGTTGAATTTAATAAGCCTCAAGCGCGTATAAAGCCTTTGCATAAACCCGGTTCAAATACTTTAAAGCATTGGTTTAAAGATGCCAAAGTAGCTCCTTGGTTACGTGCACAAACACCACTTATTTTTTATAACGATCAACTTGTGCAAGTAGTTGGCTACTTTATTAGTGAGCAGCACAGTGTTGAAGATGGAATTCTATGGGAGACACTCTATGAGTGAACAACCACATGTTGGTTTATCACTAGTTAATAAGGCACCACTTGGTTTTGCGTTGTCGGTGCTAGTAGCTGTAGTTGCCGGTTTTGCTTATGCAGAGCTGACAATAAATACACTTTTTTATGCACTAGCTGGCGGCTTAGTTTGCTCATTATTGCTGCTAGGTTACTGGTCAGGCAAAGGCGGTATTTTCTTTATTCTAGGCGTACTTACGCCGCTGGCTTTAGTGATGGTATCGCCCCTTACCACCATGGCTGCCTTGCTTTACTTATTAAGTGGCTTCTTCGCTGGTTTTTGGTTAGTATTGCTTGGTTATAAATTTATAAACAAAAAAGCCTAGCGGGGGATGCTAGGCTTTTACTCAATTAGTAAGCTCTTGCACAGTTTCTTCCTGCTGCTTTTGCCTTATAAAGGCCTTTATCAGCACGGGCAAATACTTCGTTTTCGCAGTCTTGGTTATTGGCGAGTGTATAACCAATGCTTGATGTTACATCATATTGAGCCATCAACCCTGAGCTAGCAACCAAACTCATAATACGATCAGCAATTACCTTATTTGTGGTGAATTCAGGGTCGTCGATTAATAATGCAAATTCATCTCCACCAAAGCGGAAAATAGAGTCAGTGCCACGCACGCTAGTGCGTAATACATTAGCAAATTCTTGCAGTACATCATCGCCAATTTTATGACCAAAGTTATCGTTCACTTGTTTAAAGTTATCTAAATCAAGCAGCATTAAACTAAATGGGCGATGCTGACGGCGGCAACGTTCTAACTTTTGCGCCAAGCTGTCATTAAATTGACTACGGTTGTTTAAGCCTGTTAGTGCATCTTTAGTCGCTAAACGTAATACGCGGGTGTACATAAGCGCATTACGCAATGGGTAAACGAGTGCTGTATGAAGTAGCTTTAATTTTGCTTCAATCGCTTTACCCATAGGGAACTGGCTAAAATAAATTAACTGCCCTAAGCGTTCACTTTCGATATCTAAATCAAAAGAGTACGGTGTTTGACTGGTATCGCTGCCAGCACTTTGTGACACTCCGAGTGCAGATTGGAACTGTAATCCAGATAAATTGATCAGTTGTTTTGCGTGTTCGGCAAAAATTGTCAAAATTTCTTCGATTGATAACGTAGTTTGTAACCTTGCGACCAAATCGTGTGGACTATTTGTTTCATTTATTCGGTAATGCTCTGCCGAAAACGGCAGAAACTCGCCTCGCGCAGACACCCGCTGCGTCAAAATATGGACATTTTCCATGATAATTCTCCCCCCGGAGTGTTTAGATACCCATACTTAGCGAGATTTGTGCCACATTTTTAAACTGGCTGAAAAACAGATGGTTGCTATATTTAAGGTAGGGTACAGCTTTATCATCAAGTAGAAGGGAGTTTATTGCTTGCAAAATGTGCTGATTCAAGTGTTTGGCTTGCTCGTCGCTGCCGTATTATTTGTTTGGTTCTTCAAACGAATTGGTTTACCACCTATTCTTGCTTATCTTGCCACCGGCGTGTTGGCGGGGAGTCATGGTATTGGCTGGATGGCGCAAAGCCACGAAATGCACTTTGTTGCCGAACTCGGCATTGTATTTTTACTGTTTAGTTTAGGGCTTGAGTTTTCATTGCCGCGTTTAATGGCGATGCGCAATATTGTATTTGGCCTTGGCTCCTTACAGGTCGTGGTGACTAGCATTGTATTTATGCTGATTTTACTGCTGTTAGAGCACAGCCTTTTAAATAGTTTTACCATCGCCAGTTTAATGGCACTGTCTTCTACGGCGGTGGTGGTTAAGTTACTTAAAGAGTCTGGAGATTTAAACCAGCGCCGCGGCCAGTTGGCAATAGGGGTGTTGCTATTTCAAGATATTGCTGTTGTCCCTCTGCTCATTGTTTATCCTTTACTAGCACAAAGTGGCTCTGAAGAAATTGCAGGAGCATTGGCTTTTGCACTTACTAAAGGCGCTTTAGTGTGTATTTTATTGTTTGGCATAGGTAAATGGATTTTGCCTAAAGTGTTTAGCGAAATAGCGCTGGTAAGAACCGATGAGCTATTCATGCTAACGACTTTATTGGTTGCCTTGTTTGCCGCAGGCCTGACCTACCTATTTGGTTTATCGATGGCGTTAGGCGCCTTTTTAGCCGGCATAATGTTAGGAGAAAGCCATTATCGTCACCAACTAGAAGCCGATATTCGGCCGTTTCGCGATATATTGATGGGACTATTCTTTGTTACCGTCGGTATGCAGTTAGATGTGCTTTATGTACTTAATAGTTGGTACTGGATCATCGCGGTATTAATTGGCTTATTGCTATTCAAAATTGCGGTGCTTGCTATTTCTGCGCAAGTGATGGGGGAGCGTAAGCAAGATGCGGTATCGGCGGGTATTATGCTTTGGCAAATGGGAGAATTTGGCTTTGTATTAATTGCACTTGCTTCGCAGCATTTGCTGATAAGCTCAGAGCAAGCTTCATTTTTAATTGCAGTTGGCGTACTTTCAATGGCGCTAACGCCTTACCTTATTGAAAAAACACCGCTTATTCTTAAAAAACTTGGCCTTTTAAGCCATGCAGGGCAGTACTGGCAACAGCTCGCGACAAGTAGCCCTTTGTATCAAAATCATATTGTGATTTGTGGCTTTTCTCGTGTTGGGCAAACCGTTGCGCGTTTTTTAAAGCCCGAAGCAATTGAATACGTAGCGGTTGAGAGCAACCCCATCTTATTGCAAGAAGCAAAAGCGGCTGGTGAGCCAGTTATTTTTGGCCATGTAAATCAAAAAGATATTTTAAAATCGGCGGGTGTAGAGCGGGCAAGGCTAGTCATTATTACTTTTACTGATTTTGAGCAAACGCAAATTGTTGTTGATGCCATCAAGCAAATAGCTCCTGACGTGAAAATACTGGTACGGATGCGAGATGATACCGAAATGGAAACGCTTAAAGAACTCGGTGTTACTGAGGTAGTGCCTGAAACACTCGAAGCAAGCCTAATGCTAGTTTCGCATGTGCTTTATATGTCTGGCGTGCCGATGACACGGATTATACGCCGAGTGAGTAAAGAGCGGCGCAATCGTTATAAGTTTTTAAATGGCTTTTTCACTGGCGATAAACTCGATGGCGAAGAGGCAAGTTCAGATAGGCTTGAGTATTTACATGTTATAGCTCTGCCAGAACACGCTTATGCGGTTAATCAGAAAATTAGTGAGCTTAAACTTGAGCAGCGCCGTGTGTCGGTTAGAGCGCTGCGCCGACAAGACCGCGAAATTGACGCACCTTCATCACAAACTATTTTATTGGCAGGCGACATTTTAGTGTTGCAAGGCAAACCTCGCCGAGTAGAGCGGGTAGAGAGGTTTTTACTTGACGGTATGGAGTAGCTATTAGCTACTCCAGCTCTAAGAATTTACGAATTTCAGGTAGCTTTTTAAGGCCATCTTGGTAGCCAATTTCAATGAGCTTTTGGGTATAACGTTTTTCAAACAGTAAGTAGCTAGTTAAACTCGATTGCGAACGTTTCTTCACGCCTATCATGCGTAGTAACAGTTTGATTGCCATAGGCATGTCATCATAAAACTGAGCTGCGATTGCATTAAAGTTTTGCGATGGGTTGATCACGCAAGTTTCGATTTGTTTAAGCTCCTGGTGTTTGTCGCGGGCAGGTAACAGGCTTAGCGTGCGATTGATACGCTCTAAACGCTCTAAATCAGACTGTAGCGTGTCGGTAAATACGCTATCGAGTAAGTGACCTGCAATATTAGAAAGGCCCGGGTAATGAGGCTGGTAACCCGGCGGATGCAATTCTTTTGGCTCATCAACACCAATAATAAAGATTTTTTCTGCACCTAAGTGAATGGACGGACTCAGTGGCGAAAGTTGGTGAATAGAGCCGTCGCCAAAATAGTGGTTATAAACATTCACGCTCGGGAACACCATAGGAATGGCACTCGACGCCATTAAGTGCTCAACATTAATGCGAGTAGCTTGCCCTTCACGTTTTGCTCTGCGCCACGGTTTTTGTGTAAGTGACTGAAAAAATGCTACAGAGTCACCAGTGGTGTAGCTCGAAGCTGTAATCGATACTGCATCTAGGTAGTTTTTATGTAGATTTCGTTCGATACGCGATAAATCGAGTATTTCGTGCAACAGTTTTCGAAGAGGTTTATTGTTCAGTAAACTCGCTGGTGGATGATTTATATGTTCAGATTGAAAACTTGTGAGCATGTTGCGAGTAATATGCAAAAACACACTTAAAAAGTCGCTTTTATAAACCTGAGAAGTCGAAAAATTCTTCCACACCCATTCAAGTTTTTTGCATGCTAAATGCGCACACGATGCATAACATGCTAATGCAGCGGAATTAATTGCGCCTGCTGATGTCCCATTAATAATAGTAAAGGGCAGCGGTGCTGTACGAGGCATGCTTTGCGTTATCGCTTTAAGCACACCAACTTGATAAGCGGCTCGGGCGCCACCACCTGTTAGTAATAAAGCGATTTTAGAGTGCTGTGTTTTTTTTAACTTACTGCTCATGGTTGCATTTAAATAGTTGTGCGTCTTTACTTTATTTATCAACTGTAAGTCTTTAAGCTAGAAGAAGCAAAGATTAGCTCAAGGCTAAATGGTTTTTTCGTATTTTTATCTGTTTTATTTTTAAGGGAGTGTCTATGTCAGAGCATTCGTCAGAGCCTGAAGTACAAAAAGGTTCATCAAATAATAACCTTATTTTTGCGGTTGTTGTGCTTATCCTTGTTGCTGGTGTGGCAGCGTTTATTTTATTAAAGCCTGAAGATAAACCAGTGCAAGTTGTTGAAGACATTGTTGCAGAAGAAGCGCCTGTAGTGGAGTATCAGGAACCAGAAGTTGAACCTGAACCTGAAGTGACAGAGCCTGAGCCAGAACCTGTTGTAGTGAATACTGCACCAGAGCGCACTCCAGAGCCAGTTCCAGAAGTTGAGCCGCTTCCAACGTTAAATGAAAGCGATGAAGTGGTTGTTGCTCGCATGGATGAGTTACTAAGTGACCAAGTGATGAGCTTAATGGTGACCGATGACCTTATTCGTCGCGGTGTTGTGTATGTTGATAACATCGCAAAAGGTAAAGTGGCATTAAGCCATGCACCTGTAGAGCGCCCTAAAGAATCATTTAAAGTTATTGAGGGCGATATCTTAACAATCGACCCAAATAGCTATGAGCGCTATACACCATACGTAAAACTATTTACCAGCCTAAGCGCTGCCCAAGTAATTCGTATGTATGATGAATACAAACCACTTATCAGCGAAGCTTATGCAGAAATTGGCTACGAAGGTGATGCATTCACAGGCACGCTAGAAGAGGCTATTGACGTACTGCTTGATACCCCAGAGCCTAAAGGTGATATGCCACTCGTTCGCAACTCAGTTACGTATCAATATGCTTACTCTGAGTGGGAAAACCTACCTGATGCGCAAAAACAATTACTGCGTATGGGCCCAGAAAATATGAAAAAAGTAAAAGCTGCGCTGCGCAACATTAAAGCTGAACTTGAAAAGTAAGCGATAACCCCCCTTAATTACAGTGCGATTGTATACCAAGTATGCAATCGCACTTTCTTTTTCGAATACCCCTTGAATAACAGGCTAAAAGTAGAGATAATCCCTCCCGCGCCAAACAAGGCCCTCAATGGTAGTCTTATTGGTCCTCTCGCAACACTAGCAGGTGAACCTGGTCAGGCCCGGAAGGGAGCAGCCACAGCGTGTGACGTGTGTGCCGAGATGCGGCTGGTAAGACTGCCACCCAAAATTCTATTTGGGTGACTTTCTTCATATAAATTCCTTTTTTTAAACTTTCTTTAGAAATCTTATTTCATTCTGTATTAATTAAACTTAACTTTAAGTATGCTTATTTTTAAGTTATCGAGACATCCACTCTATAGGGTTAATTAGACACCCACATTAAAAAAGAGTTACCTAGACACCCACATTAAAAATGTGAACTTCGTTTTTATGTACATGATTGATTTGAAAAAGACACTGTTAGTCAGGTACAGGTTATAAAAACTATTAAGACACCCACTATAGTAAATATTCTTAATAGCAAGCTCTAAAAGCGACTTGCTTAGTCATTCTAAATTAATCTACTCAATTGGTTTGTACATAGAATGTTATGTCTTTATGATTCAGTAGTGATTGTTTGACTAGTGCCTTATTTCTGGCAAGCTTAGTCCAAATGCAGGCTACTTTAAACATTTTCGAGTTTCGGTTTAGGCAAATAGTGCACGACTAGTGCTAATAGAGCTTCTTCGTTTTCGTTTCATGTGATTTGCATAAGCAGTTATTGCTTGCTCTTTACCTGCAGTATTTTTAAATGAGCGGGTAAAGGAAGTGGTGAGTGTGAGCCAGTTGTCAGTACAAATACCTAGTCTTTCAAGTATTGGTAACGCATCTTCTGGGATTTTCCCTGGCTTATCTTGTCGTATTGAACGGCCTGTCCAATCTACAAGTTGCAGATATGTCTTGAGTTCAAATGGTAGTCCCTTAGGCATATGTTTTCGTGGTTTACCTGCAAAGCGCATAAGTGATTTTGGTTGCTTATTATTTTGAGCTGCATTAAATCTAGATTTAATACTGGTGTAGTCAGATTGCTCAGGTAAATAAGCCGCTTTAGCTCTTACTGGGTTTAAATCAACATAAGCAAGGCAAGCGGCAAGTGCTGCTTCATCAAGTAAAGCTTGTGATTTAAAGCGACCTTCCCAGAACCGTCCTTTGCACTCATCTTCTTGATTCGCTTTTCGTGCAATACCCTCGTTAAGAACTCGCATAAACCAACTAATGCTGCTGAGCCGTTCTCGATATAAATTTACTCTGATATTAACCGCAGCGAGCTCAGCTTGTGTTAGCAATTCGCCATTTAAGAACCGTTGGCAAAGGAAAGTACTTTTGAATAACTTGTGCCATCTAATAAGAATCGCTTTATTATTTAGACGCTTAGCTTTTGGTGTATCAATGTGCAGGACTAGATGAGTGTGATTACTCATAACCGCGTAGGCACAAATATCAATACAAAATATCCTGCCAAGTTGAAGTAGTTTCTTTTCAACCCAATCGCGCCGGTGTTCATATGAACGACCCGTTAGTGGATCTTTTCCGCACAAATAAGCACGACGAACGCAGCGTGAAATACAATGGTAGTAAGGTGTATTTGAAATGCTAATTAAGTTTCTACGTGGGGTTGCCATGCTCTTCTCCTCCATGAGTTGAACAATTTAAGTTTAGTCATAATTTTGAGAAGTGAGAAATTGTAAGTTGGGTGTCTAGTTAGAGGTTGTTTTGATTATAGGTTTACTCTGTGGAGTAATAGAAATTAAGATGGGTGTCTTATATTTACAATTAAATGTATACGTATTCACAATGCGGTTACACAGTCGATTAAGTAGCAATATAACGCTTAATTATAGTTGGATGGGGGCTAAATACTTAAATGATTAAATAGGGTGGGGAAATTTGTAAAACGACAGCAAGAAAAAGCTAAGCTGTCGTTTAAATATGCCGAGCTAGGCTGAAATCATAAAAGTAGATTTACTGGCATCCCAGCTGATCAGTTTTTTAATTTCTAGCTCTTTTATAATGGTTAGTAATTCAGAGTCACTTAGGCAGCAGCCTTGTTTTAATGTATCGAGTGATATCTCTTTATTACGGCTATGAAGCTTAGAGGCCAACATAATACGGTAGATTAATTTTGACTTACGGTTCATAACGCATCTCCTCCACATTTTTGTTGATAGCATTTTAGTTGCTACTTGGTTTTATAATTAGGTGTAATGTGTACTGATGATTTTTTCGACTATGAGGGATCTTTTTAGTTAAGTCAATCAAAAAAGAACAAGATTTGTACAGCGCTATGGATGAGGGTGTTAGCAGTAAAATATAACTTCAACCAATTGAAAATATTAAATAATTTTTTAAATTTGGTATATTTTCAAATAATTAAAAATCAGTGGGTTATTACTTTTCAACAATAATTTAATCCACCAGTTCGTCGCGGCTAACAGCAATAACATCATGCAGTGCCTTAAATAGTAAATGCTTTTCAATGGGTTTGCCTACGTGGCCATTAAAACCACAGTTCATGTATTCGATGATATTTTCTTTCATCACGTTGGCAGTTAAAGCAATAACAGGCACCTTTTTATCAATACTACGAATATGTGAGCAGGCTTCGATTCCCCCCATAGTTGGCATTTGTATATCCATTAAAACTAAAATGGGACTGAGTTGTTTAAATAGCTCGACTGCTTCAGCACCATCTTTTGCAAAATGAAGATCTGCGTTGGTTTCTGCTAGCATCGACTTGATGATCATAGTATTGAGCGGGTTATCTTCAGCAATCAATAGTGTTTTAGCCGATAAGTCAGGTGTGGTTACATCCGTAAAGCTATCATTTAAGTGTTGCTTTTCAGAGACTTTGAGCGGTAAATAAACAGTGAAATGAGTACCTTTACCGAGTGCGCTGTCTACATCAATACTGCCTTTCATACGGTTAATGAGATTCGCGGTGATCGACATTCCTAACCCTGTCCCGCCAAAACGCCGCGTTATGCTGTTATCTGCTTGCTGAAAACGGTTAAACAGATGCATTAAACCCTCTTTGCTCATACCAATGCCGGTATCAATTACTTCTATCTCAACACCTTGCTTTTGGCTTTGCGAAGATTTATTAATCTTTACTTGCACACTTCCTTGCTCAGTAAACTTAACGGCGTTAGAAACCAGGTTTAAAATAATTTGCCGAACTCGAACAGGGTCTCCTATCCATAAATCTTCAACGTCATCGTCTATATCTATGTTTAATTCAATTGCTTTTTCGTTACAAAGCGGCAGAAAATCAGAATTGATTGACTCAACGACCTTCGACATCGAAAAGTCCACCTGTTCAATTGAAAGCTCGTTCGCCTCCATTTTCGAAAAATCTAAAATATCGTTGATAATGGTAAGGAGTGATCGACAAGAAAACAGCGCCTTAGAAACAACTTCTATATTCTTCGGTTTTTGAATATTTGGTTGCAAAACTTGCAACAGCCCCATAATGCCATTAAGTGGGGTGCGTATTTCATGGCTCATATTGGCTAAAAATTCTGATTTTATTCTCGCTCCTTCTACCGCACGCTCAGTGAGCTCAATCTGTTGTTTATATGAGTTTGATAGCTTTCTAAAGTAAATAAGCAATATGCTGGTGAGCAATATAATCGTTAATACATGCACGATGTAAGCAATTTGAAAGTTTTCATCAATAGCAATGCTTTTATTTTGGAGTATCGAGTTTACATGTTGCTCAAAAGCGGCAAGTGCCTTTAAAGCGGCTGTGTCATCTACTTTTACTGTAGAGTCTATTTGCTCGCTTGTCGCGCCATCAGCAATCATCTTTAAAGCAATATCAACTTTATCTTCATATTCAATAACCGTTTTTTTAACGTCAGTAAGTGCAGTTTTGTCGTATTCTTTTATTGCGCCAAGTTTGGCAAGGAGCTCTTTTATTTCGGTGAGTTCACTTTCAATGGGCGGTAGGTATAGGTCTGTATTTTTTCTGAGCACTAGGTTTTTAAAATGGTGAATAAAGCCACCATAACCAAGTCTTTGAATGAGCTTGTCGTGAAGTACATAAACGTGTGCGGCGGTTTTTGAATAGTCATGCCATTGTGAGTCGACATTTTTGTAAAAGAACAATGAGGTAATAGTGAGCGACGTTACTAATGCAATCACGATAATGGCATTCACTTTCAACTTGTTTTTAGTTTGCTGCAGTGCTTTTGTCATCAGTTTACGGCACCTATCTTGTTGTTATTTTAAGCATAGCGCATTTTTATTTGTTCACATAAGAAAGGGGGTCAATTCAGAATGACTTTTTATGAGGATAATAAAAAATCTTAACAACTAAGGTAAAAATAACTTAAAGCGAATAATAAGCTCTTTATAAAAAAGTTTGGAATCAATTGCACTGTACTTTTTTCGTACTTGTTGTATCTTAAGTTGGTACGCAATTTTTATGATTTAATTGAGTGTAAGCCACACTCATTGTTAGGTGGAGTAAAGGATATGCACGCGCAAACAGTCAAAGAATCAGCAGCAACTATTCAATCGGGTGTCGCAAAAGCGGATGGTAAGCTTTTAGTTACTGAACAAGAGGTTGTTTTTGAACCGTTTAATAAAGAGTTAGGCTTAGGTCCATACACACTTTCACGAGCGCACATCAATAACGTTGATAAGTGTTCAGGTAAAGGCGCGGGGATTTTGCCAATTACGACTGATGGAATTCGCATTACTTTAAATAACAACGATGTATTTGAGTTCATTTTAGCAAACCCAGATGAGTGGCTTAGCGTACTTGCTCACTAAGCAAATCTTCAAAAAAACGGCATATAATGGCAACTTGCCATAATGTGCCGTGTTAGCTTTTCATTAATTAATTTCCTTTCTTCGCAACACATTGATCTCAAACAATACTAAGGCAAAGTTCTTAGGGTATTTTACCCATCTAAACTATTAAATTGCTCGTTGCTTATTAACGGAGGCTCTTGGGCAAATGATCAACTTAGATGAACAACGCCTAGTTTCGCTTGAACGCGGTTTTCATATTCCACCTAAACCAGAACTATTGAGCCAAATTGCTGATGAAATGCAAAAATCGGATGCAAGCTTAGATAAAATAGCTCAGCTAATATCAAGAGACATCAGTCTTTCAGCTTTATTATTAAAAACAATAAACAGCCCAGTGTTTGGCTTACAACGCACCATTAGTGATATACGCCAAGCGGCGATGTTTTTAGGGTTAGATCAGCTTAACCAGTTGGTAACTTTGGCGCTACTTAAGCAAAATTTTAAAGGCAATGCCTGTATTAGTTTAGAGCGCTTTTGGGATGAGTCAGTTGAAGTTGCGAATGCCTGTGTGCAGCTTGGTAACAGTTATAAGTCATTAATGCCAGTGGACGAGCTTTATTCATTAGGGCTTTTTCATAATGTCGGTATAGCTGCAATGGCATTAAAATTTAAAGATTATGTTGAGGTTCTTAAGCAAGCAAATTTAGCTAAAGAGTATGCGATTACCGACCTAGAACAGGCTCGTTATCAGTGCGATCATGCGGTGATTGGCTATTTTATCTCGGTATCTTGGCACCTACCTAAGCCACTTTGTCACGTTATTTTAAATCATCATAACACGCACTTTTTAGAGCAAAACAATGATGAACAGCAGCGTATGGCGTACGCGATCTTAAAATGTGCAGAAAGTGCTGTGGACTATGCCCGTCACCAACAATATTCAAGTGAGTGGTTCAAAATTAAAGAGCTGTGCTTTGCTGAGCTAGGTATTGTTGACCAAGACTTTGCAGATATGGTCGAAGATTACGTCGACAATGCGATGGCAAGTTAAAGCCGATTAGTTTTTATTTCCTATCATCTTAACTTCGATGAGTTTGCGAGTGGTGAGTTATCATCACTCGCTTTTTTATCTTGACCTTAAAGTGAGCTTTAAAGTTAGAGTTTTTGTATCTTAATGACTAACGAGGTGCAAAATGACAACTATCAAAAACCTAATCTTATTGCTTGCATTACTAACAACAAGTTACGTAGAAAGCGCTACTAAAACAATTGAGCTGGCAGGCGAAAAAGTGCCTGTTGTTAAAGGTGGTTTGTATGACCAATATCGCTCTAACCCCCCATTATCAGTGATAGCTGAGCAGGCTCCCGATGTTGATTTGTCATGGTTTAAAACCATAAAAAAGCAAAAAGTAGACATGGGCTTTGAGTCTTACTCACCAAATTTTTACTATAAAAACAGTAAAATTACCGCTGTATTTAGCGCTGATCTCGATATGTTAACGTCATTGATCCCAGCCAGTGTTTTAGAGCATGTTGAGCCAATAAGTTTATGGCCAGGGCGAGGGTTGGTTGCAATAACGGCTTATGCTTATCATTACTGCGATAATGATACATACAACGAGCTAGCCATTTCAGTGATCACCACCAAGCCAGGTTCGTGGAATTTAGGCGCTATTTCGTTACTTAATAACCAATGGAATGATGACTTTTGGGGTGTTGTTTTAAAGCTACCCGTTGATACAGAGCTTGCGAGAGTGCGTGGTGTGGTGGGCTATAATCTACCTAAATGGACCACTAAAATTAGCTATAAAAATACCCCTAAGACACTGACGTTTTCATTGTTTGATAATGCCACCAATCAGCCTGATGTGATCATCACAGGTAAAAAGCTAAGCGATGAATCAACCGATGAGAAGTTTGTTCGAAATAGTTTTATGAATCACAATCAACAAGGGCAGTTAACAACGGGCTATGCGGATAATCGATATTTACGCTATGCATCAAGCACATCTGATGAAGATGTAAGCCTTGAGCTGCATCAGGGAGAATTATCACAGTTTATTCGCTCACTTGATTTAGGCAGTATGATCAAATATGAGTACGTACCTGATTTTCAAAGTGCGTTATATGCACCAACATACTTTAAAGCTAAACCCTAGACAGGAGTTACACAATGAAAATAGGTGAGCTTGCAAAACGAACGGGTCTCAGCGCATCTAAAATTCGTTTTTATGAGGATATTGGCTTACTTAAAATGGTTGAGCGTAAAGCAAATGGCTATCGCTCGTACCCTAAGGAGGCTGAAGTCGCTTTAAACTTGATAGTTAGTGGGCAACAAGCCGGTTTTAGCTTAGATGAATTAAAAGCGCTATTACCGGCGGATTTATCTGGTTGGCAGCATGCTCAACTTATTGATGCATTAAAACAAAAAGTGATGGATATCGAGCAATTACAAGCCAAGTTAGCCGAAAATAAACAGCGCTTAACTGAGATCCTCACAGAAATAGATGCAAAACCAGATGATATGGATTGTGCAGACAATGCTAAACGAGTTCTGACACAAATGGGGTTAAAAAATAACAAATAGCTATTGACCTTAAAGTTTACTTTAAGCTTATAGTTTTGACATTCCCAACTATGGAGACTGTTATGACCTTATTTTCTGAGCTTAAATTACCAAATGGTTCTGTTATTCCGAATCGTGTTGCAAAAGCCGCAATGGAAGAAAACTTAGCTGATGCAAACTTACTCCCGTCAACTCAGCTTTTTAACTTGTATAAAGCCTGGGCTGACGGTGGTGTAGGGCTCATTATTTCGGGCAATGTTATGGTTGATAGTAAAGCGATGACAGGCCCAGGTGGAGTGGTATTAGAAAATGATAAACACCTAGCTGTATTTCAGCAGTGGGCAAAAATAGGGCAGGCAAATGGTGGTCAGTTCTGGCTGCAAATTAATCATCCTGGCCGACAAATGCCAGCAAGTTTGCAGCAGCAAACATGGGCGCCTTCAGCTGTGGAAATGGACATGGGTAAAATGTCGAGTTACTTCACGGCCCCTAAAGCGATGGATGAAGCCAAAATTCAAGACATCATCACACGGTTTGTAAATACTGCGACATTAGCCGAAAAGGCTGGTTTCTCTGGTGTTGAAGTGCACGCGGCACATGGCTATTTATTAAGCCAGTTTTTATCTCCTTTAACTAACAAGCGAAGTGACCAATGGGGTGGTAGCCTTGCAAATCGCGCTCGATTATTAATTGAAATTGTTAAGCAAATTAAAGCCGCAACGAGCGAGCATTTTGCGGTTGCGGTAAAACTAAATTCAGCTGATTTTCAACGCGGCGGCTTCAGTCTTGAGGATGCTAAGCAAGTGGTTGCTATGCTGGGTGAGTTAAATGTTGATTTAGTAGAGCTTTCCGGTGGTAGTTATGAAGCGCCAGCAATGCAAGGTAGTGCAAGGGATGGCAGAACGTTGGCTCGCGAAGCTTACTTTTTAGAGTTTGCAAAAGAAATTCGTCAAATTGCGAAAATGCCGATTATGATCACAGGTGGTATTAAACGTAAATCAGTGGCAGATCAGGTAATGGCAGAAGGCGTCGATATGGTCGGTATTGCAACGGCTCTTGCAATTGAGCCAGCATTAGTTAATAAGTGGCGAAATGGCTCACATGTTACACCAGAACTTGCGGCGATAACTTGGAAGAATAAACCACTTGCCTCGCTTGCGAATATGGCAATGGTAAAGTATCAATTAACGCGTTTAAGTAAGAACAAACAGGCAAATCCTAACGTTTGGCCAATCTGGGCGTTCATAAAGCAACAAATTAATGATGTATTTAGAGTAAAGAGGTACCTAAAATTTATCCGCAGTAACGGCTGAACTGAGTGTACATTTTTGCTCAGGCAAGGCATCATAGCCTTTTCTAGGGGGAGGTTATGATGCTTAAATCTTTGTTACCACTGGTTTTATGTACCAGCTCTGCAATGGCTGCAACAAGTCTGCCAGATAATCGCCATATTGTTGTTAAAGGTGAGGCTGTTGTGCGTACCGCCCCCGACAGGGCTGATATCACGTTAGAGTTTGAAGCAGTTAAAGCTGAAAGTGTGCAGGCTAAGCAGCAAGTCGATGCGCAAGTAAATGAACTCCTGGCGGGCTTAAATAATTTCTCTATAGACGAAAAAAGTATCTCTGCGGGTCGAATTTTCGTAGAGCCGAACATGCGCTATGACGAAAACGATAACCATGTTAAAGATGGTTTTCGAGCCACGCGTAAGGTCAAAGTCAGCCTTAAACAACTCTCTCTTTTGGACCGATTTTTAAATTTTGCCCTTAAAGTGGGCGTCAATCAAATCGAGCAAATTCAACTTTTATCAACCAAAGCTTCAGATTACGAGCAAGCCGCTCTTGATAAAGCAGTAGCGAATGCCAAACAGCAGGGAAGTAGCCTTGCTAGCGCATTCGAAGCGAAACTTGGTCGGGTGTATAGTATTCAATCGCAAGAGGTAGGTAGTCACTTTGGCTATGGTAGCAACACAAATATTGAACGAATCATGGTAACGGGCTCACGTATTAATACCGTACCAGAAGGTAAGTATTTACAAGAATCGATTACCTTCAGAGCAAGTGTCAATGTTGTGTTTGATTTGGTAGTAGAGTAATTGATGAAATTTTTAAAGCACAGCGTTTATCTATTCATTTTGTTGATGGCATTCAGTAGTTTTGCCGCAACAAAACACATAAAAATTGTCAAACCTGTGGTTGCGGCATTTAAGGCAGGTGATAAAGCTGCCATTGCCAAGCGAGTGCATTATCCCCTGCAGCGTAAAGAGCCGCTGCAAGCAATTGAAAATGAGCAAATGCTTATAGAGAACTTTGAGCAAGTTTTTGATAAAGAGTTTGTCGAAAAAATCGTGAACTCAAACGTTCGCCATGATTGGGAAATGATGGGTTGGCGCGGCATCATGTTTGATTCAGGCAAATTGTGGTTAGACTTTGATGGCTCTATTTGGGCTGTGCCTTATGAATCAGAGGCAGAAAAAGCACGACGCGAAGCACTGATTGACGAACAAAAACAAGCATTACATAAAAGCCTCCGTGAATTTACAAAGCCAATATTAACGTGGCAAACAAAACAGCATTTAATTCGTATCGATGAACTGGCTGATAATCAGTACCGTTATGCAGCATGGGGTATTGAGCAATCTATGCAAGATGAGCCAAGCCTTGTGATCACCGGCGGTACGTTAAGTTTTGATGGCAGTGGGGGCAATCATTTTTATACCTTTACTAACAACGGTTATCGTTATGTCTGTCATGTTACCGTGCTTGGTACTGAGCACTCACCAACAGGGCTTTTAGAGGTATTTAAAAATAATGTACAGATATTGTCTGAGCCTGCTTTAAATTTTTAAGGCGTTTTCATTATTTTGAACTACACTTATCCTTTCTAAGGAGCCTCGTATAAAGGAGTAAGTTGTGGGTACAAAATTTTGGATATTAAGAACCACTAAAGTTTTTACGCTGGTGGCAATTTTGTTATTTATGGTGGAAATTCTAAAAGGTCACGAGACAATGAGTGCATTAGGCTTTGCGCTACTTTGGTCATTTATTGCAACGGCCATTTTTATCGCAACCCGTTTATATCATTCATCAAAAGGCCGTGATTGTGCACTTTGTAATGACACCCCAGATGATAAAAAAGCGAGTTAGCTTAGGTTATTAACAAACACGCCGCCCCATACCAATGCACAAATCGTTAGAGCAATCAGTACGGCTGCGGATCCTAAGTCTTTAGCTAGGCCTGATAATGGATGAATTTCAAGGCCTATTCGGTCTATGGCGGCTTCAATTGCCGTATTGACGACTTCAGCAAACATCACAAATAGCACTGATACAAGCAGCATAATTTTCTCATACAGGCTAATCTGCCATACAAAAACCACTGCTATGGCAAGCACCAACAGTATCAGCTCTTGTTTAAAAGCAGACTCATGCTTTGCTAACCACGTGAATGCTCGTTGGGAGTTTTTGAATGCAAGGCGAATACGTTTAATACCAATGGGTTTATTAGTGCTGTCAAATTGCATAGAATGAAACCTCTATTTCGTTAGCTTTGTGTTCAGCAAGCATTAAAGATATCTTGCTCTGGGTGATATTCAGTGCTTTGTACATGGGTTAAGCCAAGTAGGGTGTCAAAAATGTTATCGTGCGAAAAAGCATGGTTACGCTGCTGTTCGATACATTGATTAAAGCGGGTATCGGCGAGTTTATTACTCCAAAACAGCATAGGCACTTGGGTTTGCTCTTTAGGCGCTAACGCATACGGGAAGCCATGTAAGTACAAACCTTTTTCACCTAGTGATTCACCGTGATCAGAAACATACAGTAGGGCTTTGTCATCCGCCTGACTGTTTTGCAGTAAATTAATAAGTTTACTGAGCACTAGGTCGGTATAAGCAATGGTATTATCATAGGTATTGGTAAGTTGCTCACTGCTACAGTTTTGGATATCGCTACGTGGGCAATCAGGCAAAAATTTACTGTCTTTTTCTGGATAGCGGCGATAGTAGGTTGGGCCATGTGAACCAATCATATGTAACACCACTAGTTGGTGTTTCGCATGACTTTTGGCAAGCTTTGCAGCTAACTCTTCAACCAGTACTTCATCAAAGCAATAGCGTCCGTCACAAAGTGGGTTGCTCTTTGTTGGTTCTACTGTTTTTGAGTTTACCCGCACGCAAACCCCTTTACAGCTGCTATTGTTATCAATCCACGTTACTTCTACACCACTTCGTTGAATGATATCTAGGGCATTTTCTTGGCTTTGCGCGATGCGTGAATCATAGTGATTGCGATCTAAGCGCGAGAACATACAAGGCACAGAAATGGCCGTTGCGGTGCCACATGAACTAACATCAGTGAAATATTTAACGCCAAGTTTAGGGGTATATTGATTAGTCGGCTTGTCGTAACCTTGCAGTGAAAAGTTTGCTGCACGCGCTGTTTCACCTACCACCATAATCGTCAGTGAACTTTGTTGCTTAGCTAATAGGTGCGGTGTTTTATCTAAGACTTTAAAAGGTAAAGGTGGATAAAAATAATTATCGCGCAGGTACTTATAACCCGCAGTGTAAAATGCAAAGGGGGTAATGTAGCTGGTTAATTGACGATTATTACGCCCTACAGAGGCGTAATCTTTATAAAAAGGAACGGCAATAACAGCTACAGCAATAAACGCTGTAACGTTAAGAAGCGCAAAGCTTTTAAGACGAACACGAAAATTTCCGACAATTTTAAAGCGAGAAAACAAGTAAGCAGGCAGTACGCCTAGCGCAGTAATAAAAGCGATAACTTGTACATTAAGGTATGAAAACGCCTCACCTGAATGTGTCTCTAAGATATTTTGCAGCATGCTTTTATCAAAGATAACACCGTAATTTAAGGTTGCATAAAACAACAACGATGAAACCACGACGCTTGTTAAAAGCACGGGTTTAACAAAGGTGATTAGCGATAACCAACTCAACACCATTGCCGTCAGTGCTAATAATAAAAACGGTACGCTTGCTATAAATAACCAATTGATATGTTCAGGTTTGCTGGCTGCTTCAAGCATGTTAAATAAAAACAGGCCATTAAATGCAATAACTAAGTACAACGACACCAGCCAGACAAATTGGCTGTAGCTAACGTGCCATTTTTTAGTAAGGAGTTGTTTAATTTGCATGCTCATAATCATTCCTCATCGCTACGATTTATTTGGTAAGCGATACAGCTGTTCGGTATAAGCTAAATTGCTAAATAAGACGTGTGCTAAGGCTTTTTTGGCAAGTTCAACGCTGCTATCTGTGTTATCGATGGCAACTTGCGTTTTACTTGTAGGGTCATAGCGCCAATAGCTCACTTTTTGGTTTGGCATCAGGATCACGGCTTCACCATTTTCTACGTAAGCAAAGTTGTCGTAGTACTGCATCATGGCGCGCTCAACAGGGTATTGTTGGGTTAAATCATAACCAAGCATGGGGGTTGCTTGCTCAACACCTAATAACGACAATAAAGTAACAGGTAAATCAATTTGGCTGACTAAGCGAGTATCGCGCTTTGCATCCATATCACTATTTAGGATCACAGCTGGGATGTGGAAAGATTTAAGCGGCACAGGCTCTGAACCAAACACGCGTACATCATGATCCGCAACCACTAAAAAGACGGTGTCTTGCCAGTAATCTTGCGTTTTTGCTTTTGCGATGAATTTACCGAGTGCATAGTCTGCATACTTGATTGCTAGATCGCGTTTGTAGTTTTCTGGGTCGTGGCCTTCAGGCAGTGTTACTTTACCCTCTGGAATATCGAATGGGTCGTGGTTACTTGAGGTAAACACAAGGCTGAAAAATGGTTTGCCTGATTTATTTAGCTCACTTAGCTCTATATCAGCTTGATTGAACAAGTCTTCGTCGCTTGCTCCCCAAGATGAGATAAACTCAGGGTTTTGCATGTCATTAATATCGACAATATTGCTAAAGCCATTCCCTAAGAAAAAGCTTTTCATATTATCGAAATGACTTTCACCGCCATAAATAAACTGGGTGGTATAGCCTGCGCGGCTTAATACATCAGCAAGTGAGAAAAAGTTACGCTGAGATTTAGAAAGTTTGACCACCGAGCGAGAAGGAGAAGGGGTAAACCCGGTTGTTACCGCTTCGATACCGCGAACTGAGCGTGTGCCAGTGGCGTATAAGTTATCAAACCCCCAGCCTTGTTGATAAAGCTTATCTAGTTCAGGAGTCACACCAATGCCACTTAGTTCACCAACAAAGCGTGCGCCTAAGCTTTCTTCTAAAATGATCACTAAATTCTTTTGTTTGCCTGTGTTAAAAGGTGTGTTGTTTGCAAGGGTAGGAATACTCTCAGTGATAAACTGCTGTTTATAGGCTGCTTGCTTTACTGTTTGTAAAATCTCATCACGTGGCATGGTACCGTATAAACTACTGGCATTTTTTTCATTACCCATATTCTTAATCGCAAATGCAACACTGTAAGTTGAATTAAGGGCCAAGGAGTTAACTAGTGAGTCACTTGAAAAGTACACTAATGCAGGGTTTAACGGGCGATGGCTTACAGTGCCTCTTGCGCTAATTAAGCAAACTAATAAAGTCGTAACGAGTATCACCATTTGGCTAACCGTTTTAGCATTTTGCTGCTTGCTAAATGCTGCACTTATAAAACGATACGCAAACACACAACTAAGCGTTGCAATAATTAAGGTGCTTATCATGGCAAATAGGTGGCCATGTAATAGCATAGAAAAGACTTCTTGAGGGTAGTCTAGGTATTCGACAAATAAACGATTTGGCCGCACATCGTACTGGGTAATAAACGCGGGAGTCGAAGCCTCTACAACCACGATTAAAGCCACAACTATGCTGCTATAAAAAGTAAAAACATGCTGAAATAAAGCGGTTTTGCTGCGCAAAAGTACATCAAAGAGTAACATTAAAACAGCCAAGGCTGACAAGTAGCCTAAGCTGCTTAAGTCGACTCTTAAGCCGCCCAATAAAACGGCTAGGCTATCGCCATCAGCTAACCTTTGTTGTTGCCATACAAGCAAGACAATTCTCGACAGTATAAATACTGACATTGAAATTAATGAAAAACGGAACAAAGGTTTTAAAACAGAGAGTTTTGTTGTCATAGTCGTACTTACTTAATCGAAACTACGGCAATACTAGGAATCGAAACTTAAGAAATCCTTATGGTAATCTTAATATTTTCTAAACTAGAAAAACTTCAGTAAATCTTAAGTGAACCTTAAGATTCAAAGCGTAAGCTGGTGACGCTAAAGCGGTTTTCACCTAAATGAGTAACATATGAAATTGTTGATTATAGAAGATTCGGTGTCATTAAGACGTAGTCTACGAATTGGCCTTGAGAATCTTGGTTTTACTATTGATGAAACCGGCGATGGCGCTGAAGGGTTGAGTATGGCAATGACAGGTGAGTACGAATTAATCATACTCGACATTATGTTACCCAGTATTGATGGCATTACGTTATTACAAACCATAAGAGCAAAACAGCTCGACGTGCGAGTGCTTATTTTATCTGCCAAGCAAGAACCAGAAGATAGAGTGAAAGGGCTACTCACCGGGGCCGATGATTACCTGACCAAACCGTTTTCGTTTGATGAGCTGCATGCAAGGTTGTTAAATTTAATGCGTCGCGGCGGCCTGAAAACAATCAGTGATGTGATCCGCATTGATATCTTGGCTTTAAACTTACAATTAAAACTTTTGCAAGTTAACGACACCGTTATCGATTTAACCCCTAACGAATATAAAATAGTTGAGTGCTTGTTTAGTAATCAAAATAAAGTGATCACAGCTGAAAAGTTAAGTACCTATATTGCTGGGCAATATGACTTAGTTTCAAAAAACTCCATTGAAGCACATTTATCATCGGCGCGTAAAAAGGTGAGGGCAGCAGGTAGCGAGTTACCTATTCAAACTAAGCGTGGTTTTGGTTATATCATTCAAGGAAAATAATGAAATCAATTCGCAGTAAGTTAGTAACCACATTATCGATTACTATAACTGGGCTAGTGCTGAGTATTTTAGTTGCTACCGATATCGCCGTTGATAGTTGGATTGATAACGAATTTAATCGTGGCTTGAAATCAAAAGCCGGCATGCTTATGTCATTGATTGATATTGACGAAGAAGAAATTGATTTTGATTTTTCAGGGCAATTCATGCCTGAGTTTTCTGGCAGTATAGAAACTGAGTATTTTCAAATTTGGTCGCAGTCTGGGGTTTTTGCGCGTTCAGAAAGCTTGCATCTTTTCTCACAAAAGAATCTACCTCTAGAGAAAATAAAGCTTGGCGAGACAAAAATCATCAATACTGAGTTACCTGATGGTCGCAATGGCCGGGTTATTTATACTCGCTTTATACCGCCTTTAGACCTAGACGATGATGAAGACTTTATTGAGGGCGTTAACACCTCTTTGCAACAACCCATAACCTTAGCTTATGCGGCTTCATCAGAAGAAGTTGACTTTGTTTTATGGCTCATCGACGTTATTTTTGTTGTTTCTACTGTGTCAGTAATCGTATTTATTCGTCTATTTGTGCGTAAATCGGTCGACAGCTCTTTAGCGCCGCTGAATAAACTAAACCGGGATATGAGCCGGCTCAGTATCGCTGATAAAAATGCCGTGATAACAATAAAAGAGCCTGTTAAAGAGCTGCAACCCATTGTTGATAGCTTAAATGCTTTTATACAAGAAAACCGCCAGCTTTATTTTCGTGAAAAACGCTTAACCTCAGATATTGCTCATGAGTTAAAAACGCCGATTGCTGAGCTTATTAATATGGCTGAAGTGGCTATTCGGTTCCCAAATGAAAAAGAGTTTGAGGCAGACTTTAAACCCGAAGTGCTAAAAATCAGCCAGCGTTTAAAGAGCATTGTGTCGAACTTATTACTACTGCATAAGTACAGTGATGAAGCACTGCCTAAGCAAGATGCATGCGATTTAAATCAGGTTATTTTACGTACCTTAGAAAAACATGATTTAGAGCGAATTAAGTTTGAGTTTCAAGATGATATTCCTGCCATTGTCAGTAATTTATTTGCCCTTGAATCAATCATCACCAACCTTGTAAATAACGCCAAGCAATATAGCCCTGATAAGAGCGTTGTAACTATAAGCACGCTACTGAATAAAGAGAATAAGTTGCAATTCTCTGTTATGAATGAGTTACAAGTACCCTTAACAGAAGACGATATAAGCCAGTTATTTGATCCACTCTGGCAAAAAGACAGTGCCAGAACCTCTAATGATAACTTTGGGTTAGGCTTATCTATTGCCAAAGCGTTAAGTAAAGCAATTGACGCTGAACTTCAGGTGTCGTTAAGTGGGCAAAACATAACCTTTAGTTTGATTATTTCTTAAGGCTTTGCAGGCGTTTAATATGTGTGCAACACTGAGGTTATCAAAAAGAAATTAATAACAATAAGGAACAACACGATGGGAAAAATTATAGGTATTGCTTTAATCGTTATTGGTGTGGCGCTAGCCGTATGGGGATATAACGTGTATGACTCTGCAAGTGCGCAAATTAGCCGCACGTTTAGTGGTGATACACCAATTGAAGCTTGGCTCGGTATGGTCGGGGGCGCAATTTGCGCAATTGTGGGTATTTTAAAAGTTAAATAACCGCAAACATTGAAATCAATTAGCTAATACCTGATACTGTATTTATATACAGTGTCGGGTTTGGCTATGAAAACACAACTACCAGCAAAATATTATTTAAGTCACTTCTTTGAGCTTGCTGAATTTATTCAAGCTCAGTGCATGCATCTGCTTTTTGAAGAGCAGCAGTTATTTCTTGAAAAACTCCTTCAGCTTGATGAGCAAAGTTTATGTACTTTGCTGCGTATTTATTCTCGAAAGCCAAAAATCATCGCGTTGTCATCATTAAATTATGAAGAGATCCCTAATCTGCACGGTGCTATTTTTAAGCTAAAACAGCAAGGGCTGGTGGCACATCCTAACAGCGACGAATTAGATCTATTACTTGAGCATTTAACCAAACCAACCCTGTTAACCTTATTAGCGAATGATGAGTTAATGGCGACTTATCCTGATTACAAAAAGTCAGCCAGTAAACAGCGCTTGACCCAACTGTGTAAAGAGCATATTGATCGCAACCACAGTGAATTAGAGTCGTTGTTAAGTCAGTTCGTGGTCAATAGCCGCAGTCAGTTTTATGAATACTTTGAGTTTTTACATAGCGGCCGACTAAGTGGCGGTGATATCAATCATCAAAATCGTTTTGTGATGCGTGATTTGGGAATAGCAAAAGTACGTGGTGATGTTAGTGAGAGCATATCGCGTTTTCAAACACTAGCCGAAGCACAAACGCATTACCGATTAAATAAGCTGCGAATGCAGTTCAAAGAATGCGAGTCAGAATCACAGTATCAAAACTTAGCCCAAGCGCTTTTAGCCATTAGCTGCGAAGATGAATTAGCCCAGAGTATCAAAAACAAATTACTGATCCGCTTATATAAGCAGCTAAAAGATCATGATTTAGCGTTTGCATTTGAATTACTTGAGCACTGTGAAGGGAGCAGTGAAGCGCAAGAGCTGGCAATTCGCCAGCGTTACAAACAAGGTGAAAAAAGCTGGGTGGAACAAAAGCTTGAGCAAGTTATTCAAGACCCACTTGATGATGGCATTTTGTATTTTGCAGAGGATTTTTTACAGCGTAAATATAATAAGCAACAACGCTCACGCCTAACACAAATGCTCATCGATACAGAGCATCAATTAGAGGTTGATGACATTTATCGTGGCGATGTAGAGCAAGGGGTGTGTGAGCATTATCAACAGCTTGGTAATACGGTATTTTTTACCGAGAATAATCTTTGGTTGAGCTTCTTCACCTTAACGTTTTGGCAAGAACTCTTTATAGAGACCCCGCACCCGCCGTGTAATGAATTTGATCTTTATCCAAAGGTGTTGCTGGCTGATTGTTTTTACACAGAGCAACAAACACAAATTGAGCAAAAGCTTGCCAAATTCACTAGCAATGAAGCCTTATATAAATATGTTTGCAAAAACGTAGGGCAGTTTTATGAAGCGCCTAACGCTATGTTTATCTGGCACAGCGATATGTTAGAGCCGCTAGAGGTATTAATAAAACACAGCCCGCTTGCAAATTTAAAAGCGCATTTATTGCAAATGACAAAAACCTTTAAGCAGCTCAAAGATGGCTACCCAGACTTGATGGTGCTTAAAGGGGATAAGCTCACCTTTGAAGAAGTGAAAGCCCCTGGTGACAAACTAAGACGTAATCAACTTGTCAGCATTGAAGTGTTAAAACAGCATGGCTTTGCAGTGAATATCGTTGCGGTAAATTGGTTTAATGATCCGAATCGTATTTATAGTGTGGTGGATATAGAAACCACCGGCGGCGTACAAGGTAATAATAAAATTACCGAAATTGCGGTTGTGCAGTTACAAGCGGGCGAAGTAATCAAGCAATGGGCGAGCTTAATCAATCCCGAGCGCAGTATACCTGCTTTTATCACCAAGTTGACGGGGATAAACGCCGCTATGGTACGTGATGCACCACGCTTTGAAGAGGTTGCAGATACACTGCGCTCACTATTAAAAGGCAGTGTGTTTGTTGCCCATAATGTAAATTTTGATTACAGCTTTATTCGCAAAGAATACGCTGCACTTGGGCAGGGCTTTAAAATGCCAAAGCTATGTACCGTAGTTGAATCACGCAAGGCATTTCCAAAGCTTAAGTCATATTCGCTCGGGAACTTAGCGGCACATTTTGAATTGAATTTAACGAATCATCATAGAGCGTTAGCCGATGCAACTGCCACAGCAGAACTGTTAAATCTGATTCAACAAACACAATCAAAAAAGGCGAGTTAAACTCGCCTTTTAAACTTAATCTGCCCAATTTTAAAAAAGGTTATTCGTATTCGATAGGGTCAGTAACGTTATTTAAAGCAAAGGCTTCTAAGCGCTCTTGGCAGGCGCCACATTTACCACAGGCTTTATCGCGGCCGTTGTAACAGGTCCATGTTTGGCTGTAATCAAGACCCATTTTTAAACCGTCTGTCAAAATGTCGATTTTGGTATTGTTTAAGTATGGGCTGAAAATTTCAACAGCGTCGTAATTGGCAATACGGCAAACATCATCCATTTTTTGTACGAACTCAGGGCGACAGTCCGGGTAAATAGCGTGATCGCCTGAATGGGCACCGTAATAAACTTTACTAGCTTTTAAAGACACCGCATAACCTACAGCAAGTGATAGTAAAATCATGTTGCGGTTAGGCACAATTGTGCTTTTCATGCTTTCTTCTTCGTAGTGACCTTCTGGTACTTCGATATCATCAGTTAGTGATGAGCCACCAATCAACTGGTTGATCGCTGAAATATCAACAATCTTGTGAGAAACACCTAAGTTTTCACATACTTGAGCAGCTACTTTAAGCTCTTTAACATGACGCTGGCCGTAGTCGAAAGACAGGGCATATACTTCGTGGCCTTGTTGCAGGGCTTTATTTAATACGGTAAATGAGTCCATACCGCCGGAATAAATCACAACTACTTTTTGCGTCATATCTGTTTTGCTCTTACTTTTGATAGAGGTTTACTTCAGGGCGCGATATACTACACGGCTCGGGCCTAAATAACAATTTTTGCGCGTGTTTTTGGTTTTTTTGATGGTATGTATTTTATACCGTTGCGTCGTAAGTGAGATGTCTTTTGTACAAAATTAACGAAGTGTTTGAAACAATTCAAGGTGAAGCGAGTTTTACGGGTACACCTTCAATCTTTTTACGTTTACAAGGCTGCCCTGTGGGTTGTGCTTGGTGTGATACAAAACAAACATGGGACGTTGATAATGTGTATAAAGTGTCACTTGATGACACCGTTGAGAAAAAAGCAGACTCAGATCATTGGGCAGAAGCAACTGCGGAGCAAGTGTTAGCGCTATTTATAGAGCGTGGCTACAACGCAAAGCATGTGGTGATCACTGGTGGTGAGCCTTGCATGTATGACCTAAATCCAGTGTGTGAATTATTACACGCAAATGGCTATTCGACTCAAATTGAAACTAGCGGTACATTTGAAGTTTTAGTCCCTGAGCAGACATGGGTGACTGTATCACCAAAAATTAATATGCGTGGTGGCTATAAAGTATTACGCAGTGCTATGCAACGCGCTGATGAAATTAAACACCCAGTGGCAATGCAAAAGCATGTGGAAGAGCTCGAAGATTTATTCTTAAAAACGGGTGTGAATCCACGTTTAGTGTATCTGCAACCAATTAGCCAAAAGACCTCAGCAACCAAACTTGCCATTGAAACTTGTATTGCAAAGAACTGGCGCTTATCGGTTCAAGTACATAAGTATTTAGGAATTAGCTAGGGTTTAGCCGTCAGCCGTCTGATTTGACCCCTATAAAGTAGACACGGGGTTTAGTATTTCCAGTTAAAAACAAAAAAGCGTTGCACCATGGCAACGCTTTTTTACTATGTTCTCGTAACTCGTAACTCGTAACTCGTAACTCGTAACTCGTAACTCGTAACTCGTAACTCGTAACTATCAACTCTGCGCTAAATAGTCCAACACCACCTGATGATGGTCTTTGGTTTTGAACTTATCAAACACATGTTTGATTTTGCCGTCTTGGCCTACAAGGAAGCTAATACGATGAATTCCTTCGTATTCTTTACCCATAAACTTCTTGTAACCCCAAATACCAAAAGCATCAGCAATTGCGTGATCTTCGTCGGCTAGTAAATCAAAGTTAAGCTCTTTTTTGGTTTCAAAGTTCTTTAAACGCTTGATTGGATCTGGGCTGATCCCCACAACACGCGTATTTAATTTAGCAAGCTCAGCTTTTTCATCACGTAAGTTCTCTGCTTGTACAGTACAACCTGGTGTTGACGCTTTAGGGTAGAAATAAACCAGTACTTGCTGCTCTTTTAAAAGATCAGCTAGCACGATAGTTTCGTCATTCTGATTTTGTAAGCTAAAAGCAGGGGCTGTATCGCCTGCTTGTAATGGATTAATTGTTTTCATGCTTTGCTCCTTAGCGAATGCGTCTGAAAATATAATCTACGTTCAAACTACGAGAAAGATCTTCAAAGCTCACTTTAAAGTTATCAATATCGACTTCAACAGGAATATTAAACTCTAGTTCGCAGCGCATTTTAAGCTCGTCATCTTCATCGTAAGTGTCTGACTTAAGTGAACAAATGCTGATGTTGTTATCAGCAAAAAAGCGCGTAACTTTACTTAATGTTCCTGGTGTATCAATACCTGTGTATTCGAGGGTGTAACCGGCACAAAATTCACATGCAACATGACTTGCTGTGCGTTTCATCATGGTTAAAAGACCAAGCTCCATACCTTTAGTTGGCAATGTATGTTCAATACGGCTAATTGCCGACATATCACCTGCTAATAGCATGATAAAGGTAAATTCGTTGCCCAAAATAGCAATGCGACTGTCAATTATATTGCAATGGCAATCACTCACTAACTGAGTTAATTCGCTAACGATACCGGGTCTATCTTCGCCAATCGCAGTGAGCACTATCTGATGATTTGTAAAAGCAGTCATGGAATTTTAAATACCTAGTAAATAACAATACCAATGGATATAAGCTTAAATAAGCTTTGATTTCACGTGAGTTTAATACCGCACGGCGGCGAAGTTTAACATAATTTGCTCCGTTAACGATAGCGGCGATTAATTAAGCCGTGAATAAAGTGCGCTCTTTCTTGTTTTTAGGGGCATCAGAAAGTACCATAGTTAAAATTTTGCAAGGCGATAAGCAATCAAATACGTTACGCTAGCCCAATCTATTCGGGTTTTTTGCATAAAAACAATAAATGTAAAGTTAAAAGTGATTTTACAGTGAACCAAATCGGCATTACCCACTCATATATTTGTTAAAAAAATTAAGGGTTTGCTAAGGAGAAATATCTGTGCAGTATTGGATCTCAAAGGCGCTTGCTGTAAGCGTAATGGTAAGTTTAACAGGGTGCGGTGTTTTTACCGATGAAGCGCACCACAAACGCAATTATCGTGCTAACGAAGCGGTGAAAGCTCCAGCAGGATTAGCGCAACCAGCTCAAGATCCAACTTATAAAATGGATGTTGCGCAATACGACAACAATCCTGAAGCTAAAAACTATCGCCCGCCAGCGCAAGTAATTACCATTGCTCAAGGCACTTGGGTTGAAGAAGGTGACACAGAAGCACGTGTTTATTTTGATAAAAACGATGGTATCGAAGATTTAGATGTATTTATCTGGGACTCTATTAAAGCGGTTCTAGCTGAAAAAAATACCGCCGCTTTAAAAGAGGACAAAGCCTCTAATTCAATTGAAACAGGTTGGTATGCCATTATTAAACCTGAAGAAGGTTGGTTCTGGGAAACTGAAACTGAAGTATCTCAACAGCGCTTTATCTTCACAATTGAAGAAAAGTCGCATCAGCGTACAGCTTCGTTAACCTCTAAGCTTGCTGATTATAAAAGTGACTCAGTACCGTTAACACCATTACTACAGCAACAGCTTGAAGTTCGTGCGTTAAACCAAGTGATCGCAGAGTTTGATTACCGTTACCGTCAACTTGAAGTTGATATGCGTAAACAACAAGGCATTATTTCATTAGAAATGGGCTTTGATAACAAAGGTAATGCGGCACTGGTTACAGAGCAAGATTACAACATGGTGTTTGATCGTTTCTCAGGTTTCTTAGAACGCTTATCTTTCACTATCGTAGAGATTGACCAAGAGCGTGGTTTGATCACGGCTGATTACAAAAAGCCTGAGTCAAGCGTATGGGATTCAATTTGGGGCGAAGAATTATCTGAACTTCCAATTGAAGATGGCCAATACCAAATTCTTGTTAGCCGCACCAATGATGGCGGCACAAGTTTAACTTGGATGGACTCTGAAGGTTCGACATTAGAGCCTGGTACAATGAATGACCTCCAGCAAGCATTAGAAAATGCACTGCGTCAGCGCGGTATCAATATTTAATAATTAAAAAAGTTAAAACCACCACAAAAAGAGCTTAGCCGCTCTTTTTGTGGTTTTTACAGGTTGAAAATATGTCTAACTTAAACACAGCAAATCGCAGTGACTTGCGAACCTTGTTTACCTTTTTCGTTCCTTCACTTATAGGTGTCTTCTTGTTTATGACGCCGGTACCCATAGGTGAAGCAATGACCATTCCGATTGCTGTTATGGCAAAAGCAGTGCAAGAATGGATTGGTCCATTTGCACTGGGTTTAATTACCAGCATTGTTTGTATCACCGGTATTTTATCTTTAGTGATAAAGTTGTTTAAACCGCAGCCATTACTTAAGTTCTTTATAATTAAACATTTATTTGATGTTAGTTGGCTTTGGCTGAGTGTTCGATTACTGGGTATGGTGTTTATCGTTTTGACCTACACCAAACAAGGGCCAGAAATGATTATTTCCGGTAATACCGGTGCACTGGTTTTAAACGACTTGTTGCCAGTATTGTTTTCTGTGTTTGTTTTAGCGGGCTTACTATTACCATTATTATTAAACTTCGGCTTGTTAGAGCTAGTTGGTACCTTATTAACTAAAGTTATGCGCCCACTTTTTGGTGTGCCAGGGCGAAGTGCGGTTAACTGTGTGGCATCATGGTTAGGTGACGGCAGTGTGGGTATTTTGATGACCGCTCGTCAGTATGAAGACAAACATTATACACAACGCGAAGCGGCTATTATTGGTACGACTTTCTCAGCTGTATCAATTACCTTTTGTTTAGTTGTGATTGGCCAAGTGAAGCTTGAGCACCTTTTCGCACCGTTTTACTTAACAGTGTGTTTAGCAGGTTTAGCCGCAGCGCTAATTGTGCCTCGTTTACCACCGCTACGCTTTAAAAAAGACCTCTATGTAGATGGAACAGAGCCTGATAAAGACGCAGAATCAGTGCCTGAAGGTAAAACATTAGTTTCTCATTCACTTGATGTGGCACTTGCTAAAGCACGCACTGCACCAGGCTTTGCTGGTACAGTAAAAGAAGGCTTACATAACGCATTTGATATGGTATTTGCAGTATTACCTGTGGTTATGGCTGTAGGCACATTTGCCTTGATTATTGCTGAATATACGCCAATTTTTGAATATATGGGCAAACCGTTTGTACCATTCTTAGAGCTATTGCAAGTCCCAGAAGCTGAAGCTGCCGCACAAACAATTATGGTTGGCTTTGCTGATATGTTTATTCCGTCGATTCTTGCCGCTGGTAGTATCGAAAGTGATGTAACACGCTTTATCGTTGCTGCAATGAGTGTGACGCAATTGATTTATATGTCGGAAGTAGGTGCACTGCTTTTAGGTAGCAAAATCCCAGTTAATATTATTGAATTGTTCTTTATCTTTATTTTAAGAACCTTAGTAACATTACCGGTGATTGTCTTAATGGCACATTGGTTAGTGTAAACTAAGCTGAAGCCTTAAATAAAAAAGCCCTGATTATTTATCAGGGCTTTTTTTATCTTCATTATCATCGCTTTTAGGCACTTTGAAGTCCATTTTTGCTGCATGTTTTAGCAACATAAGGTTACCAATTACTACACCAAATACGGCAACAACAATGGCTATAATTTGCCAAGTTTCCATCTTGAAATCCTGCCGATAAACACAGCGATATAGTAGCACTTAAAATCGTCTTGCATAAGACAGTGAAATAAAATCAAGGCCAGGGTTAGGGCTTTTGAACCCCGCATTTGAGTAATGTAAATACCTAAGAGCTAAGGTTGAGTCGTCACCTAAGTCTGCAACTAGGCCCAACCTATCCTCAAACTGATAGTGAGTACTAACGTTTTTACCTGCAAAATGGGTGTCATCCAACAGTGAAACGCCAATCCCAAACTCTACATAAACAGGCATGTTTTTCACATTAAATACAGGGTATTGGATCACCGGAGACATAGCTAACACGATATTCGTTTGATGTTTGTTGTCTTTGCCATACTGCCAAATATTAAAACTAGACTCGAAGTACAAACGGGCGTGTTGAAAGGGCAGCTTTTCATTGGGTATATGATACTGGTAGGCCAGCTTTAAGCCTTTTACATCCCCTTCACCTTGAATGTAATCAACGGCATAGCCATGGTTTGAAGCAGCATAAGTCGGTGTTGCTAGTAGGGCGGCTACACCTAACATAAGTGCTTTTAGTGGGTGTTTTAGTTTCATCTCGGTACTTCTCATTATGACTGTGAGCAAGTAGATAAGGGCGGGGGTAAGAACTTTTCAATGTGCGTAAAAACACAGAAGCTGTGCACATTCTCATATTTTTTAGCAATTAACTGAAAACTATGGGAAAAATCGATTGGTGCTTAATTGGCATTAAAACGGTGTCGGATTGTTTCTTTTTTTATGGATTTAATATCGGTATATTAGCGAAAATTTTCGTTGAGAGGTGAATACGATGACCAAACTAGTTAACTCATTTTTGCTAATTGCAGCACTTTTTACTGCATCTGCTTTTGCCAGCGAAGACCGCTCGCCTAAGCAACTATTAGAATCAGTCACAGCAGATTTATTTGTTGATATCGCAAATGTAAATGCAAAAGGCGATGCCAGCTCAGAAGCAATGGCGAACATTGTAGAAAAACGCTTATTGCCGCACATGGATATTAAGTTTGTATCGTATAAGCTTTTAGGTAAGCACATTAAAGGCCTACGCCGTGACCAAGCTGTTGATTTTATTGCTGCGGTTGAGCATTACTTAACAGTAACTTATGCCGGCGCACTAATGAAATACACAGGCCAAAAAGTTATTTTTGATCAATCACAGCTAATCGACGATGGTTATGCAACAGTTAAAACGCAAATTGTTGATGACAATGCGCCAGCCATCGATTTGCACTTTAAATTACGCCAAGGCAAAGATAAGCAGTGGAAAGTATACGATATCGTTGCTGAAGGCATTTCACTGTTAAGCGCGAAGCAAAAAGAAGTTTTACAGCGCATCAGCCAAGTTGGCATTGATGAAGTGACACACGAATTAGCAAGTAAGTAAGTTAGCTTAAAGCTCGATTACCTTCACCTCATCGAGCGTTTTAGCTACTTTCAGTCTCCAACCAAGCAGTGAGTACCGTCCATGTGCCGCTGCTTTTCTATTTTCTTTAAAAATCACCTACTTTGCGCTAGCACCTGTAACGCTCTGTGGTAGAATCATGCTACTTTTCTTGTTTACCAAAGTATCTGTTCAGATACTGTGTTATTGGTCGCAATATTAAGCAAACTGTCAGTTAAATTTTGCTATAACTAGTTGCTTAATAAGACATCGAATAATGTGCAGCGGAGTTGTGTTTTTTTAATGGAAAATGTACTGATTTGGCCAAAGGAATACCCGTTACTAATCAAAGGATTAGCTGAACAAAACGGGGCCTATATCTTAGATGCTTTAGAAGCTTGGCCGGCATGTCGTTCTACTAATGAAGATGACGGTGTGTGTACGACGGTTCTTCCGCCTATTTACTACCTTACTTGGTTGACCCCTCTTGAACCGTTTGAAGAGTGTTATTTCCAACATATTTCTGAGTTTGATGAAGCTGCGTTGCATTATATTAATGCTATGAAAACGCATTTTTTAGAAAACGACTACACCCCTGAAAGTCTTGTTTTAATGTTATGCCAGCGCTTAGAGAAGTACGCTAGCGCATTTGCTCAATCGGCCGTTAAAACCCCTATAACTCTCATCCACCAGTTATTTAATCGTCGCTATTTTACTGTGATTGAACATGTACTTAATCACGGTGCGAAAATGTCTGCGGACGATGTATTAGAGCTGTGGACCGAAGTTGACTTTAGGGAGCGTTTTAGTGGTTTTATTCCTGACTCAGTGGCTGATCTTGAAGCATTAACAGCGCTTGCGGCTGAAAAAGTTGCTCACGGTGAAGATTACTTCACCTTACTAAAACTTGTATCACCTGATGTTGATTCAGCATCGTTACTTGAACAAGCTTTACTTGCCCACTTAAGCCACGAAAATGCTAAACAAACCATGGCAAAGCGTTTCATTGAGCAAGGCGCAACAGGTGCTTTAGCTGACGAAAACGGTAAAACAGCCTTTATGTGGGCTACTGAAAAAGGCTATGTGAATGTTGTTGAGACAATACTTGAACATCAAGATAAGAAAGCCCAAGACAATAAAGGTAATACAGCATTACATTACGCTGTATTAGCCGAGAATGGACCTTTACTGGTGTTGCTTTTAAAAGCGGGCTATGACTTTAGAGTTCGTAACAACGACGGTCTAAGTTGCTACCGACTAGCAGTTAGCATTAAAGCGGATAACTTAGTGAAGTGCCTAGAGCATGACTTTGGCATTAAAGAGCTTTCGCCAGAAGGGCAGTTTGATCGCGTTAAAAAAGTGCACTTACTCCATGCGATTGTAACTGTGTTACTACCTGTGCAGTTGTTCTTCTTTTTTGACGATAGCATTGCTATTAAAAGTGAGTTAACGCTGAGTTTTACGCTGGTTTCGATCTTATGCTTTTTCTTTGCCACAAGCTTGAAACGCTGTGCGCTTTACCCGCATATTCGCCATCCATGGGGGCTGTTTATTTTAAGGTTGTTCTCATTATTTAGCTTAATTGGCCAAGTGGGTCTGGCAAGTATTGTAGCGCTAGCCACCTTAGCAGAGTTGGTGTGAACGCATAAAAACTTTATAAAGTGACATAAAAAACGGCAACCTTGGTTGCCGTTTTTTGTTTCATTTTTGATAAACGAATCGGTATTATTTATCGTGTTCATGAGCGGCTTTTTCTTCGGCCAGCTCTTCTTTTAATTTACGTATCTTAAGGCCAAGCTCTTGTCCGCGATGGCGAGCATAATAGGTGCAGCCAATAAACATCAGACTGGCAAAGATTAACTCAAGTAATACCCAAATCAGCTGTTCTTGTGCGACCCATAGTAATGTAAAACCATGAATAAAATAGAACATCACGATAAAGTTTGCCCACGCGTAGGTATAAGGCTTATCTTGAATAATGCCCTTGAGTGGTAACAGTAGAGGCAGTATATAAACAACAAAGATAAAGGCGTTACTGTGGCCTTCTCTTGGGGCAATTAAAAACAGCCAAATTGGCATTAAAACTAATAAGCCGATATAACCAATCAGCGCAAAACGTTGGAATCGTTTTGTAATAGGTTTTTTGGCAACAGGCTGATTTAGCTCAGGTTCCAAGCTCATTGTAATTTACTCGCAATCAGTGCCAAGCGTTTTCCAACACTTTGGCAAATTTTAATTTCGTCTTTACTTAACACATTGCTGTTATTGCTACCGGCCACATGAGTTGCACCGTATGGTGTACCGCCGGTTTCAGTTGCTAATAACTCAGGTACCTCATAAGGCACGCCAAGCAACATCATGCCGTGATGTAACAACGGCAGTGATAGATTCAACAAGGTAGCTTCGTTACCACCATGCATACTGCTTGATGACGAAAAAACGCAAGCAGGTTTATCTATCAGCTGACCTTTAAGCCATAGATCACTGGTTGTTTCCCAAAAGCTCTTAGCTTGTGAGGCCATCATGCCAAATCGGGTAGGGGTGCCAAAGGCTAAGCCATCACAATTAATTAGATCATCTTTACTGATCACAATATCGTGTGGCTGACGTTTAACGAACGTGCGCAATAAGGCAGTTGCACCGTGTTGCTCAATCGACTCGGCTATCTCATGTGCCATTGCTTCTACAGAGCCATGGCTTGAGTGGTATAGCACAACAATGTTTATAGCCATTAAAGTACGCTTAATACGTTTTCTGGTGGACGACCTAGAGCAGCTTTGCCGTTATTTTCAACAATTGGGCGCTCGATTAGTTTTGGATTGGCGGCCATTGCAGCAATTAATTTGTCTTCGTTTTGTTCGTTTTTAAGCTCAAGCTCTTTGTAGATGTCTTCTTTAGTACGCATTAACTCACGCGCTGAAGTAAAGCCCAGTTGGCTAATTAAAGTCGAGATTTGTTGTTCATTAAGCGGTGTTTTTAGGTATTCAACAACACTTGGTCGTACGTTATTGCTTTCTAATAGGGCAAGTGTTTCACGCGATTTTGAACAACGTGGATTATGATAAATAGTCACAGACATAGTGTGTTCTCACATTTAATAATTTGGCTTATTTTAGGGCAAGCGCCGCGAGACTTAAAGTCTCGCAAGCTCTTTTTGTAATTGACGGTATTGTGTAAGTAGGGCTTTTAAACGTTGTTGTTTAACTAGCTCTTCAGGCTCAACAAAGTTTAGTGCTTTTTGAATTTCATCAGCTGCTTTTAAATAAGCGCCATATTGGGCAAGCACATTGGCATGCGCTTCATGGTAGGAAGCCATATTTTCTTGCTTTTTATAGACATCAGCAATGAGCTCTTTGGCAAGATTGTTCTCAGGTTTTGCTAATAAATAAGATTTTAAGATACGTTCAGCAAGGTCAAATTGTTTAGCTTCAATAGCGGCATTTGCATAGTTTAAGGCAATCACCTGATTGTTAGGTCTATCGATATCTAACTTAGCTAAAAACTCTACCGCTTCATTCGCTTTACCTTGCGCTATGAGTAAGTCGGTGTGGGTATCGATATAAAATAAATTCTTTGGATCTTGCTCAAGCAATGGATTTAAAATGCTGGCCGCTTCATCAAGCTTTTTTTGATCCAACAAACTAATACCCAAGCCATATTTAAGTGCAGTGTCGTTATGAACGGTATTTTCACGCATTAATTTACGAAATAAATCTTCTGCGGCTTTTGACTTTTGCTGATAGCGAGCAATAACACGGCTTTTAGCTAAATTAAACTCTAGGCTGTCGGAGTAGTGTCTTTTTGGATACTGCTCGGCACGTAATCGCACATCAGAGACGCGGCTTTCAGGCAATGGGTGAGTTAGCAAAAATGCGGGCGGCTTATATTTGTAGCGAATTTGTGCAGCAAGTTTAGTTAAAAACTCACTCGATTGGCGAGGATCAAACCCTGCATTGTTTAAGGTCTGCATACCAATACGGTCTGCCTCTTGTTCAGCAGCACGGCTATGAGTTAATTGACTAAATGCCGCTTGTGTTTGGTTTGCTGAGATAATGGCTATGCCGGCATCAGGTGCAACAACGGTTGCTAAAATACCCGCAATCATACCTGCTATAGTTAACGCGCTGTTATCTTGCTGTTGTTGAATACGACGGGCTAAATGGCGCTGTGTTACGTGAGCTATCTCGTGCCCAAGTACTGAGGCAAATTGGCTTTCGTTATCGGCTTGTGCGATAAGACCCGTATGCACACCTACGTGGCCACCATAAAAGGCAAAAGCATTAATTTCAGCGTTGTTTAACCAGAAAAATGAAAATGGAAAACGCACATCGTTGGCGTTTGCGACTAAACGACGGCCCAAAGTGGTCAGGTACTCATCAAGAACAGGATCACTTACAACGGGTGATGAGCCACGAATTTGCATCATCATTACTTCACCGATCGCTTGCTCTTTTTCAATCGGCAAAGCCTGTAAAGCTGAGGTCCCTAAATCGGGCAGCTTAAAGTTTGTTTGTGCCTTCAACGGCTCACTATGCAGTATTGAAAACGTCAGTAATGCACTGCACAGTGTAATAAAGGCTGATTTTAGTCGCATCTTATTCCTTGTTGATTTGCTCACCTAACATGACTTTTGCTAAGTCTATTTCGTCGCTGCATGCTCGGCTGTCTTTTTCGCACAATTGATAGAAATCTTTTATTGTGACTCCATCTAGCTTAACAACGTTCAACTCTCGTTGTAAAAAAGTTATGATTTTATGCGCTACTTTATGGGCATGAAGAATTAAAGCTTTGTCAGCTTTATCGCCTCTTTCAAAGTAAAAAGCGATGAATTTATGAAGCTGGTTAAAGCGAATAAGGTTTTTCATGGTGTGCGGGTCCCACACCTTAAATTCCATAAAGCGATTGTCTTTGATGTATTGGTCTACCATAACATCTTTAGCGTAAGGGTAGGCCCATAATTCGAAACCTCGGTCCGTAAAGCTTTGATGCAAAGCAATTCGCGGTTTTTGCTCACAGACAATTTCGCCCATGTCAGTCTCATGACCACCTAATAAATCAAGGTTCCAATTGCGTGGATCAATTAATTGTTTAACGGCATTATCAAAACCGTGGTCTAAAATCCCTTCAGATTCGCTAACCGATGATGCCACCATATGATAAAAAGGCGGTAGCTCGCCCCAGTTTATTTGTTTTTTATACCAGTTTATCTCTTTAAGAGTTGGATTCGCAGGTAATTGCGCTTTATTATGCGAGCCAGGCATGGAGTTTCCTTTACTACCAGTTATAGATTAAGGATAAACTATTGTTTTGCGTGTTTTAAGAAAAAAATGAGTTGTTTCTCATTATAAAGACTTATTTTCGCAAACGGCCTACACCTTATACTTATTATTCATATTAATAACGCAGTTGATTCGCTATGTTAACGGTTGATTTAAGAGGCTATAAGTGCCCTCAACAATTTATTCAGTTTAAATTAGGGTTGAATAAGGCAACATCAATTAAACAACCCGTGACTTTTACATTTAATGCTGCTGAGGCAACGGACGATATGCAGCGATTTTTAGAAAAACATCATTACCATTTTAAAATTGACCTAGAATTAGGTGTACTAACTGTGGAGCCCATTCGTGTTTGAGTATGTAAAAGCCTGGTACGAAAATAAATTTTCTGATCCCCATTCAGTAACCTTGTTGTTACTGCTTATTGCAACCTTTGCATTTTTCTACTTTTTTGGTTCGTTAATCGTGCCAGTTTTAGTTGCCTTGGTGATTGCCTATTTACTTGATTGGCCTGTTGCTCACTTAGAAAAGCTGGGTTTAAAACGCTTTACCGCAACGATTCTTGTTATGTTGGTATTCAGTGGCTTGATGATCATGATTATTGTCGGCATGGGGCCCGTGCTTTGGCAGCAAACCAGCAATCTAGTTCAAGAAACCCCTTACATGATTGAAAAAGGTAAAGCGCTGCTTTTACATCTTCCTGAAGATTACCCAAGTTTGATTACTGAAGATCAGGTTAAATCAATTGTTACCAGTGTAGAAACCAAAGCGATTGAGTTTGGTCAGTTGGTGTTATCGGTGTCATTAACTTCGATAAAAGACGTGGCAGCTTGGCTGATTTATCTGATCTTAGTGCCGCTTTTAGTGTTCTTTATGCTTAAAGATAAATTAGAACTCACACAAAGTGCCGAACGCTTATTGCCTAAGCAGCGCCGCTTGATCATTCAGGTTTGGCAAGAAATGAATCAGCAAATCATGAATTATATCCGCGGTAAGGTATTTGAAATTTTAATTGTTGGTACTGCATCTTTTATTGCTTTTGCTGTGCTTGATCTTCGCTATGCGGCTTTACTAAGCGTGTTGGTTGGCTTATCGGTGCTTATTCCATTTGTTGGGGCGGCATTGGTGACCATTCCTGTCGCTGCGGTGGCGTTATTCCAGTTTGGTTTAGAAACTCAGTTTTGGACCATATTAATTATCTATGGTGTGATCCAAGCACTTGATGGCAATGTGTTAGTGCCGTTACTGTTCTCTGAAGCGGTAGATTTAAACCCTGTGTTTATCATCGTTGCGGTATTGTTTTTTGGCGGTTTATGGGGCTTTTGGGGGGTGTTCTTCGCAATACCGCTGGCTTCATTAGTAAAAGCGCTTATTAATGCCTGGTCTTCTAAGCAGGTTGAGCTAATTGAAAGTTAGCTTAGTCTTAAAAAGTATAGAAAACGCACTTTACTGACTAATTGATTATTATAATTTAGCCGTGAAAAATGTAAAATAGGTTATAAGATATATCTTTTAGTAATATGGTGCGTTTTACATGGCAAATTTTTACCTTCCTGACGATGCTAATCAGCAAATTTATTTAGATGCGAATGCAACGACTCCTGTACTTCCTGAAATTGCCGATGTGGTTTCGCACACGATGCAAGTTTGTTTTGGTAATCCATCAAGCTCTCATATTACGGGTATTCAAGCAAAACACTTATTAGAACAAACACGTAATAAAGCACGTGAAGTCATTGGCGCTACCGACGGCGATATTTTATTTACCTCAGGTGCAACAGAAGGTATTCAAACAGCGGTTGTTTCTACGCTTATTGCTGCAAAAAGTCACCAAATCGAGAATCCGGTATTACTTTATGGGGCAACAGAGCATAAAGCGGTGCCAAATACCCTAAAACATTGGAATAGCGTGCTTGATATAAACGCACAGGTATTAGCTATTCCAGTAGATAAAAACGGTATTTTAGACCACGAGTTTATTCGTAAACATGCTGCGAATGCACTGATGATCTGTACTATGGCAGTAAACAACGAAACCGGTGTATTCCAAGATTTAAGCGCTATTGAGCAAGTCATTCGTAGTGAAAACAGCCATGTGGCTTGGATGGTTGACTGCGTGCAGGCATTAGGTAAAACCAACTTAGCGCTAAGCCAAACTACCATTGATTACGCTCCATTCTCTGGCCATAAATTGTATGCCCCTAAAGGTATTGGCGTACTTTATATTCGTAAAGGCAGTGCGTATACACCATTTATTGCTGGCGGCGGTCAAGAAAGCGGTATGCGTTCAGGCACCGAAAACTTACCAGGCATTGCCGGTTTAAATAAGCTGTTCTCGTTATTACTTGATAAACAAAACCAAACATTCAAGCCAATTGAGCAGCTACATGCTTTTCGCGAGCAATTATTAGCTGCATTAACTGACACCTTTGGCAGCATCACGTTTAATCACAGTTTTGAGCATTCAGTGCCAACAACATTAAACTTTGCTGTGAACGAATTAACCAGTAAAGAGGTGATGGATTTATTTGATGCGGCGGGTATCCGTGTTAGTGGCGGCTCTGCATGTAGCTCAGGCGCAAACCGTAGCTTTGTTTTAGATGCGATGGGAGCCAGTGATTGGCAAAGTGAAAACGCGATACGTATGTCGTTTGGCCCAGCTGTTAACCAACAAGAGATTGACTTTGCTTGCGATAAAATCCGTTCTTTAAAGCCGATTCTAGAAGCAAATTGTCTTGTTGTGTCTGATAGTACATCGCCTCAACACGAAGTTTGTGCGATTGGCTTAACACAGCTTCGCCATCAAGCTGCGTGCTGTTGGCTGTATGTAGACAGCGACAAAAACGCAGTGGTGATTGATCCTATTATTGAGCTCATTCCGCGTATGGCGAAAATTGTCGCGACACAAGGTCTAATAGTAAAAGCGATTTTAGATACCCATAATCACCAAGAGCGTTTATCGGCTCGTTGTTTATTATCAAAAGAGCTCGCAGAACGTTTTGTTGCTAATGAAATAGATGAACTTGGCTGGCCTAAAGATTCAGCAACCATCGAATTAAGCGATGCATGCTTAACTAAAGTAGCGACACCGGGTCATAGTGACGATAGTGTTAGCTATTTATTGTCAGATACACAAAGCGGTGATATTAGCTATTGCTTCTGTGGTGATTTAATCCTACCAGGCGGCTTAGGTAACACAGCAATTAGCGGTGGCGATGCTGCGAAAATGGCTCAGTCATTAAAACAGCTTGCTATGGCAGTGCAAGATTCTACGGTAATTTGTTCAGGACATGATTATCAGCAATGTTTTGCTATGGATTGGCATGCGCAAAAGACAACGACACCGTTATTAGCAAAACTATTAAGTGAACAAGTATCAGATGATGAGTTTGTTGAATTAAAGCAACAAGCGGATGAGCAAAAGCATACTGTAAGTCATTCTTTATGTGGCTATGTTGAAACACTTGAAAGTGCGCCAATGAAACAGCTTGCTGCAAGTGATGCTAAAGTAATGCTAAATGATAAAGCCACTTACTTAATTGATACTCGCGAACCGTATGAGCATGGTGCGAATAATTTGGCAGAAATATTCACAGTTGCTGATAGCAAAGTGATCAATATTCCACTCAGTCGTATGGCAAACGCTATCGTGCTAGGGCAGCTTGAGAAAGACCATAGTTATATTTTGGTTTGCCGAAGTGGTAATCGTTCTAAGCAAGCCGCAAACAATTTGTCGCAGTTAGGGTTTGAAAACGTTTATAACTTAAATGGCGGTTTAGCATTGCTTTAATGGTTAGTAATTAGATATAAATCAGTCATTAAAAAAGCCGCTATAGAGCGGCTTTTTCGTAACTTGAATAAATTAAGCTGAGGTTGGGCCTGAGCTTTCCCGTACTACTAATGAAGGGGTAAAGGTTGTGATGATGTCTTTATCTTGATTACGTGCACCACGGGTTTTTCTAAACAGTAAACGCGCTGCATGCTGCGAAATCACATCATTCGCCTGATGAGCTGTAGTGAGTTTAGGCCAAGTCTGACGCGAGAACGGAGAGTCCTCGAAGCCGGTAATTGATAACTGCTGTGGAATTTCGATACCCATTAAGCGTGAGGCGAATAACGCGCCTGCTGCCATTTCATCGTTACCGCCAAGAAGGGCAGTGATGTTATTCGGGTTATTCTCACCCAGCAATGCTTTTGCACCTTCTACACCTGATTCAAAAGAATACTGGCCTTCGTAGATCAGCTTATCATTCATCGAGATGCTGTGATCTTTTAATGCGGCCTGATAACCCTCTAAGCGTTCAGTTGTTGATTTATGCTCTTTGTCACCACATAAAAAACCAATATTTTTGTGGCCAAGGGAGAGTAGGTGAGAAGTAATTTCGTACGCAGCGGCGTAGTCGTTCACATAGATACAAGTGTCTTGGTCTTCTTCTGTAGGGCGACCAGAGAGTACGCGTACATAATGAATACCCATTTCATCAAGCATCTCGATAATGCTATTTTGCTCTGACAGCGGTGGCGTTAAGACAAGGCCTGCCAAGCGAGAGCGCTTGATCATGGTTTTAAAGTCTTCTTCCATGTTGCCATCAAGGTAATTACACGGATGAATCACCAGCTCATAGCCTTCTTCTTTACAGCGCGACAACACACCATTTTGCATATCGATGACATAATACGCATTCGGGTTGTCATAAACTAAACCAACAGTAAAAGACGATGTGCCTGCTAGGTTACGAGCTGCAAGGTTTGGTTGATAGTTCAACGTGTTAACAGCGTCCATCACTATGTCGTACGTTTTTTTTCTGACCGATGGCTCTTTATTAATTACTCGCGAAACGGTTTTCATTGAAACACCAGCGAGCTTGGCTACATCATTTATGGTTACTTTCATACTGTTACTTTATAGTTAGTTATATTTGTATTATAATAATATCGAAAAGTGTTCACCAGAGCGCTTTTTCTTAATAGGTACATTAATATTTAATATAAGTTAGTTAGTGTATCTAATGTTCTACCAAATTAGCAGTAAAATAATTGAGATAATTTTTATGATACCGGTGTCAAAAGAGAAAAATTGCGCTATTATCTCGACTATAAAATGTAAAAGTAGAACATTGACAGCGTTGTCATTTTAACTTAGTGTTAATTTTCATCGTATTTTTAATTGCTGTCTTTATTCAATATTAATAAAAAGATAGTTAAAAATCAGTTTGTTGCAAGTTTTGAGGGGATTATATATATGAGCAGCCGTTCGCAATTAGCTAGTTGGCAAGCACTATCTGAAAGTGCCAAGAAGATGAAACAAATTCATCTTAAAGATTTATTTGCCAAAGATAGCACGCGTTTCGAGCAATTCTCTGCTCAGATCCCAGGTGTATTATTCGATTACTCAAAACAACAAATTGATAAGACTGTTTTTGAACAATTAATTGCTTTAGCGAAAGAGTGCGATATCAGCGCATGGCGCGACAAGATGTTCAGTGGTGAGAAAATTAACATTACTGAAGACCGTGCTGTACTTCATACTGCTTTACGTAACCGCGCTAACACAGCTGTGATGGTTGATGGCGAAAACGTAACTGACGCTGTTAACGCTGAGCTTGCTAAAATGAAAGCCTTTGTTGGCAAAGTACGCAGTGGTGAGTGGTTAGGCTACACAGGTAAAGCTGTAAAAGATGTTGTTGCTATTGGTGTAGGTGGTTCAAACCTTGGTCCGCAAATGGCAACCGAAGCACTTGCTGCTTATGCTGACGACACATTAAATGTTCACTATGTATCAAATGTTGATGGTGTTCAAATTGCGTCTGTTTTACAGGGTTTAGATGTTGAGACAACATTATTTGTTATCTCATCTAAAACATTTACAACCTCAGAAACCATGACTAACGCTAAATCGGCTGTTGAGTGGTTTTTACAAACAGCACAAGCGCAAGAACATATTGCTAAGCACTTTGTAGCTGTAAGCACCAATTTAGAAAAAACAGCGGCCTTTGGTATCGCTGATGAAAACGTATTCACAATGTGGGATTGGGTCGGCGGTCGCTTTTCTTTATGGAGTGCGATAGGATTACCAATCGCCCTGTACCTAGGCTTCGACGCGTTCGAAGAGATCCTAGAAGGTGCGTTTGAAATTGATGAGCATTTTAAAAATGCTGAATTTGAAAATAACGTACCATTGTTAATGGCGCTTTTAAGTGTTTGGAACACTAGCTTTTTAGGTTATACGGCACAAGCTATTTTACCGTATGACCAAGCACTACACATGTTACCTGCGTATTTACAGCAAGGTGAGATGGAAAGTAACGGTAAACACGTTACTTTTGCTGGTGAAACGGTTCCTTACACGACGGTTCCAATTATTTGGGGTATGACAGGTATTAATGGTCAACATGCTTTTTACCAATGTCTGCACCAAGGTAATGTAATTGTACCTGCTGACTTTATTGCCTCAATTGAGCCGCAAGTAAATGTTGGTAAGCACCATGATATTTTATTATCAAACTTCTTTGCACAAACCGAAGCTATGATGGCCGGTGTTGATGCAGAGCAAGTAACTGCAGATTTAACCGCAAAAGGTAAATCTGAAGCAGAAATTGCAGAATTATTGAATCATAAGATTCACCAAGGCAATCGCCCAACAACGTCAATGTTGTTAGATAAAGTTGATGCGAAAACGGTAGGACGTTTAATTGCGCTTTATGAGCACAAGATCTTCTGCCAAGGCATTATCTTAGAAATCTGTTCATTTGACCAATGGGGTGTAGAGCTAGGTAAGGGACTTGCCTCTAAAATTGAAGCTGAATTATTTGATGACGCAGTCAGTCATCCACACGATAGCTCAACCAACGGACTGATCGCTTACTATAAAACACATCGTAAGCAGTAATAGATTCGCAGCAACAGCTGCAAACCGAATACCTTTGAACGGGTAGCGCTGGAGTTCTTAGGGCCTGTATTTTTGTGAGAGGATTTACAGAGCCCCTAAGACTCATTTACTTCAGCCAACATAAGAATAATGAGTAAACTACTTACAACAAATTCAACAGGCTTTGTTAAAGGGATCATCTAACACAGCCAATCAACCAGATAACAACACGCACTGCCATACTGCATGAGTCGATTAACATGGCATTGCCAATGTAGAGAGTGATATATGTTAAATCCATTTGATATCGTAATTTTTGGGGGCGGCGGTGATCTTGCGTTACGTAAGTTACTTCCTGCAATGTATCGCGCTTATCAAGAGGGCAACCTTCCTCAAGGTTCTCGTATCCTTCCTACGGTACGTGAAGAAAGCAAACGTAAAGAATACATCGAAACAGCACATAAAGCGTTACAAGACTTTTTAGGTAAAGGTGAGTACAACGCAAAAGATTGGAAAGCATTTTCAGCTTATCTTGTGCCAGTTGTAACGAATGTAACTGAAGCCGATGACGACTGGGATAAACTAAAAGATATCCTTGATGAACACGATGCTGATAAGTCTCGTGTTTTTTACCTTTCATTACCACCTGCAGTGTACGGTAGCTGTTGTGAAATCTTATCTAAGAAAGGTCTGATCACAGAAACGTCACGCGTTGTTGTTGAAAAACCGATTGGTTACTGTGGTGAGTCTGCTGAAGCAATCAATGCAAAAATTGCTGAATACTTCAAAGAAGAGCAAGTATTCCGTATTGACCATTACTTAGGTAAAGAAACAGTTCAAAACTTAATGGCACTGCGTTTTTCAAACTCACTGTTTGAAAACCTGTGGGATGCAAAATCAATCGATAACATTCAAATCAGCTTATCAGAAACCGTAGGCCTAGAAAGCCGCGCTGGTTTCTACGATAAAGCGGGTGCATTACGCGATATGGTACAAAACCACTTGTTGCAATTACTTTGCTTAGTGGCAATGGAATCACCAAACAAATTAAACGCGAACAGCATCCGTACTGAAAAATTAAAAGTACTTGAGTCGTTACGTCCGTTAGTGGCTGAAGATGTTGATGCAAACATTGTACGTGGTCAGTATGTACCAGGTAACTTAGACGGTAAAATCGTCCCAGGTTACTTAGAAGAATTAAACGAAGGTGCGAGCAAAACAGAAACTTTTGTTGCTATTCGTGCGCACATCGATAACTGGCGTTGGGCTGGTGTTCCTTTCTATCTTCGTACTGGTAAACGTATGAAAAAGCGTTGTGCTGAAATCGTTGTGGAATACAAAAAAGTATCTCACAACGTTTATACCGACAACGTAGGTAACATTGAGCCAAATCGTCTTGTTATTCGCCTGCAACCAGAAGAAACAATTCAATTAACACTGATGTCTAAGCGCCTTGATAACCTTGAGATGCAATTAGAACCAGTAACTATGAACATTGAGTTATCGCAAGCGTACAGTAATGGTTTCCATTCAGATGCTTACAAGCGCTTAATGTTAGATGCCGCAGCAAATAACCCATCACTGTTTATTCACCGTGATGAAGTGCGTCAAGCATGGAAATGGATTGACCCAATCATTGAGCGTTGGCAAGAAAAAGGTGCACCATCGTTATACCGAGCTGGTACATGGGGCCCTGAAGATGCAGATGAGCTTTTAGAAGAAAACGACCACGTTTGGTTTAACACAGGCGATAAGGCGTAATTAAGATGGCAACAATTGTTGAAAAATTCTTTGCAAACAAAGACGAATTAACTGCTGAGCTTTCTTCAAGCCTTGAACAAAGCCTTGTTGCTGGTATTAAAGAAGATGGTCGTGCGGTACTAATGGTGTCGGGTGGCTCATCACCAGCACCTGCTTATAAGCACTTATCGAACCTTGAACTTGATTGGGCAAACATTGATGTTGCTATGGTTGATGAGCGTTGGGTTGATGCTGATCATGAAAAAAGTAATGAAGCATTTATCAAAAGCACGTTATTACAAAACCATGGCGCTGCGGCTAATTTCGTAACAATGAAAAATGACGCATTAACGGCACAAAATGGTGTTGCTGAATGTGAAGCTGCATACAAAGCATTAAAGCGTCCTTTTGATGTGACGATTTTAGGCATGGGTCCAGATGGTCATACGGCTTCTCTATTCCCTCATGCTGAAGGTTTAGAACACGGTCTTGCGACAGATGATTTAGTATGTGCAATTAACGCCATTGAAAGCGATGTAACAGGTAAAATCACTGAGCGTATGACGTTAACTTTAGCTGCGATTGCAGACTCTAAAGTAGTGAAGCTTTTAATTAGCGGTGAAGAAAAACTGGCTGTTTACAAGCAAGCGAAAGAGGGCGGTGCAGTTGCTGACATGCCTTTACGTGCTGTATTGAATCACCCACATATCAATATCGAAGTTTATTGGGCGCCTTAATCGCCCGATTAAAGTCAATGTCAAAAGCGAGCTATTATGCTCGCTTTTTTGTTTTTAAATTCTCACCTGTAACGAACCGTATTGAATAAATACGCTTTCTTTAAATAGCCCGATAAAGTGTTAGACAAGTACAAAATCGCTCTATATAATTAAAAATGACAACGCTGTCATTGTTATTGGTTATTATTCTCAATATCCCCTTTAACTCATTCTGCCCAGAAAAAGTTAAAATAATTTGCACATGACAGCGTGCTTTTAGGAATAGGTTAGTTTTTTAAGCTAATTTATTGTTAGATAACAGGTTTTATATAACTTTTAGTTATGGTTAATAAACGTCCAATGGAAACTAAAGCTTACAAAAACACATGTAATTTTTAGCAAATTTCAAAAACTCATCCTTTTGGTCTTTTCATCTGCAATATCACTCATGCTATATTTGCGCCGTTTATTTGTAACAATTCTTAAAAACTCAATATTAAATATTAGTTATATCAATAACTTGATTATTTCGTTGTAAATTTTTTGCACAAATTAACCAAAAAGATGTAGCACAAATGTAATTTAGAGTGTATGGTTTGTTACTAGATGACAGCGTTGTCATCATCACTGGGCAGAAGTGATATAAAAAACCAACAAAATGATTCAAGGGGAATCCTGTGTTAGCTAAAAATTTTAAGAAAAGCTTATTAGCAGTTAATATCGGCCTCGTAATGAGTGCTGGGTTCACTGGCGCTGCATACGCAGCAGAAGAAACTAAAGTTCAAGAAGATGTTGAAGTAATTGAAGTTCGCGGTATTCGCCGTTCACTTGAAGCTTCAATGAATACTAAGCGCTTTGCTGACAGCGTTGTCGATGCTGTTTCTGCAGAAGACATCGGTAAGTTTCCTGATGGCGATGTAGGTGAAGCACTTGGTCGTATTTCAGGTGTTGCTGTTAACCGTCAATTCGGTCAAGGTCAGCAAGTGTCTATTCGTGGTGCTTCAAGCCAATTAACACGCACACTTTTAAACGGTCAAACTGTTGCATCAACAGGTTGGTATGACCAACAATCAATAGACCGTAGCTTCAACTACACGCTTTTACCACCTGAATTAGTTGGTGAAATCCAAGTTTATAAATCTTCTCAAGCTGACGTTGTAGAAGGTGGTGTTGGTGGTACTGTTATTGTTAACACTCGTAAGCCACTTGATCTTGACGCTGGTACGACTTTCTTAAGTGTAAAAGGCGATTACGGCACAATCTCTGAAGAAACAGACCCTCAAGTTTCTGGTTTATTTAGCTGGAAAAATGACGAAGAAACATTCGGTTTACTAGGTTCTGTTTCTTGGGCTGAAACAAACTACCAACGTAACGGTATCGAATCACTGATCGGTTGGGGTGATATTGTTCCTACTACGTTCCAACAAGAGCGTGAGCGTACAGCATTAAATGCAACTTTTCAGTATCGTCCTACAGAAAACCTAGAGCTAGGTTTAAACATTATGAGCCTTGAGTTAGATGCAAACAATGCAAATACCTCAAACTTCGTAATGTTCCCTGACGACAAAGAAGCAGCTTGTGAGCAAACAAATGCATCAGGTACATGTACTTTCTACCGTCGTACTGGTGAAGGTGTGAATCCAGGTTGGACTCAAACTTGGGCACGTATTGCAAGCATGACATCTGACACAGCAGATTTCAGCCTTAAATACGAAGCTGACTACTTCACACTAACAGGTCGTTTCGGTACAACTGAATCAGAAGGTGGTACAGACCTAACTGCAAACTACGGTAACTTCATTGGTGTTCCATCTGATTACGCAGGTACTTATGATGCTACTGGTGACGTGATCAAAATTGACATCAATAACAAATACTTTGAACCATCAGACTTTGCAGGTCCGTTATCTCCAGCTGGTTGGGCACTTAAAAAACAACCTAATACAGATGAAGAAACTTACGCACAGTTAGACCTTTCATTCCCTGTTGATTTTGGTGCTATCACAGCAATCAAAACAGGTTTCCGTTGGGCTGACCATGAAGTAAAACAAGAGACTTACTCAACTACTTTAGTTGATACATTACCAAGTGGTGATGGTGAGACTTACTACTCAGGTACAATGTCATCAGGTGCAGGTTTCACTTTACCTGAGCCAGATTTTGACAAAATGGTATCTGATGCACGTGCTGCAATTGCAAGCTTCGATAATGATTCAGCTGTATACCGCTCAGGTTACGGTACAATCGAAGAAGAAAACTTCGCAGTTTACGCAATGGCTGAGTTCTCTGCAGAATCTATCCGCGGTAACTTCGGTTTACGTTACATCTCTACAGATGCAGAATCAGATTACTACGGATTTGCAAATGGTGAGTACGAAAGTTCACTAAGCACAGATAAAGCGAGCTACAACGACGTATTACCTAGCATCAATATCGCATTCGATTTAGCTGAAGATGTAATTTTACGTACCTCTGCGGCACAAGTTATTGCACGTCCTAACTACACAGATATGTTCTCTGCATCATCTTTTGCAGGTTACGCTGATGGTACAGCAAATAACGAAGTACTAACTAAAGGTAACGTAGGCCTTAACCCATTCAAAGCAACTCAAGCTGATTTAGGTATCGAGTGGTACTTTGATGGTGACGGTATGGTAAGTGCAACTTACTTCTTCAAAGACATCACATCATTTGTTACTTCAAGCCAAATCTTGAATCAACAAATCGGTGTTGTAGACCCAGATACTCAAGGTGATAACTGGACGCTATCTACTAAGCTTAATGCAAGTGGTGGCCAAATCGAAGGTATCGAGCTACAAATTCAAGATGGCTTTGACAGTGGCTTTGGTTACTCAGCAAACTACACATTCGTAGATGCACCATCAGAAGCTGAAAACTACCCAGATATGATCCCATTATTCTCAGATTCGTCTAAGCATACTGTGAACTTAGTGGGTTACTATGAAACAGATACTTACTCAGCACGTTTAGCTTATAACTGGCGTTCAGAGTACATGATCCGTGAGCTACCTGGTTTCTACGGTAACCGTGAGCATCAATCATACGGTACTCTTGATTTCAGTGCTAACTACAGCGTAACTGATAACATTGACGTAACGTTTGAAGCTGTTAACTTAACTGAAGAAGACAGCGTACAAATCGGTGTTGCTCCTTCTGATGCAGAAGTCGTTCCTGAACTTCGTAACGGCTACCCAGCATGGAGCTTTGAAGGTGAAGCACGCTACAAGCTAGGTGTATCACTACGTTTCTAATTTGATTTAGATAACGAAATTAAGAAAGCCCAGCTCGCACTGGGCTTTTTTGTGAGTAAAATGTGAGCGAGTAAAAATGATAAAAAAAATCGCAATTGTTGGTGGCGGAACAGCAGGTTGGTTAGCCGCTAACCATTTGGGTCACGCGCTTTTGCAAAGTGGCATTGAGATCACATTAATCGAGTCTCCTAATATTGCCAGCATAGGTGTCGGTGAAGGTACTGTTCCTTCGATGCGCAATTCTTTGCAAAAGTTTGGTATCAGTGAAAGTGACTTTATCAATGAATGTGATGTTACTTTTAAACAGTCAATCAAGTTTGTAAATTGGCTAGATAAACACAAACATGGTGCTAACTTTTACCATCATTTATTTGATCACCCACATATATTCGGTGAGGAGTTAACGCAGCAGTGGCTTGCTGAGGGTAACGATAATGATTACGCAGACTTTGTTTCTAAGCAGCATGCGTGTTGTGAAAATAACCTAGCACCTAAAACAATTGCGACACCACAATATGCAGGTATCAATGGCTATGCCTATCATTTTGATGCTAAAAAGTTTGCTGCATACTTAGGAAGTCATGCCACGCAACATTTTGCTGTAAAACACCTGTTTGCAGAAATTAAAGATGTCAGCTGTGATGAGCAAGGTTTTATTACACACCTAATCGACTCAGAAGGTAACGCCTTAGAATTTGACTTTATTATTGATTGCTCCGGTTTTTCGGCTGCCTTTATTGGGCAAAAACTAGGGGTGGGCTTTGTTGATAAGTCAGATAGTTTATTAACTGATACTGCAATCACATTGCAAGTACCGACACAAAGCGATGATGAAATACCGCCTTACACTATTGCTACGGCACACCAAGCTGGTTGGATCTGGGATATTGCGCTCACAGAGCGAAGAGGAGTGGGGTTTGTTTATTCATCTAAGTATATGAGCGATGAGCAAGCACACGCTAAATTGCATCATTATTTAGGTAATAAATTTGAGCACTTAACGCCAAGAAAGATCCCGATGAAAGTAGGGCATAGAGAAAAAATGTGGCACAAAAACTGTGTCGCTATTGGGTTGTCGCAAGGATTTGTTGAGCCACTTGAAGCAACTGCCATCTTAATTGCAGACTTTTCTGCGGGGTTATTAGCAAAGCGTTTTCCGCGTACCCGAGATGACATTAACTTAGTTGCTGGTGATTACAATCAGCAGGTGAATTATGTATGGCAACAAACGTTTGATTTTATAAAAATGCATTACTGTATTTCTGATAGAACTGATTCAGCCTTTTGGCGTGATAACAAAAAAGCCGACCAGTTATCAGAAAAACTAAAAAATAACCTAGCACGCTGGCAGCGCTTTACACCAGTACGCGAAGACTTTGCCAGTAAGTTCGATTTATTCGACTTAGAAAACTACTTATATGTATTGTTTGGTATGCATTATGTACCTGCCAAACAGCAATATAAGCAGAGCGACAATCAACAAGTTGCTAAATTTAAACAGCAGCGCGTCAAGCAGTTATTAAATGAGCTACCTAAGCACAGAGAGCTGTTAAATAAAATAAAGAAATTTGGCTTACAGAAAAACTAACTTTATTAACTGAGCTGGCTAAAAAAGTATTAGCCAGCTTAGCTAATTCTAAAAAACGAAGAGATAGATAAACGGCTGTTGCTTAGATCATTGCTGTACTTTTTGCGATTAAAAAGAGCTGCGCTATGCAATAGGTTGCTCTTATAAATTACGAGCCTATTTACCTTCGCTTCAATATCCACCACTTTTTCAAAAAGCTCTGTTGTTTCATTTAAATAGCCTTGATGAGTTGCGCTGTGTTTTTCAGTATCAGCAATCATGTTATGCACGCTATTTTGGTTATCAGCTGTCACTTTAATAATATTCTCAGGCAGGTATTTGTATATACCTGTGCCGCCCCATTCTTTATCTGACAAATAATGCACTGCTGCAAATGTTTTATCATCCGTTGAATCAATATGTGGCATACGCTGCAAGGTATTTAATTCATCCGCATTTTGAGTAACTAATGAAAGCTTACAGCGGTGAAGATATAAATTATTTTCACCGCTTGTAATGATCCCTTGCTCTAAAAGCTCGTTAAGTAGCCGCTCAAAAGCTCGGTAGTAAGGCGCAGGCATTTCATCTCGTTTGCCAGGGTATAGAGTGCCATCGCTGCCAAAAGGCTGGAAATAGGCCGTATCTGTGGCAAATTGATAAATAGGCTCAAGGCTGTGCAAAAAGTCATCAACAATGATGACAGTCTCATTAATTTCAGCAATGAAAACGCTGCTTACTTTATAGTCTTTATTTAATTGATAGCTTTCCATTGTTTGCCTCAGCCTCCCCATAACTGTTGAATATACTAACAAAAATAGTGGCTTATGCGTGATAATATTTACTTGGTTATAGCTTGTTTTTTCATCATTTGGGGTTGATTGGTAATGTAGGTAAATTTGTTAATTTATAATGTACAAACTGCCACAAAATTTTCACTTCCTTTTTGTTGCCAAAACCTATAGGCTTTGGGCACTAACAGCAAAAACATATTATAAAATTAATGGAGCAGTATCATGGCGGAGCAACAAGTACAGCCTTTACATAACGAAAAACATGCCAACACTAAAATTCAAAATGGCATCAACATTGAGTTCATGAAAACTCAGCACTTAGTACCTGTGGTTGCACACGAATTTGCACGCATCGCAAATGAATTCCCAATGGCATTTGTTAAAAACAACGAATCAGGTCAATTCCAAGCAGTTGCTTTATTTGGTCTAGAGCCAGGCGAGAACCTTTTCATTCAAGACGACAAATGGACAGCTGCATTTGCACCTATGTCTATGACTCGTTACCCACTAGGTCTTGTTAAGCACCCAGAAGCTGACCAATTTGGTATCGTAATCGACGAAGCAAGCCCACTTGTAAGCGAAGAAACAGGTAATGCACTTTTCGAAAACGGTGAAGAAACTGAGTACCTTAAGCGTCGTAAAGAAGCACTTGTTTCTTTCATCGAGTTCTCTCAGGTAACTGAAGCATTCACTAAGTACCTTGCAGACAAAGAACTACTAGTAGCTCAAACGCTAACTGTAGAAATCAAAGGTGAGAAAAAAGACATCAACGGTATCTACCTTGTTGATGAGAAAAAACTTAACTCACTAAGTGATGAAGAGTTCTTAGACCTTCGTAAGCGTGGCTACTTAGCACCTATCTACTCTTTCTTAACGTCTACTCACCAAGTAGCACGTTTAGCACGTTTAAAAGCAGCTCAAGCTTAATTTTAAACGGCTGAAAAAAAGCGCCATTAGGCGCTTTTTTTGTTTCTTTCGTCGGTTAAAGCTTGAAAACCGGCGCCGAATTATTCACATTGGGCTTACAAACTAAAATAAATATAAGTGCCCCTATGTTAAAAACATTACTCACCTCAGCCATTGCCCTTAGTGCATTATCATTTAGTACTTTAAGCCACAGTAGTGATCAACCTTTTGCTATCGCCATTCATGGTGGTGCAGGAACGATTGAAAAGAGCCGCTTCACGCCAGAGCAAGAAAAAGCTTACCGTGCAAAACTAAAAGAAGCCGTTGAAACAGGCTATGCCCTGCTTGAAAAGGGTGGTGAGAGCCTAGATGCTATCACTGCGGCAATTAATGTGCTGGAGAACTCGCCGTATTTCAACGCTGGTCGCGGTGCTGTATATACTTATGACGGTGCACATGAGCTTGACGCATCGATTATGGATGGTCGTACACGCCAAGCAGGAGCTGTTGCTGGGGTTAAACACATTGAAAACCCAATTAACTTGGCGCGCTTAGTGATGGAAAAATCAGTGCATGTTATGCTCAGCGGCCAAGGTGCTGAAGAGTTTGCAAAAACTCAAGGTATGCCGCTGGTTGAAAACAACCTATTTGATACTGAGCACCGTTATAAAGCCTTATTAAAAGCAAAAGAAAAACTCGATAAACAAAAAGTAACTAGCAAAGACTACCAAGCTGCACACAAAGCCCTGCCAGTTAATTACAAAATGGGCACTGTCGGTGCAGTTGCGCTTGATAAAAACGGTAATATCGCTGCAGGTACCTCTACAGGTGGCATGACAGCAAAACGTTTTGGCCGTGTGGGCGATTCACCAGTGATTGGTGCGGGGACCTTTGCTGAAAACGATTCATGTGCAGTATCTGCGACAGGCCATGGCGAGTACTTTATTCGCTACAATGTGGCAGCTGATATTTGTGCTCGCGTAAAATACCAAGGTAAAACCATTGTGGAAGCGGGGAACGAAGTGATCCACGATGTATTAATGCCTATAGGTGGCACAGGCGGTGTGATCATTATTGATGCTAAAGGTAACATCAGCTTGCCGTTTAACACCGCAGGTATGTACCGTGCGAGTAAATCAAATACATCACCAACTTATGTGGGTATTTTTAAAGACGAGTAATTACCTATAACGAATCTTTAGACAATAAAAAACCGAGTTCACAACTCGGTTTTTTATTGTCACCAAAGTTATTGGCGATTAATTTTTACCTTGAAGGGGGTTTCATCTTGATTCGTTGAGCGATAAGGGTTGATATCTAAACCACCACGGCGTGTATATCGGGCATACACTTCTAACTCTTCAAGGTTTAACTGCTGCATTAAATCGCAGTAAATACGCTCTACACATTGCTCATGAAATTCGTTGTGAGTTCGAAATGAAATTAAATATTTTAATAAGGCTTCATGGCAAATCGCTTGGCCTTTATAACGAATAATCACACTTGCCCAATCAGGCTGTGAGGTGATCAAGCAGTTCGATTTTAATAAGTGACTGTGTAGGGTTTCTGAGACAATCTCATCACCATTATGGCGAAGTGAGCTTGCATCAATATCATAGCTGGTGATTTCGATATCCAGATCATCAATACATTCGCCCGGTAACGCTGAAAATGGCAAACAATTGAAATCATCTGCTTGGTATAAAGTAACGACCACCGGTGCATTAACTGCATCTGACAAGTCTTTGCTAAGCGCTTGATGTACGTCATCTAGTGTCTCAAAACGTGTTTGATTAAAGCTATTTAGGTACAGTTTGAATGACTTTGACTCAATGATATGGCTGCTCTGACAAGGAAATACAAACGTTGCCACAGCGACCATTGGCTTACCCTTGCTATTTAGCCACGATAATTCATAGCCAGTCCAAATATCTTGGCCTTTAAACGGTAAGTTATCTTCGCTAACACCTAATGCATCACGGTTTAATTTACGGGCAATAGGAAACAGTAAACTTGGTGTGTAGGTATCTACATACTCTGTGCTTTTACCAAGAACACTGTTTTTCAGTTCGGGTGAGTTGCTGTAATCTGTCATCTTTACACTTTTGTAGTTACAATAGCGGCATTATACCTAAAGCCAATGAGTTTCGCAGTATGTCTGTTTCTACAAAACTAGATAAGTTACATCAAGCATTTAGTGAAAAATGCCTAGAACGCACAGGAAAGCTTCCTGTTATTGAACATGATACAGCATGGCCAAGTCCATGTGAGCAGGGCGAAGTCGATGAGCAGGGGCTTATTCAGTGGTGTGCAGTTCCACAACAACCTGCTGGCAGTTTAGAAGACTTAGCCAAGGCACTAGAGTTATCGTTTCCTGAAGATTTAAGCCCATTGTTTGGTCATGTCTATGCGGGTAATTTGTTATTGAGTATTGATGATCATCACATTGAACTGCTACAAGCATGGAATGAAGATGATTTTAGCCGCTTACAGCAAAATATTACCGGTCACGTGTTAATGAAGCGCAAGCTAAAGCAGCCAGAAACCGTATTTATTGGTCTTACAGAGCAAGATGATCTACTGATCACTGTATTAGTAGAAAGCGGTGAGGTTTGCTTAGAGTATGTGGGTAAAAAACCACATCATGTGCTAGCGAATAGCATCAGTGAGTTTTTAGACAAAGTAACGGTATAAACTTAAAAAGTAAAAAGGGGCGGTTGCCCCTTTCGTTTATCTGGTTATTACCTTTATTAGGTTATTGCCTTTTTTAATTTATTGAAAGTCCCACGAGATATTCGAAACAATGCCACAGGGCTCGCAACGAAAATCAAATAAGCCAAACCATGGCTCTGGTAATTTCCACTCGCCATCGCAGCTTGGGCAGCGACGTTTAAGCTCTGACTCTTTGTCAACGCCGCCTACACGGTATAAATAGTAATAAACCGGCTTCTTGGTTAGAAAACTAATACGTTTCGTGATATCACGACCACGGCGGTATAAGTCACTCTTGATGCTCGTTAGCTCTTCAAGCGCAGGAAATTCACAACGGGTTGCACCATTGATCTGAATTTGATCGCACGCTTGCCAGTCTTCTTGCCATTTAATGAGTGTTTTGTAATCGCCATTGGCAATGGCTGGAATGCGAAATAACGGCACAGGCAAAAAGTCATCACCACAATAAAGCGGGCTACAGGTGTGCACGTACGTGGTATACAAAATATAGCACGACGGATCATGACACATGTCTGCGCCATTTGAGTGAATGTCTTGGCCGACCACTTTAACTTTTGGTGCCAGTAAGCCTGCAGTGTTTAATTGCTCAATGCTATGTTTTACAAACGGGCTATGGTTGAGCGGATGCATCGCATCTTCAGTTGGGCACATTACACGAGTAATGAAAAATCCATCTTTTAAAACCGTTGGAAATTCATCACCAATAATTTGGCCGTTAAAACGAAGCGCATTCACTAGGCGGTTTATCGCCTGCTCAGCAAGCTCTAGGGTAGTATCTTGGTAGCAATCAAAAGTCAGATCGACAACAAACATTATTTTTTCTCAAGCAGTGCTAATAACCTATCTAATTTAGCTTCAATACGATCCAATTGACTTTCTTTTGGTGTACTCAGTTGTTCATTTGACGGGTTATTGATGAAATTATTAATTGAATCCGGATTGTTTTTATATTGGCTAACCGCAGCGATGATCACAGGCATCGGCATTGGTTGGGCTAGCTTACTTTTAGTTAAGGCAACTGTCGGGGTTTTACCTTCATCAAGAAGGGTTTTAATTGCATCAAATACAACGGCATTCATTTTTGTATAAACTCTTTTATAAAGACTAAAAAGCACCGCAGTATATGGGCTGCAGTGCGCGCGTATGGTAGCAATAATAGATGTGGAGTGAAATTACTTTCCTAATTTACGAGCTAAAAGAATGTTATTTAAGCTCGTAAATTAGGTCGCAGGCGTTACTGGCGTAACCTTGCGTCTAATTCATCAATCACCTCGCTCCAAGCACCATCTTCTGCAAGTGATTCTGCTAAAAAGTGTTGCTGAGCTTCATCCCAAAAAGGCGCTTCCTGCAATAGGGTTGTATCAGACAGTTGATGGGATGCTATAAAAGCATCTATTTCACTTTCTTTGCTCGGTAAACCAAGTTGTGCAAATAGGGTCGAAATATCATGTTTTGTCGTATCCATAGTTCTGCTCCTTGTGTATGGCGATAATTATTACTGCTTGAACTTAATGATGATGAACCGCAGTTTAACTTACGCTGAATTTGTCTTTAATCGCTGTTGGGTATATACCTTATAGTCTAGTACGAAAATAATAAAACAAATAAAAGGATGAGTATTTTGACAGTTGCTGAACCCGAAACCTTAAGTGTGCAATACCTTAGTGCTGAAGATATTAGCACTGCCGCAAGCCTTATTTATCAAGCCTATCATGATGATCCCGTTCTTCAGAATGTATTAGGTTTTCAACAAGATAACCCAAGTAAATATGAAACTAAATTACGTGCTTTAGTACGTGAAGAGCTAGCAAGTTTCTGGCAAGAAAAGCAGCCTCTAATAGGTCTTTACTCACAAAGTAGATTAAAAGCCATTGCCTGTGTATTTGATTCGGCAAGTGAACTGCAAGCTGAACGATACTGGCATTGGCGCTTAAAACTGATGCTTAGTGCGGGTTACTTGCAAACCAATCAGCTTATAGAAAAAGAGCGCACTATTCGTGAAGCGCTCTCGAGTAAAGGCCATTATCTGTTTTTAGCCTTTATAGCCGTTGACCCACATTTTCAGGGGCAAGGTTTAGGTAGATATCTACTACGAGGGCTTGATGATTTAGTTGAGTCAAGCAATCAAGCAAGTGGTTTAGCCGTATTTGTAACTCGCTCTGAACAGCGCGAATTCTTTAGCTCTGAAGGGTTTGAAGTGTTCAAAGCATTAAGCTTTAACCAAGTTGAAGGTGACTTGATGTTCAAAGCAGCAAATTGACAAAAGGACGTTTTGGAAATAGCAATGTGAGATAAATCTCACATTGCTGTGCGTTTTATCAGTTTAATGCCTTTAAATTTGTACCCATAATTACTTATTGTAATGATTTTAAAGGATTTATTGTTTTTGTCATTTTTGTGACTTAGAAAAAATTACTTTTTATGCCTACCAAGATATCCGCATTTCTCTAAACTTAATCATGTCAAGAAGACGCAGGTTCAACGATTGATCTGATGCCAAGGATTAGGATTATGGCAACAAAGCAAGATGCTTAGCAGGAAGCAAAGGGACAAGAGCTAGGGAAGCAAGGAAGAACGAGGACACTGCCAGGATGCAGTACAATCGCGGAGCGATTGAAAAGGACTGACCAAAGGATGATTTTAGCAGGAAGCTAAAGGAGCGTTTGGAAAACGAAGCGGATAGCCATTGACGGCAAGAGGACGGCACTAGGATGTGTTAAATGTTACATGAAGTAGCATGGTGGGTGTATCGGATGTATACCCGTTCAGGGGAAAGATAAAAAGGCAGCTTCGGCATAAGTAAGGATACTTAATCATGGAAGTAGCAAGATTGGGGCGTGGCTATTAGCTACGCCTTAGTTCTTTCTGGAGGTTGCACTTTTCAAACAGGCAATTATCCTTGTATAACTCGCAACTCGCAACTCGCAACTCGCAACTCGCAACTCGCAACTCGCAACTCGCAACTTAAATCTTATGCGGCGGTATTACTACGCTTTTAAGTAATTCATTTTCCATGATCAAAACGCCTTGATACACGTTTTGTCCATCACTTGAAAACTCAAAAATAAATTCGCTTTTGATACCTGGTTTACCGCTTTTTAAAATGCCAAGTCGGCGCTTATTGCAAGCAACACTCATCAATTGCACATTTAATTGCTCAATTTGTCTTTGTGCATGAAGATTAGCTGCTTCGGCTACTTTTCTGTTTAACCAAAAAAAGTAGATGATGCTGCCAATGATGATGAGTGTCCACAAGCCTGCCATTTACGAAAATAACCTTCCAATTGCTCGAGCGAGTGTTTCGCTACGATTTTCTTTTCTTAATAAACCTAGTAGGTGAGGGCGAATACTAGGAATTGCAACTAAATCGGTGAAAATACTCACAAACAGTTGTTCAATTTCAGTGTGGTGTGCACAGCAATCCATAAACACGTGTAAGCGTTCTGGGTCTTCTAGTGTGCTAAAACAGCGCCCAGCAATCGTTAATAGTACATCTGATTGGGTGTTCATATCAGAGCGTAATACAGCATCAACAAGTTGCGCAGTTAAACCTTGCGCTGGTGTTTTTGATAGGCTTCTAAGAGTTGCAACAAGGGCGATGTCGTCTTTATGCTCTATGGCGTTTAAACCATAGGCTAACAATTGCTCTGCAAACACGGGTTCGATTGCAACATGTTCAAGCATTGCACTTAGCGGCTGTAATACTTCGACTGGTAATTGCCCCCAAGCGGCTTGTAGATTTGCTAAATTGTTGTCGTTATCTAAACGCATCGCAAAGTCTGCAATACCTTGTACTGCAACACTTTGCCAATTATCAAATCCTAGTTTGCCTGAAAAATACAGCTGCGCATATTCGTAATACTGTGAAGCACTTTGTTTAAGCAAACATTTAACCTGTGCATTAAATGCTGCTAGCTTGTTGGCGTTTGGCGTAAATACATACGGGTTGTTGTCTAATTTGCCTTCGGCATTTTCACCGGTAATTTCTGTACCAAGCGCTTCAATTACCATATTTGCGAAGTGATCGCGGCTTGCGCTTACAAGACGGCTTTGCTCATCTAGTGGGAATTTTAAAAACCATACATAAGGTTCTTTAGACGCTTTTACATCCCAAAATTGAATAGCAAGCCAAGCATGACCAGCAAGCGGGTATGGGTAAGGGATTTTTGTTTCTTCAATGGCAAGAAATTGTTTTTTGTCTAATTTAGTGATGTGTCTGCCAATATCGAAGGCACGCCAAGTGGTACCTGCTGCGTCCAGAAGTTGCCCTAATGTGGCGATCTGTTCAGTCATAAAATCTCAATTACCGTTTTTAATCTATATCAGCCGCGAATTATACGCCATACCATGGCGCCTTGGAACAGGGTATACTAAGCACAAAGGTATTAAGAGTTTTACAATGCATCAACAGACTTTGGCGCTGCTGCGCGAATTAGAATCCACATTACAACGCCATTCACTTTGGCAAACAACACCGATTGACCCAAGTGCACTCAATTCTAGTGTACCGTTTTGTCATGACACCATGGCTTTTGAGCAATGGCTGCAATTTGTTTTTCTTGAAAGAATGCATACCCTCATTGCACATGCCCAGCCTTTACCCCGTAACTTTGCAATTGCGCCTATGGCTGAAATGATGCTGGCACAACACAGCGGCGGTAATGATGTGATTAACGTTTTACAAAAACTCGATCAATTTTTGAGTGATGACTAAGATGCAAGAGAGTGTTAAGCCACAATTTGATGAGTTAACGATTCTGTACCGCGATGAAAATTACATTGCGATTGATAAACCATCAGGTTTATTGGTTCACCGTTCGTTTTTAGACAAACACGAAACCCAATTTGCGATGCAAATGCTGCGTGACCAAATTGGTCAACACGTGTTTCCTGTACACCGTTTAGATAGACCAACCTCAGGCGTATTACTGTTTGCGTTAAGTTCAGAAGCAGCCCGTGATATGAATCAGTTATTTATTGATGGGCAAATTGAAAAGCGTTATTTAGCATTAGTTAGAGGCTTTTTAAACGAATCAATCTTCTTAGATAAACCTTTAAAAGAAGAGCTTGATAAAATCGCTGACAAGTTTGCTGATCAAAATAAAGCGCCGCAAGAAGCACAAACGCAATTTCATTGCTTGCACCAAGCAACCTTGCCTATTCCAATTGGTAAATACCCAACAGTTCGTTACTCGCTGGTGGAGTGTTTTCCAAAAACTGGCCGCAAACATCAAATACGCCGTCATTTAAAACATTTATCATTGCCAATTATTGGTGATGTAAATCATGGTGATAATCAGCATAATCAATTTTTTAGAGAACATTTTAAACTTCGTCGGTTAATGTTATTTGCCTCTGAATTAAAGTTTGTGCACCCTTATAGCAAGCAACCAATAACAATTAGAGCGCCTTTAGGCGATGCAATGTTAACGATTTGCCAGCAACTTGGCTGGCCAACAGAAGAAAAGGATTATTATGGCAACCATTAGTATTTTTGTCGGCAGTGTTTACGGCGGTGCTGAGCGTTTAAGCGAACAAGTTATTGAAGTCATTGAAAAGTCTGAGCATCAAGCGCAATTAGTTGAAAATGGCACGGTTGATGACATGCTGGCTGCGTCACATATTTTAGTGATCACTTCAACGACGGGTCAGGGCGATATTCCTGACAATTTAATCGCTTTATATAGCCAACTTAATGATCAATTTCCTATGTTAACAGGCAAGCAATACGGCATTATTGCTATGGGCGACCGCAGCTATGGCGATACGTTTTGTGGTGCAGGTCGCAGTTTTGATGAGCTGTTCCGCGATTTACAGGCAAAACCTGTTGGTCATCGTTTAGAAATTGATGCCTGTGAAGATTTTGAGCCTTGGCCTGTTACTGAGCCATGGTTAAATGAATGGCTGACAAAAATTAGTTAATGCCTCTTATTAGCTAGTGTCTCTTAAAAGTGCTGATTGAATAAGCAATTGGCACTTTCCCCTTGGTTTTTCGAGTACAGAATCTGTGACCTTGGTGATATACTTAACCATCATTTTATGAGGCTGTTATGATTTCAAAAAACCAACTGAAACTAATTCGTGCATTAGGTCAAAAGAAATACCGTAAGCAATATAACCAGTACCTTGTTCAAGGCGAAAAAAATGTACTTGAATTACTAAACAGTGGTTTAAGTATTGCTCATATATTTGCGACTCCTGCATTTATTGCTGCGCACCAATCAGCGCTTGCAGCCCATCAAGTCATTGAAGCAGATGAAGACAGCCTTACCAAAGCTAGTACGCTTGTTAGTAACAACGCCGCCATTGCTGTTGTTGATATGCCAAGTGAGCAAGCATTACCAACATCGGGACTCATTTTAGCCCTTGATGGCGTGTCGGATCCGGGGAATTTAGGAACGATTATTCGTGTTGCTGATTGGTATGGTATTAAGCATATTGTTACCAGCAAAGACAGTGCGGATGCTTATAACCCGAAAACTATTAGCGCCACAATGGGTTCATTTGCTCGCGTGTGTGTCTCACAAACTGATTTAACCAGTTACTTACCAAGCCTAAACCTCCCAGTGTATGGTGCATTTTTAGAAGGTGAGAACATCCACAAAACTGCTCTTAAACAAGATGCCGTATTACTAATGGGCAGTGAATCTCATGGTATACGTACTGATTGCGAAAGCTTAGTTACTGATAAAATAACCATTCCGGCTTATGGCCAAGCAGAATCGCTCAATGTAGCGATGGCAACGGGTATTATTTTAGATAATTTTAAGCGCCACGCTTAACCTTTTACCCTAAAATGGGTTAAATTGAAGAATAACAATAAAAATCGGTAAAACAATTAGATGCGCTTAAGCACCATAAAATTAGCGGGTTTCAAATCGTTTGTTGAACCCACTAAGATCCCATTTCCTGATCAGATGACGTGTGTTGTCGGCCCGAACGGCTGTGGCAAATCAAATGTCATCGATGCAGTGCGTTGGGTGCTAGGTGAAAGCTCAGCTAAAAACTTACGTGGCGATGCCATGACCGATGTTATTTTTAACGGCTCAACTAATCGAAAACCTATTTCACAAGCCTCTGTTGAGTTGGTGTTTGATAACACCAGTGGCCATTTACCGAATACCTTTGCTGATCGAAACCAAGTGGCGATTAAGCGCTTAGTGACCCGAGATGGTCAGTCAATTTATTTTCTAAATGGCAGCAAATGCCGTAAGCGTGATATTACCGACATCTTTTTAGGCACAGGTCTTGGCCCGCGCAGCTATGCGATTATTGAGCAGGGCATGATCTCGCGTTTAATTGAGAGCAAACCGGCTGATTTACGTGTTTTTTTAGAAGAAGCAGCGGGGGTTTCAAAATACAAAGAACGTCGTCGTGAAACGCAAACCCGCATTAAAAGCACCCGCGAAAACCTTGAGCGACTGCTTGATGTAAGGCAGGAGTTGCAAACACAGCTCGATAAACTTGCAGTGCAATCAGTCGATGCAAAAAAATACCGAGAGCTAAAAGCCACTGAGCGCACCTTAAAAGGGCAAATTGCGGTTTTAAAGTGGCAGAAGTTACACCAACAACAAATTGATAAAGCTGAGCAAATTAATAAACTTAAAGAGCAAATTCAGTTCTTTAGAGAAGCGCACTCTGGCCACGATGACGTTTTAGCAAGCCTTGAAAATCAGGTGCAGCTTGAGCAGCAAAAACTGCAAGACGCACAGCAGGCTCAGCATCAAACTCATACTGATTTAACCCGCAAAGAGCAGCAACAGATCAGCTTAAAGCAGCAACAGCAAACACTTAGCCAAAACCTTATCAAACAGCAACAACTGCAGTTACAAAATAAAGAGCTGCAAGAAGAGCAACACGCCTCAGCCGCCATTTTACAAGAGCAGCTACAAGACGCGATTGAGCAAAATTTACTGTGCGCCGAGCAAGTTGCAGAGGTAGAAGAACAAGTCGCACAGCAACAGCAACAAACGCAAAGCGCCAATGAGCAATATCAAAGCACCTTACAGAAAAGCCAAGCTCATAGCAGTGATATTAATGTTGCAAAGAATCAACAGGCTCACTTTGCCCAGACTGTTGCGCAACTTGAGTCTCAGCAGGCACAACTTGCCGCTGAAATTAGTGAACTTGAAGCGACTCCAGTTGCAGCGCAAATTGCTGAGCAACAACAGCAAATTCAAACACTGACGAAAGAGCTTGCGCAGCAACAAAGTGCGCTGAATAAGCTCACTCAAAATCTAGAACAAGCGGATAAAGAGCAACAGCACTTAGAGCAGGATTTAAAGCGGGTTCAGCAGCACTGCAATGAAAATAGAGCCAGCATAGCTGCGCTTAATTCTGTGTTATCAGAGCAAACCAACAGCGAGAATGTCTCTTTATTAGCGCAGTTAAAGGTGGCTTCTGGCTTTGAGCCGCTAATTGAACAAGCCCTACTTGGCCTTGAGCATCTAAAGGTCAGTCAACATAAAGAGCATAACAGTGTTTGGCCTGCATCTGATGATGAGTTACCAAAAGAGTCATTAGCTAATTATATCGAATCAGGTGCTTACCCTGACTTATTAGCACGGTTTGCATTTCAACCTTGTTTTGATGACGCTATTTTGGCGGATCAATATTGGCTGGCAGCGATTGATGAAGAGGGCTGTATGCATGGTCGTAACTTTCATACCGATGCTAATAAAGACGCCGACAATTCTTTGCTTTTAAAGCATGCTCAGCTAAGTGATGCCCAGCAGTTAGATGAAGAACTCAACGAGCAATTAGAAACTAAGCAGCAATTGCTAAATGAGCATCTAGCTCACAAGAAAACGCTCATCGCCGATAAAGAGCAATACAGAGAACGAATTCACCAAGCAGCTCAGCAGATTGCATCGGCCAGCACTCGACGCGATATGCTATTAGAGCAGCAAACCCAGTGGCAAAACCAGCTTATTAAGTTGCAACAGCGTCAAACTTTACTGGCTGAGCAAAAACAAAATGCCGACGAACAGCAACAAACTCAGCAGTGTTTACTAGAACAACTGTTAGAGCAGCAATTAGAACTTGAAACTGAGTTAGAGCAAGCAAAACACCTACAAGTTGAGGCAAATAATAGCTATCGCCAAGTGGCTTCTATGCTTGAGCAATATAAAACGCAAGCACATCAAGCAAATTTGGCCGAACAAAAAGCACGCAGTGAATGTCAACTTAGCGAAACCAAACTACAGCATGCAAATGCCGCCCAAAGTGCTGCCAGTGAAGCTGTATTAGAGCTCAACGAGCAACTAGAAGAGCTAGTGATCCCGCTTGAAGAAGTAGCAGAGCAAATTATGCTATTGCTTGAAAAGCATCAACAAAGTGACGTTGATCTGAAAAACTTGCAAGCGGCCTTGAGTCAAGCTAAAAAGGAGCTTGCTGATAAGCAAACAGCGTTGAAATCATCGCAATCTGAGTTGGTGACGTTACAAGAGCAGTTGCAAGCATTGGCGCTGGATGAGCAAAGTTTAATCGTTAAGGCGCAAGCTGCGTTAGAGCCACTTGAAGAACTGGAACAAAATTTAAAAACAGTACTTGAAGAACTGCCTGACAATGCCAATTTAAATAGCATGCAAACGAGGCTTACAAAAACCACGCAAGCTTTAAATGAACTTGGCGCGGTAAACTTGGCGGCAATAGATGAGTTTGAGCAGGCTAAACAGCGCAGCGATTATTTAAATCAGCAGCTCGATGACTTAACACAAGCATTAAATACCCTTGAGGGGGCGATTCAAAAAATCGACCGAGAAACAAAAAATCGTTTCAAGGCGACCTTTGAACAAGTAAACACAGACTTTGGGGAGTTATTCCCAAAAGTGTTTGGTGGCGGTAGTGCTTACCTTGAATTGACCAGTGATGATCTACTTGAAAGTGGGGTGAGCATCATGGCAAGGCCACCAGGCAAGAAAAATTCGACAATTCACCTGCTTAGTGGTGGAGAAAAAGCGCTGACCGCATTATCATTGGTGTTTTCAATATTCAGGCTCAATCCAGCTCCATTCTGTATGCTAGATGAAGTGGATGCGCCATTGGATGATGCGAACGTGGGTCGTTTTTGCCGTTTGGTAGAAGAGATGTCACAATCAGTACAATTTATTTATATCAGTCATAACAAGATTGCTATGGAAATGGCAGGCAGGTTGACCGGTGTAACTATGGCCGAACCAGGTGTATCACGTATGGTCGCTGTAGATATAGAACAAGCTGTGCAAATGGCACATGCATAAAATTTAGGCATATCAAATAATAAAGGTGAGGGGATGGCCGAAGAATTAAGATGGGCTTTAATCGTAATCAGTGTATTTGTCATTGGTGGTTTATTAATTCACGGCTTATGGTCGGTGCGTAAAAAGGACAGCCCAGATACGCCTTCAGTAGAGCGGGTTGAACCGAACGAAACAACCAATGAGGTTCAAGAGCCTGCAACTGCAAAACCGCAAGAGCGTGATGAGCCAGAGTTTGGTGATTTAAGCTTTTCAGCAGAAAGTCACGACGAGCCGGCTGTGTCAGAACAGGTTGTTGAAGAGCCAGAAGCAGAAACTCAGCAACAAGAAGTTGAAGAAGAGCCAGCAGATGCACAAGTTCCTACCGATTTCATTATTGTGCATTTACAAATGCCAGAAGGTTTAACAATGGATGGCAGCCAATTATTGCCAGCTGTTAATATGTTAGGCTTTAAGTATTCTGAAGAAGGTTTCTTTAACCGTCACTTAGACCCAGCAGGCACAGGCCCGGTGTTATTCCGTTTAGTGAATATGTACAACCCAGGCACGTTCGATATTGATAATATGGAACAGTTCAGCACCGCAGGTGTTAGTTTATTTATGACCTTACCATGTGATGGCGATGGTCTAAGTGCATTCAATATGTTGCACAGTGCAGCTAAAAAGCTAGCCGATGAATTTGGTGCAACGATTTTAGATAGCAACCGTGAAGAAATGACGGTTGAAAGCGTTCGTGAGTATGTTGAGAAAGTTCGCAGCTTTTCAGCTTAAACGTTCGTATAAATGATAAGTGTTAGGCCACTTGGCGTTAAGTCGTCTAAGTGGCTTTTTTATGTAGATTTTTGAGGTTTTCATGTCCAGCCCTATCTTTGAGCAAATTAGCCAACTTCGTGCCCAGTTAGAAGAGCATAACCATAATTATTATGTGCTGGATGCACCTAGCATTCCTGATGCTGAATATGATCGTTTAATGCGCGAATTAAGTGCCCTTGAGCAAGCTAATCCTGAGTTTCAAAGCCCTGACTCACCAAGCCAAAAAGTCGGTGGCGCTGCACTTGATAAGTTCGAGCAAGTTACTCACCAAGTGCCGATGCTGTCACTTGATAATGCCTTTTCAGAAGAAGAGTTTGCTGCCTTTAACCGCCGTATCAAAGAACGAGTAATGGATAACAAGGAGCTGACTTTTTGTTGTGAACCAAAGCTTGATGGCTTAGCGGTATCAATTATTTACCGTGATGGTGTTTTAGTTCAAGCAGCCACCCGTGGCGATGGCATGGTAGGTGAAAACATCACCCAAAACGTGAAAACAATTCGTAATGTGCCGCTTAAGTTACGTGGTGATGACTTCCCAGCAGAGCTTGAAGTACGCGGTGAAGTATTTATGGACAGCGCTGGTTTTGCCAAACTAAACAGTGAAGCCGAAAAGCGTGGCGACAAAGTTTTCGTTAACCCGCGTAATGCTGCTGCCGGTAGCTTACGTCAACTTGACTCTAAAGTAACAGCAAAACGTCCACTGATGTTTTATGCCTACAGCACTGGGCTTGTTGCCGATGGGCAGTTACCAGAAGATCATTACCAACAGCTTGCTAAACTTACCGATTGGGGTTTACCACTTTGCCCAGAAACAAAGCTCGTTGAAGGTCAGCAAGCTGCACTTGATTATTACCAAGATATCTTGACGCGTCGAAGTAGCCTAGCCTACGAAATTGACGGTGTGGTTATTAAAGTAAACGACAAAAAACTACAAGAGCGTTTAGGCTTTGTGGCACGAGCACCACGCTGGGCAATTGCTTTTAAATTCCCGGCACAAGAAGAAATCACCCAATTAATTGATGTTGAGTTTCAGGTAGGGCGCACAGGCGCAATAACCCCTGTAGCACGATTAGAGCCGGTATTTGTAGGTGGCGTAACGGTATCTAACGCAACGCTTCATAATGGCGATGAAATTGCCCGTTTAGGCGTTAAAATTGGCGATACCGTGATTATTCGCCGTGCAGGTGATGTTATTCCACAAATTACCCAAGTTGTCCTTGAACGTCGCCCTGACGATGCTAAAAACATTGAGTTTCCTGCTACCTGCCCAATTTGTGACTCACATGTGGAGCGCATTGAAGGTGAAGCGGTTGCCCGTTGTACTGGTGGTTTAGTGTGCCAAGCGCAGCGTAAGCAAGCAATTAAACATTTTGCGTCACGTAAAGCCCTTGATGTAGATGGCTTGGGTGACAAAATTGTTGATCAACTTGTTGATCGTGAGCTTATCAAAACGCCTGCTGATTTATTTATCCTTAAACAAGGGCATTTTGAATCCTTAGAGCGAATGGGCCCTAAATCTGCTAAGAACTTAGTTAATGCACTACAAGATGCTAAACAAACAACCTTAGCTAAATTCCTATATTCGTTAGGTATTCGTGAAGTGGGTGAAGCAACCGCGCAAAACTTAGCAAACCATTTTTTAACCCTTGAAAAAATCACTCAAGCAAGCGTTGATGCGTTAACTGAAGTAAGTGACGTAGGTGAGATCGTTGCTAAGCATGTACGTGGCTTCTTTAGTGAAGAGCACAATATGGCAGTTGTAAATGCGTTAGTTGAGCAAGGTATTCACTGGCCAGAATTAACAGCGCCGAGCGCCGATGCGCAGCCATTAGCGGGCTTAACTTACGTACTGACCGGCACATTGAGTGAGCTTAATCGTAATGATGCAAAAGCACGTTTACAAGCGTTAGGTGCAAAAGTGTCGGGTAGTGTATCGGCTAAAACAGATGCGCTTATTGCAGGTGAAAAAGCGGGCTCAAAATTAACCAAAGCACAAGACTTAGGCATTGATGTGTTAACTGAGGCTGACCTCATTGCACTTTTAAGTGAGCACAATGGATAGTCTATTGCAGGCATTGTCGTCAGTTGCTTTAACAATTGGCAGCTGGCTGCAACCACACCTTTACAATATTTCATTATTGCTGGTGGTGTGTTTTATATCCTTGTATGCAAACGATATTATTAAAGTGACCAAGCGCTTTGTCGCGCGTCGTCACTTTATTATTCGCGTGCTTTGCTTTGTGTTGGTCACAGGGTTTGGCATGGGCTTACTTGTGGTGTTTGTAACTCCATTTTTAAGTAAGTTGCTACTGCTACTCGGTGTTAAATGGCTGGCGCTTACACTTACAGCTGCGTTTTTTGTACTTGGCATCATTGCCGATAAGAAGAACCAAATATGAATCGCTACGGTCCAGAATACTGGGATAAACACGGCGCTTATCGAACCCCAGTAGCGTTTCATTTAACTTTGTTAGTGTTGTTACGCAGTTACTTTATATGGATTATGGCGGCGCTGAGTCGTCGCCCTGATTTAGATATCATGTCGCTGTTTTTTAAGTCGAAAAGCGATTTTTTTACAGCCATTGCCATAGCTGCAATCGCCTTATTACCGGCGGTGATCTTTTGTTTACGCCGACCTCAAGAAAATGCTGAAGGTGCGAAACGTCTCGCGTCTATTTGGCGATTTATGCGCTGGCCATTAATTTTGTGTGCAATCACAGATTTAAGTTGGTTAACCTATCAAGCTGCGCACAGTCACTATCAGTTTTCGTTTTTCTTAGCCTGTCAAATGGTGCTGGTGTTATGGGTACTGTTATATTTATTAAAAAGCAGATATCTGTCGGTCTTTTTTAATGATTGGCCAGATCCAATCGAAAAGAAATAGGGCTGCAATATGTTGGCAATTAATAAGCTTTTAGCAAAAATTTCACTCACTATCGCGCTGGTATTAATTGCTTTATGGGTATTTACGCCACTTTGGCACAGTGCTGCATTTTCGTTGTTTGTGATGTTATGGGGCTTTATTACTTTATCAAGCCTTTATCGAGTAACTCCGTTATTTGTAGCGCGTAATCCCATTACTGATTTACTAAAGCGTGATGTAAATCAGCTAGCGCTGATAAGTCTGGCTGGTTTATTCGATTTTAAACGCAAAGCTGAGTTTGTATTAATTGGCCAAATTAAGCAGATTGAAATCGGCGAAGGTATAATCCATGTAACTGATGTCAATGACCAGCTGATAACAGCCGTATTAAGTGTTAACAGCAGCCAAATAAATAGTCATTTAGCACAGCTACTTTCTGAGCGTGAACGTGCACAAATAGATATCAAGTTACAAACACAGTAATTACTAGACGCACGTTGCTTGCCCTTCGTAGTGCTTGTGATGTACTGTGCAATTGTTGTATTCAACCCTGAGGGAGCATTATGTTAACTTGGCAAGATATTTTAGAGTTTGCCCATAACGGTAACCCAACACCTTCACGTCGAGTCGAAAAAGCGCCATCTGAATGGCAAGCTGAGCTCGAACAAGATGCATTCTATGTAACCCGTTTAAAAGGCACCGAACGACCGCACAGCTCTGATTCATGTACGATATTTGAACCAGGTCAATATGCGTGTGTATGTTGTGACAACTTACTTTTTGATGGCGATGAAAAGTTCGATAGTGGCACAGGCTGGCCGTCATTTACTCAGCCTAGCAGTGTTGAAAGCATTGCCTATATCGCGGACTCTAGCCATGGTATGCAGCGCATTGAAGCCGTATGTAATGTTTGCGATGCACATTTAGGACATGTGTTTCCTGATGGTCCACCGCCAAGTGGCTTACGCTATTGCATGAATGCTATAGCGATGAAAAAACGCAACTAATGCGTGTCTAATCTCTACCTAATCTAAGTATTGAGCAATGATGAAAATAAGGTGCTCACGGTGAATTGGCTTACTAATTATATAGTCTGTCAAAATACTGGATTGCGCCTTATCATCTTTTAATACCGATGCTGTAACCGCAATGATTGGAATATGCTTGAAGCGATCATCACTGCGAATTAACTGACTTGCTTCTAATCCGCCCATCACCGGCATTTTTAAATCCATGATGATTAAATCAGGCTGATGCTGCTCAATTTTTTTAAGGGCATCTTCACCATTGATAGCCGTGTCTACGGTAAAGCTCCAGCGCGATAAAAAGGACTCTAAATAGTCACGGTTGTAGGGAATATCATCAACAATCAAAATTCGAGCAGGATTAAAGTGGTAGCTCGAAATAGCGGGGTAGTTACGATGTTTCACTTCATTTTTAGATTCAGCTAATTCAACATTTGGTAAAGACACAATAAACTCACTGCCTTTATCTTTATCGCTGATCACCGATAACTCACCACCCATTAGCTTGATAAAACGCAGTGAAATCGCAAGACCTAATCCCGTTCCACCAAACTCCGAACTACGTTGGCCTTGTACTTGTTCAAAATCATTAAAAATAAGATCTTGTTGATCTTTAGGAATACCTTTACCTGTGTCTGTGACATGAATTTTGATATCAATATTGCTGTTGTCATCGTGGGCTTTAAAATCAAAATACACTTTAACACTGCCTTGTGCAGTGAACTTAATGGCATTACTGATTAAGTTGGTTAGTACTTGGCGCACTTTATTGCTATCAAGTAACACTGGGGTTGTTAACTCAGGATGAGAGCTTATTTGTAAGTCGAGATCCTTTTGTGCACTGAGTTGTAAAAACATCATATTAAGCTCATGGCACATTTTAGGGATTTCTACACGCTCAATATCGAGTTGCATTTTACCAGCATCGATTTTTGATAAATCGAGAATGTCATTTAATACATTAAGCAGTGAATTACCAGAGATTGATATTGCTTCTAAGTAACGACGCTTATTTTTATCTGTTTCGCTATCTTGTAGTAATTGGCTAAAACCTAGCACTGCATTGAGCGGAGTTCTTAATTCGTGAGACATATTAGCTAAAAAGCGACTTTTGGCCTGATTTGATTGCTCAGCTTGTTCTTTAGCATCAAGGTACTCTTGAGTGCGCTTTGCAACTGTGTCTTCAAGCAAGCTATGTTGTTCATGCATGCTGTTGATCTGTTGTCTAACCGCAGCACGCATCATTTTAAAGCCACTGGCGAGGGTACCTATTTCATCTTGGCTTTTTATATTAATAGGGCAGTTTAAATCACCTGTGGTCACTGCATGAGAAAACTCCACGAGCTGATCAATGGGTTGTAAAATAATACGGCGAATAATGATATAAGCGATGATAAGTGCGGTTAACAGGTAAATAGCAAACAGCGAAACCGCATTACTAATAATCGATTTAGTCTTTAACGCTAAGTCTTTATCTGAAAAACTCACCATAACGTAACCGATATTTTCGCCCTGAAAGTTGCTAATTGGCACAGCAACAACATATTGCTGCTCCATGGCTACAATGACATTATGCTTAGGATTGAGCTGTTTTAGCAGCACTTGGTTAGTTTCTAGGGTATCGACTTTACTGTTATCCGGGTGGGCGGCGATAAAGTTATTTTGGTCGATAAAGTAAATCGTCTTTAAATCATCAAAAGTATTATTTTTTAAAATGTTCTTTAGGGTAAGACCCTGAATTTTAAGCACCCAACTTCCCACGGTATTGTCTTGTGTGAGGCTGTTTATTTCTGACAACATGGGCGAGACAATCGCATCGGCTTTTTCACTCATGTTCAAAAGTGTTTGCTCTTTAAGCTCCATTACATGCAACGACGTACTTGCCCCTAAAATAAGGGTAATGGTAAAGCCAATGATCATTAAAATTTTGTGGGCAATACTAATTCTCATTGCTCAATATTGCTCCGTACTTTTAATGCTTGCATATTAGCGTTAATTTTTGCGTCTGTGCTTTTGATTGATTGTTTTATATCTGCACCATAGAAAATTTGGCTAAAGGTTTGCGAAATAATTTCGCCAATAACCGGAAACTCGACCATGCCAGCCTGAAGGCGATCAGGCGTTGCATGCTCAAACACCCATAACATGGCTTTATTAAAGCCAGGTTTGTTTACTAGAGTAAACAGCTTCTCGTGCCACACTTTTTGTCTAGGCGGTGAGCCACCTGTACTAAGTAGTGCGGCGGTCTGCTCACTGGTTGCCCATTGAATAAATAACCATGCAGCATCTTTGTTAGTTGATTTGCTATTAATTGCAAATGCCCATGCCCAAGGAGATGTTTCTCTGGCGATTGGACCTGCAGGTAAGGGGGCAGCTTCCCATTTATTCCAAATATCTGACTCTTCGGCGGTATCTATTTCATTATAAAAATGAGAAGCCAAAAAGGCCGAGGCAAGGCGGCCTTCTTTAAACAGGCGACGAATTTCATAAAAATGCAGTAAGCGGCTGTTATCTGGATTGCCGAACCCTGTTACTAGGTCGCGATACACTTGAAGGCTTTGTGCCGTTTCAGGGCTATTAAAAACTGACCGGCCCTGCGCGTCGATAACTTCAGCGCCATAAGCACGCATAACAGGTAATACAGTCCAAGTGTTTAATCCTGCACCCGGCAACGTACGTGAGGCAAATGCATGCATTCCATTTAAAGAAGGTGTGCGGTCGATTTCCCGTTGTAACTTAACTTTGGTTGCTTGTAGTTGCTCGTAGGTATCGGGAACTGCTAAGTTAAAACGTTCGAAAAGATCTTTGCGATAAAAATAAATCGGCGCAGAAAAATCAAATGGTAACGAATATAGCGTGTTATCAATTTTACAAAGCGCTAGGCTTCGCTCACTAATGTCTTCTAACTGATACCAAGTTTTGTCTGTCAGTTTTTGGTTATCAATGTAAGGCTGCAAAGGCTCAATCCAGCCTTGGCTTTGCGCTTCACCTAAAAAGGTAATCCCCATCGGCAGTACATCGTAAAGCCCTGAAGCCTCGCTTAAATCTTGATGGCGACGAACACGCATTTGTGATTGTTCTAAAGCATGAAAGCCAACAGAAATTCCTGTTAGCTGCTCAAATAAAGGAATGTAGGGTTTTAACGCCATAAATGCAGGCTGCTCATCAGCCAAAATGTTGATATGGCTACCTGCTTTACTTTGCCAATTGATACTGGCTTGTTGCCAATGTTGTAATGTTGCTGAGGCAAAGCTGTATTGGCAAAAGAATAAAAGCGCAACGCTTAGGAGGGGCTTTTTAAATTTAAACAAAGAAGATGCCATACGCGATTACTCAGCAAGCTTAATTTTTAACTTTGCAGCCAGGGCTTTAATTTTTTCAAAGCGGATTGCTTGTTCATCCTCTAATGTTTGCGCATCTAGCAAGGCAAAACATTTTTTCGCCAGCGCTAAATTAAATGATTGGCCTTGGTTATTAGTATCGAATAAACATTGCAGTAGGTTTAAAGCGATGCTGGCATTTTTAGGCATGATCCTAAATGCTTGGGTGAAGGCTTCAAGTGCGGTATTGAGCTGACCTTTATTAAACTGTGTTACAGCATGGTTATTGAGCTCTTTAGGCCCGAGTTTAATATCTCGTCGTTCAGTTTGTTGTTGTTGAATGTAACGTAAATACACCGGATCGCTAACCGATGGGTGGCGTTCACAGTGAGTTATTATTTGGTTAAACAGCATCTGCGCTTTGTTGTGAAAACCAAGCTCATGAAACGCTTTCGCTTTATCGAGCGCACCATCTACTGAACGAATTTGAGTGTCGCTTTCATCAAGTTGATTGATAAGTGCTTTAGCCTTTTGATGTTCATCCTTTAAGTAATGCAAACGCGCATTGAGAACATCAATTTGTGTTTGATTATTACTATTCGGAAACTGCTTTTTTAAATCACTTAAGTACTGGTTTGTCTGCCTTGAAATACGATTAACTTGATCGGTTTGATCCGTTGTTAAAGCAAAATCAATCCCTGCGCGCGCCGCATTTAAATATATATCAGGGTTATCGTGAATTGAGTGCTTTGCGTAACTGGCAATATCTTTTTGAGTTAAATAGTTCTTTTCATAATCATGATTAAGCAATGATACATGACTCAAGGCTTTTTGACGGTCAATGTTACGTGGGGCAATCTCAACAGCTTTACTAAAAAAGTCCTGAGCTTCATCAAACTTATTGAGTTTTATTTCTAATCGACCCAGTAAATCAAGAGCAACTAGTCTCGTTTCACTGCGCTGCAACATCGTCTTAAGCATGCGGTGTGCTAGGGTATGTTCATTATTAGCAATAAGCGCTTCGACTAACCCAACTTTTGCCCAAGTAAATTTTTGAATATCGAGCACTGATTTAAAAAATGTTTTGGCATCTTCAAAGCGCTTAAGGCGAAGTAGGGCGTCGCCTTTTAATCTCAATAGAATGGCGCTGTAACTATTACCTTTGTTTTGCAGCAAGGTATCAATTTGTTTAATTGCTTTGGAGTCATTCCCATCATCAATAAGTTGATAAATTTGATGTAGGTTACTTTTGCGCAATAACACTTTTTCAATACGATTTTTTAATTCGTTAATTGTAAAGGGTTTAACTAAGAAATCATCTGGTTGTAGCTCGAGTACACTGTGAACTAACGAGCCGCTTGTTTCAGCTGAAATAAAAATAAAGCCGGTAGAGTTTTTTATAAGACGTTTAGTTTTCAGCTCTTCATAAAGCTGATAACCATCTTGATGTTTACTAAGGTTAAATGAACAAACGATGAGATCAAATTGCTCAATTTGACATTGTTCTTTTGCTGCAATTGCATGCTCTGCAAAACGCAACTGACGAAACCCCAATCCCTCTAAGGACTGTTTCATATAGCTTTGAGCAAGTGGCTGCTCTTCAACTATTAAAATTTTGGCTTTCGAAAAAATCTTTGCAGGCATTGGACTTGCGACTAAGTGACATTAACGATGACTATAATAAACAGTCTAGCTGCTGACAAGGCAAATTACAGCTTTTGCAATGATTTAAAGTTTCGCTTTGGGTTATATCAATAAAGGGAGTAGTGAGTGATAGATATTAGAAGTTAGATTTTAGAAGTTAGATTTTAGAAGTTAGATTTTAGAAGTTAGATTTTAGAAGTGATTGTTATATGTGGTGGGTCGTACTGGACTTGAACCATCGAGCCTGTGTTTTGTAAAGAGTGGCGATGCTTTTTTAATTTAGAAACAAAACAAGGAAGTATTAGATGAAATGCTATATGTGGTGGGTCGTACTGGACTTGAACCATCGAGCCTGTGTTTTGTAAAGAATGGCGATGCTTTTGAAAACTATACATAAAATAAGGAGGTTTTATATGTGGTGGGTCGTACTGGACTTGAACCAGTGACCCTCGCCTTGTAAGGGCGATGCTCTCCCAACTGAGCTAACGACCCACATATAAATTTTTTAAGATTAAATGGTTGGTCTTACTGAACTTAACCACCGAGCCTTTTCGTTGTAAAGAGTTGCGATGCTCTTTGCTTCAAAAAGTAATGGTGGGTCGTACTGGACTTGAACTATCGAGCCTGTGTTTTGTAAAGAATGGCGATGCTTTTTTAATTTAGAAACAAAACAAGGAAGTATTTAATGAAGTGTTTATATGTGGTGGGTCGTACTGGACTTGAACCAGTGACCCTCGCCTTGTAAGGGCGATGCTCTCCCAACTGAGCTAACGACCCACATATAAATTTTTAAGATTAAATGGTTGGTCTTACTGAACTTAACCACCGAGCCTTTTCGTTGTAAAGAGTTGCGATGCTCTTTGCTTCAAAAAGTAATGGTGGGTCGTACTGGACTTGAACCAGTGACCCTCGCCTTGTAAGGGCGATGCTCTCCCAACTGAGCTAACGACCCATATAATCTTTTTCTTCGCTACCATTTTTAGCTTTTTGCTTTAAAAAGTAAATGGTGGGTCGTACTGGACTTGAACCAGTGACCCTCGCCTTGTAAGGGCGATGCTCTCCCAACTGAGCTAACGACCCGCGAAGAATAATCTAAATGAAAACACCATCAAAGTTTATTTAATGGTGGGTCGTACTGGACTTGAACCAGTGACCCTCGCCTTGTAAGGGCGATGCTCTCCCAACTGAGCTAACGACCCATTTAGATTTTTGTAATATGAAACACCATTTTAAGAATGGTGGGTCGTACTGGACTTGAACCAGTGACCCTCGCCTTGTAAGGGCGATGCTCTCCCAACTGAGCTAACGACCCATATTACATACAGCATATTTCTTAATGGAAGGACCACCGAAACTTTCTTTATAAAGAGAAAGTAAATGGTGGGTCGTACTGGACTTGAACCAGTGACCCTCGCCTTGTAAGGGCGATGCTCTCCCAACTGAGCTAACGACCCATTAAGAATTTAGATATGAACACCATTAGGGAATAATGGTGGGTCGTACTGGACTTGAACCAGTGACCCTCGCCTTGTAAGGGCGATGCTCTCCCAACTGAGCTAACGACCCATATCTAAAACAACTCATTGCTGCGTTGTTGTGGGGCGCTATTATAGATAGAGTTGTAAATGTGTCAACACTTGAATGAGTAAAAATGTGTTAGATGCAGCTTTTATAAACAATGACATGGCATTTAAGCATTTTTTGGCGAACAAATATGCAATTTATATTCATAAGCTTATATTTAGACTTGGATCTATAGCTTTATGACCTAGGTAAATCATTCCAAATGATATGAATACAGTAAATTTTTAAAACAGTTTTTTCATATCGATAAATTTGCATTAGTTAATTGCACTCTAGTTAGCACTATAAAAAAAAGCAGGGGAGGGGAAAGTCGTTTTATTTAAAGCTTTAAATAACGAATTTTATTTTGCATATAAATGTATACCTTTTTTAAGAGAGTAAACTCAAAAGCAGAGAGCCTTTGATAACAAACCAACAATGCAATTAGCCCAAAATAGCTAATTTGATAGCGCTTTGTATAAAATACCTCCGTAACGGATTGATATTTAGTCAGCTTGTTGAAATTTAAATCATTTAAATAAACTTAGATAAAAAACTGTTGACTTTATTTGGGGGGCTGCATAGAATGCGCCCCGCACTCAGCGATACACAACCAACATTAATTGGTGGTGTGTATGCAAGTCGGGGCTATAGCTCAGCTGGGAGAGCGCTTCGCTGGCAGCGAAGAGGTCTGCGGTTCGATCCCGCATAGCTCCACCAGATTTGCATAGTGTTTGTCCTAGGGTTGCAGTTTTCTGCGTCCCCATCGTCTAGAGGCCTAGGACACCGCCCTTTCACGGCGGTAACAGGGGTTCGAATCCCCTTGGGGACGCCACTTAC
>NZ_LOPY01000059.1 GCF_001469895.1 Pseudoalteromonas sp. XI10 | reverse complement strand
AAAGTGGTGGAGGGAGCTGGATTCGAACCAGCGAAGGCTGAGCCGTCAGATTTACAGTCTGATCCCTTTGGCCGCTCGGGAACCCCTCCACACAAATTTTTACTATTGCATTTGGCCCCACTTTTCTAAGAAGGAAAGTGGTGGAGGGAGCTGGATTCGAACCAGCGAAGGCTGAGCCGTCAGATTTACAGTCTGATCCCTTTGGCCGCTCGGGAACCCCTC
>NZ_LOPY01000058.1 GCF_001469895.1 Pseudoalteromonas sp. XI10 | reverse complement strand
TCCGCTCGACTTGCATGTGTTAGGCCTGCCGCCAGCGTTCAATCTGAGCCATGATCAAACTCTTCAATTAAAAGTTTTTTGTTTGAAGTAAACTTCAAACCATGCTCAATGAATTCTGATTGTTTGTTTCTACTTTTTAAAAAAGTAAAATCAAAACGAATTGACTATATAGTCACTCAGTTACATTTGAGACTCTAAATTTGTTTGCGT
>NZ_LOPY01000056.1 GCF_001469895.1 Pseudoalteromonas sp. XI10 | reverse complement strand
CACTCTAGGGGCGATTTAATCGCGGCGCGAGATTTGTAACCTAGTGGGCTAAGTAAAAATCGAGCAACAAAGAGTTAATCGCCCCTAGGAAGAACCTGAAGGGCAGCGCGTGTTTGGCATTGATGCTGCGTTATCGCCTATTTATGTGGAACAACCACACTACATAGGCTCTGCCTTGCCTAAATACCAAACACACTGCTGCAAAATTAATCACAAAAGGTCAACACGCCCTAGTTAGTTAAAAAATATAAAAAATAGATAATTTCTGTGAATTTCTTAACTTTAGCGCTAAGTTAGACAATACTAAAACTATAACTAATCTAATAATGTCAGTCATTAGTCTGTCTTTGTTTGGGCGGGCTAACCCAAGAGGATGGCACACATATGTCAACAGAAAATGCATTACTGACCATATTGGTCGACAGAATAAATAATGACACTTTAGTGTTACCTACCTTACCAGAAGTTGCTGTGAAGGTAAGGCAAGCTGCGGATAACCCCGAGGTAAACTTGATGGATATGGCAGATGTCATCTCTCATGATCCGGCATTATCAGCACGAATGATCAAAGTCGCCAACAGTGCATTTATGGGGCGCTCAGTTAAAGTTACAAATCTACACCAAGCTGTAACACGAATTGGTCTACGTCAAATTAAGAACATTGCAACTGCAATGGCAATGGAGCAGCTGTTTGTATCGCATAATGAGCTTATCAAAGGCTATATGGACAAGGCATGGCAAAAAACCCTTAAAGTAGCGTGCCACTCAATTACCTTAATGGATTTCTTCTTACGCAGAAATAAGCAAACCTCGCTTAATCGCGACACAATTACCTTAGCGGCATTAGTTTATAACATTGGCGTACTGCCCATTTTAACAGAAGCTGAAAAGCACCCTGAGGTGTTCGCAAACCCAAGCTTCCTTGCTCATGCCATTCAAAAGCTGGGTGGTAAAGTAGGTGGCGCAATTATGCGTGCTTGGGGCTTCACCGATGAGTTTGTAGAAGTAGCTGAAAGCTGGGCAAATCCAAACTATCGTCCAGAGCATATTTGCTATGTTGATTTCATTCGTATTGGCGCGATTTTAGAAGGCATCTTACAGGTTTCTGATAAGTCTGCGGCATTACAAACTTACATGGACAAAGGCGTGATTGAATCACTTGATATGTTCAGTGAAGATGAATATCACGATATGCTTAACGAAGTAAAAGCGATTTTTACTGACTAACTACATCAAAAAGCGCGACTAAGTCGCGCTTTTAATGTTAACCATTATCTGGGTTAAATTTATAAATCTTCTGCGTCGCTTAAGCCTTGAGTCAGCTCTTCTAGCAGCTGTTTAATTTCTTCTGAAGCTAAGATAAAGTCAGCATCAAGTTTTACCGCCATATCTTCTTTTGGAATGTCGGCGTTTTCTTCTTTTAATGTTTCTGAGTAGCTTAAACGCTTAATTGAACCATCGTTTTGTAGCATGAACTTAACGCGTTCTTGCCAATCAAGAGCCAGCTTAGTTACGCGCTTGCCATTTTCTAAGTGTGATTTTACTTCGTCACACGATAAATCATGGCCTTTTAATTTAACCTGAGCGCCACTGTCATCGGCTTCTTCAAGCTCTGCATCGTTACCGATAGAAAAGCCTTCAGGGGTGCTGAAATTAGTTAACCAATCTGTTAAAAATACATCTAAATCGTAGTTCGCAAATGCAGGTACGACAGGTAGCGTGCCAAGTGATTTACGAAGTAGGGCTAATAGCTCTTCTGCTTTATTAAAGCTTGCGCTGTTAACCACAACCCAGCCATTCTTTTGATCAATAAATGCAAACTGTAGGCTCGATTTTTTGAAAGCTTGAGGCAGTAAAGTGTGCAGAATATTTTCTTTTAGTTCGTCTTTTTCTTTTTTCTTTACTGGGCGGTTTTCTTCAGCTTCGATTTGCTCTACTTTCTCTGCAACCAATTCGTTGATAACGGCAGCTGGCAGTACTTTTTCTTCACGTTTAGCACATACTAAAATGCTGTCTTGAGAGAAATGAGATAGGGTTTGACCATGTTTACCAAAGGCTTTTGTCCAACCGAAAGTTGAAAGCTCTTGGCCTGTACATGAGCGGAACAGATCTTGTTCTAGGGCTTTGTCGAAGTCTTCTTGAGAGTATGAAACGTCTTGTTTAAAACGGTAACAGATAAGGTTACTAAACCACATAATTAGGCTAATCCTTTCAATAAATTTGCCCAATCATAGCAATAAAAAACTGATGCCGAAATGAATCATTTCGGCATCAGCGCTAATTGCTTATGAGTTAAACATTGAAAGTGGTTTTGGCATGTTTTTCGGAAAACTAATATGGTAGTGCAAGCCTTTACCGACTTCGCTAGATACCTCAATATCGCCACTTAGGGTTTGTTTAACGAGGTTAAAAGTAATATGTGTGCCTAAGCCACTGCCGCCTTGGTCGCGCTTGGTTGTAAAGAATGGGTCGAATAGCTTTTCTAACTGCTCTTTTGATACGCCATTACCATTGTCTTTAAAGTCGATAACGACTTCGTCATCTTCTTCTTTAATAACAATATCAATGATGCCACTTTCAATTCCTTCGAAACCATGAATGAGTGAGTTCATAATCAAGTTTGTGAAAATTTGACTAATCGCACCCGCAGGCAGGTTAAGTGTTAAATCATCAGGGCAATCTAAATTAATATGATGCGATGTTTTCTTAAGCTTTGGATGGAGTGAGCGGATCACTTCACCTAGATACTCTTTAAAGTTAATGGTACGTACCGCTTCACTGGCTTGGTCCACTGCAATTTGCTTAAAGCTTGCAACCAGCTCAGAAGCTCGGTCTAGGTTACTAGTCAGTAGGCTAGTACTTTGCTTAGCGTCATTAATAAACTCTTCGAGCGCTTTTGGCGATAGGGTTTTTTCTTTATATGCCGCTTCAATTTGGTCCAAGCGTTCTTGTAAAAATGACGTTGCGGTAACACCAATCCCAATAGGTGTATTAACATCATGAGTAATACCCGCCACTAAGCCACCTAATGCTGCCATTTTTTCTGAGCCAACTAAGCGCTCTTGCGCCATATTTAGTTCATCAAGGTAGCGTTGTAATTCAGTTTGCTTGGTAATGAGCTCTTGTTCAGTTTGTTTACGTAAATCAATTTCTTCAGTTAGTGTCAGCTTTTGTTTTTCAAGCTCGTATTTTTGTTGCTGCAAGTCCATCATCGCTTGGCTTAGGTTTGATGTTTTGCGCGCTACTTCTTGCTCTAACTGTAAGTTATGTTGGTCGAGCTTTTCGTTGCTTATCAAAAGCTCTTTTTGCGTATGTTCGAGCTCTTCACGGTAAAGTACCACCTTATCAATTAAGCGGTTGAAAGACTCTTCCATTACTTTTAATTCGTTGTGCTCAACAGTTTTGATCTCGATATGGCGGCCTTCTAGGTCGTTTAGTTCAAGATCTTCAATTTGTTCTGTGAATTGCGCTAGTGGCTCGGTTAAGCGCTTTCTAAATGCAAGTAGGAAAAGAATGATCAAAAAGGTGGTTTTGATCATTGCATTACCAATTAAAAAGTAGATAGAAATCATGATGCGGCTAAAGACCACTTCGCGACTTGAGAACAGAGTTACATCACCTACTTGGGTTGTTTTTCCTGAAAATTCAAAAATGAGTGGGAATGTATAACCGAATAAGCCTGATGGCGTATCCTCGATAATCGCTTCTTCTTGCACTAATTGTTGACTGTATAGCTCGTGAATATCTAACGAACGACCTAACTGAGAGAGTACCTCGCCGCTATCATCACGCACAATAATACCCTCGATCATAGGGATTGCCAGTAAGCCCTCAGCCGTGGTGATGGTTTGTTTATCGTTCAGTTCCCAAATAGCGCGGGTTAAACTACGGCTAAATGTTTTTTGTAAAGTCGTTAACTCGTCGCGAATATAATCTTTGGTATTAACGTACTCAGCAATAACTTGTCCACATGTCACTACAAAAGTAAGTAAAAAGTAGACTGAGAGTACATTTGTTAATAATTCTTTGGACAGGCTTTTTTGTAGCATGGAATATCCATAGCTCCTTGGTGACAATTGTAATACATTCAGCTAGTTCTAAAGTTAGCTAATAAATGGTTAAAAAGAAATAAATATATCCTTTTTTACTGGAACATTTCTAAATTGTTAGTAAATTTTGAAAAAACTTGCCCTTACTGCGCTTGAAAAAGTGTGTTATAAATTTATTCCATCTTTAATTTAGCCTTTTTTGATGTTGTATTTGCTACAGCGAAGATTTTTATTTCATGAATAATCCTAATTTTTCAGTACTGGTCTGTGATGATTCAAATATTGCCCGAAAGCAGGTAGTACGCTGTTTAGGGGATTGCTTGGATGCAGATGTTCAACAAGCCACTAATGGCCGTGAAGCTCTAGCCTTATTGCGCGAGCAAAACTTTGATCTATTGTGCTTAGATTTAACCATGCCAGAATTGGATGGTGTTGCAGTGCTCGAAACGATCAAAGCAGAGAAAATTGAGTGCTTTGTTATAGTGATTTCGGCTGATATTCAGGCTGAAATGAAACAAAGAGTAGTAAAATTGGGTGCTATTGACTTCATTGATAAACCGATAGATCTTGTGCGACTAAAAGCAACTTTGCATAAATTTGGTATTCATTAATCTTTTATATAACACAAACGCATAATTTATCTTTTCTTTAAGGGTTGACAGGCTGGCTATATTTAAGGCAGTCTACAGACTATGAAAACATTTAATCACGCAACGACCATTATTATTACAACCATCATCCTTACGGGATAGTGGCATAGGTCGGTGCAACAAAATTATAGGCCTGTGTTCACTAGAACACAGGCCTTTTTCGTTTATGGAATGAGGAAACATAAATAATGCGAGTATTAAAATTTGGTGGGTCGTCCTTGGCCGACTACGCATGTTTGCAACAGGTAGCTCAGTTAGTCAAAGAAGAATTACGCGATGAAATGTTGTTAGTGCTGTCAGCACCCGGTGGCATGACAGATTCATTAGTAGCATTAGCAAGCGCTGCAGAGCAGGGGCAAGATTTTAGTGAGTTATGGCAAGCATTGGTTGCTCGCTGTGAACAACTAAAAGCTGCTGTTGAAGCTGACTTTGGTCAGGTAGCAAGTTGGCCTGATTTGAGCGAACTTAAGAATAAACTAGATGGTGTTGCACTTTTAAAGTGCTGCCCAGACCAAGTACGTGCTTATGCAATCAGTTTTGGTGAGCGCGTAAGTGTAGCCTTAATGGAGTGTATGCTTAAAGAAAGTAATGCTCGTTATTTAGAAGCGACAGATTGCATAGCTTCAGTGGGTGGCTACATTGATGCTGAAGCTGACTTGGCTGCAAGTAAGTTACGTTTTCAAGCAGCATTAAAAGCGGCACCGAGCACTATTTATATCATGCCGGGTTTTACTGCTGCCAATGAGCAAGGTGAGCTAACAACACTTGGTCGCAATGGTTCAGATTACTCAGCAGCTATTGCGGCAGCATGCCTAGAAGCTGAAGTATGCCAAATCTGGACTGATGTTGACGGTGTTTACAATGCAGACCCACGTTATATCAAAAAAGCATCTAAGGTTGATTCGTTATCTTATAAAGAAGCAATGGAGCTTTCTTACTTTGGTGCGAAAGTGTTGCACCCGAAAACGATTTTACCTTGTGCCAAAGCGGGGGTACCGTGCGAGATAAAAAATACTCATAACCCACGTGCAGAAGGTTCAGTGATCAGTAACGACAGTGTGTCGAACGACCCAGTTAAAGCGTTATCAAGTTTACAAAACCTCGCTATGTTAACGGTGTCCGGCCCTGGTATGAAAGGCAAAGTGGGCATGGCGTCAAAAGTATTTAATGCATTGGCGCACGACAATGTTTCAATTGTGCTGATCACTCAATCTTCGTGTGAATTTAGCATCAGTTTCTGTGTGCATGAGAGTGACCTATCTCTTGCTTTAGAAGCATTACAAACTGCTTTCGAATTAGAATCACAAGCCGGTTTAATCGAGCCAGTACAAGTACAGCGTAACCTTGCGATTGTTACTCTAGTCGGTGATAACATGCGTGCGCACAAAGGTTTAGCTGCTAAGTTCTTTGCTTCATTAGCTCAAGCGCAGGTTAACATTGTTGCTATTGCACAGGATTCAACTGAGAGTGCTATTTCAGCGGTTATCGACGGTGAACTATGCAACGACGCAGTAAAAGTGTGCCATGAGAACTTCTTTACTCACATTCCTTCAATCGATGTGTTTTTGCTTGGCTGTGGTTTAGTTGGTCAAGAGCTTATCCAACAGTTAGAGCGTCAACAAGCATGGCTTGAAAAACGTAACATCAAGCTGAACTTATATGGGGTAGCTAACTCAAGACAGCTATATCTAGATAGCGAAGGCATTGCTTTTGATGGCTGGCAAGACAAACTAGCCGAGTCAGAACAAGCATTTGATTTAAATCTGGTTGAGCAATTTGTAAAACAAAACCATTTAATTAACCCTGTGATCGTTGATTGTAGCTCAGCCGATAAGCTTGCTGGACAATATGTAGATTTCTTGAATGCCGGTTTCCATGTGGTTGCGGCGAATAAAAAAGCCAATACTAGCTCGTATGCTTACTACCAAGATTTAGTAGCAGCAACACAAAAGAATAATCGTAAGTTTTTATATGAAACAAACGTAGGTGCAGGCTTACCAGTACTTGATAACTTGAAATCACTATTTGGTGCCGGTGATGAGCTTATTAAGTTCAGCGGTATATTGTCGGGTTCATTATCGTATATGTTTGGTGCGCTACAAGATGGTTTATCTCTTAGCGAAGCAACGTTAAAAGCAAAAGAAAGTGGTTTTACAGAACCAGATCCGCGTGATGATTTATCAGGTACTGATGTTGCTCGAAAACTACTGATCATTGCTCGTGAATCGGGTCTTGAGTTAGAACTTAGCGATATCGAAGTTGAATCAGTTTTACCAAAAGGATTTGCAGAAGATGATTCTGTAGCAGATTTCATGGCAAAACTACCATCACTTGATGCACAGTTTAACGACCGCATTCAAAGTGCTGCAAGTGAAGGTAAAGTGCTTCGTTATGTGGGCACTATCGAAAACGGTCAATGTAAAGTAGGCATTGAAGCCGTAGATAGTAGCCATGCTCTTTACGATATCCGTGACGGTGAAAATGCATTGGCAATCTTAAGTCAATATTATCAACCACGTCCGTTTGTGATTCGTGGTTATGGCGCAGGTGCTGAAGTAACGGCTGCAGGCGTATTTGCTGATATCTTAAAAACATTAACACGTTAGGAGCTGGTCATGATCCGTGTATATGCACCCGCTTCAATCGGGAATTTTGCTGTCGGCTTTGATGCACTAGGTGCTGCGCTGGCACCTATCGATGGCACTTTATTAGGCGATGTTGTAGAGGTGAGTGCCGCTGAGCAAGATACTTTTGTCTGCTCTGGCGACTATGCCCATAAACTACCTGCAAATGCTGAAGAAAACTTGGCTTATCAATGTTTAATTCACTTTAAAGAGCACGTTGCACCGGCTATGCCAGCGGTAAAACTTGAGCTTAAAAAGAACCTACCAATTGGCTCAGGTTTAGGTTCAAGTGCTTGTTCTGTGGTGGCAGCGTTTGCTGCCCTTGATAAATTTGCCGAAACCAACTTATCTCAAGAGCAACTTATCGAGTTGATGGCTGATTTTGAAGCCATTGTTAGTGGCGGCCGTCATTACGATAACATCACACCCTGTTATTTAGGTGGTTTGCAATTAACGGGTGAACTCATTCCGAACAAGTCAATTTCGCTACCCGTTGATAATCAATGGTATTACGTAGCGGCTTTTCCAGGTTTTTCACTGAATACTGCAAAAGCGCGTTCGGTATTGCCAACGCAATTATCAATGCACGACAGTGTTGAGTTTGCACAGCGACTTTCTGCATTTAGCAGCTTATTGCTTACTGGTCGCTTTGATGCTGCGTTATCAATTATGACAGATGAAATCGCTGAGCCACATCGCGCACCGCTCATTCAAGGCTTTGCGGAAGCTAAAAGTGCTTTACCAGAGCTTGGTGCAGAGATTGTCAGTATTTCTGGTGCGGGCCCAACATTATTTACCGTGTGTAAGAGTCTTGAAGCTGCTCAAAAGTGTGCAGCTTGGCTGAATGATAATTACGTAAATGAACAAGGTTTCAGCCACATCTGTAAACTTGATCAGCTTGGCACACGACAGCTTTAAAGAATTTAAGGAATAAACATGCAATTACATAATTTAAAAGATGAAACACAACAGGTGTCGTTTGTTGAAGCGGTAAAAACGGGGTTAGGGCGTAACCAAGGGGTGTTCTTCCCTGAAAGCCTAACGCCAATTCAAGACATTGATGCGTTACTTGATTTAGACTTTGTTAGTCGTAGCAGCAAGATTTTATCGCACCTAATTGGCGATGAACTACCTGCCGATACCGTTGCACAGATGGTACAAAATGCCTTTAACTTTGATGTGAAACTGGTTGAAGTAGAAAAAGATATTTATTGCTTAGAGCTATTTCATGGCCCAACGCTTGCGTTTAAAGACTTTGGCGGCCGTTTTATGGCTGAGTGTCTTGCACAATTTAACCAAGGCGAAAAAGTCACTATCTTAACAGCAACATCAGGCGACACAGGGGCTGCGGTTGCCCATGCATTTTATAATAAGCCAAATATCGATGTCGTGATTTTATACCCGAAAGGTAAAATTTCACTAGCGCAGCAAAAGCTATTTACAACGTTAGGCAATAACATTCACTGCTATGCTGTTGATGGTAGCTTTGATGATTGCCAAAGCATGGTAAAGCAAGCTTTCTTAGACGGTGAAGTTAAACAAAAGCTAGGTCTAAATTCTGCTAATTCAATCAACATCAGTCGTTTAGTTGCGCAAGTATGTTATTACTTTGAAGCCATTGCTCAATTACCTAAAGAGCAGCGTAGTAAAGCGCATATCTCAGTACCAAGTGGTAACTTTGGTAATGTGTGTGCCGCAATGATTGGTGCTGTGCTTGGTATGCCAGTGGCTAAATTAAGCGCTACAACTAACCAAAACGACACTGTGCCACGTTTCTTACAAAGCAAAGAGTGGGCACCGAATGACACGCTTGAATCGTTATCGAACGCTATGGATGTGAGTAAACCGAATAACTGGCCACGCGTTCAGTCTATGTTGGATAACAAATGGTTTAGCTATGATGACTTTTATTCAAGCTGTGTTGGTGAAGAAGAAACAAAAGAGGTGATGAAAAAAATTCATCAAACGGGTTACATCGCAGAGCCTCATACTGCAATTGCTTATCAAGGCTTGAAAGAAAATCTAGCAGATGGCAGTGCAGGTATCTTTTTAGCGACTGCACACCCAGCAAAATTTAAAGACAGTGTAGAAGAAATTTTAGACATCGAACTACCTATGCCGAAGCCGCTTGCTGATGCGCTAGCAAATGAGTGCTTGGCTGAAGATATTAAGTTTGATTATCAATTGCTTCGAACTGAGCTGTTAAATAAATTAGCATAACCTTGATTATAGAGCGGCTAAGCCGCTCTTTTTTATGCAGTCTTTTAATAAAGCCCTCAATGAAGTAACGAATGGCTATGACGGTTTAAAATCCGCATGCTTAGAATGACCCCTGCCGAGATACACAGCAAAATACTGATCACCGAAACGAGTTCATTTTGCGTCCATTGCATCAAGGTGAATGCCGAAATAAAAATGATAAAAGGTTTAAATTCATAGTAATAGCGACGTTTTCTTTGCTTGACTCGCTGGCTTGAATGATCGGTTCTTCTGGCTTCAGAACGCATCCGCCAAATGTTAGCACCTAATAAAAATAAGATTACACCGATTAATGTAGGCACATAATTATTGGCTAATGTGATACAACTGATGCCGAGAAAAAAGTATCCGTAGGGGACTAATTCGTATATTGGTTTAGCTAACATGTACTTATACCATCCTTGATATTGACTAGTTACATAAGCTTAGTTTGCCCTAATAAAAACGCAATTTAACAATGCGATTTTTTGTTTAAGTAACATTTTAAATATCTATGAAATATTTTAAATTTATAAATTTTTGTTATGTATCAATAAAAAAATATCATTATTAAAACACTGTGAAATAAATTCAATCCCTGTTTAAATATGTTCATCTTTACAAGATAGGCAAAAGTGCGTTTTAAGCGTACAATACAGCCTTTAAAAAACACCATACACGTTGCCTTAGGAGACCCCATGTTAGAACGTAGCATGAATATTTCGGATTTCGATCCAGAGTTATTTGCAGCCATCAATAAAGAGACGGCTCGTCAAGAAGAGCACATCGAACTGATCGCGTCTGAAAACTACTGTAGCCCACGCGTACTTGAAGCGCAGGGTTCTCAGCTTACCAACAAATATGCTGAAGGTTACCCAGGCAAACGTTACTATGGCGGTTGTGAGCATGTTGACGTTGTTGAGCAACTAGCAATTGACCGTGCAAACGAATTATTCGGCACAGATTACGCTAACGTTCAACCACATGCGGGTTCACAAGCAAACGCAGCTGTTTTCCAAGCTCTTCTTCAGCCACACGATACAGTACTAGGTATGAGCTTAGCTCATGGTGGCCACTTAACTCACGGTTCACACGTTAACTTTTCTGGTAAAACGTACAATGCAATTCAATACGGCCTAAACGACGAAACTGGCGAAATTGATTACGCTCAAGTTGAAGCACTTGCATTAGAGCACAAACCAAAAATGATCATCGCTGGTTTCTCTGCATACTCAGGCGTTGTTGATTGGGCTAAATTCCGTGAAATCGCTGATAAAGTAGGTGCATACTTATTCGTAGATATGGCTCACGTTGCTGGTCTTATCGCTGCTGGTGTATACCCAAGCCCAATCCCTCACGCACACGTTGTTACAACAACAACTCACAAAACATTAGCAGGTCCTCGTGGCGGTCTAATCGTTTCTGCGTGTGGTGATGAAGAGATCTACAAAAAGCTAAACAGCGCTGTTTTCCCTGGCGGTCAAGGTGGTCCTTTATGTCACATCATCGCTGCTAAAGCGGTTGCTTTCAAAGAAGCATTACAACCAGAATTCAAAGCGTACCAAGCACAAGTTGTTAAGAACGCACAAGCAATGGTTGAAGTACTGCAAGAGCGTGGCTACAAAGTTGTTTCTGGCAAAACAGACAACCACTTATTCCTTCTTGACCTAATCGATAAAGATATCACAGGTAAAGATGCTGACGCTGCACTAGGTAACGCAAACATCACTGTTAATAAAAACTCAGTACCAAACGACCCTCGTTCACCGTTTGTAACGTCTGGTCTTCGTATTGGTTCTCCGGCTATTACTCGCCGTGGTTTCAAAGAAGCTGAGTCAAAAGAGCTTGCTGGCTGGATCTGTGACGTACTAGACAACATCAACGATGAGTCTGTACAAGCAGAAGTAAAAGAGAAAGTTAAAGCTATCTGTAAAAAATTACCAGTTTACGCTTAATTACTGGTTAAACCGTAATTAAGATAACAATAGCGTTGTTTTTTGCTATTATAAAGGCCGCTTACTAAGCGGCCTTTTTTTGTTTTTTATAAACGGAAGTTGAACCCTATGCATTGCCCTTTTTGCACCGCAAAAGATACTAAAGTAATTGATTCTCGACTTGTTGGCGGTGGTCACCAAGTGAGACGTCGACGTGAATGTAACGAATGCCATGAGCGCTTTACCACCTTTGAGGGCGCTGAGCTTGTGATGCCAAGAGTCATCAAGCAAGATGGTAGCCGCGAACCATTCAATGAAGACAAGTTACTGAATGGCTTGCATCGCGCTTTAGAGAAACGCCCAGTGAGCACTGAGCAGGTCGACGAAGTCGTTAACATCATTAAATCTCAACTTCGTGCTACGGGTGAGCGTGAAATCTCTAGCCATTTAATTGGCGAGTGCATCATGGAGTCACTAAAGAAACTCGACAAAGTAGCCTATGTGCGCTTTGCATCGGTTTATCGTTCATTTGAAGATATTCGCGAGTTTGGTGAAGAAATCGCTCGTTTAGGTGATTAATCATGTCGTTTACAGAGCTTGATACAGCTTACATGGCGCGTGCCATTGAGCTTGCTAAACAAGGTTGTTTTACTACGACGCCAAACCCGAATGTTGGCTGTGTTTTGGTTAAAGATGGCGAAATAGTCGGTGAAGGGTTTCATCAATTAGCAGGGCAGGGCCATGCTGAAGTGAATGCCTTGGCTGTAGCTGGCGACAACGCGAAAGGCGCTACTGCATATGTGACTTTAGAGCCTTGTAGTCATTATGGGCGCACTCCACCTTGTGCCGAAGGTTTAAAAGCAGCTGGTGTAAGTAAGGTCATTGCAGCTATGGTTGACCCAAACCCTGCGGTGAGTGGTCGCGGCCTACAAATTTTAGCCGACGCCGGTATTAGCGTGGCATCTGGTTTACTTGAGCAACAAGCGCGCGATTTAAATAAAGGTTTTTTAAAGCGTATGGAATCTGGATTGCCATATGTGACTTGTAAAATGGCATGTAGTTTAGATGGTAAAACCGCGCTAAATAACGGCCAAAGTAAATGGATAACAGGCCCTAAAGCGCGCCAAGATGTGCAAGCATTTCGTGCGCAAAGCTGTGCTATCTTAACCGGTGCAGACACCGTTATTACTGATAATGCCAAACTTAATGTTCGTGTTGATGAGTTGCCATTTACAATGCCAACCTCGTTGCCTTTGCGCCAACCAACCCGAATTATTCTTGACTCACAAAACAGGTTAACGCCTGAGCTTGAGTTATTCAGCATCGAGAGCCCGGTGATAATTTTTACCACTTCGCTTGATAATCACACCAAATGGCCTCACTTTGTTAAACACGAAGTGGTGCCAGCAATTAACAATAAAGTTGATTTATCGGCGGTTTTAAAGCGTCTTGCTGAATTACAATTTAATCATATTTGGCTCGAAGCGGGGGCAACCCTTGCCGGGGTGTTCGCAGAGCAAGATTTAATTGACGAATACATTGTTTATATTGCTCCTAAGTTAATAGGTGATATGGGCAAAAGCTTACTAAACTTTGCAGAAGTCACCATGATGAGTGATATCACTGAACTGACCTTTACTGATACAGTGATGATTGGCGACGATATTCGCTTAACAGCGATAAAAGCAAAGCAAGCCACAGACATTGAAAATAAAGAGTAGCACTATGTTTACTGGAATTATTGAAGCAACAGGTAAAATTGTTGAACTAACACAAAAGCAAGGTGATCTAGCTATTCGTATTCAAAGCCCTAATTTGGATATGAAAGACGTCAAGCTCGGTGACAGTATTGCCACCAATGGTGTGTGTTTAACGGTTGTCGCTAAACATAGCGATGGTTTTAGTGCTGACTTATCAAACGAAACAATCAGCTTAACTGGGTTTGCACATTATAAAAAAGGTCAAACAGTTAACCTCGAAAAAGCCATGCAACCGGTTTCTCGCTTAGGTGGGCACTTAGTGTCAGGCCATGTTGATGGTATTGCGACTGTCGAAAGTATTAGTCCTAATGCTCGTGCAACTGAGTACTGGTTAAGCACAGACAATGATTTAATGAAGTACATTCCGTACAAAGGTTCGGTGTGTATTGATGGCATTAGCTTAACCGTCAACGAGGTTGAGCAAAATCGCTTTAAGCTGACAATTGTTCCGCATACTGCAGAGCAAACAACGATTGCAGAATTTCAGGTGGGGACTCAGGTGAATTTAGAAGTTGACCAGATTGCTCGCTATTTAGAGCGCCTAATTAAAGGGGCTGAACAACCTTCCCGTTCAGACATATCAATGAGCTTGCTAGCACAAGCTGGCTTTATTAAATAAGCAAAGATACGTCACTATTAATCATACTCTCATGGGCACATTATGAATTTACACAGCGCGCAAGAAATTATCGATGACATTAAAGCCGGTAAAATGGTTATTTTAATGGACGATGAAGACCGAGAAAATGAAGGCGATTTAATTATCGCAGCAGAGCATATCAGTGCTGATGCTATCAATTTTATGGCAACACATGGCCGTGGTTTAATTTGTTTAACAATGACACAAGAGCGTTGTCAGCAGTTAGAATTACCACTTATGGTGAAAAATAACGGTGCTGCTTTTTCAACTAACTTCACAATGTCAATTGAAGCGGCGAAAGGTGTAACTACAGGTATTTCAGCGGCCGACCGCGCACGTACCGTTCAAGCTGCAATCGCTAAAGGTGCCGTGCCAAGCGATATCGTTCAGCCAGGGCATATTTTCCCCATTATGGCGCAGCCTGGTGGCGTGTTAACACGTGCAGGTCATACTGAAGCGGGTTGTGATTTAGCGCGTTTAGCGGGTCTTGAGGCGTCATCTGTGATTGTTGAAATCTTAAACCCAGATGGCACTATGGCGCGTCGCCCTGATCTTGAAGTATTTGCTAAAGAGCATGACTTAAAGATTGGCACCATTGCAGATTTAATCGAATACCGAAACCTAAACGAAACCACCATTGAGCGCGTTGCTAAATGTAAACTGCCAACAGATCACGGTGAGTTTGATTTAGTGACCTACAAAGACACCATTGATGGTCAGCTTCACTATGTTTTACAAAAAGGTGAAGTATCGAAAGACGAGCCAACGTTAGTACGTGTTCACTTACAAAGTACCTTTAATGATATTCTATTATCAGATAGAAGTGCTGATCGTAGCTGGGGCTTATCAGATGCTATGGCTTATATCGCTGAGCACAACGGTGTGCTGGTTATCTTGGGTAAACAAGAGTCAACAGAAGATCTAGAAGCAACCGTTAAAGCCTTTGCTGCTGAAGATGCTGGCGAAAATGTGAGTCATCGTAAATTCCAAGGTACATCGCGTACTGTGGGTGTGGGCTCGCAAATTTTGGCTGATTTAGGTATTGAAAAGATGCGCTTAATGAGCCGTCCTAAGAAGTACCATGCGTTATCTGGTTTCCACTTAGAAGTGGTTGACTACGTAGAGCCTCGCTCTTAATTAGGGAAAACAGATTTACTAGGCTACTTTTATATTTTTGTGGTATTATGCGCCGTAATTTTTGCGCAATCGCAACCGCTTAAACTTATTTTTTAGGGTTATTAAATGAAAATTATTGAAGGTAACAAATACGCACCGGGCAAAAAATTTGCCATTGTCATTTCTCGCTTTAATGACTTTATTGGTAGCAGCCTATTAGCAGGTGCTGTTGATGAGCTTAAGCGCACAGGTGGCGTATCTGAAGACGACATTACAGTTGTTTACGTACCAGGTGCCGTTGAATTACCTTTAGCAGCGAAACGCGTTGCAGCAAAGAAAGAACACGATGCAATCATCGCTTTAGGCGTAGTGATCAGAGGTGGTACACCACACTTTGATTTAGTCGCTGGCGAATCAAACAAAGGTCTTGCGCAAGTATCTCTTGAGTATGATATCCCGGTTGCATTTGGCGTATTAACCACTGAAAGCATTGAGCAAGCAATTGAGCGCGCAGGTACCAAAATGGGTAACAAAGGCGGCGAAGCTGCTTTAGGTGCGCTTGAAATGGTTAATGTGTTAGACAAAATTTAAGTTTAAGGAATCTCTGTGAAACCAGCAGCAAGACGTAAAGCACGTATCTTAGCACTTCAAGCCGTATACTCTTGGCAGTTAAGCGGCAACCCAATTGCTGATATTGAACAGCAAATGTTAATTGAAAATGATGTGACTAAGATCGACGTCGAATATTTCAAAGACCTAGCACGCGGTGTTGTTGTTAACTGTAAGCAATTAGATGAAATCGTTGCGCCACATTTAGCACGCCCAGCTGATGAGTTAGACATGGTCGAAAAAGCAATTTTACGTCTGTCTGGCTATGAGCTGAAATTCCGTGAAGACGTACCTTACAAAGTGGCAATCAATGAAGGTATTGAGCTTGCTAAGATGTTTGGTGCTGAAGACAGCCATAAGTTTGTCAACGGTGTACTTGATAAAGCAGTGAAAGAACTGCGTAAGTAAGTAACCCCGTAAAGGAGAGCCGGCTTGGGCCGGCTTTTTTGTGTATGAAGGAATTTGAACTAATCAATCGTTACTTTAAGGGGCGTGGCATTATTCGCCGTGATGTGAACCTAGGTATTGGTGACGATTGTGCCTTAGTAACTGTGCCTGAAAACTGTCAATTGGCGGTAACAACAGACACCTTAGTTGCGGGCGTACACTTTTTTGATGACATCTCTGCGCGTGCCCTTGGGCATCGAGCTTTAGCTGTTAACTTAAGTGATCTTGCGGCAATGGGTGCTGAACCTACGTGGATTTCGGTAGGCCTAACTTTGCCTGAAGCAAATATAGAGTGGCTTGAAGAGTTCACTGAAGGCATGCATGAAATTGCAGAGTACTTCAATGTGCAAATTATTGGTGGTGATACCACTCAAGGCCCTTTAACTATTACGATTTGTGCTAAAGGTATCGTGCCTGAAGGCAAAGCACTGCGCCGTAGCGGTGCTAAAGTTGGCGATTGGATTTATGTAACTGGTCCATTAGGTGATGCTGGTGTAGCCATTGAAGCCCGTAAACAAGGCCTCGATATCGCCCCTGAACACTTAAGCTATTTAAATAATCGCTTTGATTATCCGACTCCACGTGTTGCAGCTGGTCAGGTTCTGCGAGGCGCTGCCTCTGCAGCAATTGATATTTCCGATGGCTTATTAGCTGACTTAGGCCATATTTTAGCGCTATCGCAAGTTAGTGCGGTGATCAATGTTGATAAAGTGCCTGTTTCTGATGCATTAAATTCGTCGATTCCACGTGCAGAGCAATTTGACTACATTTTAAATTACGGTGACGACTACGAGCTGCTGTTTACTGTGCCAGAAAGCAATAAAAGCATGGTTGATATGAAGCTACGCCAATATGGTGTTGAAGCAAGTTGTGTGGGTCAAATTAAAAGTGGCGAAGGTGAGATTGAGCTATTACTTGATGGTGAGCAATTTAATTATCAAGGTAAGGGCTTTCAGCACTTTACGAAGGAGCCGGTTTGAGCAGTAACCGATTATTCAATTTAAAACGCCCACACCAATTTTTTGGTTTGGGTTTTGGCTTAGGGCTTGCCCCTAAAGCACCTGGCACCTTTGGTACCTTTGCTGCCTTGCCATTTATTTTTACTACTATGTACTTTCCACTGTGGTTACAGATTGTGTTTGCCATCGTGATCAGTGTATTTGGTATTTGGGCATGTGGTAAAACAGCAGATGACTTAGGGGTACATGATCATCCAGCCATTGTTTGGGATGAAGTTGCTGGTTATTATATCACCATGATTGGTGCTGCACTGAGTTGGCAGTCACTGTTGGTTGGTTTTTTATTGTTCCGCTTTTTTGATATCGCTAAACCAGGTCCTATCCGAATTCTAGATAGACGTTTACACGGTGGCTTGGGCATCATGGCTGATGATATTTTAGCAGGTATATTTTCATTAATTTGTGTTCAAGCCTTGTTTAAAGCAGGCTATTTGCCTTTTTAAACGATGAGTTAAGTGTTACTTGGTGGCAAGTATATGATGCGATTTCTAGTTGTCTGTTTATTGATGCTTTGCAGCACGCCTGCGTTTGCATCTATTACTGACTATGTCGTCAAACAGTGGAACATCCAAAATGGCTTGCCATCGCAATCTTTAAAAAGCATTGCTCAAGATGAGCAAGGCTATATGTGGCTGGGCACTCAGTTTGGCTTAAGTCGCTTTGATGGTAACACCTTCACTAACTTCAATACGCAAAACAGCGATTTCCTGCCAAGTAATGGTATTAATAAACTATTAGTTGATAGCACAGGGTTACTTTGGGTTGGTACCAAAAATGGCTTGGTAACACTTGATCCTAAAACCATGATGTCGCAAACCTTTAACGTTAAAGGTCCGGTTCGCGATATTCTTGAAGACTCCAAAGGCAGTATTTGGATTGCAGCGAATGGCCTTTATTACGTTGCTCGAAATCAAGTCACACTAAATCAAAACTCAGCTTTAATTGTACCGGTATCTAATGCCACTGCTATTACGCAAATTGTGGGTTCAGTGAGCCAAATGGCGTTGTCGCCAGAAGGCATTTGGCTGGTCAATGAGCGTCACTTATTGCGTTTAACCAATACCTCTTCTGACTTTGCAAAGTTACGATTAGAGCTGACTGCCAAAGTTTCATTACCTGAGCGTTTAGCGCAAACCATTATTCATGACATGGCTTGGCTTGAAGGGAACTTATACCTAGCTTCAGAGCTGGGTGCTTACTTTCTTGATTTAGATGACGAGCTGCGTCCATTCCCACTGCCAAATGCCAGTAACTCTGCCGTTTATAAGTTTATGAGCGACTCAGATGGGGCGCTTTGGATTTCGACCTATGGCCGACTGTTATTTCGTGATAACTCAGGAGATTGGCAATGGGTTGAGCCAAGCCAGCTCGATCAAAGCATTTGGTTTGCCGATATTTTCCGTGACAATCAAAATAATATTTGGCTGGCAAGCTTCAGTGAAGGCTTATGGCTTGCTCACGAAGGACGTATTGAACGTCACTCAGCTATCTCAAATATGACCGAAGCAGTGATGGCGATTAGCCAAGCACCTGATGGAAAATTATGGGTGGCTAACCGCAGCGGTGTTGGTTACTTCGATTACAACAAGAATTTTGTAAATCAAATTCCGAGTAACCAGTTTGGTCGAGCAGCAGTGCACGACTTACAATTTGATGGTGATCGTTTGTACATCGCAACAGGCCGCGGTGTGTTTTATTACGAAAACCAAAACTTGTATACGGTGCCGGGGCGAGCACTGCGCGATAACCCTGTATTCGCAATTAGCCGTTCTAGCAAAGGCGGTTTTTGGCTCGGTACTGGCCGTGGTATGTACCGCTTAAGCTACGGTGGTTTAACGCCCTTTGCATACAATGCATTCTTAAGCAGTAAATTTATTACCTATGTTCTGGATGAGCAAAACTTTGGCTTAATTGGCACCAGTAAAGGGGCTTATTACTTTACCGACCGCGGTATTGAAAAAATTGGCGACCAAACCAGCTTAGAAAGTGCCTACGTTACCAGTATTTTGAATATTGAAGGGGTGGGGATATTAATTGGCTCACTTAACGATGGTTTATTTTATCGCAGTACCAAAGGTCAGTGGCGTCAGTTAGATGCGACAGATGGTCTGCCGTATGGCTCTATTTTTAGTCTTGTTTACGATAAGCAATTAAAACGTATCTGGGTCAGTACCATGAAGGGTGTATACCGCATGCCAGTCGAGCAGTTTGGTACTGATATCGAGAGCTTAAAAGTAGAACAAGTGATCTCATCGTTCGACCGTCAACTTGATGGTAAAGCAAGTCAGTGTTGTGCTGGTCTGGGTCATGACGCTGTAGCAGATACCGGTAACTCCATTTGGTATCCAAGCCTACAAGGTGTGGTAGAAATACCAAAGAGCGTTGAGCTTTTTGGTGTTCAAGCTCTTAAGCCTCGCATTGAAAGCTTGATCACGCCGCTTCGTCATTTAAGTACCGCAACTTTGGGCGATAAACCAGAGCTGCAAATTGATGAACGCGATGTAACGTTAAAATACACCGCGATTGATTATTATGCTCCTTCAAGTATTGAATTCCGTTACCGTTTAAGTGGCTTAGACAGTGACTGGCGTTATGCTAATACTCGTCGTGAGGCAATCTATACCAACTTACCGCCGGGTTCGTTTTTATTCCAACTTGAAGCAAAACGCCGTGGTGAAGATTGGCAAAAAGCACGTCGTACTGAGTACAGCTTTGTAGTGCCGCGCCGTTTTGATGAGACTATTTATTTTAGACTCTTGATCACCAGTAGCTTTATTTTACTGTTCTACCTTGTGTTTTGGGTATTTAGAGCGCAAGAGAAACGTAAGCAATTAGCCCTTGAAAGCTTAGTAACAGAACGTACCGTAGAGCTTCGAGAAGCTAACGATAAGCTTAACCAAGTGAATTCACAGCTTAAGCTAGTAAGTCACTCAGATGAGCTTACAGGCCTACGTAGCCGCCGCTTCTTGTTTGATCAGCTCCCTAAAGATATCGAACACTTCCAGCGAAACTCGCAGTCACTGCAAGCGCAGGGTAAGTCGCTCGTTCTATTGATAATTAACTTTGATAACTTCAGTCGCATTAATGATGCATATGGCCCGCTCGCTGGCGATAGCTGCTTACAGCAAATGGCGACTTTATTGAATAGCCGTACTCAAGGTTCTGACTATGTTGCACGCTGGAGTGGCGATGAGTTTTTACTCTTACTACGTGATTTCAAACGCACAGCGATAGACAATTATGTGGCTGACTTATGTGAAGCAATTGCAGCAAATCCATTTAGGTTACCGAATGGGGAATCGACCACGATTACTGCATCTATTGGCTGGTCTTTCTACCCATTACCTTTATTGGGTGGCCAAGTTATTGGTTGGGAAACCTCAGTTAACCTTGCTGATATCGCACTGCATCAAGTTAAAAAGCGCGGTGGTGATGGCGTTGCCAACATTACCTTTGACGAGCAATTAGATGCTTTTGAGTTCGAGCAAAGCCACAATGTTGATCAGCAGCTTAGCGCACTACAAGCTAATGGCTTAGCCGATATTAAAATTTGGATGCGCTAGCGTTTCTATTGGTATTAAAAAAGGAGCCTTAAGGCTCCTTTTTAGTGAATGCTGTTTGGCTTAAGCCATGAACTCTTTGATGCTAGTTAAGATACCACTTGCATCTAGGCCCATTTCGGCGTGCATTTCATCTTGCGTACCATGCTTAATGAACTCATCTGGAATACCTAAGTTTAAGATAGTCACACCGGCTTTGATTGCAGCTAAATATTCATTCACAGCAGAACCTGCACCGCCAGCAATGGCGTTGTCTTCTAGGGTAACAATGACATCATGGCTGCCGAGTAATTCACTGATAGCGTCAGTATCAAGAGGCTTAATAAAGCGCATATCAATAACTGTTGCGTTAAGCTCTTCTGCAGCTACCTTGGCGTTCTCTAACAGCGTACCAAACGACAAGATCGCCACTTTATTACCTTGTTTGATACTACGCGCTTTACCGATTTCAATCGCGCTCATAGTCGATTCAACTTCACAAGTGCCGGCACTACCACGCGGGTAACGAACAGCGACAGGTTGATTGCATTGGTAGCCAGTGTAAAGCATTTGGCGGCACTCGTTAGTGTCGCTAGGCGCCATGATGATCATATTAGGAATACAGCGCATAAAGCTTAAGTCATAGGCGCCTTGGTGAGTTTCACCATCAGCACCAACAATACCAGCACGGTCAATAGCAAATAAAACGGGTAAGTTTTGTAATGCTACATCGTGGATAAGTTGGTCGTACGCACGTTGTAAAAAGCTTGAATAAATAGCGACAACAGGCTTCAACCCTTCACAAGCAAGACCAGCTGCAAGCGTTACAGCATGTTGCTCAGCAATTGCTACATCAAAGTATTGCGCTGGGTACTCTTTAGAAAAACGTACCATGCCTGAGCCTTCACGCATCGCTGGGGTAATTGCCATTAGCTTGTCGTCTTGGGCTGCCATATCGCATAACCAGTCACCAAACACATTTGAGAATGTGGCAGCGCCAGGTTTAGATTTTGGTAATTTTGACATGCTCGGATCAAATTTTGGTACGCCATGGTAACCAATTGGATCCGCTTCGGCAGGCTTATAACCTTTACCTTTTTGCGTTTTAATATGTAGTAATTGCGGGCCTTTAAGGTTACGCATATTACGTAATGTATCTACCATCATATTAACATCATGACCATCAATTGGGCCGATGTAATTAAGGCCTAACTCTTCAAAGAAAGTACCCGGAATGACCATACCTTTTAAGTGTTCTTCCATTCGGCTAGCAAGTTCTTTCACTGGCGGTAAACCAGAAAGAAGCTTTTTACTGCCTTCACGAATATTGGTGTAGAAGCTACCAGACAAAATACGGGCAAAGTGATTGTTTAGTGCACCTACGTTTTCTGAAATCGACATTTCATTATCGTTTAAGATAATTAACACGTTAGGGTTAACATCACCCATGTGGTTCATCGCCTCAAATGCCATACCAGCAGTGATCGCACCATCGCCAATAACAGCAACAGTTTTACGATCTTTACCTTCTTTTTCGGCAGCAATGGCCATACCTAAGGCAGCCGAAATAGAGGTGCTCGAATGGCCAACACTAAAAGTATCGTACGGGCTTTCTTCACGGAATGGGAAAGGGTGCAAACCGTCTTTTTGACGAATAGTATGCATTTGGTCACGACGACCCGTTAAGATTTTGTGCGGGTATGCTTGATGACCCACATCCCATACTAAACGATCTTCAGGAGTGTTATAAACATAATGCAGCGCAACGGTTAGTTCAACAGTGCCTAAACCTGATGCTAGATGACCACTACTTTGCGAAACTGAATTAAGTAGGTATTCGCGTAACTCTTTACTAAACGCAGGTAACTTGTCTTGCGCTAAATCACGCAGCTGTGCTGGTTCGTCAACCAAACTTAATAATGGATACTTGCTACTATCAAGTGTCATGATTTTTTATACATCCTTCGCTAACCAGAGTGCATTATAGCCCATTGCCGCTCTGATTTTTTAGTTATTTTGTCTTTCTTTTTTAGGCATTAATAATTACGTTCAACGATATAGCTAGCAAGGCTCGCCAGTTCGCTGGTGTCGTAATCAATAGCCTCAAGAGCTTGATGAGCTTGAGCTAGTAAATCTTGTGCTTTTTGCTTTGCACCAGCCATACCTAATAAAGCAGGGTAAGTTGCTTTATTAGCCGCAATATCTGAGCCTTGTGGCTTACCTAATGTTTCAGTATCAGCTTCTACATCAAGGATATCGTCTTGTACCTGAAAAGCTAGCCCTATTGCTTGGCCAAATAGGTTTAATTGCGCGAGAGTATGTTCATCACAGCTTTTTGCACTCAATGCACCGAGTGTAATAGCACAATTAAGCAAGGCGCCCGTTTTTAGCTGATGAATACGCTCTAACTGCGCAACTGAAATTTCTTTATCGGTCGCTTCAATATCCAGTGCTTGCCCACCTACCATACCTTCAATACCTGAGGCTTTGCTTAATGAGGCAATCATTTTTACTTGCTGGCTCGCAGGAACGGCAAATTGATGGTTGGCAATTAAATCAAATGCCAGCGTTTGTAATGCATCGCCCGCGAGTATGGCTTGCGCTTCGCCATAAACAATATGACAGGTAGGGCGGCCACGTCTTAAGTCATCATCATCCATGGCTGGTAAGTCATCATGGACTAAAGAGTAGCTATGAATACACTCAATAGCGGCAGCAAGAATATCAAGATCGGCCTTGTCTGCGCCCATCATTCGACCTGTTGCGTATACAAGGTATGGACGTAAGCGCTTACCACCATTTAAAACACCGTAATGGGTGGCTTCTTTGATAGTTTTTTCGGTATTAAGTGGTAGTTCGAAATAGCGATTTAAATGTGCTTCAACGTCTTCACGAGCGCGTTGTAGTTGTTCTTTTAATTGCACTTAATTAGTCCAAGTTTGAATCAAAATTGCTAAGAGGAGCTTGGCTATCGTTACCCATTAAAATGGCAACCTTTTGTTCGGCTTGCTGTAACTTACCAGACGAAGCATTCGCCAGTGCAATGCCGCGTTCAAATTGTTTTAGCGATTGTTCTAGTGACAATTCACCTTGCTCCATTTGTGCAACAATTTGAGATAATTCATCCAGCGCTTCTTCAAAGCTTAAGTTTTCTGGTTTCTTTGTTGCCATTGTGGCCTCGATAGCTGTTAGAAAGTGAGGCCAATTTTAGGGGGAATGCTAAACTAGGTCAAAGAATGATGTGTTTTTTTACGCATAATCCATTTTCAATATGCTATTTTTACGGTTTTAGATACAGCTTAAACTTGTAGCTTAAAAATCTTACATTAAAATAAAATTAATTCATTTAATGATTTAAGTATTTCAACTGCTTGCCGATAAGCAGTTAATAATAAAAATTTGATACCTGAGGGTGTCGTGTAATTGTTCCTCTGGAGGGGTATGTGGATTTAGCAACCATAATAGGTATTCTTGGTGCCATAGGCTTAATTGCTATGTCGATGGTGTTAAGTAGTGACGGCCAAGTTGCAATGTTTTACAACACGCCTTCGGTGGTCATTGTATTTGGTGGTTCGATTTTTATCGTATTATCGAATTTCACTATGGGGCAATTTTTGGGCATAGGTAAAGTCGCTGCAAAAGCCTTTATGTTCAAAATCGAATCTCCAGAAGAGTTAATTGAAAAAGCAGTAGAATTAGCTGATTCAGCACGTAAAGGTGGTTTCTTAGCATTAGAAGAAGCCGAAATCCCCAACGGTTTTATGCGTAAAGGGGTCGATATGTTAGTGGATGGTCATGATGCTGATGTTGTTCGTGCCACCCTACAAAAAGATATTTCTCTTACTGCTAACCGTCATGAACTAGGGGCTGGGTTATTTAAATCACTTGCCGATATTGCCCCTGCGATGGGTATGATCGGTACGCTAATCGGTTTGGTTGCTATGTTATCAAATATGGATGACCCGAAAGCAATCGGCCCTGCAATGGCGGTTGCACTTTTAACTACTCTCTATGGTGCATTTTTAGCGAACGTTGTTGCTATTCCAATTCAGGTAAAACTAGAGCTACGTAAAGACGAGGAAGCGCTTAATCAACGTTTGATTCTCGATGCGGTACTAGGTATTCAAGATGGTCAAAACCCGAAAGTAATTGAAGGTATCTTGAAAAACTACTTAGCCGAATCAAAACGTAAAGTTGATACCGAGGAGTAGGGTATGTCAGATGAAGAGTGCAAATGTCCACCACCGGGTTTACCCGCCTGGATGGGAACCTTCGCAGATTTAATGTCATTATTAATGTGCTTCTTTGTACTCTTGCTTGCTTTCTCAGAAATGGACGTACTGAAGTTTAAGCAAATTGCCGGCTCTATGAAGTTTGCTTTCGGTGTACAAAATAAAATTGAAGTAAAAGATATTCCAAAGGGAACCTCGGTCATTGCCATGGAGTTCACTCCGGGCAAACCTGAACCCACTCCTATTGAAACGATTCAACAACAAACCGTAGAAATGACGCAACAAATGCTTGAGTTTCAAGCTGGTGATGAAAGCTCCGCCGGTGGTCGACAAGAGCAGCGCGGTAATAAACGTGGAGGTGAATCGCAAAGTACGGCTCAGCAACAAGCTCTAGAACAGTCAATTTCAGCAGCTGATCAAGAACAAACAAATGAACTTGTGAAGAAAATTGCTCAGCAACTAGAACAGCAAATTATGGATGGTGCGATTGAGCTCGAGTCATTAGGCCAGCAAATTATTATTCGCATTCGTGAGAATGGTTCATTCCCATCGGGTAGTGCTTTTTTACAGCCAAAATTTAAACCTATTATTCGTGATATTGCTACGTTGTTAAAAGATGTGCCGGGTGAAATAACCGTGTCAGGTCACACTGATGACTTCCAAGTATCGAATGAGCTTTATACTAATAATTGGGATTTATCATCAAAACGTGCGGTGGCAGTTGCCAGTGAAATGGAAAAAGCGCCCGGTTTTGATAAATCTCGTATGATGGTGGTAGGTCACGCAGAAACAAGGCCTCTTGTACCGAATGTGACCGATGAAGATCGCAAGCGTAATCGCCGTGTTGAAATCTCTATTATGCAAGGTAAAGCACACGAGTCTGACCCTATTGATGTAAGGCAATAAATCCATTAAAGTGAAACTTCATTAACACATGTAATGGAGTATAAAAATGAAAAAAGTTGATAAATATAGCTATATGCCAGGCAATGGTGATGGCGGTGATGATGATAAAACTGATTAAGGCACTGCATTTTGCCTGATTGGTTTGTAGAAATTAGAGTTATATTAAGCAATAGCTGGGTGTTCATTTTGAGCCCGGCTATTATTATTTTTTACCTTCGTAAAGATTGGCCCGCTTTTTATTTCTCTATCATTACTGCTGCTTTTTTCCTTTATGGAACTCTTATTTATTCTGCTTTAAGAGAGTTTGATGATATCTATATCTGGCGCTATGTAGTCTGGGCTTTTAATGATATTGCTTGGATGGCAATCATTGCTTACTTAGGTATTAAAGATAAAGTCTACCTATGGCAAAGTGTTTTAGGGCAGTTGGTTGTGATAATGGCGCCCATTTTACAGTTGTTCCGTTTAGTTGACCGCCACCTTTGGGATTTGTCTTACAGCACCTACATGTACAAGACCCTGCTACCGCTAATCAATATTGGTACTGTGGTCGTATGTTACCTACCGCTTATCTACCTCTTTACTCGACGAAGCCAGCAAGCTTAAGGCGTTTCTTCGTTAAAAATCCTGTGCTAGACTACTGTTTATAAAAACAGTATTTAGTGTTGCGTTATGAAACTTTACATTGCCGAAAAACCATCCTTGGCGCGAGCCATTGCAGATGCTCTGCCAAAACCACAAAAAAAGCATGATGGCTATATAGAGCTAGGTAATGGTGATTGTGTCTCATGGTGTATTGGTCATTTGCTTGAACAAGCAGAACCCGATGACTACGATGCAAGTTTTAAAAAGTGGCGGTTTGAGCATTTACCTATCGTGCCTGAGCAATGGCAATTAAAACCTAAATCAAAAACACGTAAACAACTCACTGTATTAAAAAAGCTAATCAAGCAGGCAAATATAATTGTTCATGCCGGCGATCCTGATCGCGAAGGCCAGCTATTGGTTGATGAAGTGATCGAACAGGTTAAACTTAGCCAAGCCAAAAAACAGCAAATTCAACGACTCTTGATCAGCGACTTAAACTTAAGTGCAGTTAAAAAAGCGCTAAATAATTTAAAATCGAATCGCGATTTTATTCCATTGAGTGTGTCTGCTTTAGCTCGCTCACGTGCCGATTGGCTATTTGGCATGAATTTAACTCGCGCTTATACGCTTGCTGGGCAAAAAGCTGGGTTTGGTAATGTGTTATCTGTTGGGCGTGTTCAAACTCCTATTTTAGGTCTAGTTGTAAATCGTGATAATGAAATAGCTAACTTTGTAGCGAAACCTTTTTATGAAGTATTAGCTCATCTTGAAACTCAGCAGCAAGCATTTTCTGCAAAGTGGCAGCCAAGTAAAGCATGTGAACCTTATCAAGATGAAGAAGGGCGGGTATTACATAGAGGGCTTGCTGAAAATGTTGTGTCACGCATAACTAATCAGCCAGCGAAAGTAGTTGAGCTTGAACAAAAGCAAAAAAAGCAACAAGCGCCGTTACCTTATAACTTGTCGGCTTTACAAATTGATGCGGCAAAGGCGTTTTCAATGCCAGCACAAAAGGTGCTAGATACCTGTCAAAGCTTGTATGAGCGTCATAAGTTAATTACGTACCCTCGTTCAGATAACCGCTATTTACCAAAAGAGCATCATAAAGATGCAGCGAGGATTATTGCTGCCATCGTCAATAATGAAGGTCAAGCAAGTGAAGCTTGCAAGCAAGCTGATACCAGTAAGCGGAGTAAATGTTTTAATGACAGCAAAGTGGCGGCTCACCACGCTATTGTTCCTACCGAAAAACAGCTTCGCTCAGCATCATTAAATAGTGATGAACAAAAAATCTATCGGTTGATCTGCCGTCATTATCTAATTCAGTTTTATCCAGACTATATATTTAACGAAACCAAAGTAACGGTCGAAATTGCGGGTGGGCTTTTTAAAGCAGCTGCTAAGCAAGATGTTAGCTTAGGCTTTAAAACATTAATGGGCAAAACAGAGTTAAAAGATGAGCAAACCTTACCACCACTTGAAAAAGGCCAGCCGCTACATTGCAATCAAGGTGAAGTGGTAGACAAAATGACGACACCGCCAGCGCATTTTACTGATGCTACCTTATTGAGTGCTATGACAGGCATCAGCCGCTATGTGAAAGACCCAGAAATTAAAAAGATCCTCAAAGAAACCGACGGCTTAGGCACTGAGGCTACACGGGCTGGTATTCTTGAGCTTTTATTTAAACGCCGCTTTTTAGAGCGTCAGGGTAAAAACATTCTAGCTACCGCAACAGGCAAAGCTCTCATAAGTACATTACCAGAGCAGCTTGCTAGCCCTGACTTAACAGCTAAGTGGGAAGCATCGTTAGGGAATATAGCTGAACAACATATGAGTTATCAGCAATTTTTAACGCCATTGTTGGCAGAGTTACATGCTTTAGTTGAGCAAGCCAAGCAGTGCGACAGCCAAGTCTTTGCTCAGTTACCAAAAACGCCGCAAAAGCGACGTTTTAAAAGAAAAACTAAGCCTAGAGCTAAGTCAGCCTAAACTATTTTTTGTTGAATAGGGCAACCGCAGCATTACTCATCGCTGTAATCCCTGTAGGAAGCGCCTTCTTGTAATCAGGTGCAAACTTGCTTGAGTGTAAAGAAGGTAATGTTGCGCCAGATTGCATTGCTGCATCATATTGACTCGGTTCAACACCGCCCAACCAAAACAAAGTAATTGGCACGTGCTGCTCTGTACGACCATAAAGGCCAAAGTCTTCACCAGCCATTACAGCTTCAGTTTCAAGAACATTGTCTTCACCGATTGCATTAGCAATTGCTGAACGCACTACATTGGTTTGTGCTGGGTTATTGTAAGTCGAAGGAATTGACTCATCTTCATGTACATATACTTCAGGTGCTAAGCTTTCATCAAGGCCTGCACTTAATGCGATACCTTTAGAAATTCGTTTAATCGCCGCGATTTGTTGTAAACGAACTTCAGGGTTATAACTACGCAGTGTCAGTTGTAGTTTTACTTCATCTGAAATGACATTGTGTTTAGAGCCACCGTGAATTGAGCCAACAGTAATAACAGACGGTTCTAGTGGTGACAATTCACGACTAGTAATAGTTTGCAGTGCCAAGACAATACGTGAAGCAATCACAACAGGGTCTATTGTTGTGTGTGGATAGGCACCGTGACCGCCTTTACCCTTTACAGTAATATCAACAGAGTCAACACTTGCCATCGTATACTCAGTTTTCATGCTAACTTTACCAGCAGGAACACTCGCACTTACATGTAAACCAATAACATGGTCTGGAGTAGAGTACTTAGTAAAAAGCCCTTCTTTAAGCATTGCTTTTGCACCACCACCAACTTCCTCTGCAGGCTGTGCGACCATCATTAGCGTACCTTGCCACTGATCTTTATGTGTCATTAACTGTTGTGCTGTGCCAATAAATGAACTCATGTGAATATCATGCCCACAACCATGCATTACGCCAACGGTTGCACCAGCATCATTTGTTACAGTCACTTTAGAAGCGTAAGGTTTTCCAGTTTGCTCAACAATTGGTAATCCATCAGTATCAGTGCGGATCATTACTGTAGGGCCATCACCGTTTTCATAAATACCAACAACGCCATAACCACCTACATTATCTGTAACAGTAAAGCCCAGTTGTTTTAATTGCTTTGCTAGCTTTTGACCAGTTTCTTTTTCGTGGTAAGACAGCTCGGGAGATTGATGTAAATCTAAATAAAGCTTTTCAATCTCAGGCATAGTTTTTTTGAGATTTAAATCGAGCGTTGTTGCTTGTGCGAATGGACTAAGAAGTAATAAAGCTGCAGAAATAGCAGATAATTTCATAATGACCTCGACCCGTGGGGCTTGTAATTGTTATGTTTGCCACTATATAAAAACCTAAATACTTATATAGTGCAATCGATCAAATGAATAATATGATAAAACTTACCCAGCAAAATTTGCAGCAAGCACTGGGTGAAACGTCCGCTGAAAAGCTAGTGCTACTTACTTTTTACTCTGCGCAAAACCCAGAGTGTCATCAGCAAGCTGCAATTTTAGAGAAAATAGCAAATGAGTATGGTGAGCATTTATTAGTAGCGACATTAGATTGTGATGTTGAGCAAGCCCTTGCTGGGCAACTTGCGCAGCAAATTGGTTTACAAGCATTACCTACGCTTGTGATGTTAAAAGATTCAGCGCCTGTAGATATGTTACCTGGTGCTCAAACAGAGCAGCAAATTCGCGATGCGCTAGCCAAACATTTACCAGCTCAACACGAATTATTACTAGAGCAAGCTAAGCAAGCGTTAATTAATCAAGATCTAAATAATGCCTTTAACTATGCAAAGCAGGCTTATGAGCTTGATCCAAACCATACACGTGTAAAGTTAGTTTTAGCTGATATCTGTATTCAAATTCATAAATTAGAAGATGCGCAAGCATTATTAGATTCGGTTGCAGAAAATGAACGTGACGCGTATTTCACAAATATTCAAGCAAAATGTGAACAAGCATTAGCTGCAACAGATTCACCAGAGATAAAAGCATTGCAGGATAAAGTTGAAAAATACCCAAATGATTTAGAGATAAAAGTAGAACTAAGTAATGCTCTTAATAGCGCGGGTCGTAAAGAAGAAGCTTTAGAGATGCTATTTAATGTACTTAAAAAAGATCTTAACTACGCAGATGCAAAACCAACCTATCTAGAAATTATCGCTTCTTTACCTGATGGCGATACCTTGGCATCTAAGTATCGTCGTAAGTTATATAGTATCTTGTACTAATCCAGAGTTGATTGATAAAAGCGCCATTAAAAATAGTGGCGCTTTTTTTATTTAAAAACTTGCGTATTACCTATTATCGATAATACTTAAGATCCTCTCGAGAAAAGTTGACTGTATTTTGTACAGTAAACTGTGCTTTTTACTGCCTTTAGCTTGTTTTTTGCGCGAAAGGTAAGTTTTTAGTAGTTTTCTACAAAAAGTGCTTGCGTTAATTCTTCGCATCCCTATAATGCGCATCCACTGACACGGCGGGCAGCAATGAAAAGCGCTGAACAAAGTGACACAGAGTTAAGTAAAACTTCGGTTTAAAACGGTCTAAAAAGAAAGTTTAAAATTAAGTGTTGACTCGA
>NZ_LOPY01000055.1 GCF_001469895.1 Pseudoalteromonas sp. XI10 | reverse complement strand
GTTTTCTGTTCCGTAATCATTGTACTTAAAGCGTACTCCATCAACAGTAAAAGCCTCTTCTCTACTATTTCTTTCAACAATTTGAATATCTTCAATAGCTCCTTCAACTGTAGAATAATTTCCAGAATCTATGCCATTAGATTTTAATACTAGGCCATAAAATGACAGTGACTGCATTACAAAAAAGCCAAATACAAATAAGAAGCCAAACCAGAAGTTAACTTTCTTTTCAAACTGTAGTTTATTTTCGTACCAGTATTTTATCTTCGGGCAGCACAATATTAGTAGAACAGAACAAACAAGTGTTAAGTAAAAACCAATTTTGGTTCCCATAAAATCGGACTGAAAATAAAGTTCATACATTAACTAAATCTCCTATGGCTAATCTATGGGCCGAAGTTGCCGTATGAACCATGCTAGTTTCTTTTCCCCGAGCCAATATCGAACGAACACAAA
>NZ_LOPY01000054.1 GCF_001469895.1 Pseudoalteromonas sp. XI10 | reverse complement strand
CGTTACTTAGTAAACCAAGCTTCGCTGTTAGAACTCAATCTGTACGAGTGCCCACACAGATGATTGCTTTATATTGTTAAAGAACGTTTGAGATACTTTTGCGTCTCAAGGGCTGTGCATTCTACGCAAGCCGTCATTTTTGTCAACACTTAATTTTGAGAAAAGTTTATTTTTTCAAAACTCAGTCTTACTTGACTCAACCAACTCGTCGTTTTGCTTTTTTGTAAGCAGTCCGCCGTGTCGGTGGATGCGCATTATAGGGA
>NZ_LOPY01000053.1 GCF_001469895.1 Pseudoalteromonas sp. XI10 | reverse complement strand
AGGTGATCCAGCCCCAGGTTCCCCTAGGGCTACCTTGTTACGACTTCACCCCAGTCATGAATCACTCCGTGGTGAACGTCCTCCCGAAGGTTAGACTATCCACTTCTGGAGCAACCCACTCCCATGGTGTGACGGGCGGTGTGTACAAGGCCCGGGAACGTATTCACCGCATCATTCTGATATGCGATTACTAGCGATTCCGACTTCATGGAGTCGAGTTGCAGACTCCAATCCGGACTACGACGCACTTTAAGTGATTCGCTTACCCTCG
>NZ_LOPY01000052.1 GCF_001469895.1 Pseudoalteromonas sp. XI10 | reverse complement strand
GACATCATGCGGTATTAGCAGTCGTTTCCAACTGTTGTCCCCCACCATAAGGCATATTCCCAAGCATTACTCACCCGTCCGCCGCTCGTCAGCAGAGTAGCAAGCTACTCTCTGTTACCGCTCGACTTGCATGTGTTAGGCCTGCCGCCAGCGTTCAATCTGAGCCATGATCAAACTCTTCAATTAAAAGTTTTTTGTTTGAAGTAAACTTCAAACCATGCTCAATGAATTCTGATTGTTTGTTTCTACTTTTTAAAAAAGTAAAATCAAAACGAATTGACTATATAGTCACTCAGTTACATTTGAGACTCTAAATTTGTTTGCGTTACTTAGTAAACCAAGCTTCGCTGTTAGAACTCAATCTGTACGAGTGCCCACACAGATGATTGCTTTATATTGTTAAAGAACGTTTGAGATACTTTTGCGTCTCAAGGGCTGTGCATTCTACGCAAGCCGTCATTTTTGTCAACACTTAATTTTGAGAAAAGTTTATTTTTTCAAAACTCAGTCTTACTTGACTCAACCAACTCGTCGTTTTGCTTTTTTGTAAGCAGTCCGCCGTGTCGGTGGATGCGCATTATAGGGAGATCCGAATTGAGATCAACTGTTTTTTGAAGTTTTTATGAAAAAAATGACTGTTCGCGCAAAATACGAACGAAACGGGTAAAAATAGCACTAAATCACTCGTATTATGGCTATTTAGGCAGTGTATTTTATAAATATGCTTGTTTTTAAGTTGTATAAAAGAAGATGCAGCTATTAAAGAGCGCGAATTGATCTTTATATATGATCTTAGTTGCTAGTTGCTAGGTGCTAGGTGCTAGGTGCTAGGTGCTAGGTGCTTCAAGATTGTATGGTAATGTTTGGGGTTGATAGAGCTGTTTTATAAGTAGTGAAGTTTAGTGGTGAATTTTAGAAAGTAAAAAGCCGAGCATAAGCTCGGCTTTTTGGTGTCTTTACGACTTACTCTGCAGACTGCGCGTCTTCTTGAACTTCTTCGTTTGTCGCTGGGCGACCAACTAGTTCAATATAAGCCATTGGTGCATTATCACCAGCACGGAAGCCACACTTAAGAATACGAGTGTAACCACCAGGACGGTCTGTATTACGTGGACCGATTTCGCTGAATAATTTACCAACTACTTCATTATCACGCGTGCGAGCAAACGCTAAACGGCGGTTTGCTACACTGTCAGTCTTAGCCAGTGTGATTAAAGGTTCAATTACACGGCGCAACTCTTTAGCTTTAGGCAAAGTTGTTTTGATGATTTCATGTTTCACCAAAGAACCAGCCATGTTGCTGAACATCGCTTTGCGATGGCTGCTGTTACGGTTTAATTGACGACCACTCTTACGATGGCGCATGACCCTATCCTTCTAACTAAACTAATATAGTGATTTAGATTATTCAGCTAGGCTTGCAGGCGGCCAATTTTCTAGGCGCATACCTAGAGAAAGACCACGTGAAGCTAGCACGTCTTTAATTTCAGTTAGAGACTTCTTACCTAAGTTAGGCGTTTTAAGAAGCTCAACTTCAGTGCGCTGAACTAAATCACCGATATATTGAATTTGCTCGGCTTTCAAACAGTTTGCTGAACGTACTGTTAGCTCAAGATCATCAACTGGACGAAGCAGAATAGGATCGAATTCTGGCTTCTCTTCTTTCTCTTCTGGCTCAGTTACATCACGTAAATCTACGAATGCATCTAATTGCTCAGCTAAGATAGTAGACGCACGGCGGATCGCTTCTTCAGGATCTAAAGTGCCGTTTGTTTCCATATCAATGATTAACTTGTCTAAGTCTGTACGTTGCTCAACACGGGCTGATTCAACCGAGTACGCAATACGTTCAACTGGGCTGAATGATGCATCAAGCAGCAGACGACCAATTGGACGCTCATCGTCATCAGAGGATAAACGACTAGATGCCGGCACATAACCGCGACCGCGCTCAACACGAATACGCATGCTGATCTCGCTGCTATCTGTCGTAAGGTGACAGATAACGTGATCTGGGTTGGCGATAGTTACATCACCATCGTGCTGAATATCAGCCGCAGTCACAGGGCCTACACCAGATTTAGTCAGGGTCAGAAAAACTTCATCTTTGCCTTCTAAAGTTACTGCTAGACCTTTAAGGTTTAACAGAATTTCAATGATGTCTTCTTGTACGCCCTCTTTCGCGCTGTACTCATGCAATACACCGTCGATTTCTACTTCAGTTACTGCACATCCAGGCATAGATGATAACAGTATACGGCGTAAGGCATTACCCAAAGTGTGACCGAAGCCACGCTCTAATGGTTCTAAAACTACTTTAGAACGCGTTGGGTTGATAGCGTCGATATCGACTAACCTTGGTTTTAGGAATTCGGTAACAGAACCCTGCATTTTATCCTCTCTTAACTCTTAACTTTACTTAGAGTAAAGTTCGACGATTAGTTGTTCGTTAATGTCCGCAGACAGATCTGAACGCTCAGGTAGGCGCTTGAAGCTACCTTCCATTTTCTTACCGTCAACTTCAACCCAAGTCGGCTTTTCACGTTGCTCAGCCAACTCTAGAGCAGCGATGATACGTGCTTGTGTTTTTGACTTCTCACGAATTACAACAGTATCTTCTGGAGTAATTACGTATGAAGGGATGTTCACTACACGACCATTAACTAAAATCGCTTTGTGGCTTACTAACTGACGTGCTTCAGCGCGTGTGCTAGCAAAACCCATGCGATATACAACATTGTCTAAACGTTGCTCTAAAAGCTGTAACAAGTTTTCACCTGTATTACCTTTAAGGCGAGCAGCTTCTTTGTAGTAGTTACGGAATTGCTTTTCTAATACACCGTAGATACGACGTACTTTTTGCTTTTCACGTAGCTGTAAACCGTAATCAGATAAGCGACCTTTACGAGCGCCGTGCTGACCAGGTGCAGTCTCAAGTTTACACTTAGAGTCGATAGCTCTTACGCCGCTCTTAAGGAACAGGTCAGTACCTTCACGACGACTCAGCTTGAGCTTAGGGCCCAAATATCTTGCCATGTTATTTCTCCTAACCTATTGTTAAACGCGACGTTTCTTCGGTGGACGACAACCATTATGAGGGATTGGCGTCACGTCAGTGATGTTGGTGATACGGTAACCAGCAGCATTCAAAGCACGTACAGCAGATTCACGACCTGGACCTGGACCTTTGATGAAAACTTCTAGATTTTTTAAACCGTATTCTTGAGCAGCAGTACCTGCACGCTCTGCAGCAACCTGAGCCGCGAATGGAGTAGATTTACGTGAACCACGGAAACCTGAACCACCTGCTGTTGCCCAAGATAGTGCATTACCTTGACGGTCGGTAATTGTTACAATAGTGTTGTTGAAAGAAGCATGAACGTGAGCCATACCATCAGCAACTTGCTTTTTAACCTTCTTACGACGAATTGGTGCTTTAGCCATAATCTACCCCACCTTATTTCTTGATAGGCTTGCGAGGACCCTTACGAGTACGCGCGTTAGTCTTAGTACGTTGACCACGTAGTGGTAACGAACGACGGTGACGTAGGCCACGGAAACAACCAAGGTCCATAAGGCGCTTGATATTTAATGTAACTTCACGACGAAGGTCACCTTCTACAGTGTACTTGCCAACTGCTTCACGCAATACGTCAAGTGTTTCGTCTGAAAGTTCACCGATTTTTGTGGTCTCGGCGATACCAGTCGCTGCTAAGATTTCCTTAGAGCGAGTCTTACCTATGCCATAAATAGCAGTTAAACCGATAACTGCATGTTTATGATCAGGGACGTTAATGCCAGCGATACGGGCCACTAACACATCTCCTATATTTGAATTTGGTAATCATCTGTTTGAAAAGCCCGTAAGGATACTCAAACGAAGACCAAATCACAACTAAAAACACAGGCCGAGTAAATAACTCAGCCTGCACGACTGTTTAATTAGCCTTGCCTTTGCTTGTGCTTAGGCTCACTGCAAATTACGCGTACTACACCAGCACGTTTAATAACTTTACAGTTACGGCATATTTTCTTAACGGAAGCACGTACTTTCATTGCTCAACTCCGTAAAATGACCTTATCGACCGTAGCCTTTAAGGTTTGCTTTTTTCAGCACAGAATCATACTGATGTGACATCAGATGCGTCTGTACTTGTGCCATAAAGTCCATGATTACAACAACGATAATCAAAATTGATGTACCGCCGAAATAGAATGGCGTTTGCCATGCCATAGTCATGAATTCGGGCACCAGACAGATAAAGGTTATATACAAAGCACCTGCCAATGTCAGGCGTGTCATCACTTTATCAATGTATTTAGATGTCTGCTCACCTGGACGAATACCTGGGATAAATGCGCCAGATTTTTTCAGGTTATCTGCTGTTTCACGCGGGTTAAATACCAACGCGGTGTAGAAAAAGCAGAAGAAGATAATAGCCGCAGCTAAAACCATCGCATATAAAGGTTGACCTGGAGTCAACGTTGTAGCGATTGCTTGTAGCACATCAGCGACCGGACCTTCACCCTGGCCGAACCAGCTTGCAATTGTACCAGGGAACAGAATTATACTGCTAGCAAAGATTGGTGGAATAACACCCGCCATGTTTACTTTCAGTGGTAAGTGCGTGCTTTGAGCAGCAAATACCTGACGACCTTGTTGACGCTTTGCATAGTTAACGACGATACGACGTTGACCACGTTCAAAGAATACAACTAGGTAAGTAACAGCGAATACGATTACAGCAATCAATAACAGTACAAGTACATTCAGATCACCTTGGCGCGCCATTTCGGCTGTCGAACCAATAGCAGACGGCAGGTTAGCTACGATACCAACAAAAATCAGAACTGAGATACCGTTACCGATACCACGTTCTGTAATTTGTTCGCCCAACCACATTAGGAACATAGTACCAGTTACTAAACTCACTACAGCAGTGAAGTAGAAACCGATACCTGGGTTAACAACTAACCCGTCCATCATGCCCGGTAAGCTTGTAGCAATACCGATTGATTGGATTGTAGCAAGCACAAGCGTGCCGTAGCGTGTGTACTGGCTAATTTTCTTACGCCCTTGCTCACCTTCTTTCTTAAGCTCTATAAACGGCGGATACATATGCGTTAATAGTTGCGTAATAATCGAAGCCGAGATGTACGGCATAATACCCAGTGCTAACACTGAAGCTCGCTCAAGCGCACCACCGCTGAACATGTTAAACATTTCAACAATGGTGCCCTTTTGTTGCTCGAAGAAATCGGCAAGTACAGCGGCGTCAATCCCAGGGATCGGCACGAATGAACCTAGACGGTAAATAATGATAGCACCTAATACAAATAGTAATCGACGCTTCAATTCCGAAAGCCCACTTTGTGCACTTTTCATATCTTGACCTGGTTTAGCCATTAGTACTTCCTTAGTCTTCTACCTTGCCTCCGGCAGCTTCGATAGCTTCGCGAGCACCTTTAGTCACTTTAAGACCTTTAACGGTAACTGCGCGTGAAACTTCGCCAGATTTAACTACTTTAACGAACTGGATGTTCTTTTTAACTAGACCAGCTGCTTGTAACGCGTTTACGTCTACTACATCGCCTTCAACTTTAGCGATTTCAAAAAGGTTAACTTCAGTAGATACTAATGATTTACGTGAAGTGAAACCAAATTTAGGTAGACGACGTTGCATAGGCATTTGACCGCCTTCGAAACCAACGCGAACTTTACCGCCAGAACGTGATTTTTGGCCTTTATGACCACGGCCACCAGTCTTACCAAGACCAGAACCAATACCACGACCTAGACGTTTCTTTTCAGTTTTTGCACCAGCAGCAGGTGAAAGTGTATTCAAATGCATCGAATTAACCCTCAACCTTTACCATGTAAGAAACTTGGTTAATCATACCACGCACACATGCTGTGTCTTCTAACTCAACAGTGTGATTGATACGACGTAGACCAAGACCGCGTAATGTAGCTTTATGCTTCGGTAAACGACCGATAGAGCTCTTTACTTGTGTTACTTTTACAGTTTTATTAGCCATGGTTTACCCCGTGATTTCGTCAACGCTAAGACCACGTTTAGCAGCGATTGACTCTGGAGAGTTCATGTTCTCTAGAGCAGCAATCGTTGCACGAACGATGTTGATCGGGTTAGTTGAACCGTATGCTTTTGACAATACGTTCTGTACACCAGTTACTTCTAGTACTGCACGCATCGCACCACCGGCGATGATACCTGTACCTTCAGAAGCAGGCTGCATGTATACTTTAGAACCCGCGTGGCGACCCTTGATTGGGTGCTGTAGCGTGTTACCGTTAAGGTCTACACTGATCATGTTGCGACGTGCTTTTTCCATTGCTTTTTGAATAGCAGCTGGAACTTCACGTGCTTTACCATAACCAAAACCTACTTTACCTGCGCCGTCACCAACTACTGTTAGTGCAGTGAAGCTAAAGATACGACCACCTTTAACCACTTTAGACACACGGTTTACCGCGATTAGCTTTTCAGCCAAATCAGGCTGTTGTTGCTTTGCTTCTACGTTAGCCATTGTCTACTCCTAGAATTGCAGACCGGCTTCACGCGCTGCATCAGCAAGCGCCTTCACACGGCCGTGATATTTAAAGCCACTGCGATCAAAAGCAATCTTTTCGATGCCTTTGTCAGCTGCACGTTCAGCAACCGCTTTACCAACTGCTTGAGCAGCTGCAACGTTACCTGTGCCTTTAACTGTTTCGCTAATTGCTTTTTCAACAGTAGAAGCAGCAGCCAGTACAGTACCCTCAGCAGTAACTACTTGAGCGTAAATGTGACGTGGCGTGCGGTGGATAACAAGACGCGTTGTGCCTTGTTCAATATAATTTCTACGAGTGCGTTTAGCACGACGTAGACGAGCTGTTTTTTTATCCATCGTCTTACCTTACTTCTTCTTAGCCTCTTTACGGCGTACATTCTCGTCCGCGTAACGAACACCTTTACCTTTATAAGGCTCAGGTTTACGGTATGCACGGATGTTAGCAGCTGTTTGACCAACTAACTGCTTGTCTACGCCCTTAACTAGAACTTCTGTTTGGCTTGGTGTTTCAATCGTAATACCTTCTGGTACTTCGAAATTCACTGGGTGTGAGAAACCAAGAGTTAAGTCTAATACTTTGCCCTTAGCTGCTGCACGGTAACCAACACCTACTAACTGAAGTTTCTTCTCGTAACCTTCATGCGTACCAACAACCATGTTGTTGATTAGAGCGCGAGCAGTACCTGCTTGTGCCCATGCATTAGCTACGCCTTCACGAGGTAAAGTTGTAATAACGTTATCGTTAACTTGTACTTCAACAGCGTCGTTGATAGTACGAGTTAATTCACCGTTTTTGCCTTTAACTGTGATGTCCTGGCCTTTTAATGTAACTTCTACACCGGCAGGAACATTGATTGGTGCCTTTGCTATGCGAGACATAGTTCCCCTCCGATTAAGCTACAAAGCCAATGATCTCACCACCAACGCCGGCACTACGTGCTGCGCGGTCTGTCATTAGGCCTTTAGAAGTTGATACGATAGCGATACCAAGACCACCCATTACCTTTGGTAATTCGTCACGTTTCTTATAGATACGTAAACCAGGGCGGCTAACACGCTGGATATTTTCAATAACAGCTTTGCCTTCGAAATATTTTAAATCGATAGAAAGCTGAGGCTTCGCTTCACCGCTTACAGCGTAATCTGCGATATAACCTTCATCTTTTAATACTTTAGCTACTGCTACTTTCAGTTTTGAAGTTGGCATCGATACTGATACTTTCTTCGCTGACTGACCGTTACGGATACGTGTAAACAAATCCGCAATAGGATCTTGCAAGCTCATAGTCTTACTCCCGTGATACTATTACCAGCTAGCCTTTTTAAGGCCAGGAATTTCACCGCGCATAGCTGCTTCGCGAACTTTGATACGGCTCATGCCGAATTTGCGAAGGTAACCATGTGGGCGGCCCGTAACGTTACAACGATTACGTTGACGTGAAGAGCTAGAATCACGTGGTAAAGCTTGTAGCTTTAATACCGCGTCCCAACGATCATCGTCAGATGTATTAACATCACTGATGATAGCTTTTAGTGCCGCACGCTTTTCAGCATACTGAGCAACTAATTTCGCACGCTTTGCTTCGCGCGCTTTCATAGAATTCTTTGCCATAACCCTACCCTTATTTCTTGAATGGGAAGTTAAACGCTTCTAACAACGCACGGCCTTCATCATCTGTTTTCGCAGAAGTAGTGATTGTGATATCTAAACCGCGAACACGGTCTACTTTATCATAATCGATTTCTGGGAAGATGATTTGCTCACGTACGCCCATGCTGTAGTTACCACGTCCATCAAAAGACTTAGCACTTACACCACGGAAGTCACGGATACGTGGGATAGCGATTGAAACCAAACGCTCAAAAAAGTCCCACATACGCTCGCCACGTAGGGTTACTTTACAACCAATTGGGTAACCTTCACGCACTTTGAAGCCAGCAACTGATTTGCGTGCTTTAGTGATTAGAGGTTTCTGACCAGAGATTGCTTCTAGATCCGCAACAGCGTTATCTAGGATCTTCTTGTCAGCTAGAGCTTCGCCCACACCCATGTTTAATGTGATCTTTTCGATCTGAGGGACTTGCATGACAGAGCTGAAACCAAACTTCTCTTGAAGCTCAGCAACTACTTTGTCTTTATATACTTCATGCAGTTTCGCCATCATTCTACTCCAACTATTAGATAGTTTTACCAGTAGATTTAAAGATACGTAATTTCTTACCATCTTCAATCTTGAAACCTACACGATCTGCTTTACCCGTTTCCGAGTTGTAGATCGCAACGTTTGATACGTCGATAGACGCTTCTTTCTCAACAATACCGCCAGCTTGGTTCAACTGAGGAACAGGCTTTTGGTGCTTCTTGATTAAGTTGATGCCTTCGACAAATACTCGACCAGATTCAGCAACAACTGAAAGCACTTTACCGCGCTTACCTTTGTCTTTGCCTGCTAGTACGATTACTTCGTCATCACGACGGATTTTTGCTGCCATGATAGACTCCTTATAGTACTTCTGGTGCTAGTGAAACGATTTTCATGAACTTTTCAGTACGAAGTTCACGAGTCACAGGGCCGAAGATACGAGTACCAATTGGCTGTAAGTTATCGTTTAAGATAACAGCCGCATTGCTATCGAAACGGATCAAAGAACCGTCCGGACGACGAACGCCTTTTTTAGTACGCACAACTACCGCGTTTTTAACATCACCTTTCTTCACTTTACCGCGAGGAATAGCTTCTTTTACAGAAACTTTGATGATATCGCCAACCGCTGCATAGCGACGGTGCGAACCGCCAAGGACTTTAATACACTGCACTTTGCGAGCGCCGCTGTTATCAGCAACGTCCAGCTGAGTTTGCATTTGGATCATGTTAATGACCTCCGGTGTAGAAATTACAACACGCCTTAATTTTGTTTAAAATCAAGACATTTCGGTTAAATTCCACTCAAAAAACAAGCAAGTTGTCTCTTAAGGGCGGGCAATTGTAGCAGCAATGGCAAGGAAGTGGTAGGTTATTTTTTAATTAATTTGGAATTAATCGCAATGCCTGCATTGAGGAATTACAGCAGCTTGCTGGTTTGTTATTGATTATAAAACAAACAGGGCGCAAATGCGCCCTGTTTTTGAGTTTAATTAAATTTTTATTAATTACCAAATAAACCTTTTAATTTGTCTTTAATTTTATCTTTGGCTTTTTCTTTGACTTCTTCTTTAGCCGCATCACTGACATCTAAGCTATAACCAACATCATGGAATGGGCCTTTGATACGCAGCGGAATTTTAAAGCCGGTACTGTCATCTGTCGTGCCTTGCCCTTCGATTGAATCAACAATGCCTGTTACTAAACGATAATCTACATTTGTCATTGGTAAATCAACTTTACCTGAGCCTGTAATGCGAATAAGCGGGCTAAGTAGTGACAGGTCTGTATTTTCACCAACACCGTTAGTGAATACAAAACTGCCCTGCAATGCTGAGAAGTCTGTTTGCTGTGAGTTATCAAAGCCAGTATCTAAACCTTCAGATACTGCACTTAAGTTACCTTTGATAAGCTCTTTTGCTTTACGAACCATCTCTGCAATGTTGGCCCCTTTTACCGCACCATCAGCAAACTCAAAGCCTAACTTACCATTTAGAGCATTGATAAAGCTCTTTTGGCTTTGACCTGTGGTCGTTAGATCCCAATTTAGAGAGCCTTTACCCATTAACTTATCGAAACCAGCCGCATCAGTTAGTAATGGCTGCGCATCAATTTTATCTAAAGAAAAGTTAGTACTAATTTTATAAGGTGTTTGCTTGGCGTTAACGGTTATCACACCTTTACCATTGCCCTCATAAGCAACAAACTTGTCTAGACTGATTTTAGCCACGGCATTTTTTAGGTTCACCGTTAACTGGTTTTCACCAAGGGTAATATCATTTGCTTGTAAGCCACTTGAACGCACGACTACATTTGCATCAAGTGCATTTAAGCCGCTCATATCAATTGCAGTATCATCCCAAACAATTGGCTGTGCTGGCGCATCTGCTGCAGGCTCTGCTTGCTCTTCTTTAGCTACGCCCTCTGGTAGGTAAGGGTTTAGATCAAGCATGCCTAAATCAATATCGGCATTCACAGCTAAACGATCACCAAGCTTAATATCGCTTTTACCTTTAATTTGCAGCTCATCTAGGGTGGCAAGTAGCTCAGTAAGCTTAAACTGTTGTCCTTTTAGGTGCATTGAACCCTTTACATTAAAGGCATTAAACGCATTTTCTTTTGCATTAAGCTCAACACCTTGCCAGCTCGCAATGTTTTTAACAGAGTCACCACTGACAGAAAGAAGCCCTTGCACGTCATTACCCATTTCTGCAATTGCACCTTTAAAATTCAAATCGACTAAGCGTGAATCAACCTCAGTGCTTACATTAAAGGTTTCGCCTTCAATCGCTTTAACAGGTGTATCTAGCGTGACATCTAAATCAAAGCGCTCACCCATATAGGTAATACCGCCTTTTAATTCTAAGGTCTTGCGAAGAGAAGGTAGTAAGATGGCTAACTCTAAATCGCTTATCTGTTGCTTTGCTCCGGTTTTACCATCTAGATAAGTGAAAGTACCACCGTAGATTGCCACTTCACCAAGTTCGATATCAAAGTTATCTGGTAAGTTAACAGCGCCAGAACTCTTTTGCTGCTCTGTCTGTGGTTGCTCAGCAACCGCATCAAATAGTTGCCAGTTTGCTTTACCATTTTTATCGGTTTCTAACAAAATCGTTGGTTCGTTAATAACGAATTTATCAAGCTTAAACTCACCGCCAAATAACGACATCCACGGGATACGGATAGCAAGTTGCTGCATGCTTGCCATATCTTTTTGCGAGCCTGTTTGCATATTGGCAAAGTGCACATCATTCAATTCAAGTTTTAATGATGGAAATACCGACAGCTTTTTATCGCCATTAATAGTCAGACTACGACCTGTGGTTTGTTCTACTTGCTCCGATACTTTATTAAATATCGCGTCTGTAGGTATTAGGAATGGTGCAGCGACTACCAATGCAATCAGTAATACGAAGATGACACCAACGATTTTCAGTAAGGTTTTCATAATCATCCTTAAAAATGGGCAAACAATGTTCTTATCATAGCGGGAGTTAGGCGCAATTGCATTGCCCAACACATAAAAAGGTTTGTAAACAAGCTTAGGTACAAGAATATGAATCAGCGCTGAAACATTTTGATACCTATAGGTTGCAAAAAGATCTTGACCGTATGATACCCTAGGGTTACATTGATACCTATAGGTTACATTTGAGTTTAAAATAAAAGGAAACGATTATGTCTATGCAAGATATCAAAACGGAAGAAAAGTTTATGAGTCATAACGCATGGTTTTCAATATTCATGGGAGTCACGTTATTAATTATTAGTGTTTACCCAATGCTCAAGCAAACATCAGCACCGTTACTGTTTATTGGCGGTACCGCATTTTTAGGATCTTTCTTTATGTTTGTAATTAGAGGGGGATTTACATGGAAACTTGGTTATCGCCTTACGTATAAGGATGAATTTTTAAATACGATTGATACCATCGCTTATAAACATGTTGTGCTTGGATTGCTTTTTAGCATGGGGGCTATTTTTTTATTGTCTGATGAACTTGCTTTAAATGTATCTCATAGCATGATGGCCACATTTTACCTTGCCTTAATGTGTTTGATATATGGCGTATCAATTCTTTGGCAAAGTAGAGACTAGGTATAAAAGTGCAAAATAGTATCGCTAAATTCCGCAAAGAAAAGGGGTTATCGCAGCAAGAACTTGCTGATGCCATTGCAGTATCACGTAAAACCATTAGCACAGTTGAAACAGGCCGCTTTATACCCTCGGTGATTATCGCGTTAAAAATTGCTGCTCACTTTGAACTCAGTGTTGAGCAATTATTTACACTCGATGACAATGATTAATAAACCACATCAGTCGCAATCTTACTTATAAATTATCAGTAAGATTGCATCATTTCATTACTTCGGTATGATGCACGACCCTGTTGTTTTTGCACCCTGTGTACTAAAATTAAACAACCCAATTTGGTCAAAACTGGAGTATCGATTAAGCATGAAGAAACTGCTTATTTCACCGTCAAAAATGGCGCTTGGCGAGCAAGAAAGTCAAATTTATCAAAATATCCTCAAGCAAGCCTCTGATATCAGCTTAAACCTTATGGCAGTTAAAGTAGAAAACCACCCTGAAGACTTTTTAGGATGGTGCTATGAGCTATTAAGTGCAAGCCGTGATCGCATTAACTACGATCTATTAGAAGATAAGCAATTACCGACACTTAAAAAACTTCATGACTTATTAATTTCTGCAATCAGCTTTTTGCAGTTAAAAACATTAAGGGTTGCGCCATGGCCTGTTATCGCAGGTTTCATCGAGCAGCATAAAGAGCTTGTAGCCCTTGATGAGCAGCTACGCTTAGCTAATTACATTGCTGCAATTAAATCGCAATCACTAAAAGAGATGATCCCAGAAGACCGTTTAGCGTTTTCAGGTAAACACAGTGCCTCGCTTGATCCAAGTAGCTATAACTTCGACGTTGAATGGTTTGCTTCGACTAAGAACGCAAAAGGTTTCCACCAAATGTTGAGTGATTTACCTGGTGCATTCGATGAGGCTCTTGCACACATTCCACTTGAGGGTGAAGTAACGCAAGAACATTATCAGCATTTTATGGTTGCTTACTTCATGGCATTTAATGGCAGCGATGAAAAGCCAACGCTTGCTCCTGCTACTCGCTTGCTTGCGATGCGCCGACCTGACGTGTTTACACCAATCGTAAATAGTAAACTTGATGCCCTTTGTGCGGCATTAGGCATTACTAAGCTTAATAACCGTGATTTTGAGCGCTACTGGCAAGATGTTGTCGAAGCAATACATAGCATGCCTTGGTTCAAAATGGCCAGTGCAGCAAATGAGCTTGAACAATCTCTAGTTGAAATCAAAGCCCTATTGCCTAGCTTCTTTTATTATGCAGATAAAAGTACCGCTGATAACTCTAACTATATTAAGTTGTTAAACAAACCTAAGAGTACCACAAGCTCAGCAGGTAAAAAGACCGTACGCCGTGGCAAAGAATCAGCAGAGATACTGGTGGACCGAGCATTAGCAAGTGATGATATCCCTGAACATATCAAAGCTAAGCGCGATTCAATCATCAGTGAAGTTGAAAAAGGCCGCAGTGTTGAAGAAACCATTAGTCTAATGCGTGCAATTTTCGGCTAAGTTACTCTCAAATAAGCAAAACCCGGTTGCTTCGCAATTGTGCAACCGGGTTATTTTTTGCACCACACATGTGCGCATGAACAATTCAAATAACCATCCTTTTCACAATTAAACAAGTTTAAAAGCCTGTTTTTAAAGCCTTTAAGCATAAAATATCCCGTTCGAAATTAACTTGGCACAACCAGTGCAATATCGTATCCAGACAACACATAGAAAATGTCCTCAAATAACAACCAGACTGCAATCTGAAAATGGGACAAAATCAACATAACAACAGGATACAGAAACATGCTAAAACTAAAAAAAACGGTCGCAGCAAGCGCCATTGCGCTATTAACTTTGAGCTCAACATATAGTTATGCAGAAGTAACAGCTAATGCAGCAGCCACTTCTAACTACTTGTGGCGTGGTCAAGAACAAACCGGCGGTGATGCTGCAATCCAAGGTGGTATCGACTACGCAAGTGAATCTGGCTTTTATGCGGGTACTTGGGTATCGAATGCTAGCTGGGCTGACGACATGACTTACGAGCTAGACCTTTATGCTGGTTTTGGCGGTGAAATCAATGAAACCTTTAGCTACGATGTTGGCTACATTTATTATGCATACCCAGATGCAGCGTCTTACACAGATGCAGACTTCTCAGAAATCTACGGTAGCATTAGCATGGGTAGCTTCACCTTTGGTGCAGCAGTCCTAGCAACATCAGCAGCAAGTGGTGACGGTACAGATTTTGGTGACTCTCTATATTTAAATGCTGACTACAGTTTCCCAGTTGGCAGTACCGGTGCAGAAATGGCCCTTCACTTAGGTCATTACTCAGGGGATTTCATTGGTGATGATGACATCATCGACTACGGTGTTTCAGTGTCGAAAGACGGCTTTACTTTCGGTCTTTCAGACAACGACATTGATGGTTCAGATGTAAAAGTGTACGTCGCTTACGCGGTTGACTTCACTTTATAAAGAATGTGTTACTTGCTGCAACACGAAGGGCCGTTAAGGCCCTTTTCTCGTTTTTGGCTATTCGCTAAGGCACACTATGGCCGGTTGAGCCTTGCCAAATGCGATACCACTGTTCACGGTTCATAGTAAGCTGCTTAGCTTCAACAGCTGATTGAACACGCTCAATATTGCCCGTACCAAGTACCACAGACGGTGCACTTGGGTGCATTAACAGCCAAGCATAAACAACTTGATCAATGGCTGTGGCGCCAATTTCAGCACCAACCTGCTCCAACACTGCACGTAAACGCACCGCTTTTTCATCATCACTTGAGAATAAGCGACCCCCAGCTAATGGTGACCAAAGCATAGGTTTGATATCGAGCAATTGGCATTGGTCTAAGCTGCCATCATCAAGGGCTTTCATTTCGTAAGGTGAAAACTCAATTTGATTAGTCACAAGCTCAAAGTCTAAACGCGACTGCAACAAGCTAAGTTGCGATGGGGTAAAATTAGATACACCAAAATCAATCACATCACCATTTGCTTTTAGGGTATTAAATGCTTGTGCCATTTCATCGGCATTCATTAAGTAATCAGGGCGATGGATAAGTAATACATCTAAACGATCGGTGTTAAAGTTTTTAAGTGACTGCTGTGCTGAGGCAATTATATGCGCGGCACTTGAATCATAATGGTTTGCTTTGCCTTGTAATCCTAGGCTTGCAAACGCAGGCTTAATACCACATTTAGTGATTATTTTGATTTCATCACGAATACTTGGTTTTAGTTTAAGTGCTTTACCAAATTCGGCTTCACAACCGTATTCACCGTAGATGTCAGCATGATCAGTATGTGACACACCCATTTCAATTGCATTTTCTAAAAAACTTAAGCATTGCTGTGGCGTTACCTGCCAATCTAGCAAGCGCCAGAACCCTAATACCAACTCATCAATACAACGACCATTGCTATTCACCATAACGACCTACTATTCCTAATAAATTCGACTCAAATTAATCTTTTAACCATATCACAGATTTACTAATCACAGCTGTTAACATACAGTTACAAAACAAATTGCTAATTTGTTACTAAACAGGATATTTTAGTACCTAAAAACAAATGTTATAAAACAAGGAATAAAAAATGAAATCATCAAATGTCATGACCGCATTGGTTGATATTTTTATCAGCCCGAGCAAAGCCTTTAATGGCTTAAAAGAAGCAAAAGGTTGGTCTTTTGTTGCCTTTATTTTACTTGCCGGCATTCTCGCTGCCAGCATGTTTGCTTTTTACAATAAAGCTGACCCGCAGTTTTTAATCGATCAACAAGTGGCAGCGGCCAGTGTTGATGCCACCATTGCAGAACAAAAAATGATTCGCCAAAGCATGGAGCAAACCATAGATATGCAAGTATGGTTTGCTATATTTGGTGGCATCATTGGTTTGGCTGTTATTAATGCTCTGATGGCAGGCTACTACCTATTTGTATCTAAGCAAGATCCAGAAGCTAACTACGGTTATGGTGCGTGGTATGGCTTTGGTGTGTGGACCATGATGCCAATGATTATCTCAAGTCTTGGTTTACTCATCTTAGTATTAACTGCGAGTACCGACCAAATCTCACAGACGTTATTTAACTATGCTTCGATTAACCAACTTTTAATTGGTTTAGAAATTGGCCACCCATTCTACACCTTACTTGAAAGTCTCAATATCTTTTCTATTTGGGGCATTTTCATCGCAGCTATCGGTTTAAAGAGCTGGACTAATTTCACTTTCAATAAAGCGCTACTGTTTGCAGCTCTACCAAGTATTGTTATTTACGGTATTTGGACTGTAATCGCTCTCGTTTAATTCTGCTTTGAGCGGCAATATGCCGCTCTTAACTACCAAGGAAGTAACATGAAAAAAGCCATTATTATTGGCCTCGCTGTTACGGCATTTGTCGCTTTACTGATTTCAAAACAAGTCACAGGCAATAAAGATGCACCAGAAATGCATATTGCTGAAGTTGAACAAGGCAATATTGCCGATTCAATTTTAGCCTCTGGCAACCTAGTCTTTAATACCCAAGTGCAGCTGCGCTCAGAAGTGACTGGCCGTGTAGCAAAAGTGTTTGTAGAGGAAGGTGAAAGTGTCACTGAGGGCGATATTCTTATGCGCCTAGATACGACCGCGTTTGAATCTGAAGTTGCACGCAACAAGGCCGTGCTTCGCGCGACCGAAATCGATATTAAGCATAGCGAAACCCGATTAAAAAATATCGAGCGTCAACTAAGCCGCCAAAAAGAGCTTTATGAAGTTGGCCTTGCTGGCCAAGAAGTGTATGAAAACCTACAAAATGCCCGCGATTTAGCGAAAATAGATATTGAAGCAAAGCGTGAAGCTTACAACCAAGCCCAAGCATCGTTATTGATTGCTGAAGACCGTTTAAATAAAAGCGTGTTTCGCGCTCCAATGAGTGGCCTACTTGCTTCGGTCAATATTAAAGAAGGTGAAACTGTTATTGCGGGAACAACTAACATTATTGGCTCAGACTTGATGCTAGTAGCTGATCCAAGCGCAATATTAGCCGAGCTTCGAGTGGATGAAACCGATATTGCCGGTATCAAATTAGACCAACATGCAGATATCTATGCCGCCGCTTACCCAAATCAACCTTTCACTGGCAAAGTAATAAACATTGGCACATCAGCAAAAAATCAAGCCGGTTCTCAGGGCTTATCATTTAAAGTCAAAGTACTGCTTGATGCCACTGACCGCCAGCTTTATGCCGGAATGAGCTGCCGCGCAGAAATCGCCACAAGCATTGCCGAAAACGGCTTAAAACTGCCTATTGAAGCTATTCAAAAAGAGGATGATAGCTACTTTGTCTGGAAGCTTAACGCAGATAACACAGTAACTAAAACAGCTGTTACGGTAGGTATTTCTTCAGATATCGAACAAGCATTAACCAGCGGTGTTGCAAAAGGAGATCGTATTGTTATCGGCCCAGCTAGACCACTTAGCTCACTAAAAGAGGGTGATACAGTAGCCGTTAAAAACAGCCCTGAAAAAGGTGCTAACTAATGTCTGCGGTGATCAAACTCAGCAATATCAATAAACAATACAAAATGGGCGAACAAGTTTTCAAAGCCCTTGATGATATTAATATTGAAATTGCGCAAAATGAGTATGTTGCCATTATTGGTCCTTCCGGTTCAGGTAAATCAACCCTGATGAACTTGCTTGGCTGCTTAGATACTCCCACCAGTGGTGACTATTATTTAAAAGATAAGCTAGTAAAGCGCATGACCGAAACGGAGCTTGCTCATCAGCGTAATGAAAGTGTTGGCTTTATTTTTCAAAGTTTCAATTTATTACCACGAGCATCCGCCCTTGAAAATGTCATGCAGCCCTTAGTGTATCGATTTATTTCTGCCAAAGAGCGAAAGCAACAAGCGCTCGAATCATTACAACGGGTTGGTCTTGGCGATAAGGTAAACCACCTTTCAAGCCAGCTTTCTGGTGGCCAACGTCAACGTGTCGCTATAGCTCGCGCACTGGTTACTAAGCCCCACATTCTACTTGGTGATGAGCCTACCGGTAACTTAGATAGTAAAACCACCACTGAAATCATGGCGCTGTTTGATGAGCTTCATAACGAAGGGCACACCATCATTTTGGTTACTCATGAACAAGATATTGCTGATCACTGCCAACGTGTTATTCGCTTAGTTGATGGCAAGGTTGTTAGTGATACCCGTAAAGGCGAAGGAACAAGACAACATGTTTAAATCTGCTATCGCTGTAATGGAAGGTACAAAAGCCGCACTGATGGCAATTAAAGCCAATGCGATGCGCAGTGCCCTTACCTGCTTAGGCATTATTATTGGTGTTGCAGCGGTTGTGACCGTGGTGGCAGTGATGCAAGGGTTTACCAAGCAAATTAATGATCAGCTTGCTGATATGTCTCCCGATGTCACCAATATAAAACCTTACACTAGCGTAGAAAAAGAAATGGTAGGTCAACAGGCAAAGTTAACCTACAGCGACTTTTTAACTCTAAAAGCACGCGTAAAAGAAGCCGAAACCTTTACTGCGCTAATGTTTACTTGGCGCTTTTCTGGTGCAGCAGAGTATGGCAATAAAAGTCATGCTTCACGGGTAATGGGCACCGAGCAAGACTACCAAAAAGCTTATCGCACCTACCCAGAACTCGGACGGTTTATTCGCGCAGAAGATGATGAAAAACGCCGTCGAGTGGCGTTTATTGGTCCTTCAATTATCGAAAAGCTTAATCTGCCTGAAAACCCTGTAGGCGAATATATTAAACTCGGTGGTGAGTGGTTTCGCATTATTGGTGTTGCTGAAAAACAAGGTAGTTTATTAGGTTTTGACCAAGACGATTACATTAATATTCCAATAAGTACCATGAGTGCGCTAGAAGGCGGCAGTGTTGATACCAATGTACAAATGATGTTTCGTTTGAAAGACGATGCTAACGAAGCGCAAGTACTGGCTAAAATTCGCCGTATCTTACGTCAATTACATAAACTGAAAGACGGTGAAGATGACGACTTTGAATTTGAAACCGCCGAAAAAGCCCGTGCTAATATCGATAAGTTTACTGGTAGTGCTACCGCAATTACCGCGGGGATAGTGGGTATCAGCCTGGTAGTTGGTGGTATCGGAGTGATGAATATCATGCTGGTTTCGGTAACAGAACGTACGCGTGTGATCGGCACCTTGAAAGCATTAGGGGCAACACCTGGCTTTATTATGCTGCAATTTTTAGTTGAAGCTGTGGTGCTATCACTGTTTGGTGGTTTAATTGGTTTAGCGATTGGTTATGGTGCTGCGGCACTGATTTCGTTATCAGTGCCGAGCATGCCAGATGCCTACATACCGGGTTGGGCGATTATGCTGTCATTTGGCTTTACTTCATTGATTGGTATTGTGTTTGGCTTAGCGCCCGCTATTAAAGCGGCACGCTTAAACCCAATTGATGCGCTGCGTTATGAATAACTAGTCTGGTTTATAAGATACTTGAGCGCAGCTTATTTCAACTGTTTTCGGGTACCAAACAGGCCCAACTTGGTTTACTGCAACTTCAGCTAAGCCATTGGTGAACGACTTATAAGTGTGAACGGTTTGCCATTCGGAATCAGGACACTCCTCAGATAAGTCGACAGGCTTTGAACCTTCGTAAAGCGCTGCGGCAAAGTTATGATGCCATTGCTCTGTTGCAGGCGCTTTATTGGCTTGTGCAGCACTGCCATTATCAAAGTAGATATTTGTGCAACCACTTAAGGTTGCCACTAACACAGTTGTTACTAGTAGGCTTTTCATAGTTGTTGCTCCTTTGCTTGTTGCTCACACCATACTTTTACTGTGTGAGGAGCATAAATTCCGAGTGTAACGAGTCCTAATGCGCCATCAGCGAATGTTTGTTGCGATTGCATTTGGGCAACTTTTTTATCTTGGCAAATAGCCTTTACATCAACGCGCTCTTCACCAACAAGGCCCCACAAAAAGAATGGGCGGCTATCTTGGTAATCAGCTTTAGTGGCTAATTTATTGGTTGTTTTTTCTGGCACTATGGTGACTGATGAACACGCTGTCACCGATAAGGCAAGCAGCATACAGGCCATTTGTTTCATGAGTAGTTCCTTTGTCTGAGTTGTTAAGCTCAGTAAGTATAAGAATATGAGTACTCATTTTGGGTAAGAAAGCGTATAGAAATTGTAGGAAATACTACAGTTTCTAACATTTAGCCTTTGAACTAAACTGGGGCTATCGACGACTAACTCTTGAGAAAAGTAATTAAAGGTCATTATGACGGCATATTTGCGTATATTTTTATTACTTGTGTGTTTGAGTGTGCTGTCTTGGTATAGCTTTTCAAGCGATCCTAGCTCTGATGAGCAACAAGGTATAACCAAAACCGCTGTGAACCTTGCTAATTGCCAACAGCAATTAGCGCAAAGCCGCATGCAAACTTATGCTGAACATTATATTTTGCCCTATCAGTTCAAGTTATTGAGTTGGAATATCTACAAAGCACAAATAGATGGCTTACTCACAGATTTGCAAAAGCTAAATGCCGATGCTGATATTGTGTTACTACAAGAAGCTATCGAAGAACCTTCGCTTACAAAGCTAAAACCGTACTGGCGCTTTGCTAAAGGGTATAAGAGCGGCAGCGTGCAATCAGGGGTTATGACACTCAGCCGCTGGCCAGCTACTGTGCATTGCACACTCACCCATAAAGAGCCTTGGCTACGTAGCCCAAAAGCCACCAATATTGTGGAGTATGCGCTGCCAGATCAACAGTTATTACTCAGTATTAACCTGCATGCCATTAACTTTACGATTGGTGTAAGTGACTTTAAACAACAGCTAGACGATGCCGCCGCTATTATGCGAACGCATAAAGGCCCTATTGTATTTGCCGGTGATCTCAATACCTGGAGTGATGAGCGCCAAGCCTTATTACAGCAAACATTAACCCATCTAGGTTTGCACGAAGCTATCTATTTAGATGATAAACGCACCAAAGCATTTGGATTAGCACTTGACCAAGTATGGGTGCGTGGTGTCAAAATAGAAACTACCGTTGTGCCTGAGCTTGCAAGCTCAGATCATAACCCAATTATTGCAACCCTGACGATAGAGCATCAAACGCTATGAGATTATGTATGAGAGGATATTGGTTTATCGCGTTAATATTATTGAGCATTAGCCAATTCAGTGATGCAGCCACCCCAGAACAAGAGATAAATCACCTCATTGATTTTGTAGCTAAAAGCGATGCGGTATTTATTCGCAACGGCACCGAGCACTCAAGCCAAGGTGCTGCCGAACACCTTGCAATGAAGTATCGAAAAGCAACCCGCTATGCAAAAACTGCCGAAAAGTTTATCGAGAATCTGGCGAGTAAAAGCTCATGGAGCGGTAAGCCCTATAAAGTAAGACTCAGCAATGGGTCGTTACTCAATGCAAAAGATTGGTTGAGCAATGAATTAAAAGAGTACCGCCGAAACCAGCATATTCATAATTAAAATCATCAACACACAAGAAGCGAAAAGCCATGCAAGAACACAAAAACCAGCCACTCAATGACTTTATTGAGTACCCTCATGACGAGATGCTAAAACGCGCCGAAGAGTTTTTAGCCGTGAGTCAGCGTCGCCACAGTATTCGCAGCTTTAGCGACCGCCCAGTGCCAAAAGAAATAATCGAAACCTGTATTAGAGCGGCTGGCACTGCACCGAGCGGTGCCAATCATCAACCTTGGCACTTTGTAGCAATACACAGCAGCGATGTGAAAAAACAAATTCGAGAAGCCGCTGAAAAACTAGAGCGCTCATTTTATGAAGGTCGCGCAGGTGAAGAGTGGTTAGATGCCTTAAAACCACTTGGCACCGATGCCAGTAAGCCCTACCTTGAGCATGCACCTTGGCTAATTGCCGTGTTTAGTCAAAAGAAAGGCGGTATTTCTGCCGATGACAAAAATACCAATTACTATGTTCATGAATCTGTTGGCCTAGCAACAGGCTTTTTAATTCAAGCACTACACAGAGCTGGCCTTGCTACCCTTACGCATACACCAAAACCAATGAGCTTTTTAACCGAAATTTGTGGCCGAGATAAAGATAATGAGCGCCCTTACATGCTGCTTATTGCAGGCTACCCAGGCACAGATGCAACCATCCCTGAGCATGCCTTAGTGAAAAAGTCGCTAGACCAAATAGCGACCTTTATTTAGCTTTAAAATCAACAGCCAGCACATCACCCGAGTTTAAACCTGAAACGATGTGCTGCTTGCCATCGACCATTTCGCCAAGGCGAACGAAGCGGCGCACTATCTGATTATTTTCAAGTAAATAGACCATACTCAATTGGCCATATTGGTGCACCCAGCTTGATTCAATCAACACCCCTTTTTCAGTGGCGAGCGGTAATTGTAATTGCGCATAAAGCCCAGGCATTAACCCAGTTTGCGCATCTGTTTCTAAACGGATTTCCATACTACGCGCAGCACTATCAGCAACAGGCACAATTTCTGTCACTGTGGCAGGCATTGACGTTGATAAAGCAGGTAATTTGACCGTTAAAGTTTGACCAACATTCAGCTTAATTGCTTGCTGCTCTCTGACATTAAATGCTAATTGCAATTGTTGTGGGTTATACAGTGCGAGTAATGGCGTGCCAGGAGTTGCGGTATCCCCAGGCTCTGCAAAGCGCTCAACCACAACACCTGAAATCGGCGCTTTAATTTGCGTAAAACTCAGTGCAACTTGCGCTTGTGTTTGCTGCTGCTTAGCAATCGCTAGGTTCGCTGTTAAGTTATCGAACCTTGCTTTTGCATCGTCGTATTCGCTAACAGATACCAAGCCTTGCTTGTATAAGTCGTTAATACGCTTTAGTTGTTTCTCAGCTTGAGTTAGCGATGCATTAATCGCATTTATTTGTGCTTCGCTTTGAGCAAGCCCTGCCTTAAAGTCATCTTGCTGCAAAGTAATTAGCACGTCACCTTGTTTTACAGTATCGCCAGCGCGTACATTTAAACGCTCAACTTGTGCCATTACACGAGAAGAGATTTGCGTATTTTGTTTTGCAATCACGGTGCCCGGTACAACTTCATCACGCGCAATATCTGCCAGTGTCACTGTCACTAACTGACCAGTGTAATCATTTGCCGATGGATTTTTCATGCCTGCAGCTTGCTTATCAGAAAAACTGCCCGCCATGTAAAGTACCGCCACAATAATCACTGATAACGCGACAATTGAACCAATAAGTTTTGATTTACCCTGCATGAGCTTGTTCCTCTTTGGCTGCATCCTTTGCAAACACTAAATAATAAACCAGCGGCACAACAAATAATGAGAACAATGTTGATGCCACAATACCAAAAATAATTGCGATCGCTAGACCGCTAAATACCGGGTCTAGGGTGATCACCAAGTTACCTAATAAGGTGGTTCCCGCAGTCAGTAACACAGGGCGCATACGCACCGTACCTGCGGCAATCAAAGCCTGTTTAATCGCCATACCTTGGCCGCGAGCTTGATTAATAAACTCAACTAAAATAAGTGAGTTACGAACCACAATACCGGCAAGTGCAATCATGCCAATCATGGCTGTTGCAGTGAATAACACCGGCTCTGGAGCACCAGCAATGCTGCGCTCTCCAAATTGATTTAATAGCCAAAAGCCCGGCATGATCCCTATTACGGTTAATGGAATAGCCGACATGATGATCAGTGACAAACTGGCAGAGTTTGTTTGAATGCGTAAGATGATGAAAATGGCTGTTAGCGCAAACGCAAAGGCAATCCCCATATCTCTGAATACATCAATGGTAATTCGCCATTCGCCTTCACCACTAAAGGTCACGTCAGTGCCAGCAGGTAATTGCCAAGCTTGGCTACCACCATTATTGAAAAAGTGCCTACTTTGCCAATCAGTTTGGTTAAATTCGTCAGCGCTAATACCTAAGTCGGCATTGACGTCAGCAATAATTTCAGCGGGTGTACGGCCATTTAGCTCAGCCATTACATACACAACATTACGCTGATCTTTACGCATAATTGGCTTGGCAACATCTTGATGCTGAAATTCACCTAACTCAGAAAGCGCCACCAGCGGACGTGGTGCACTTTGTAGCCCAAATTCATCACTGGTTTTTGCAAGCTCCCTATCACCACGAACTTGTAATGCCAGCAATTGAGCAAATTGGTTACGATCTTGATAAGGCAGTTGTAATTTTATATCGACAGGGTCTGTTTCGCCGCTAACATATAACACCCCAACATTTTGTCCATGTGAGGCAATGGCTAAGGTCTGGGCAATATCTTGCGTAGACACCGCCGACAATGACGCTTTACTTTTATCGGTAACAAAACGCTGTAACGGCGCATTGGCAGCAATACTGGTATCAACTTCAACCACATGCGGCTCTTGCTTTAACCTTGCAGCAACAGCAAGTGCTGCTTGATAGTGAGTGTCTGTATCAACAAATGGCTCACTGTAAACCTCAGCCACTAAGGTACTTAAAACCGGCGGACCAGGTGGTACTTCAACCACTTTAATTACAATGCCATCGGTTGCCAGTGGCGCTAATGCGGCACGCAAGCGCATGACCACGCCATGAGATTGATGATCACGCTCAGTTTTATCGAGCAGTAATACTCTGAGCTCAGCTAAATTAGCAGCTTCACGTCGATAATAACCACGCACCATACCATTAAAGTCCATGCTTGATGGCTGACCAACGTAGGCTGCCGCCTCGCTTACTTCATTTAATTGCCAAGTGATGGTTTGTACTTGTCGAGTGAAAGCGGCGGTTTGCTCAAGGCTCGTACCTTCTGGCATATCAATTAAAACTTGCAACTCGTTTTTATTATCAAACGGTAATAGCTTTAGAGGCACTGCACGCATTACGGGTAACATGGCACTGGCGACAAACAAAGCTAATGTGGTCCATAGAACGAGTTTGGCGCGGCCTTTAGACTCAAGTAATGGCGATAATATGCGCTCGTATAAGCTATGGGGATTAGCTTCTAGTTGCATGCTGTCATCAACTGGCGCTTTAAGTAATTTCATGGCTAACCATGGCGTGACAAAAAATGCCACTATGGTTGAAACCATCACACTGACCGGCACATTGAATGCCATCGGTGCCATATACGGCCCCATCATGCCGGTGATAAACGCAAGTGGGATAAATGCCACCATAATGGTCAATGTAGACATAAACAGCGCCACACGTATTTCGCTCATGGCATCAACTATGCGCTGTTTTTTATCGCCTTTTTTCGTTAAAAAACGACTTATGTTGTCTATCCCAGTAATGGGATCATCAACCAATAAACCTAAAGAAAGTATTAATGCAAACAGCGTGACTCGGTTAATCGTATAGCCAAAGGCAAAATCAAGTGTCAGGGTGATGCCGTAGCAAATAGGTACCGCTAGCCCCACCACAATCGCTGGTCGCCAACCTAAAAATACGCCAACAAAAATAACCACGGTAAATACCGCAAACACTAAGCTCGATGTAAGGTTATTTACTTTTTCATTCGCGGTTTGGCCATAGTCACGCAGTACGGTGTAGCCCACTTCATCTGGTAGTAGATTAGCCGACAAGCTATCCATCATGCTGTGCACTTCGTTGGCTACAGCTACCGCATTGGTGCCAGCTTGCTTAGCGACACTAATAGTGACTAAAGGAAGTTGTTGGTTATCTGAATGAGCCAACCATTGATAACTTTGTGCTTCGCTTGGACCATCACTCACCTGGGCCACATCGCTTAGATAAACACTCTTACCATTAACCACATTGACAACAAGCCGTTCAATCGCAGATTGAGAGCGTAAAACATCACCCACTTGTAAGGCAATTTGCTGCTTACCCTCAACAACGCTGCCCACATTCACTAATTGGTTAGATACGCTAAGCGCATAATACACATCGGTTAATGTTGTTTGGTGTGCAGCAAGAGCACTTGCATCAAGGTTAATCGTTAATTGACGAGTTCGACCAGCAATCACTTTCACTTCGCTGGTATTTTCGATGCGCTGTAAACTGTTAGCGATTTCGTTGGCAAAACGAGTTAGTTGATAATCATCGTAAAGTTTTGGATCTTTACTAAATAAGCCCAGCATCACAATGGGTACATCGTTCACTTCAACCGGACGTATTTGCCATGAGCTGATCACTGACGCCATCGTGTGTTGATAGCTATAGAGTTTAGCGTAAGTGTCGAGGATGGCTTGCTCACGGTCGTGACCAACTTCAAAGCGAAGAGTAACAACAGCAGCATTACTTTGTGTGGTCGAGTAAATATGCTCAACGCCCGTTAACTGCGCCAATAACTTCTCCAATGGTTCAGTTACCAGCCTAGCTACTTCTGGCGCTTCGACGTTTGGCGCTGCTACATATATATCAAGCATAGGAACCACAATTTGCGGTTCTTCTTCACGAGGGGTTTGCTTTAATGCCATTAAACCAAGCAGCACCGACATAATAAAAATAATGACAGGGAGGCGGCCGCTCAAGCTGTTTTTTACTGCATTATCGATAGCATTCATTGCTTAATTACCTTTGCAAAATAAGCCATGTAGGGTCGCTAAGATTGATACCACATTTTCATCAACCACGCGGTAATAAATAGTTTGGCTTTCGCGTCGAGTAGCAACTATCTGAGCTTTTCTCAGCGCCGCTAAGTGTTGCGATAATGCTGACTGCGCCAATGGCACTGCTTCATTTAATTCGCTCACGCTCATTTCACCATCTTGCAGCGAACATAAGATCATCAAACGATTTTTATTCGCCAATATCTTTAGCATTTGCTCTGCTTGTTCCACATTGTCGGCCATAGCCGCAAAATCGATGTTCATAATCACACTACTCTATATTCTTAAAATACCGCTAAAGTATAGATTGATATATTAGAAAAGTCTAATATTAGAATTTACTAATGTAGCATTATCTAATATATTAAATACATCACTCTGTTATCGAGGTCTTATTATGAAACTAAATGACGCGCTTCGCCTAATTGCTGGTGTAATGATCTGTATTTCATTGTTGCTACAACAGTTTCACAGTCCGCTGTGGATTTGGTTTACGGTATTTATTGCTCTAAACTTAATTCAATCGGCATTCACTAAGTGGTGCCCAATGATCACCATTTTACGCAAACTTGGCATGGAGGATTAGTATGCTGACCCCAATTCCTGACTTAATGAAAATTATTGCCCCAAACCAGCGCCGCATTGACGCTGACCAAGCAAAACAAGAATTAAGCGAAAACCACGGTTTATTAATAGACGTACGAGAACCTGCTGAGCACGCAACTAAAGCAGCAACAGGTGCAATTAATATCCCGCGTGGTGTACTTGAAATGAAATTAATGGAAATTGAAAAAGATCCCGCAAGGCCTATTTACTTACACTGTGCAAGTAGTGCCCGCGCCACACTGAGTGCCGAAGCACTGACTCGTGTTGGCTACGAAAATGTCACTGTAATCACCTGTAATGCCGAACAAATTTGTCAGGTGTTTTAACTTCATAGAACAGTAACACTGGTCGGATAAGCTCGTACTTTTCTACTTATAGGTACAGAGCAATGACTTTTTCGCGCAGACGCTTTTTAAAAGCATCGGCGGCTGGTTTTGGAGCCGCCGTTTTATCTTTTGGTTTAACGGGCTGTAGTCTTAATGACGATGATGACGAAACTACAAAGCAAACCCCTGTCAGCTTTGATCACGGTGTTGCCAGTGGCGACCCGCTCGCTGACAGTCTAATTATTTGGACTCGCATAACACCTCTTGAAAACGTCACGAGTGTTAACGTAGTTTGGCAAGCCTCAACAGATGCTAACTTTACAACCATTAGCCATGATGGCGAAACACAGGTAAGCGATGCAACTGACTTCACCTTAAAAGTTGATCTGCAAGGTCTCGATGCCAACACCACCTATTACTACCGCTTCATAAGTAATGGTAAAACCTCACCTACTGGAGCAGGTAAAACGCTTCCAACCGACAACATAGAACAAGTAAAATTTGCCGTTGTCTCTTGCGCTAACTATCCTGCTGGCTACTTCCATGTGTATGGTGAAATCGCAAAACAAACCGATTTAGATGTAGTACTGCACTTGGGTGACTACATCTATGAATATGGTAATACAGGTTATGCCACTGAAGATGCCGCCGAACTTGGCCGTTTATTACCTGATGACAATAGCGATGAAATCATTTCTTTAGCGGATTATCGCAAACGTTACGCCCATTATCGTAAAGACGATAACTTGCAAGCTGCCCATAGTCAGTGTGCATTTATTACTGTTTGGGACGACCATGAAATAACTAATGATACATGGCACAGTGGCGCTGAAAATCACAACGACGGCGAAGGTGAATTTAGCGAGCGCAAAATGCATGCGTTACAAGCCTACTTTGAATGGATGCCGATCCGTAATGTTGCCGATAAAGAACGTATTTATCGACGCTTTGAGTTTGGTAATTTAGTTTCATTACACATGCTCGATACCCGTGTTTTAGCTCGCGACGAGCAAGTTAATTATGCAGATTTCGACTTAACCAGCAGCCAAGGACAAACTGACTTTGTTGCAGCAATTAGCTCACCTACTCGTGCTCTATTAGGTAACGAGCAACTTACATGGCTGACTGATGGTTTAACGACAGCAACAACACAATGGCAAGTACTTGGACAACAAGTGCTGATGACCAAAATGCATTTGCCATTCGAGATTTTACAGTTACTTATGAATATTCAAGTAACTCAAGCAAACGGAGCTGATCCATCTGCATTACTTGCGCAAGCAAATACCTTATTTAGTGAGCTTGCGCAAATTAAAGGGCGCGTATTAGCTGGCGATCCAACGGTGACTAGTGAGCAGCGAGCACGCGTAGAAACAACAGCGCCTTATAATCTTGATGCATGGGATGGCTATGCTTATGAACGAGAGGTAATACTTGGGACTGCAATTGCTGCACAAAAGAACTTGGTGGTTTTAGCTGGTGATACGCATAACAGCTGGGCAGGACAATTAGTCACTGATGCAAGTAACCCTGTTTCTGCTAAAGCTGCAGCTGGTGTTGAGTTTGCAACATCTTCGGTTTCTTCTCCAGGTCTTGAGAACTACTTAGCGTTAAATACGCAATCGAGTGAGGCTGTCGCACAAATTGAGCAAGTTATTGCATTACTGGTTAACGACTTAGCCTACAACAACTTAGTTGAACGCGGTTACTTAACGGTCACCTTTACTCAACAGCAAGCGCTTGCCCAGTGGCATTATGTAAGTAGCGTTAAAACAGCCGATTACACACTGCTTAACGAGCGTAAAAAAGCGCTCAGCGTACAAGCTGGTAGCTCTACTTTACAAATGGCTTAACGCTTTTCATCTAATAGCGTAACTAACATTTGCTCAATGTTTTTTACGCTATAAGTAAGTGAGCGCAGCAGTTCTAACTGAATATCTTCAGGTTGATGCTCAGCTTTAGCACTGCTGCTTTGAGTCATTTCATCTTTTTGTTTCAAGATTGCCTCGCGAAACTTCTCAGCATCAACCACTCCGAGCAATGATACCAATGCACCTTGTCCTGATTGACCTGCCGTTTCAAAGCTCAGTCGATAAAGGCCAAATTGACGCATTAAAGGACCTTGGCTAAGTGCCACATCGGTTATTTTTTCAAGTGGGATCGATTTTTCTTCTTTAAAGAAAACACCTCGTTTTACCACTAACTTACGCGTTAACAACGTGGCTGACATCGCCGCTAAAATACGCCCTGCCACCAGCCAGATTATTAACGCAACTATTGGAATGAAAGGGATCCCTACCATACTAATCACACAGGTAAAAATACCCAGTAATAACCAATATTGTTTTACTTTTGGATCAAAGCTAGCACTCGTTAAACTGGTTTCTGTCATCATAGGCTCCTTGATAGAGAGTTATGACAATATACAAACTTTTCATTAAATACAAAAAAAGCCGAGCAAAAGCCCGGCTTAAGGGTACTGCAGGGAAAGCTATTCCACTGCTTCAACCGTCACTGTTAGTTTACTCAGATCAGGTCCTTGCACTGTAAAACGATAATCGCCAGCAGCTGCAATACTCAGAGCGATATTGGCGCCAACCGCTTCTAGTAAAGCCGCTTCGCCAAGCACAGCAACAGGGGCATCACCACTGCCACCGTAATCCACCGTATTCCAGTCTTCAGAAGCGACTTTAAACTCATAGTCATCGGCTTCTAATGTCATGGTGGTACTGTACATCGCATCACCAGTATAAATCAGTGGGTTATCTGTGCTCCAATCATTTACACTGCCACGTAAGTACACTTGAGTTTCGCCAAACATTTCTGCATTGAATACAGTCATAAGTGGTTCTTCAAGGTTACTGGCATCAAACACAAACTGATATTGACCATCGCTTGCAATATCCATTGTCATATTTGCGCCTTTTACTGCGAGTAGCTTTTCAGTACCCACTGTAACCGCTGCACTACTTTCACCTGAGCCATAATCCACCGTGTTCCAATCTTCAGAGGCCACTTTGAACTCATAGCTACCCGCAGTTAACTGTTTAGTGAAGGTATAAACACCTTTACCTTGATACATTAACTCATCACTGGTACCCCAATCGTTTAAGCTACCGCGTACATAAATTGGCGTACCAACAAATGGCTCTTCATTATAGATCTTAAGTACTGGGTTTTCGGTGTCTGTGGCATCAAATGAGAACACATAAACAGCATCCATTGCCGCCGTAAAGGTCATATTGGCACCACTGCGTGTTAGCGGCTCATCTTCGCCTTCAATCACTTCAGCAACATCAGCAGAAAGCGCACCAAAATCAACGGTAGACCAATCTTCAGAAGCCACTTTAAATTCATAGCTACCTGCGGTTAGAGGAATCGCAATTTTATACTCGCCATTACCTACATATTCAAAGCTATTTGCCGTACCCCAGTCATTTAACGAGCCACGAACATAAACTGTTGTGCTACCAAATGGCACAATATCTGGCGCACCCACAGTTGCATCGGCACTTAGGCCTTCGCCTTGTGCATCAGCTTGTGGTTTCACAAACACAGCAACAGTATAAGGCGGAACATTAAAGGTACCTTCGCCTTCACCAGCCATAAAACTTGCTGCTGACATACTTGAGTCAACACTCGCTTTTAAAACAGGGTGAAGCTCAAAACCCGCAGCCGTTGATACCGTATGCGATAAGCTTTGATCCGTACCGTTCATCACCACAACAATGGCATCGTATTGGCTATCTAGGTCAGTCAACCCAACGCCATCATCGATACTCATCACGACTAAGCCTTGCTGTTGACGCTTACCAATATTGTGGAAGCCAACGCGATCTAAAATGTCTTGCTCTGTGGTTAAACTAAATAATGGGCTGGCACTACGAATTGCTAAGAATTCAGTAAATACATTACTTGCGTACTCAATGTCGCTTGCCATCGCTTGTGCATTAGGATTTGCTGAAATAGGTGCAATTTCGCCCCACTTCGCTTGGTTATCTTGCGCAGGAGGTAGGCCTACATTCCAGTTATTGGTATCCATACTGAAATCAACAAAGTTGAACCAATCACCAGAATCATAACTATTACGATCCATTGATTTAGAACGTAGCATATCAGCCCCCATTTGCATAAATGGAATACCTTGGCTCATCAGCGGCATAGCTAAAGCCATATTGTGAACACGCACACGCTCTTCAATACTTAAGTTAGTGCCATGTTTATATTGCAGCTGATCCCATAGTGTTTCGTTATCATGCTTAGAGACATAGTTAATGCTGTCAGCCGGGTCAAGGGCGTAAGCCGCTGGCTGACCACTCCAGCTAAAGCTGCTGCCTTTTGCTGAATTACCTTTAAAGTCTTTAAGAATGTAGTTTTGTAAGTTACCTGCCAGTGATAAACGCAACGTATCTTGCTCAGATAAATTGCCATCTGTGACATTATTACTAAAGAACGCACCACCACGAATTGCCTCACGGATACGGTCATTAAAGGTGCCTACTTCACTGCCAGCCATATCCATTTGTTTAGCTTGCACAAATAAACGGTTATCAGCGACTTCACCAAAGTTCCACCCTTCACCGTAGAAGTAAGTATCTGGGTCAACCGCTTGCACTGCACTAAGCGCGGTCATAATTGACGCTTTTGGCATATGCCCCATCACATCAAAGCGGAAGCTATCGTAACCAAAATCACGGGCTAAAATCACCATTGAATCAGCGACAAATTTGTCCATCATGACATGTTCTGTTGCTGTATTTTCACAACAGGTTGAACGCTCAATATCACCAGAGGTTTCGTTGTATCTGTGGTAATAACCCGGAACGAGTTTATCGAACACTGATTTATCCCAAACACCTGATGAGGTCGTGTGGTTATAAACAACATCAAGCACGACACGTAAACCAATTTCTTGTAAAGACTGGATCATCGCACGCGTTTCTTTGACTCGTGCAATACCTTCAGGTGATGAAGCGTAAGAACCTTCAGGCGCAATAAAGTGATGCGGATCATAACCCCAGTTAAAGCTATCAACACCACGCATTGCATTAGCAAGTGCTTGAGCATCATCAGAGCCTGGTAGATATGACGCCATTAAATCAACTATCAAAGCACTCTTATCTTCGGTTTTACATGCATCGGCATCATCCTCAATGCGGCTACATAAATCACCTAAGGTTGCAGTAATATCAACACGCTGACTGGCATCTTCATCAATGGTGCCAATATCTGTCAGTGGTAGTAAATGGAAATGGGTTAAGCCATTATCTGCCAGCTTTTTGAGATGTTGCATTGGTGCGCTATCAAGTTCAGTAAACGCAAGATACTTACCACGGTTTGCTTCACTGACGGTTTCATCACGTACACTAAAATCACGCACATGGCCTTCGTAAATGACCGCTTGCTCAGGGTAATCAACCGTTGGCACCATACGCTCATCCCAGCCGGTTGGTTTAGTATCTTCATCATCAAGGTTGATCAGTTGGCTATATAGACCATTGGTTGAAACGTTTAATGAATAAGGGTCTGTGCTCCATAAGCTTTCAATTTGCTTAGTCGCTGGGTGATAAACATCAAACATAAAGCGGTAGTAATGGCGATCGTGACTGATATCGACATTGCTAGACCAAATACCCGTTGTGCTATCAAAGGTCATAGCAAGTTGTTCAAGCTCTGTTTTATCAGCATCATACAGCGCTAATTTCATATTGCTTGCCGTTGGAGCCCATACCGACACATCAATGCCATTATTGGCGTAATGCACACCTAGTTGTGCTTCATTAGCATCACTTTCGCCACTGGTGTATAAGTCATCGAGGGCTTTAGCGGCTTGCACATAAGTGGCTTCTGTTAGCTTGCCATCAGCATCATAGCCTGCCACAACCAGCTGTTGTTTAATAAGCTCTTTTGCAGCGGCTGCATCCCAGTTACCTTGGTATGCATTCCATCCAGCAAGGTGCGGCACTTTAGCGATTTGTTCATCGCTTAAAGATGTCGATGTAAGCTCAACCACTTGACCATTTAACTCACCAGTATCTTCATCGACAGCTAAATCTGCACTGTTGGATGAGTGTAATTTAATGATGCTTGTCAGCTCATTACTTGGCTGATAAATCATAGTAGATAAATCAATCCAATGCGCTGAGGCACCAGAAATACTCACCGGGCGCTCACCTAAGCTAACAATTGGATATTCAAATACTGATGGTTCACCATGAATGGTAAAGTTCATACGTTGGAACTTTTCATCGTCCTGCATCAATGGCATTTTTAAATCAACATCACCAAACGCTTTGCCAGACCCTTCGGTACCAATATGCACGATGAAGTTAGCACACTCGTTGTAACCTTCTTTTAGTTTTACAATCCAGTACGCACCATAGTTAGGATCAATACCATCGTATTCATGCCCATTGGCCCAATCAGTGGCATCAAACGGCGCTGCGTACGCATCACAATCATCATTATTCCATGAGTGTAATCGATAGCCTTCGTATGCATCATCACTGGTGCGGTTATAGAATAAGATGGCTTCGTCGTCTGCAGGGAAAACCACAGGATCAGGCAAAGTGGGATCAGCGCCTACCACGCAGCTTTCATTATTCTCATCGGGTACCGTTGGTGCCGGACAACTAATCGGTGGTGGATCAACACACTCAGTCCCCGCTTCATTGGGAACTTGCGGGACACTACAGGTCAATAAAACTTGCCCTGAATCTATATCGTTACTAGCGCCACCACCACATGCAGTTAGCAAAACCATGCTACATGCAATCAGTAAGCGGCTAAAATTAGCTATTATTTTCATATTATTATCTCCAACTTACTGATCAATGGTTATAGGTAAAACCTAGATAAAACTGACGACCAAAGAATTGCGTGGTGCCTGTTTTACTGGTTGTTCCAAAGTAGCTTTGTGTTGGTTCATCGGTTAAGTTATTCACTTGTAATAACATGCCGAATGAATCTGTGAACTGATACGACGTTTGGAAATCGACAACCGTTTCTGCATCAAAATTCACCACTTGCTCATTGACAGCAACTTGCTCTGAAACGAAATCATCGCGATAACGCACATTCAAACGTGTCTCAAAGTTTTCATAGCTGTAAAAAAGTGTGCCGTTAAAGACATTGTTTGAAAGGCCAGGCAAGTCTTGCGACACAGAATCACCACCTAAATCGGTAATAGATTGCACTTCACTCTCGGTATATGAGTAACTGGCGTTAATACCTAGGCCTTCAAACGGTGAGGGTAAGAAAGAGAAAACTTGCGTATAGGCAAGCTCAATACCACGAATATAACCGCCCTTGGCGTTGTTAACCGCAGTTGTGTACACCCCATTTGTGGTTTCGATTTGCTCACCGCTGACAGGGTCAACAATGTATTCTGGTACGTTAAAACCATTACCCTTAAAGTCAAAGTTCTCGATGGCTACCGTATCTATGAATGAGTCGATATTCTTATAAAACGCAGCAACAACCAGTGCACCATCGGTGTCTTCAAAGTATTGCTCGTAGGAGATATCGTATTGATCAGCATAGAAAGGTTTTAAGAATGGGTTATTAGTACTTGAACCGTTAATTTCGCCGTCATTGTTAACCGATGCACTGGCATCACCCGCTAAACGGTTAATCGGAGCACGGGCCATCACTTTTGCCGCAGCAAAACGAATTTGTGTCGCGTCACTGACTTTAAAGTTCAGATTTAATGAAGGCAGGTAGTCAGTGTATTTAATGCCTAACACGCTTGGTGCATAAAGGTCGTTAACAATGCCATTGTCATCAACAATATACTGCGCACCGAGTTGTGGGTCGCCACCGACGTTTTCGAGTACCGTCGCTGACTGATCGGTATCTACTCGGCGAATACCAATATTACCTGTAACGGGTAGAGTGCCAATTTCAGTATCAATGTTAAGCATCAGATAGGCTGACACTACTTCTTCATACACTGAACCACTTTGTAACATGGTCCATGAGTAGTTAGTGGTATAGCCTTGCGCATCTGGCTCACCATCACCATCTAAATCCACAACACCATCGGCGTTACCCCAGGTCTGTACAGGCTGCGGAGTCCCATCAGGAAACCATGCGTTGAGTGCTTTATCTAAATCTATCGCTAAATATGATGGGAAATAACTAAACTCACCTTGCCAATCAACTACGGTGGTCATGTCATCGGTAAGACGAAGCGGTGGTTGAGTCGAAGAAAATGCACCATCGTTACCGTATTCAAATACAGAGCGATTATTGCTGTACTCACGGTCTGAATAACGCGCACCAAATTCAATTGAGCTAAACCAGTTACTCTCTAACTCATACTTAAAATCGAGTCGAAATGCTTTTACTTCATCTTCATTTTCATACGGGTAAATACCGTATTTACTGACCATAACTCGGTCAATATCGCTAAATGCGTCGGCTTGGTTAAAACCTACATCAGGTAAGTTTAAGCCGTTCAATTGATAGTTAAGCGATACATTGGTATCGAACACAGGGTTCTCAACGGTGGCATCTTCTGCTACCAATGCCCAAAGTAAACCATTGCGGAAATTACTTTTCGCACGTGATAGCGACACGTCAGCATTGACGTTTAAACGCTCAGTAACTTGCCAATCGGCATTAATGCCGTAGCTGTCTACTTCATCAAAGTCTTGGTTATCATCATTAACGATTTCAACACGGGTAAAGCTATTTGATGTGCGGTTAATCGCACCACCAATCACCGCATTACCGTCAAGCACTGGGTTAGCATACACCGCAGACGGACCACCAAACTTAACCCGAAAACCACGGGCAAATGATTCGCTATCAAAACGCGATAAAAACGCATCACCTTTTAGTTTAAAGTTATCGGCTGGCACCCATTCAATTGAGGTTAAATAACCATTACGGGTTTCTTCACCACCTAAGTGCTGAAGCTCAAAACCTTCACTGATGTATTCATTAGCAGGGTTATCAGCAGGGCCATCGGTATCATTTGCTAGCCCATCAACATCTTTATTACCGTTATATGCTAAACCGATAAACTGAGTCGCCACACTTGGTTGGAATAAGCGCGCGTAACCCAGTGCGACACCTAGCGTATCGTCAAGAAACTTGCCTTGGTAAGAAAAGCTAATACGGTCGCCATACTCCGTGGCATCAAATACCTCTGAAGCACGGTCGTTATACATACCACGCACATTCGCAGTAAATTTGTGTTGCTGGTCATTATCCAATGGGCTGGCTGTTTGTAGCTCTACCGTACCTGCTACGCCCCCTTCAATAAGTGATGCTTTTGGCGACTTGTAGACCGCCGCGGAACTGATTAACTCTGACGGATATTGGTCAAACTCAATACTGCGACTACCACTAGTAGATACTTGCTCTCGACCATTTAATGTCGAAAAAACAAATCCACCAGATAAACCGCGAATGTTGATTTCGGCAGCTTGGCCACCGGTACGTACCGCCGAGATCCCCGGTAGACGTGTTAATGCATCTGCCATAGACACATCAGGTAATGCCCCTAAGTCATCAGCTGATAGTTGCTCAGAGACAGTGTCGCTAAAGCGTTTTTGATTTAATGATTGAATTAAGCTGCGACTAAAGCCGCGCACTTCGATTACTTCTAGCTCAGGATCGATTTCCTTTGCTGATGTGCGTTCTTCTTCCGTCGCCGCTATTGCACTATTTGCTGCCACTAAAGCCAGCATAAGCGCACTTAGCTTGAATTTCCCCATTGGATTTCCACCCTGTTGTCGTTGGAGGTGTTGTATTTGTGGTTATTGTTGTTGTCAAAAAACAACCAATAAAGTGTAACCAAAAGGTAAATATTGTGTGATGAATACGTATGCAATAGGAGCTTGCTGGGGAGAGCAGCGATCACAACCCTTTTTTATTAGTGATGTAATCGCAATATAGAGGGATTTATAGGGTAATAACAACGCGAACAGCTAAGGCAATAAAGATCACCCCTAGCAATTTTTCGAGCCATGGATTTGTCTTGGTGAAACCAAAACGCTTTTTTGATATTTCGGTTAACAGTGCAACAAGTAGGTACCAGCCTGTATCAAGCACAAATACCGTTAAACACATGATTAAACCAACTTGCAAAGTCAGGTTCTCAGGGTCAATAAATTGCGAAAACAACGCTAAAAAGAACACCGCAAGTTTTGGGTTTAAAAAGGCAATGGCAAAGCCGTCTTGCAGCGCGCTGCGAGGGCTCGGCTTAGTTTGCTCAACATTCAGTGCTTGCGAGCTAGGTTTAGCTAACAGAATACGAATACCCAAATATGCGAGATAGGCTGCACCGCCATAGACCAGCACTTGATAAAGCGTTGGTAACTGAGTCATCAGCGCACCTAAACCTAGTAACGAGGCACACGCATAAAAGCCAACCCCAATACCGTGGCTCAACGCCGCTAACATGCCGTTCTTCATACCACCATGTAAACTGTGTTTTAAAACCACAGCTAAACTCGGCCCCGGCGACATTGCCCCCATCACGCAAATTAAAACTAAACTCAACCACTCAGTTAGTGTCATTATTCGTTATTCTCAATTAGTAATAAAACAGATGTTATCTGACCATAAACCCCAGTGGCAGTGGTGATGGTTTTCACTTGCCAGCCAGCTTGGCCTAATTCGAACACCCGTTGATTTAATGCATCAATATCGATGCCGCCGAAAAAGCGCTTCTTTTTAAACTCAACTACTTTTTGCATGTTAGTCCATCAGTTGGTATTCAAAGTCATAATGATGAATACCCGATTCAATTCGAATTGCCATTTTACCAGAAAGACCTTCAAGCTCTCCTGCGCCAGAGTCAGGCACCACTTCTAAAATCAATCGGTCAGCCCCTTTATCCATAGTGCCAAAATGTTGTAGTACAAAACTGCCTTGCTTACCCTCTAAGCTACCGACGACCTGTTCAATCGCTACATAACCTGCACTGCCCTGAGTTGCAGTCATGGCACTGAGCATTTCGCCTTGGCTTGTAGCCTCTAATGGACCTGAAAACTGTTTATCAATCGACATGCGTCCCAAATTTACGCCATCTTGCCCTGTGGCATAGCCGCCAATTGGGTTTAACTTTACGGTGAATTGACCACTGATCGTTGTAGATTCCATACTAATCCCTTAATAACTGTTGATTTTTAGAGCATTGATAACCATATCTATACCCTATTCACCAACAAGAATCTAGCATGTCTAACAATAAAGAAAAGGCCGCATTTAGTAGCCTGTTACCGATTTTAGCTTTTATAAAACCCTATAAATGGATGGTGTTTGCAGCCCTAGGCGCCTTGCTGCTTACGGCCGGTGTTAACTTGTCACTCGGACAAGGCGTTAAATTTGTTATCGACCATGGCTTTATTGCGGGCTCACAAGCTCAGCTTCAACAAGCGGTGATGGTATTGATTGGTTTAATAAGCTTATTGGCTGTAGGTACTTTTTGTCGCTTTTATTTAATGTCGTGGATTGGTGAGCGAGTCAGTAACGATATCCGTAAAGCCGTGTTTGATCGCATCGTTACATTACACCCCAGCTACTTTGAAGAAAACCGCAGCGGCGAGCTGATGTCGCGACTAACCACCGACACCACCTTGTTGCAATCTATCATTGGCTCCTCTTTTTCGATGGCATTACGCAGTAGCTTAATGCTGATTGGTGGCTTGGCTATGCTACTTATCACCAACCTAAAGCTAACTCTTGTGGTTGTTGCCTGCGTGCCCGTAGTACTACTGCCGATGATGATTTTTGGCCGAAAAGTGAGAAAGCTGGCTAGCTCAAGCCAAGATGCCATTGCCGATATCAGCACCTATGCTGGTGAGATCATTCAAAATATTAAAGTAGTGCAAAGTTATAGTCACGAAGAACGTGAAAAAGCCGCATTTAGCGAAGAAACCAACAAGGCGTTTCAAGTAGCGAAGAGCCGTATCAAACAGCGCTCGTTTTTGATTGCAGCAGTTATATTTCTGACCTTTAGTGCCATTAGCGTGATGCTGTGGGTCGGTGGCAGCGACGTATTAGCTGGCACCATGACTGGTGGTGAGCTCGGTGCTTTTGTGTTCTATGCGATTATGGTGGCGATGTCTGTAGCAACCGTTGCCGAAGTGTACGGTGAGTTGCAAAGAGCAGCAGGTGCAGCTGCACGATTGTTAGAGCTGCTCGCCGTTAAAAGCATGATCAAAAGCCCAGATACAAATCATGATGCACAACTTGAGGAAAACAAGCTTAATCACCCTGCTATTCAGTTTAATGATGTTTCTTTTCATTACCCTTCAAGGCCAGATAAAGCCGCTTTAAATGCGCTTAATTTACAAGTAAAACAAGGGCAAACTGTTGCAATCGTTGGCCCATCAGGCGCTGGTAAGACAACATTGTTTGAGTTACTACAGCGCTTTTATGACCCAAGCTCTGGGAGTATTTCGCTGGCAGGAATAGACATAAAAGCACTCTCTCTTGATTGCTTACGCCAGCAAATGGGCATGGTGGCACAAAACCCAATTTTATTTAGCTCTGATGTAATGCATAACATTCGCTATGGCAACCCAAGCGCCAGCGACGAGCAAGTATATGCTGCGGCTAAATATGCCCATGCCGATGAGTTTATTAAGCAACTACCAGATGGTTATCACAGCTTTTTAGGTGAGCAAGGTGTTAGGCTCTCAGGTGGGCAAAAACAACGCATAGTACTAGCGCGTGCAATATTAAAAGACCCTGCCATTTTATTGCTTGATGAAGCAACCAGTGCACTCGACGCACAAAGTGAGTTTCATGTACAAGCTGCCCTTGAGCATCTAATGAAAGACAGAACAACACTGATTATTGCCCATCGTTTAGCAACAGTTAAACACGCCGATGTAATTGTCGTGATGGATAAAGGGGAAATTATTGCAACGGGTACGCATCAGCAATTGTTTGAAACTAACCCATTGTATAAACAATTGTGCGAATTACAGTTTAATCGAGATTAAGAAGGGAAATGTCAGGTTTGAAAGGGCATATCAAACCTGACCACAAATCTAGATATAAAATCTAACCTTGTGTATTCGGTACGATCTGAATTTCTACGCGGCGGTTTAAAGCTCGGCCATTTGCTGAGTCATTGCTCGCTACAGGGCGTGTTTCACCATAGCCTCGAGTGCTGATACGCGCAGACATAATCTGATGATTAACTAAGTAATCTTTTACGCTTTGCGCACGTTGTTGAGATAACGTCATATTGTAGCTATCTTTACCTGTGCTGTCGGTATGACCTTCAACGCTTAAGTAGGTTTTTTCGTATTTATTCATTACCTTAGCAATCGCATCTAGGGTGCTATGAAAGCCAGACGAAATATAAGATTGGTCAGTTGCAAAAGTAATATTTGATGGCATCACTAGACGAATATTGTCGCCTTCACGAACCACTTCAACACCTGAACCTGCAAGCTCATCGCGAAATGCTTCTTCTTGCTTATCCATATAATCGCCAACGGCAGCACCCGCTAATGCACCAATAGCCGCACCAATGAAGATACGTTTATCGTCATGGTCACCCGTTGCTTTACCTAGTACTGCACCTGTAGCAGCACCAATCGCAGCGCCTTTACCTGTATTCGTTGTCTCACAACCTGTTAATAGAACGGCTAATACGCCCACTGTTAAAACTGATTTTGTAAAAGTCATGTGTCTCTCCATGGCAATTATTCAAATTGAATTGTTAACAATTATGAATGAACGTCTATGAACAAACTATGAAGAATGGGTTACTTATCGATTGCTACAGCAGTAACCGGAGGTAAGTTATAACTTTTGACCAATTCTGTTAAACGGCCATTGAGGACTAACGTATTGAGGCGGTCTTGAATTTTTTCGGCTAAACCCGAGCTTGCAAACTGTTTACTTAGGGCAATGTGACCATAAATAACATCTTTATAGCGATAAGGCATTTTTACAATTTCTTGTGAAGGCCGCTGCAAAAATACTGAGGCGTGGTCAGCTGTTTCCTCAACAGCAATTACCAGTTCAACACGGTCTTTTAGTAACATGTCAAACGCATTATGTTCGCTTAAGGCTTCAACTTTAGTGAGTGTTTTATCGTTATCAAAACGAGGAAAATGCGCAGCACCTCGCATTACCGCAATGCGCTTCCCGACTAGGTCTTGGTAGTTATTTATTTTAAGTTCGCTATCAGCTTTTGCATAAAACACGAAAGAAGATGACAGCATCATATACGGCGGGGTAAGAAACTGTATTTTTTGCTCGCGCGCTTCTGTGCGAATAAGCCCGCCCATCACATCTAGCTCATTCTGCTCGAGCATTTTTAAACAACGAGAAAACGGGCAAGCGACATATTCAAGCTTGATTGGTAAGGTACGCTGAATTTCACGCATAATATCCACTATTGCGCCACTGACTCTACCATCTTCAGAGACCATGCCATAAGGAGGCGCATGATCAACAGCCACCACAACTTTCTCAAAAGAGGTTGCAAGTGCAAAGCTGCTGCAAAGTAATAACAATAAACTGGTAATATAGCGTTTCATAGTGATACTCATAACTACGTTCACTCGTTCTCTATATTGTAGACGGCCTTGTGTCATAAAAACCACAAAAATGTCATACAATTTTGTCATAATAGAAACAATCACCCTGTAACGGTAAAAGTAATGTTATTTATCATCTTTAAACAATTCTTTTTATTAGGCTGTATGAGCTTTGGCGGTCCTGCGGCACACCTTGGTTATTTTAAGCGCCACTTTGTTGATAATTTAAAATGGCTCACTGCTGAGCGCTATGCGCAATTGATTAGCCTAAGCCAAGCATTACCAGGCCCTGGTTCAAGCCAAGTTAGCTTTGCAATGGGGGTTGAAAAAGGGGGCATATTAGGCGGCCTATGTGCTTTTATTGGTTTTACCCTGCCCTCATTTTTGATTATGTTTTTTTTGGCTCTTAGCGCTCACCAGTTTGGTGATATTTACTTTGCGGTCATTGCCGGGCTTAAACTCTTCGCTGTGGTGATTGTTGCCGATGCGACCTACAGTATGGCAATGAGCTTTTGCAAAAACCACTTACACAAGCTTATCGCGGTATTGAGCACGATTGCACTGATTGTTTTCTCACAGTTATCAAGTCAAATTATAGTGCTGATTGCAGCTGCAGCCATAGGTTGGTTTTATCCTCAGCTTAAACTGCCAGAGAACCAAGAACATGAACCTGTGAAAATTGCTTGGTTACCGCTTTGTTTATTTACCGTCTTGTTACTAATTAGCTTTTTGCCTTTAGGCGAAGGGTTTTCTTTGTTTGCCCCATTTTACCAAACTGGTGCTATGGTCTTTGGTGGCGGCCACGTTGTGTTACCCATTTTACAAGCTGGCGTGCCGAGCCTTGAAACCGAGCAGTTTTTATCTGCTTATGCCAGTGCTCAGGCCATACCTGGACCGATGTTCACTATCGCCACATACTTAGGCGCACAAGTGTCGCCGAATACACCACTTATAGGTGCGATTGTTGCGACCATCATGATTTTCTTACCGGGCTTTTTATTGATGTTAGCCTTTATGAAAAGCTGGCTACAGCTGGCTGATAAGCCTCGCTTTGCGGGCAGTATTGCAGCGTTAAATGCCGCTGTAGTGGGCTTTTTAGCTGCCGCCCTTTATTCACCTATTTGGCAATCGGCAGTGCAAAATTTGTGGCAAGTAGCTTTAGTCATTGCAGCATTTACGTGGCTAAGAATGGCAAAGCCACCTATTTGGTGGCTATTGTTAGGCTTTATTGCACTGAGCGTGCTAGTTAGTCAGTTTTAAGTTTTTTCGCGCACAGGGTTAGCAACCTTGATACTTGGTTTTAGCCCTGTTTGAGCTTCGCTTGTACTTAACTGCCCAGTAACACTTTGATATGGTCTGAGTCCAAAGATTGGTAGCACAGCAAGTAAATGATCCATAATCTCTGCTTGCAAGTGCTCGTATGAAATCCAGCGCTTATCTTCACTAAAGCAGTAAAACTCAATAGGTAAGCCATGATTCATCGGTTGTAGCTCACGCACCATTAAGGTCAAATCACGATTAATTTTTTCGTGTTGTTTTAAGTAACCTTCAGCATAACGACGAAACAAACCAAGGTTTGTCACCGGATCGGGCAAGCTTGAAACGCGAATATAGTCGTTAAGTGGAATAGCAGCATCAATTTGCTCTCGAAACGCATCATCAACCAAACGAATACTGTTCATATCAATGTTTAAAGCACGCTTGATACGACGACCACCCGACTCTTGCATGCCACGCCAGTTTTTAAATGACCCAGCAACCAGCATATAAGTCGGAATGGTTGTGATAGTGTTATCCCAGTTACGTACTTTTACCGTATTTAAGCCAAGGTCGATAACCTCGCCATCCGCGCCATAGCTATCCACTTGGATCCAATCACCATAGGTCACTAATCGATTAGCTGCAATTTGAATACTGGCGACAAATCCCAAAATGGTATCTTTAAATACGAGTAAGGTCACCGCCGCTATCGCACCAAAGCCAGAGAGAATATAAGTTGGTGACTTCTCTAGCAAAATGCTCACAATGAGAATGGCGCAAACCATAAAAGTGATAAGTTTTACAACTTGGATCAAACCCTGAATCGGAATATCGCGGGCAAAATCAAGTTGGTTATAAATGCCACCAGCAATGCTCACCACACTACTTAAAATGAAGCCACCATAAATGATCAATGCAACTTGGCCTACGGTTTTAAGTACCAACGCAGCGACATCATGAACTGGGTAAACATAATCAAAGGTTGCCAAATACAGTACACAGCACAATATACCCGCAAAACGACGATTCAGTTTATTGAGCATTGGAGTAAGCGCACCTATGCGCTCTGGAGACAGACGTGTAACAACCTTTTGAATACCCGGCAGCAGCAGTCGACGGGTAAACATATAAATTAATAGTAATGAGCCAACGCCAATCGCTGTAGCCGTTAATGCACTTAACAGCGCCGCGTCTGGCATTGATTCAAACCAAGGCATCACCAGCTCTTGCAGGTGAGTTTGCTTCATGGCGCTTCAACCTCTTTATTGATATTGGCAAGGTACTCAGCTTGTTGGGCTTGATGATAAGTTAGTAGCTGAGCGTCTTTTTGCAACCATAACTCATTAATATGTTGTTGAAAAGCCGTTCTAAATGCGCGGTCATGCTGGTAATCACCAATCATCTCTGCGCTAATTGCTTGTACGTGCATTTCAACTTTGATCACATTAAGGCGGCCACGCATCAGATTACGGCAAATATGGTCGCCCTCGCCTTGGTAAATAATCGAGGTATTTAATAATGCATCAAACTGTTCGCCTAACACCTCAAGGGCAAATGCAATACCGCCCGCTTTAGGTTTTAAAAGATAAGTAAACGGACTATTTTGTTTTTTGTGTTTTTGGCACGTAAAGCGCGTACCTTCAACAAAGTTGATAATGGTTGTCGGGTGATTACGAAAGTCGCGGCAACTGCGCTTAGTGCGCTCAACATCGAGACCTTTCAGCTTAGGATTTTTTGCCAGCTGTGCTTTGCTAACACGTTTCATGAAAGGCATACCCATGGCCCACGCGCCGGTGCCAATGAATGGCACATACTTCAGCTCATCTTTTAAAAAGAACTTTGGCGCGGGTAAAACATCAATCGCACTTAGAACAACAATGTCTAGCCAACTCATATGATTAGAGATAAGTAAGTACCAACCATCTGTACTGACTTTGCCTTTAATATCAACATCTATTGTGGGGCAACCTAACCACAAAGCTAAGCGGTTACCTTTACACCAACCGCGATAAGCCACATGAAGAATGTCGCTAACCACTTTAAATGGCAGTATTAATTTAAGCACACCAAACAGCAGCACAATCGTGCCCCAAATGATTACATTAGCAAACAAGACAATGCTAACTAGAACGCCTGTTAACCAATTTGGTAAAAATTTCTTTAACATAAGTGTGCTCTCGACTGCGTTAGCAATACTACTGCGTTTTTGCTTCTAACTCGGCTAGCTGCTGGTTTTTTTCATTCCAAATGCGGTTTAATTCAGCTTGAAAGTTAACTCTAAACTCAGCATCACCAGTGTAATCACCGATTAAATTAGGGCTTACTTCCATCACTTCTACTCGCACTTCGACTTCTTTTACACGTCCACTGGCAAAATCCACAAAACTAGGAATACCACCAGGGTAATGAATAGTGACATTAACCACTTTGGAAATTTGCTCACCCATTGCTTGCATAACAAACGCAACACCACCCGCTTTTGGCTTTAATAAGTGTTCAAAAGGACTATTTTGACGCGAGTGCTTTTGCGGTGTAAAACGCGTACCTTCAACAAAGTTAACGATACTTACTGGCATTTCTTTGAATTTTTCACAAGCTTTGCGCGTGGTTTCTAAGTCTTTACCACGCAATTTAGGGTTTTTCTTTAACTGGGCTTTACTCGTGCGAGTCATAAATGGGAAATCCAATGCCCACCAAGCAAGACCTAAAAAAGGAACGTAGATTAGCTCTTTTTTCAAGAAAAAGTTTAAAAACGGTATGCGGCGATTAAACACGCGTTGCATTACAACGATATCTACCCAGCTTTGATGATTTGCGATCACCAAGTACCAGTCTTTCGCTTTTAGTTGCTCAAGACCTATCACGTTTAGCTTATATGAAGCAAATATGTTTTGGTTGATGCTGTTGCAACTCACCCACATAGTGGCGCATTGCTTAGCTATCCAACTCATTGCTTTTTGTAGAGGCTTAATTGGGATCAGTTTAATCACGCCACAAATAAAGATGGGCACAAACCAAAAAAGTGTATTGAGGGTGTAAAATATAAAACTGAACACACAACGGATCATGGACATTACTACTTATTCCTTTAATGCTTAATCTTCAAAATACGTATAGCCAGCAAGGCCTGCATTTAGTTCTGACAAATATTGTGCCTTAAATTGCTCATCAATTGCCAGTGAGTTAACCCGTTTTGCAAAGTTTTCAGCAAGAATGTCGCTATCATAATCAACAAACTTTAATACGTCCTTAACGCTGTCACCTTTAATTGCGTTAGTCAGCTGATAACCCGCTTCAGTAAGCTCAACATGCACTGAATCTGTGTCGCCGAACAGGTTATGTAAATCACCTAAAATTTCTTGATACGCGCCCACTAAGAACATGGCAATGTGGTATTGCTGACCTTGCTTGTACTCAGGAATAGGTAAACTACTCTCAATACCTGTACCTTCAACATAGTTACGAATTTGTCCATCAGAGTCACAGGTAATGTCTTGAATAATAGCGCGTTGCGTTAATGGCTGATGAAGGTTTTCAACAGGCATCACAGGGAATAACTGCTGAATACCCCAAACATCTGGCAGTGATTGGAATAATGAGAAATTAACGAATAGCTTATCGGCCAGCTTTTCGTTTAGATCGTCTAACACTTCACGGTGGGCACGGGCATTCTCGCTGAGGGATGCACGAACGCGGTGTAAAATAGTAAAATAAAGCTGCTCTAGCTTCGCCCACTCAAGCATGGTGAGCAAGCCATGCACATATTGGTCATGGGCTTCACTGAATAGGTGCATTGCATCATGATAAATTTCTAATGCCATGCGCGGCGTTAAACGCTGTAAGCACTGCCACATTTCATCGAGCACTAATACGCTGCCTACATCTGGTGCAGTTGGATTCGCATGGTTAGGTGCACGCTCAACATCAATAACATCTGTAATTAATACTGCGTGGTGCGCTGTTAACGCACGGCCTGATTCAGTAATAATGGCTGGGTGCTTAAGATCATGTTGTTGGCACACTTCAGCAAATGCATTCACTACATTACGTGCATATTCATCAACACTGTAGTTCATTGAACATGAACTACGTGAACCAGAGCCTTCGTAATCAACACCTAAGCCACCACCAACATCAACTGTATTAAGTGGTACGCCTAACTGTGTTAACTCTGCAAAATGGCGAGCACATTCTCGCAGTGCTCGATGAATATCACGGATATTGGCAATTTGAGAGCCTATATGGAAATGCACAAGTTGCATTAAATGAAGTTTATTACGTGACTTAAGTAGCTCAACCGCAGAAAGTACTTGGCCTGCAGTTAAACCAAATTTGCCTTTTTCACCACCGGTGTTTTGCCATTTACCTTTGCCTACCGAGTTTAAGCGAATGCGAATACCGATTGATGGCTCAAGACCTAAGTCATCAATTTCAGCCAACAAGGTGGTTAGTTCAGAGAGTTTTTCAACAACAATATGAACCTTATGACCCATACCTTGACCGATACAGGCCAAGCGCAAAAATTCACTGTCTTTGTAGCCATTACAAACAATGGTAATTGGCTCTTGTGCTACACCTAAAATCGCCATAAGCTCAGGTTTTGAGCCTGCTTCAAGGCCCACTAAACCGCTTGGATGAGCAAGTAATTTACTGACCACAGAGCGCTGCTGATTAACCTTGATTGGGTAAACACAGGTATAACTACCTTGGTATTCACGGGCATTACAGGCTTTGGTAAAAGCACTCGTTAGTGTATCAACACGATTTTGTAGAATGTCGGTAAAGCGTACCAGTACAGGTAAAGTAAGACCTTGCTTTTTGAATTGCTCTGTTAGTTCAGATAAAGACACCGCAGCTTTAGTTTGATCGCCATCAGGGTAAGCCACCAGCTCACCTTGTGCGTTAATGTCAAAGTAACCGTCACTCCAGTGAGCAACATTGTATGTATCGCGTGCTTTGTCTAAACCCCAAGTCATGGCAATGTCTTCTGTAATTTCAATAGATATAAACGCACATTTTAATACGCTAGGGCTGACCACGCTAACAAAAATTGCGCTATATGCCAAAGTGATAAAAAATATTCGCTATACTGATTAAAATTTGATTGAGCAATTGGTCAAGCACTGGCAAAATTGCCCCCCTTTTTTACCATTAACCAAAAGTGTATAAGCAAGATGGCTAATTTAGATCAAAACAACTGGTTCACTGAAATTAGTGACCGTGATGGTAGTGCCTTTTCATTACGCATTACTAAAAAGCTTGATGAACAGCAATCGCCATTTCAAAAAGTAGAAATGTACGAAACAACTGACTTCGGTAATCTGATGATTATTGACGGTTGTACTATGGTAAGTAGCCGTGAAAACTTTTTCTATCACGAGATGATCAGCCATCCGGCATTGCTTGCACATCCAAATCCAAAAAATGTTGTGATCATTGGTGGTGGTGACTGCGGTACTTTACGCGAAGTTTTAAAACACCCAAGTGTTGAAAGCGTAACGCAAATTGATATCGACGAAGTCGTGACGCAAATGTCACTTAAGTACTTCCCTGAGTTGTGTGAATCAAACCAAGATCCTCGTGCAACAGTGATGTTTGACGACGGCATAAAGTACATGCGTGAAGCCGCGCCAGAATCAATCGATGTGGTTATTGTTGATGGTACAGATCCAGTTGGCCCGGGCGAAGGTTTATTCAACCACGCTTTCTATACTAGCTGTTTAACTGCACTTCGCCCTGGTGGCATCTTAATTCAGCAAAGTGAATCACCACTAATGCATATGCCACTATTAGTAGAAATGCGTGATGCAATGACAGAAGTGGGTTTTGTTGACCTACAAACGTTGCCTTTCCCACAGCCAATTTACCCAAGTGGCTTATGGTCAGTAACCCTTGCTCGTAAATCAGAAGCATTCGCAGGGTTTCGTGAAAATGATGCAAATACACTTGCGCAAAGCACAGAATACTACAATGCAGGTATTCACTACGGCGCATTAGCGACACCAAATTATATGAAGCGTGCTTTTGAGAAAAAGTAAGCGTTTTAGCTAGATGTAAAAAAGGGCTCATTGAGCCCTTTTTTGTTGGCTTTAACTAGACTTTAAATCGATTCACTAATTGATTTAGCTCATTAGTTAGTTGGTTCATGCGATTAGCTACTTCTTGTGTTGAACTTGCTAAGCCGCCCCCTTGTTGGGTTTGGTCATTTAAGTCTGATAAATTTTGGCTAATTTCATCTGCCACAGCGGTTTGCTCTTCAGTCGCTTGCGCTGTCTGCATCGCCATATCATTTACCTTAACTGATGACTCTTGCATTGAGTTGAGCACATCATTGGTTTGTGTGAATGACTCAACTGCTTCATCTGCATAACGCTTACCACTGTTAATAGCTTGCAGTGACTGCTCAACGCTTGATGCAAACTGCTCAACCATAGTTTGAATGTCATTAGTACTCTCTTGCGTGCGAGTTGCAAGGGTGCGAACCTCATCAGCAACCACCGCAAAACCTCGCCCTTGCTCTCCGGCACGGGCCGCTTCAATTGCCGCATTCAGTGCAAGTAAGTTAGTTTGATCAGCAATAGCACGAATAACTTCAAGCACTTTGGCAATGTTGTCTGAGTTTTGTTGCAACTCAGTTGAACGCTGGCTAGCATGCTCCATATTGTCTGACAGGGCATTAATTTTACGGCTTGAATTATCAACCGCAGCTAACCCTTGTTTAGCTAGCTGCTGTGAATTATCAGCTTCATGAGATGAGTTTTGCGCCACATTCGCTACTTCGCGACTTGCTACACTCATTTCGTGGACAGCACTGACTATCGACTCAGAAGCTTGACTAAGCTTTTGGTTAACTTGATGGTTTTGATTAGCAAAGTTATCTAAATCGTTACCTAGATTATGTAGCTCTTTCGCTTGCTCTAAAATATCTTTGATTAACTGCTGCAGATTATCTAAAAAACGATTAAATGCGGTTGCTAACTCGGCAAATTCATCTTGCGTTTTAACATTGATACGACCTGTTAAATCACCATCTCCAGAGGCTATCTCGTTAATCCGCTCTGTGACAAAGTTAATTTGTTTTGTAAGCTGTCGCGGCACAAAATAACTAAACCAACCAGCAACAGCTAAAACCACTGCAATCATCACCATAAGCATCACTTTAAAGCCCATTACTTTATCCATCAGCTTTTCTGTTTCTGCTTGAGAGGTTTTGTCTGCCGCTTCTCCGGCTTTATCTAAAATATCACGTAGTGCCGAAAAACTTTGCTCAGACGCTTGTTTTTGTGAAGCATTTGCTGGGTTATTAATATGAGCTGTTGATGCTGCATACCAAGCGTCAAATGCGCTATCAAAATTACGAAACTGACCAGTCACCTCAGAGTATGGCGACATATAAGATAAATATTGCTTGAAACGGTCTTTAACCTGCTCGGCATTTTCTTGATGATCAGTAAGTTGGCCTTTATCCCCTTTCATTTGGGTAACCAGGTGCAGCTCTGCTACTTTGGCTTGGTATAAATCTCGGTCAGCATTAACAACAACAGAAACCGCATTTAAGAAACGTTCAGACTGTGCATCAATCGCTTCTTTTTGAAGGTTAATTAGATAGGTATAGCCGGCAATTAAAATGACGATAGCAATGCCAAGTAGCACAATAGGCAAAGAACTTTTGACGCGAATGCTTTGTAACTTCATACATTATCCTAATTCAAATTCTAATCAGCACGTTCATTAGAATGTTAGTAGAAAAACTAAAAAAGTGTATGAAATTAAAAGTGCCAACTCGCTGAAAGTTGCAATTGCTGCTGCGAGTTATGCTCATTAAATCCCATACCGGGTCTATTTTGAGCGTCACTGCTCAGCACTGAATATTCAGCACCTACTTGCCACTTGGTCGACAGTTGATAACGCCAACTTGCGGTTAAAGCTTCTCCACGACTTTGGTTAGGATCGAATTGCCAATCATCATGATCGCTAACCTTAAAATAATCATACCTAATTGTGAGACGATGCTGGTCCAACTTGTGACTTAATAGAACAAAATGACTATAAAAATCATTGTCTACCCCACGATTTGTACCCATCGCTGTTTTACCATCAAGGATCTGTACAATAATGCGGGTTTGCTTATTAAACTTATACAACCATGCCGCGCTTAAAAAACGTGTATCCCACGCATATTGACCAGTACGGGTATTCAACGCACCTGGATCGCCATTGTTGTCATAATAATAAACACGTAATTGCGATTTTTTTTGATAATCCCAATGTGCACCGACGTAATAACCAAAGCGCCCATCGACTTCTTCGAAAGGCTCCACATACTCAGCTTGCTTATCTAACTGCGTCCACTCAAAAGAATGTGGAATAGCAAAGTCGATTTGTTCATTGAACGTGGTTTGCCTGTCATGCATAGCGAACCCTCGCCATGACAAGAGTGTTCCCGCTGGATCGTTACCTTTAAAAACCGCAGCAAAGCCTTCAAAACTATGGTTACTTCTAAATTTTCTACCTGGACGCTTGATGTTTGCCTCTAAACCAAAGGCCCGTACCTCTTCGCCAATCCAAGAATTAATTGCAGAGTTAGTGTAGTTATAAGGTGACATCCAGCCACTTTGTGGGTTTTCAAGTGACATTTTTGGATAAAAGCCACCCGCTTTAACAGCCCATTTGTAACGACTTGCAGTGAGCGGTTGATATTGTAAATAAGCCTGAGTAAAACCGATTGTTAGTTCAGGATCAGGATGGGCGTTAACCACTGTATGCGCAGACCAATCACTCGTTAACTCAAAACGACTACTCAGCATAGCTTGGGATATCACAACACCATCATGCTCTTGGTCATAACGGTATAAGCCAATTCCTTTGCGCTGATAGCTCGCCAGTTGGTCACCACGCACAGCCGTTACGGTTACCTGCCCATCATGCACGGCAAATGCCACTGCAGGGAAGCCAAAAACACCAGCCAACAGCAAGGCTTGCCATTTATTCATAATCATCAAACTCGTCACTGCTTAATTCTAGTTTTGGTAATAAGGCTTGTTTTAGCTGGTAGCTCAATAGCTTTGTATTGTTAGTCATATCGATGGTTTCTGGTGTGCTGATATCATTAAAGCGGTCATGCCAAACAGCCAAAGTAAACTTACCTTCTGGTAAGCGTAACTCAACCATACCTTGTTCATCTGTTTGCCCATAAATCCCCCCATCTACAACAACAATGTAACCCAGCATCCAGTCATGAATGTTACAGCCAAGCTCAACAACCCCTGATTGTGCAAAGTTAATCGGTTTTTCTGGTTTATCGTGGTAAAGCTTTAACTCAAATTGCTTTGTTTTAGAAAATGAATAAACGTGGTGCATGATTGAATCAAGGTTAGGAAACTCAACATTAGCCCCTTGTGGCACTGCCAACACATGAGGCACAAAGGCACGTTTTTTTTGGCTCATAGTGTAATGACTATCAAGAGCTGAAACTTGTTTTGAACCTTTAAGCCAAACCACGGCATTTTTGACTGGTTGATTCTGCTTATCAACTATCTGTATCTGCTGTGCCAGTAAACTTTGACTGAACAATAGTAGTAGCAACAGGGTTATTCTTGTCATTTTGCTAAACCTTTTTAGGTGCTGGGCTGGATATCGCCGCGTTCACTTTGTTGAATACGTATGCAGATCTCTCGTATTAACCAGCAAGTCACTTTATGCTTTAAGGATGTATGTGAATACATGACAACAATCCATAACCATAAGCCGCCAAGGAACAACAATGCGATTAACTGCCTTAATGTTAGCAGCCTTTTCAGGTACTTGCCTAGCACAAACCACAACCGTCAGTTCACCTGATGGGCAGATCAAAGTAACTATCTCAGATGAGCAACACACACCTAGCTACGAAATCAGCTTTGCAGGTAAACAAGTCATTGCTAACTCATCGTTAGGCCTTGTTTTTAAAAAACAACCAGCAATGAGCGAAGGTTACAAAATTAGCAGCCAAATCAATGATTCGGTAAAAAGCAGTTGGGAGCAACCTTGGGGTGAACGCCAAACGGTAGTTGATAACCATAACGAGATCGCTGTTACCTTTAAAAAGCCACAACCACAAGGTGGTACGTTTACAGTACGTTTTCGTGCTTTTAATGATGGTGTCGGCTTTCGATACGAATTACCTAAACAAGCTGGCTATGATGATGTAGAAATCACTAAAGAGCTTACAGAGTTTGCTATTACAGACTCATCAGATGCAACAGCTTGGTGGATCCCCGCTCGTGGTTGGAACCGTTATGAGTATGTTTATAACACTACCCCACTTCATAAAGCGGCACTTGTGCACACACCATTTACTATAAAAAATAAAGAGGGTGTGCATATCAGTATTCACGAAGCTGCCCTTGTTGATTATGCAGGCATGGTTTTAAATCAACGTCGTGATGGTACTTTCCAAGCCGATTTAACACCTTGGTCAGACGGTGTAGCGGTTAAAAAGCACGGCGCATTTAATACTCCTTGGCGTACAATTCAAATTGGTGATGAAGCCGTTGATTTAATCAACTCAGATATCATCTTAAACCTAAACGAACCAAATAAACTCGGCGATGTATCTTGGGTTAAACCGGGTAAATACGTAGGTATTTGGTGGGGTATGCACATCAATGAAAATACTTGGGGTAGCGGTAAAATTCATGGTGCAACTACTGCAAACACTAAATATTACATGGACTTCGCTGCTAAATATGGCTTCGATGGTGTGTTAGTTGAAGGTTGGAATACTGGCTGGGATGGCGACTGGTTCTATAACGGTGATGTATTTAGTTTCACACAACCTTATGACGACTTTGATATTGAAGAGCTGACACGTTACGGCAAAGAAAAAGGCGTACAATTAATTGGTCACCACGAAACTTCGGGCAACGTGACTAACTACCGTAACCAAATGGAAGATGCATTTGCGTTATACGAAAAATCAAATGTAAGCCAAGTTAAAACAGGTTATGTCGCTGACGGTGGTAACATCAAGCGCATCGATGAAAACGGTATTGTACGCAAAGAGTGGCACGATGGTCAGTTCATGGTTAATGAATACCTACACAACGTAAAACTTGCTGCAAAACATAAAATTAGTATCAACACGCATGAGCCTGTGAAAGATACCGGCCTACGTCGTACATACCCTAACTGGATTGCTCGTGAAGGTGCCCGTGGTCAAGAGTTTAACGCATGGGGTACACCGCCGAACCCACCAGAGCATATTCCAATGCTAGCTTTCACGCGTATGCTTGCAGGCCCAATGGACTTTACGCCAGGTATTTTTGATATGGGCTTTAACGGTTTAGGTGCTGATACCAACCGCCCACAAACGACCCTAGCAAAGCAATTAGCACTATATGTTGTAATGTACAGCCCAATTCAAATGGCGGCAGATTTACCACGTAACTACTTAGCGAAGCCAGATGCATTCCAGTTTATTCAGGATGTACCAACTGATTGGCAACAAAGTATTGCACTACAAGGTGAAGTAGGCGATTACGTTGTATTTGCACGTAAAGAACGCAAGCGTGATCAATACTCAGGTAACGACTGGTATCTAGGTGCTGTTACAGACGAAAAAGCCCGCACTTTAGAAGTGAAGTTAGACTTCTTAGATAAAGGTAAAAAGTTTGAAGCGCAAATCTACCGTGACGGTGACAAAGCTGAATGGGTAAATAACCCTTACGACTTAAAAGTAGAAAAACGCATTGTTACTGCTGATGATAAGCTAACGTTAAAGCTTGCCACCAGCGGCGGCACAGCGATTCGATTTAAAGCGATGTAAGCTGTAAGTTTTAAGCTTCAAGAAAAAAGAGCGCGGCATTTGATGTCGCGCTTTTTTATTGTTTTGAGAAATAGGAGGACTAGTAATGGCTATGGTTACTTGCAAATCACCTTTCTCAAAGGTAAATTTTTTGAATGATTACTCAGGTAAGTAAAGAATGGACCCTTTAGAAAGACTTGCACAGAGAAATACCGCACATAAAACAGCTCGTAAAAAAGAAAAGCGTGAATTACTTTGGCATATTCCGATCACTGTAATCAGTATTTTGACTTATATGTCTATTTACATCTTTTTAGTGACTGACGACATAAATCCGAATGATTTGCCAATAACTGTAAAGCCAGTATGGGTGGTTTCAAATCTACTAACTCTGGGGCTAGGTGCCACGCTCTTTGTAAGCAGTATTGCGTTTTTAGTATTTCTATATTTTTTAACGAAACATATAAAGGTAAATATTTTAAAGCTCAAAGTGGCAACTATAACTGCTATGCTATTTCTGGTTAGTGTATCTTTTTTTGCACTTGGCAATTTTTGTAACAGCTTAATTTATAAAAATAAAATTTTAATTGCCGATTTCATGCATTTTGGCTTTTATGAACCACCAACTCTCATTCAGATGGCTTTAAACTGGCTAACTATCTTAATAGTTATCTTGTTACTTTCTTTAAATTTCATCATTGCTTCAGCACCTTTCAAAGCCAGAAAGCACTTTAAAACTAGTTTTATCGATAACTCATAACTGTGGCAACTTAAATTATAAGTAACTAACTGCTCTATAAATCTCCACCCATAAAAAAGCAACCCACTCGGGCTGCTTGAAACTTATAGCTTAAAGCTAAATACTTTTTAAAAAGGCAAATAGATTTGCGCGCTTAGGCCACCTTCTGGGCGATTAAGTAGTTGTACTCGGCCGCCGTGCATATCGACAATACGTTTTATTATCGCAAGGCCTAAGCCACTGCCTTCGCTACCGCGAGCAGCATCACCTTGTTTAAACGGTTCAAATACAGTTTCAAGTTCGCTTTCAGGGATCCCTGGGCCGTGATCGTTAACCACGACCATGGCAAACTTTTTATTACTGCTCACGCGGGTTTCAACCTCTATATCACCATCTGAATAGCGAATTGCGTTTTCAATCATATTAGTAACAACACGCTTTATTGCTACCATACTCACTGGCACTTCGCTTAAGCTCGGATTCTCTTTAAAGGTAATAGTGCGGTGATGTTTTTGTTCAGCTTCGACAACTTCAGAAACAATCGCGTTTAAGTCTTCTAGCTCAAGTTCTTCACGTTTGTGATGGCGTAAATATTCAATGAATTGGTCAATAATGGCATTCATATCTTCAATATCATGAATGATCCCTTCACGCAGGTAATCTTCATCGTCCGACATCATTTCGGTGGCAAGGCGAATACGTGTAAGCGGCGTGCGCAAGTCATGAGAAACACCAGCCATTAATAACCGACGGTCGTTCTCAAGAGCTGCAATACCTCGCGACATTTGATTAAACGCACGGGTTACTTCAATGACTTCAGTAGAGCCTTGCTCTTCTAGCTTAGTTGAAAAGTCACCTACGCCGACTTTCACAGCAGCTTGTTGCAGTGCTTTTAAAGGTCTATTTAGATGGCGGGCAAACAACCAACCACCGAGCACACTTAAAAAGCCAATACTCGATAAATAAAAGGTTAAGAATTTTAGGTTGTTTTCTTGCAGGCCAGTGAGCGGCACGCGCACCCAATAACCCGGTGCTTGCGGTGCTTCAACCCAATAAACAAGTGGATCGGTTTGGCTTATTCGTACCCGAGCAGAGCCATTGAGCTCTTTCGACATACTGCGCGATAACATTGAGTACTCACGAGTTTCAGCCAACCCTTCACTCATCGCTTGACGCTGAGTCATCACTTCGATGCCGGTGATCTCAAAAAACTTGTCTGAGGCTTCTTTGCTTACCTCAACCCCTTCTTCCCATTCGATAAACACGGTTTTCACCTGTTTAGATAGGATCAGGTTTACTTGTTCTATAGTTGGTTTAACAACATAAAAACTGACCGTGATATAAGAGACAATTTGATTGATTAACAGCAGGGCTGCAACCAAAAATACCGTTTGTCCAAACGCACTACGTGGAAACATGCCCATTACTGTTATTTTTCACCGTCTGGCACAAATACGTAGCCTAAGCCCCATACTGTTTGTATATAACGAGGATTAGCAGCATCCACTTCAATCATACGGCGTAAGCGTGAAACCTGAACATCGATACTGCGCTCAAGCGCACTGTAATCTCGGCCACGAGCTAAGTTCATCAATTTATCGCGACTAAGCGGTTCACGTGGATGAGTCACTAATGCTTTTAATACCGCAAACTCACCACTGGTTAACGACATTGTTTTATCACCATGGCTCATTTCGCGGGTCGCAAGGTTTAGTGTGAAGTCACCAAAGCTAATTTCGTTTTCTTCGGCAGCAGGCGCACCTGGCACTTCTTTAGCACGACGACGTAAAATTGCTTTAATACGCGCTAACAGTTCACGTGGGTTGAATGGTTTAGGAATGTAATCATCAGCACCAAGCTCTAAACCGATTATACGGTCAACCTCATCGCCTTTGGCTGTAAGCATTACAATTGGAATGTCATTTTCTTTTTGACGTAAACGACGGCAAATTGATAACCCATCTTCACCTGGTAACATTAAATCTAATACAATCAAGTGGAAGTTCTCGCGCTCTAATAAGCGATCCATCTGCTCTGAATTTGCTGCTGAGCGAACAATAAAGCCTTGTTCTACAAGGTAACGCTCTAGCAAACTACGTAAGCGCATATCGTCATCAACAACCAATACTTTTGTCGTTTCGTGTCCCATAACTTTCATTCTTTTTGTAATATGTTACTTATTAATATAAATGAAAAAGTTAAGAATAAAAAACGAATTACGCGCTTAGATTGTTACTGAACATTTCAAAATCCCACTCGACAAAGGTAAAAGACTTTTATACCTTGCGGCTGGTTTTCTTTTTAGGCTGAATAAAATGGCAAAGACAAATTTAATAACCCGAGAAGGGTATCAGCAATTACAACAAGAACATGATTACTTATGGCATGAAAAGCGCCCTGAAATTACCAAAATTGTTACTTGGGCAGCAAGCTTAGGCGACCGTTCTGAAAACGCCGATTATCAATTTAATAAGCGTGTTTTACGACAGATAGATCGCCGTGTACGCTATCTTCGTAAACGCATGCCAGATCTTAAAATTGTTGACTACAACCCACAGCAAGCGGGAAAAGTGTTTTTTGGTGCTTGGGTCGAAATTGAGAATGAGCAAGGCGAAACAAAGCGCTTTCGTATTGTCGGCCCCGACGAAATTTACGAGCGCAAAGATTACATTTCGATTGATGCACCTATGGCTCGAGCGCTACTTGGCAAACAGGTAGATGATGATTTTTCGGTGAACACGCCTGAAGGCGCAAAAGAATGGTATATCAACGAGATAACTTATCCGGATGCGAAATAACTTTTGCCAGAAAATTCAGAAAGCGTTAATTAGTGATTGTTTAGTCTAAAAATGTGATCTATAACTAAAGTTACTCAAGATAAATCATTACTTGAGTTTTAGAAGGTAGTAAGTATGTCAAACGCAATACAACGCATAATGAATAATGCCATTGTATTCGCACTATTAATTAGTGTGAGTTTGATATCTTACGCCAGTGATATAGAGAGCCATTCAGACAGTGTTACGCCAACCGCTCACTTTATTGCGTGTGATAGTGCAGACCCTGCCAACTTAGATACCGACCTCGATAAACATACTCCTGCGTTCGTTGCTAATGTAGCCCAACCACTGCCAGATGCACGTGTGGTTTCGTATGTTCACCCTTGTAATAAGGTGTCTGTTTATAGCGCGCACCAGCGAGGGCCACCTGCTTTTTAATTAACTCAAATTTTCTATTTCAGTTTTATTAAAATGTATGGTGACCAAAATGAATAATTTCAAAGAATTACGTCTTCAAGATATCTCTAATGGCGCATTATCTAATGCAGTGAATGAAGTTGAGCCAACACTAGATCTCACTTCTTCAGCTTTAAAAGTACTTAATAGCTTTACTAAAAAAGACCCTTTACGTGCACATTACGGTACCACTATTGTTGATGCTCTAAAGCAAACAAATAGCTGTTGCTCAGATTTTATTTTAGTGGTTGATAGCGAAGATAAACTACTCGGTATCACCTCTAGTGCTGATCTGCAAAGCTCAAAAATTATGATCCTTGCACAGCGCTTGAACTTACACCGTGACGAAATTACCTTACACGATGTAATGACGCCACTTAGCAGCTTAGCTGGTGTGAGCCTACAAAGCATCAGCTACGCAAGTATTGGCGATGCACTGCAAACCATGGAACACCAAGGTATGATGTTCTTATTAGTAACCAGTGCTAAACAAGAAATATGTGGTTTGATTTCAGCTCGAGAGATCGCTAAAAAATTACATATCCCTGTTAATATCAACCCAATTGCTAATGGCTTTAGTGAAGTATTACAGCAGGTTGATCACCCGCACTAAGCGTTAAAATCTGCGTTGTGTAAGACTATTTTTGCAGGCCTTAAAAGCAGTGCTTTTAAGGCCTTCTTATTGTGATATTATTCAGGCAATTAATCTTCAGTTTTACTGATTTTCTATTTTTAAAAAGGTTTATGCATGAGCAATATCTCTGCACGCTTAGCAACCGAGCTAAGTGCCCAGCAACCACAGGTTGTTGCTGCAATCAAATTACTTGATGAAGGTGCCACAGTTCCTTTTATCGCCCGTTATCGTAAAGAAGTAACTGGTGGCTTAGATGACACGCAACTACGTTTACTTGAACAGCGCTTATCGTATTTACGTGAATTAGAAGAACGCCGTAGCTTTATCCTTAATACTATTGAAGAGCAAGGCAAGTTAACAGCCGAGCTAACTGCTGATATTAATAACGCTGACAGTAAAACTGAGCTTGAAGATTTATATCTGCCTTTCAAACCTAAACGTCGTACAAAAGGGCAAATTGCCATTGAAGCGGGTATTGAGCCGCTTGCCGATGCGCTATTTAACAACCCAAGTCTCGACCCTGAACAACAAGCAAGTGACTACATTAATGCTGATGCAGGCTTTGCAGATAATAAAGCGGTGCTAGATGGTGCTAAATTTATCTTAATGGAACGCTTTGCTGAAGACGCCAAACTGCTAGCTAAATTCCGTAGTCATATCGCACAACATGGTCAGATTGAAAGTACTGTAATTGCTGGCCAAGAAAATGAAGGTGTAAAGTACCGCGACTACTTCGAGCATCAAGAACCGCTTAAAAAAGTACCATCACACCGTGCACTTGCTATGCTGCGTGCTCGCAATGAAGGCGTATTACAACTTAGTATCAACCCAGAGCCAAGCGCAGAAAATCCGGCGCAAGTGTGCGCACAAATGATTGCCGATCATTATCGCTTAGATGTTAGCAATTCTGCTGCAAGCGCTTGGTTAATGGGTGTAGTGCAATGGGCATGGAAAATTAAGTTAAGCCTTCACCTTGAGAATGAATTTTTAGGTGCAATGCGCGAAAAAGCAGAAACCGGCGCAATTGACGTTTTCGCTAAGAACTTAAAAGATTTATTAATGGCCGCTCCAGCAGGTCCACGCACCACGTTAGGTCTAGATCCTGGTTTACGTACTGGTTGTAAAATTGCCGTTGTAGATAGCACAGGCAAGCTGTTAACAACACAAACGATTTTCCCGCACGCACCACAAAATCATTGGGATAAATCGCTTCGTACTCTTGAGCAATTATGCCGCCAGCATAAAGTTGAGCTAATCGCTATTGGTAATGGTACAGCCTCACGTGAATCTGACAAATTAGTAACAGAACTGATTAAAGCCAACACTGAGCTTAAACTTAATAAAGTGATGGTTAGTGAAGCCGGCGCTTCTGTTTATTCAGCGTCTGAGTTTGCCGCTAATGAATTCCCTAACCTTGATGTTTCCCTACGTGGTGCTGTGTCTATTGCACGCCGCTTACAAGATCCACTTGCTGAGCTGGTAAAAATTGAGCCTAAATCAATCGGTGTAGGTCAATATCAACACGATGTATCGCAAAGCCAACTTGGTCAAACACTAACATCAGTGGTTGAAGACTGTGTAAACTCAGTGGGTGTAGACTTAAATATGGCGTCGGTGCCACTACTTACTCGCGTATCTGGCTTAAACAAAACGTTAGCACAAAATATTGTTAGCTACCGTGATGCGAATGGCTCATTTAGCAAACGTTCTGAACTTAAAAAAGTTGAACGTTTAGGGCCTAAAGCCTTTGAACAAGCTGCCGGTTTCTTACGTATCAGCACAGGCTCAGATCCTCTTGATAACTCGTCAGTTCACCCTGAAGCCTACCCGGTTGTTAAGCGTATCTGCGAGAAGAACAGCTTAGATGTAAACAGCCTAATTGGTAACTCTGACATCCTAAATAAGCTCGTTGCAAACGACTACACAGACGAAAAATTTGGTTTACCAACGGTTACCGACATTATCAAAGAACTTGATAAACCGGGTCGTGACCCGCGTCCTGAGTTTAAAACAGCTGAATTTAAAGCCGGTGTTGAAACTATTAACGACCTAAAACCAGGTATGATTTTAGAAGGTGTAGTGTCTAACGTTGCTAACTTTGGTGCCTTCGTTGATGTGGGCGTGCACCAAGACGGTTTAGTGCATATTTCTGCGATTACTAACAAGTTTATCTCTGATCCACGTGAAGTGGTTAAAGCTGGCGATATTGTAAAAGTAAAAGTAGTTGAAGTAGATGCTGCTCGTAAACGTATTAGCTTTACCATGCGTTTAGACGATGATGTTGATACCAGCAATAAAGCCGCACCAGCTAGCAAACCTAAGCCAGCTGCGAAAGCGAAAAGTGCACCTAAGCAAAAACGCGAGTTTGGCAATGTTGCCATGGGTAATGCCTTTGCTGATGCATTTGCCAATGCAAAAGTGAAAAAATAATAGGCTGTAGGCATAAGTCGAAAAAAAACCGCGTAAGTGTAAACTTACGCGGTTTTTTATTTGTATAGCAACTTAATCAGTCTCGTTGCTATGAAAGGCTCAATAAACTGAGCCTTTATCGCTATTACTTACGACGACGAAGTGCAAGTAATGGCAGTAGTAACACAATGAAGTGACCTAATGAGCCGCTTGAAGAGCTCTTAGTTTCAGCTTCAGTTTCAGGTGTTACTTGTGAAGCGAATTCACAGCTACCATCATCTTCATTCGCAGTCGCATCATAGTTAGTTGCAGCAGCATCAGTACAGCCAAGCTCAACACCATCAGACTCAACCATTAGTAAGAATTCTTTGCTTACTTTGTCTGCTGGGTTTGCTTTGTCTTGCACTGTGACTGTCACCATTGTTTCACCATAGAAATGTGCATCAGGGATTAAGTTAAACGACATTCCATCAACTTCAGCCGTAACATTCTCGCCGGTTACCACTAATTCATTTGGCGACTGGTCTGCATCAACAACCATCACATCAACACCATCGATACGGCCATTTTCTGCTACCGTCATATCAGCGATGTCGCTCATTTTCAGGTTGCTTTGTACACCAATAGAGTGCATTAACATACCACCTTCTTGGCTACCTAGTTGGTAATCAAGAGTGATATCTTGCACAGAACCTTTCGCATCAGGCATAACCGTAGCAGTAAAGTTAAACTCAACTTCACTTTGCTCTGGGCCAACATAATCAAAACAGATCACTAAGTCATCTTGTAAGATCTTGCCAAGGTCGTCATAACCAACCACATTGCTTAATGCACCGTCTTTAAAGCCGGCAGTTGTAGAGTAAACACTATCACCACCTTCAATAAAGATAGTCCCTTCATCAACACCTGCGCCTAGGTTATCGTAAGCAAAGATAGCTTCGAACATACCTTCATGGTCATCGATACCACTACGTAAAATCACTTCATAGTCAAACGTGTCGCCTGTGTATTTATCAGTCACGTTATCGAATTCCAAGAATACGAGATCACCTAAGTCAGGACGCTCTTCTTTATACTGAGAAGCAATTGTTAGACCTGTTGGATCCGTTGGATTGCGAAGGTTTTCGATTTCAAACGAGCCACGCCAGAATGGTGCAAGCGCTTCAACTAAGAAACCAGGACCACGGTGTGCACTCATCATCCACCAAATAGGTGTGAACTGCATTGCACCTGTTGGGTGTAAACGTACTTCGTTATTATTTACTTGGTTGTAAATTTCAAACTTCGCACCTTCTTTATAGAATAACCAATCAATTGGCACATCAAAGTACACATTTGAGCCACCTTCATACCAAGCAGCTTCAGGTTGAATGCGGAAATCACCCCATAAATCGATATATCCCCCTGTCGAGAATTCATCAATCATTGGCGTTTTACACATCTCATTAGTGATGTTGTTAGTTACCACATAATCACGTTTTACGTTACGCGTTGCGTCTTGTGTACCTTGAATAGTTAACGTGTTGCCTTCTACAACTAACGAAGCTTCAACTTCTTCATTGTTTGAAGTTAGCGTTTCAGGCCAAACTTGCATGCCATCAGGAATCGTCAATGACAATGAATAGTCACGTGCTTTAGATTCATAGTTGGCTTTAAGTTTTACATTAACGTTAACTAGGTCCATAGCGCGAGCAGTGTCTTGGTCAACATTTAAAGTAAGTGCCTCTGCATCACGCTTTAAATTAACCGATGTGAAACCAAGGGTGCCTTCAGCTCCCTCAGCATTACCTAATGCAAAGCCGCCATAATAAACATCATTCGGTTGCGCATCTGGTAAATCCCAATTTACAGCAATTTCATAGTTACCATTGCCGCTGTGCTGCTGTGGCGCTGATACACTGAATTCACCAGTATTTTGCTCTTTAACAATGGCGTAATGCGTCACTGTTTGGTAACCAACATCACGTAAACCTGCTAGAGCTGCGGTCGCAAACCAGTATTTACCAGGCTTAGGGTCAATAATGTTACAGTAGTTATCTTCAACACTACTTGAAGAATAACAAATCATTTCTTCATTAAGCGCTTTGATCAGTGCAGTAGAATCTTCCGCAATCTCTTCATCAGACACCATGAATGAGCCGCTTTCATTAGCATCATAACCCACAACCAAGTGTGCTTTTTTCATTTGCCAGCGAGGCTCAACAAGGTCTGCTAAATCTGTAGTTTGCTCGGTAGATGCAACTTTAACCATTAAGCGTTTTGTACCTTCTGGTACTTCAAACGCCTGGATATCCCACGCTTTTTCAACGCGGTCTTTTGTCACATAAGGTGCAACACCTAAGATATTTGCGGTAATCTCCGTTGGTTTTACTAGACCATAATAAGTCGGCGTAAATTCACTGTAGCTATCGGTATTAACAACGATTGATTCTGATGCACTTGCACGTGCCATATCGATATCAACCATGGTTGGTAACTCATCAATGACGTTTTTCGCAACTAATGTGAAATGAGCATCAGGTGAGTCGCCATCAGTGTTCTTGAATAACACTTTACCGTTGAACCAAGCATCTTTATTTAAGATATTGTCCCAAGGCGCACCTTCTTCAACAGGATCAAGCTTAGACTCGATGATATTCGGCAACTTCATAGTAACCATCACATCTTGTGTTTCACCTGCTTGAAGTGTGAAATTACTTGGTGTTACGCTAACTTCTACACCAAAGCTTTCTTCTTCACCTTCAACAGCCCAACCATAAGCTGTTGCATCCCAAGTACCATCTTTTGTGGCCTTAACTGTACGCATCCACGTGCATTCAAGTTCGCAGTCTTGGTTAACTAACGAAGGTAGGTTAAGCCACTCTACTAAACCACCATTGCGCGGGTTGGCATCATGATAGTTTTCAATAGTCTCATCCATGATAAGACCTGCATTGGCAGCTTGTGCTACGTCAATCGCACCGCCACCAGCCATGAAGTTGTAGTATGGGTCAATTAAAGTAACGCCATTAGAAATGCGCACTTTGTTCGCCGTCATCATTAGCGCTGATTGAATTTCTGCAGGCGTCCAATCAGGGTGCATTTGCATAAGTAGCGTCATTGCACCAGTAACATGCGGCGTAGCCATTGAAGTACCGCTCATGAAAGTCCAGTCAGATGCACGAGGATTAGCTGTAAATGGCTGGTCATCGGCATTCGCTGCATAAATATCTACACCTGGTGCCGTCACATCTGGAACAAGGTTATTGATGTAATAACTTGGCCCCATCGAGCTAAAGATCGCAAGTTCATTACCTGCTTCTTCATCAAATGAATAATGATTTTCTGGTTCACCTATTGTCGCAATCGCTGCGCCATCAGGGTTAGCATTAATCCAGTTACGAATTGTCCAGCGTGCGTTTGCTGGTAAGTGAATACCTGGGATCACATAGTTATCAGCAACAATATTTTCTGCCGAACTAATGTTTTGTAAAATGAAGCCACCTGCTCCACCAGCTGCCACGTTCTTAGCTTTGTCGACACGCGCAATGTCACCACGTAAACACACTACAATTTGGTCAGATGTAAACGTGCCTGCTGGGAAAGGGGCATTACAACTTGCTGCATCGTAATCATCATTTTCGTTCGGATCGTCGTACTTTTCAGCAAGTACAACTTCACCTGTGATACCGCCAGAGAAACTCTTACCTGAATACTCACCAGTATAAGGCGTGCGCGTACCTTGGAAGTTATTGATGGTTTTAGCACCTAAGTCCATTACACGATCATGGGTTGAAGCGCCTACAGTAGTTACCCAAGGCGAAGTATGATCCGCAGACATATAATATGGGCCTGAGTTACCCGCTGCTGCTGCTACTGAAATACCCGCTTCACGCGCACTTAAGAAAGCCATTTCCACTGGGTCTTCCCACGGGAAGCTTTCACCACCACCAATTGAGAAGTTGATTGCATCTACACCATCTTCAATTGCATCTTCAAATGCTGATAAAATAGCTGACTCAGGACAGCCAGAATATAGATCACCCGAGTTTCCTGCATAACACACTTGGTACGAAATAATGTGCGCACGAGGTGCCACACCACTGGTACTTTCAAACGTAAATGGTAAGTTTTCACCATCACTTACCTTCTCACCTGTTGCAGCTTGAAGCGGTGTGTTTTCGATGTAATTACCCGCCGTAGTGCTTGCTGTGTGAGAACCGTGACCATTATAGTCTTCACCATTTTCAGGACGGCGATCTGCACGTGCAAATTGATAATCGGCATTCATTGCAGTGATTTCTGGGTATGAGCGAACACCAATTAGCTTGTCATTACATAGCTCAGGTTCTTCCTCACAGTCGCCTACGAAGTTACCTGCACCTAGTGGATTTTTCTCACTGTATTGTTCGTCACTAGCAAATGCAGGATGGTCTGTATTGATACCTGTATCAATAATACCTACAACCATACCTTCACCTTTAACACCTACCGATGAAGCCGGTGTTGCACCCTGCCATAATTGATCAGCACCAATAAACTCAGGACCACGGTCTGTGCGTAATTCAAAAATACGGTTAGGAGTAATACGCTTTACGCCTGATTGTGTCGCAAGTAGCTCTGCATCAGCTTGTGTCATTTCGACCACTACCGCGTTATTTGCAAGAGTAAATTGCTTTTTAATTGCAATATTGGCACCTATTGCACGCGCCTTACTTAATACTGCTGTTTGACGTTGCTTTAAAAAACCTTGATACGCGCGCACGCTTTGCGAAGCTGTATCAATGCGCTCTTTTACCATTAAAGAACGTGACTCTGTAATGGCTGTAGCGCTGAAGCCTTGAATATCACCTTGATAACTTGCTACAGGTTCATCATGCATTTGCACAATGTAAGTTTGAATCCCTGTCACCCCATCTTGAGGTTGAAAAACATGTTCCGGCTGCTGACTTTGATAGTGCTGATTTAAGCGTTGAGCACTCCCTTTGAGTAAGCTTGGATGATCTTCGATTTGTTTTTCTTGTTGGTAATTTGCGATATCTTCAGCTGTAAATGTTGGCTGATAGAAGCCTTTATCTGACACTTTGTTAAAGCCAGGCTCTGCCGCAGCATAGCCTGTAGCACCGACATACAAGGCTGTAAGTACGGCTACTGAACTTTTCTTCAAGTGTGCGATTTTCTTATTGCAAGGTTGCATATGATTCCCACTGATTTAATTCTAAACAGCTCATAAATTGCTTGAGCTGACACACTAAATTATTTAGCAGGCAAACATATACAGAGGGGGGGTTACATGGTCAAACCGACCTGTACACACCTGAGACACAAAATTAACATTAAATAAACACCAAAGCGGTAAAAATAAACGCTTTGCGGGATATTTATACAAAATGTAGCGTTTTGTACAAAAATACGATTACAGAAACAAAATGAGGAGTGAAAACAGCTAGGGAAAGTCATCCCTAGCTGCTAAAAAATTAGAAGTTATAACGAACCGACAATGCAAGATCTGAGTAATCATTTGCATCACGATAGCTTGCGCTTATCAGCCAAGCTGGTGTGAAGGCATAGTTTGCACCTACATGAAATACAGCATTATTTTCGCTCTCTTCGTCGTGCAAACGCTCGTAGCCAACGCCAGCGTTGATCTCAAATGAATCAGTTAATAGATGTCTGATTTGCGCGTTAGCAGATAAAATATCTGCGGTTTCTGAATCAGAGTAGCTATCTGAGTAACTTTCAAGTACATAATCTTGATATGTTTCTTCCACTGAAAAACTTGAATCCACCTCAAATTTAAGCTGACCAATTTTTGCTGAGAAATCAAGGTTAGTGCGATCAGAAAGAGAGTAGATATAGCCTAGGCCTAGCTCAAAACGAGTAATATCAAGGTCGACTTTGCCTAAATATGAAATTTGAGACTCACCAATCAAATTGCCAAATGAATCATAGACGTTATAGCCATCGTAGTAGCTTGATTCTTTATCGTCATCCGAAGCTGTTGAGTAATGTCCTAATACAAACCAATTTTCAGCAAATTGCTTACTAAAATTAATACCAATACCTGAAAGAGAAAAATCGTTTAGCTCATCAATTTCTGTCTTTTTATATCCGGCTTCAACATAGTCATAGCTTAATGGTGAAGTGTTTTCTGCCATTACTGTTGTCGAAGCAAGTGATAATGCGCAAGCAAGAAGAGTGTATTTCATTGTTTAATCATCCTAATTATAAATCGGGCACAATTTACCAAAGCGAAGACAAACCCACAATAGAAACAACATTCGTTTTTGTAGGCTAAATGTAAGAAATTGTTATAAAAATTTGGGTAAAAATTTAATCAATTGAGCTATTTTGAGGCAATAAAACCTCGTTAAGGACAGGTTTAATCCCACTAAATGATGAATTATTAATGTGAATTAGTATGGGCTTAAATAAAAGCAGAGAACTGATTTTGATTAGCTGGTGAGGTTGCCGCTTGATAAAAATTAGCAATACGCGCTGCGCGCTCGTCTACTTCTACATCACGCTTTGCTGTTTTTGTTTCGCTGGTTTGAGTAGCGCTATCTTCGGCATACTCACTGTTTATTTTGAAAGTCGATTTGCCTGAGTCAGCATCGCCATCAGCTGATTGACTGGCAAGCTCAGCTTGCGCTGCCATAAGCTTTTGTGTGGCATCGGCGACAATTGAGCGATCAGCACTTGAAGGTTCTTGTGGTGCAAGCGCAGCTGCACGCACTGTCTGCATTTTTTCAATTGTGGCTTTTGGGTCGCCTTCAATTTCAGCAACATCAATTTGCACCTCGCCGCCCACGGCATAGTTTGTACCATCAGGGCCGCGTTGATACTCATAACTTGGTGAGCCTGCATATTGCCCCCCTACGGTTGCATGAGCTTGTTCATGAATACGCACTTCGGTATCGCGGGCTTTTAGCTCTTTGATTTGCTCAGCGTCTTGTTGCTCTTGCTCAGCAATCTTTTGCTCTTTTTGCTGCTCTTGTTTAGCTTCTTGCTGTTCTTGCTCTGATTGTTCAGGCTCACCCTGCTCACCACCTTGCTGACGTTCTTCAATCACCTTATCTTCAGCAAGACGACCTTTAGCATCATAGGTACCAGCTTCAGAACCTGGCTGCTTGGTTTTGTCGCCATCATTCAGGGTTTTATTTTCTGCGTTACTCGGCTTGGTAGCAGCAGGAGGCGGGATCACTTCACGTAACTGATTATCACGGCGAGCACTTTCGGTGTGTACATTCGCTGTGTTGATATTAATCGAAGGAAACGGAGTGACGATATTCATAAGTACTAAACTTTAATATCTATTAATGTACCCAGCACTTCATCAGCAGTCTGAATCGTGTTGATATTGGCTTTTGCATTAAACTCTTCAACTTTTAAATTAACAAGCGACTCATCAATTGGGGCAGGTTGTGAAACTGGCGGAGTTACAGCTTCATTTGGAGTTGCCGCTTGTAATTGGCGTTGTTGAGCTAATTGGGCATCATCTTGCTGATCAATTGAGGCACGGCTAATCTCAGCGCTCGCCTTTTCGATACCTTGGCTTGCACGGTTATAACCTTCTACCGCATTATTAAAAACAGAACTGATTGGCATAACACCCTCCAACAGTGAGATCTACCCGTTAAGTATCGCTCATAAAACGAGCAAAATAAAGCTAAATCCCGCTATTTTTCTGGCCTCCCAGCGAGTTTTGCTTAACACATTGATTTCAGTGCTGATATAAATGCCGCTTTATGTGAAATAAATGGCGCGTGTGAGGCTTTATCTAAAACTTCATATTCAAACTGAGGTTGTAAGGCATGCATTTTTTCAATCGCGCGATAAGGTACTAATGAATCTAAGCGACCGAAAATACCACGCACTGGTACGCTAAGGTTAGCGAATAGTTCGCGTAAATCATCCTGCTGTAAAATGTCTAAGCCCGCACTTAAAGCTTGCTCTTGAGGCGCTGGGTATTGGTTTAAAAGTGCTTTAAGTTGCTTAATGTCATCTCGAGCTGATTCACTGCCCATCGCTTGTATCGCCAAAAACCTTTCTATCGTTTTTTCTCTGTGACTAACTAGCTGATCTTTAAATGCATTCAATACGTCAGGTTTAATACCTGGCCATTCGTCGGTTTGCGCAAAAAAAGGCGTTGAGGCAACCAACACAACCTTTGCTACTTTGTCAGGCCAATGTGCTGCAATATACAAGGCAAAAAGCCCGCCCAACGACCAGCCAACAAGAATAGACTTTTCATTTAGCTGTGTACTTAGTTGCTCAGCTGCAGCATGCAAAGTGTAAGGTGTAGGGATTGACTGCGCGTTACCAAAGCCAGGTAAATCGAGGCATCGGACTTCACCATCATGAAAAAACTCAAGCTCAGGTTTGATCACTTGCCAAACCCCTTGGTTCATTCCCCAGCCATGTAATAGCACCATCTCATTTTGCATATTTTGTATTTCCCAACCACACTTAGCGCTCATAATAGCGTTTAAAGGAATGAATGCAATGTCTCGCTTCCCTCATGCCTTAAAACTAGGGCTAGACGCACTATTCCCCAACTTTTGCATTAGCTGCCAGAATCACATACAGGCTGATCAAGCTTTGTGTCAGTATTGTTTAGATGACCTTAATTTATTTGACCTTACACGCCATCCAAATTTGTTACACCGACCAGATATATGTGATGCATTTCCTGATAGTAATTTTGATCATTTAATTGCCTGTGCTTGGTATCAAGCGCCTTTTAAACTTTGGCTCAAGCAATTGAAATTTAATGACCAGCAGTATTTTCGTGTGGCGCTACAACAAGTAATACAGAGGCAGCTGCAATTAGCTCATCAAGTTAATACAAATTGGCCCGATCTTTTTATTGTGTTACCACTGCATAATCAACGCTTTTTAGCGCGCGGCTTTAATCAGGTAAGCCAAACTTGGCTGCCTGTTTTGAAAAACCAGCAATGTACTGTTAGCTCAGCTCTTTACAAGCATAAAGCAACCATAGCGCAATCACAGTTAAGTAAAGCGAAGAGAGTTAAAAATCTACAAAATGCCTTTGTTTGTCAGCAAGATTTAACAGGAAAAACCGTGGCAATTATTGATGATGTGATGACCTCTGGCGCAACCATAAATGCTGCGACAGAAGCCATAAAAAATGCAGGAGCGAAGCAAGTGTGGGCTATGCTCACTTGCCTAACGGGGTTAGGCAATCTGCATTATGATTAATTGTGATTACTTATCACCTGAAGCATGAAAGGCATTACCAAAAAATAAGGCATTGCTTAGTAATCGGCTCGTACCGTACCAGTAACCACGGAACACAGGGTTATCTGTCATACCTATTACACTGCCCTTGCCATATGAATGCGCAATTAGGCCAGCAGCACCCGCTACTTGCTCTACGTTTACGTCATCGGTAAAGCCAGCTAAAAGCGGCTTATCTGTGTAAGTAAGCACATTAACAAATGGGGCATCTGACTTCTCAAGTAGCCAAGTGCTATTCTTAAATACTGGTAATGTATTACGGTTCAGCGAATACGTAAGTGGGTGAGATAAATCCACTGAGGTATTAAAAATTGCGCCGGCAATACGCTGACGACCTGCTAAGTCATCTTTATCAGCATAAGTAAGCCCTGTTGTATCAAAGGCACTGGCTACATCGCGACGAGATAAGTAATTAGCTTTTAGTAGCTGCTGATCAGCTAAGAACTTGGCACCACCTTTGTGGCCCCAAATAACACCGCCTTTACGAACCCACGATTTAATAGCCACTTTAGTCGCATCGTCAAGACGATTGAAATTTCCGTGCGCTAAAATAATATGGCTGTAGTTTTCAAGGTCTACCCTACCTAAGCGCTCCATTTCGATAATGCTTGGCGCGGTACCAACAAAACGATCTAAGTAATACCACACTTCACCAAGCTCATACTGGCTAGTTCCTTGACCACCCACGAGTAATACTTTAGGCGCTTTCACAACCGCCATTGCACGAGAACCTAAATCTGCACCTTTAACCGTTAGGCCCGAGCTAATTGGCGTAATTTCAATACCAAATTCATTCTGTGCTTGGTTTAAATAGCTAACCCAGTTGCTATCAGTTTGCAGACCAGCAGGAACAAGAATACTGCCTGGTTCAAAAGCTATTTCACCTGATGGTGTTTTTGCTGTAAGTGGGCTTAATGCCACGCGTGCTTTCACACCTTGTTCAAGCAAGCTATTAAGCATTTTTGGCGCTAGGTAATCATCCCATTTAAATGCATAGGCATAGCTTTGCGGTAATGCTGCAAAGCTTGACTTAACACTTTGCTGCCAAGGCATTTTAGCCACATTTAAGCCCCAGTTGCTGCTTACCTTTGCAAATTCTAAATTAAAGGCATGAGCAAGTGTCCAGCCAGATACATCATAAAAGGTATTATCAACAAAACGCTGCTGCTCACTGAAAATCGCTTTAATTAAACGAAATTGTGGCTGTGCTAATGGCACATAATAGCTCTGCTCAGAAAAGCTTTGCCCGTTTACTTTTAACGGCTCTTCTAACATGTACGCATTGATTTGGTGTTGTCTCAATAAATCAAGGAAGTATTGCATGCGGCTTTGATCAGCGCCGCCTTTAACTACATACCCTTTAAAATCTTCATCACCAGCAAGATCAACTGCTTTGTTGTAAAATTTTGCTTGATAATCAAGTAAGTCTGTACGGTTATCAATCGCCGCTTGGAACGTCGATAAGCTAGTTAATAACTGATTTTTAATCGTAAACGGGAAACTTAACGGGCCGTTAATAGTTTCTTGTAAGTGACCACGCGAGCTCGCTTGTTCAAATAAGATGCCTACACCGCCATTTACGTCTGGATAAGTTGAGCCTTTACCATAGTAAAAGTCATCAAAGCTTTCTTCAGTGAAGTAAAGTGCATTGTGCTCATCAAGTGTCTTTGCATGATAGTTTGCAATGGCTTTAGTCAGCGTGACATTTTCTTCTGGCGTAATTGGGTGTTTACGAGTTGGGATCCCTGGTTGGAAAAAGTAAGTGCTGTTTGGGCCCATCTCATGGAAGTCAGTTAGGATATTCGGTTTCCATTGGTGAAACTGTGCAATACGCGCACGCGATTCAGGGTGCTGCAGTAACAACCAGTCACGGTTTAAATCAAACAAGTAATGGTTAGTACGGCTACTTGGCCAACTTTCAATATGCTCGCGAGTTTGTGGATCTGATGACAACTTCATGCCACGGTTGCTGTTTGCCCAATTAGCAAAACGTGCTAAGCCATCTGGGTTTAATGATGGGTCGAGTAAAATAACCGTGTTGTTAAGTAAGGCATCGATTTCTGGACCCTGTGCGGCTGCAAGGTAATACGCAACGAGAAGCGATGCGTTGCTGCCTGATGATTCATTACCGTGAACACTGTAACCCATCCAAACAACCGCAGGCTGTTTGCTTGAGTCACTTTCCCCACCATTTAGGCGAGCTAAATGCGCCTTGCGGATTTGCTCTACTTGGCCAAGTTTGTCTGACGCTGTAACCGTTAGCATCACCAGTGGACGCTGTTCATGAGTGCGACCGATTACTTTAAAATTCATTCGGTCACTTTTTTCAGCAAGAATTTGCATATATTGCACAAGTTGATCGTGACGTACATGCCACTCACCCACTTCGTAACCTAACACCTGCTCAGGAGTCGGAATACTTGGGTCAAATTTCACATCTTGTTCAAAGTAATAAGAAAGAGGTTTTGCTAATGCGCTAACGCTCACTAGCATGGTTAATATTGTTATTATGAAACGCATAGATAGCACCCGTAATTATTTGATGTTTTAACGCTACCATTCGATAAAATAGATGCAACTTTTTACGCTCAACACTGGCGACAACACGATGAGCGGAGTATGATACACAGTATCCGAGTAATTTAGTCAAGTATAGTCCGTTTTATGATCTCTATTTCTGAATCTGCACAATCTCATTTTGCTAAACTTTTAGCAGACCAAGCTGAACAAACAAACATTCGTGTGTTTGTAGTTAACCCAGGTACTTCGCAGGCTGAGTGTGGTGTTTCTTACTGCCCAGAAGACGCCGTTGAAGCGACTGATATTCGTCTACCATTCAATGGTTTTGATGCCGTTGTTGATGCAGAAAGCGCCCCTTTCTTAGAAGAAGCTGAAATCGATTTTGTAACTGACAAAATGGGTACCCAGTTAACGCTTAAAGCGCCAAATGCAAAAGCACGTAAACTTAGCGACGATGCATCACTGCAAGAACGTGTTCAACATATGCTTGAAACTGAAGTGAATCCACAGCTCGCTAACCACGGCGGCCAAGTTAGCCTAGTAGAAATTACTGCTGACGGTATCGCGGTACTGCAATTTGGTGGTGGCTGTAACGGTTGTTCAATGATTGATGTCACACTAAAAGAAGGCATCGAGAAAGAAATGATCGCCAAGTTTGACGAAATCAACGGTGTAAGAGACATTACTGATCACCAATCTGGTGAGCACTCTTACTACTAACCGGTATATAAAGCATGCTTAAAAAATGGGTATTTCGCTTAGGTAGCGACCCCAAGTTAAGCTTAAAACGCTTTCTTCGCGGCCTAGCACTGTTTGTGCTAGCCGTGATCTTTATTGCCATAGGTTACTATGGGCCCGCACTATTTCAATTAATTGGCCTAGTCATACTAGCAGTGGCTTTATTCTTTGCTGGTTGGGGCTACTTAGGTATTTTTGCCAACCGTTTTGCGCAAGTTTTAGAGCGCTCGTCTCCCAAAAATCACGACCCTGATTTGTGGAAGTAATTTAATCTAATAATTGCTGATTATTGACAATTTTACGGTAGCGAAACCACAACGTTAACCCACGCATTAGCATAAAGCTGGTCATCGCAAACCATAAACCATGATTTTGCCAACTACTCACTACCCAAAACAGTCCAAAAAAGCCCACTAGAGCACTAAATAGCATAGTATTACGCATGTCTTTAGCACGGGTTAAACCGACAAATACGCCATCAAATAAGAAGCAGCCCATCGCTGCGATAGGTAAAATAATCACCCAAGGAAGATAAACCGTTGCAAGGCTGATAACTTCGGGCACATCGGTAAGTAAGCGAATAATTGCCTCACCAAATAATAAAAATATAAGGCTATAAAACACCGCAAATAACCCGCCCCAAAACAAGCTCAAATTAACCCATAACTTAATCTGCTTAGTACTGTACTCACCTTTCGCTTTACCGACCTTAGCTTCACTGGCATAAGCAATACCATCAAGCGCAAAGCTCACCAACATTAAAAAGTTTAGCAACACGGCATTAGCCGCTAAGGTTGTTTCGCCGATACGTGCGCCATAAAAAGTCATAAAGCTAAAACATAGCTGGAGTGCTAGTGAGCGAATAAAAATATCGCGATTTAAGCTCACTAAATCAAGTAACTTAGCAACACTTAACCACGCTTTCACAGCAAGATTAACCCCCTGCTTTTTAGCAAGCTGTGCAACTAACATAAGTGCAAAAGCAAGGGCGATATAATCAGCGATTAAAGATGCCCACGCAGCTCCAGCCACACCCCAATCAAGAAACACCACAAAATAAATATCGAGCACAATATTGGTTATATTGGTGATAAGTAATAAATAAAACGGCCCGCGTCCATAATGAACACCTAACATCCAACCAAGTAAAACCAAATTACACAAAGCAGCTGGTGCACTAAAAATACGAATCGAAAAATAGCTATTTGCTTGTTCTAAAACAGCTTCATTAGCATTTGATAAATATGCCATTAAGGATTGTATAGGTATACTCAGCGCTATTAATAACAGCGCAACTGCTGTTGCTAGTAACAAGCTGCGCTTTAATAGCTCAGCGAGTAAGGTGTGATCGCTTTTACCATAAGCCTGTGCAACTAATCCTGTGGTGCTCATGCGCAAAAAGCCTGCTAGCCAAAATAATAACGAGATAACTGCTGAACCGAGCGCTATACCAGCTAAATAGTGAGCGCTTCCTAAGTGGCCGATTACAGCGGTATCAACTAAACCTAACATTGGCACGGTAATATTTGATAAAATCATCGGACCGGCTAATAACAGTAAACTTTTATGGTGTGCCTTATGACGTTTAAGAAAATGTTTCATTTAGTATTTGCAGTCCTGTTAGGTTTATCTTTGCGTGCCCATGGCGCAGTCATTCTACAGTATCACCACGTCAGTGAAAGCCTTCCTGCGGTAACCAGTGTCAGCAGCGAAACATTCACTGAACACATGCAATATTTAAAAGATAATAACTTCAACGTTATTCCACTAGATGAACTCATCACCTCGTTACAAGCAGGCCAACCGCTAACTGATAAAACTGTCGCGATTACCTTCGACGATGGCTACAAAAATAACTATGAAGAAGCAGCGCCTATCTTGGAGAAGTTTGGCTATCCGTACACAATTTTCGTAAATCCCGAGCTAATTGATGAAGGTAAAAGCTATGTAATGACATGGCAGCAGTTAAAGGAGCTATCTAATAAAGGCGCCTTGATCAGCAACCATACACAAGTTCATAATTACTTGCATCGCAAACAGTCTGGCGAGAGTGAAGAATCATGGCTTGCACGTACTAAAAAAGATATTTTATCTGCCCAGCAGCGCATTAAAGAAGAAATTGACCATGATTTTAAATACCTTGCTTACCCTTATGGTGAATTTAATAATTCATTGCAACAACTAGTAAAATCGCTAGGCTTTGTTGGAATAGGTCAACATTCGGGTGCTGTAGGTATCCATTCTGACTTTACCCGATTACCACGCTTTCCGGCATCGGGCTTTTATTCAAAGCTTGATACGCTTGCCACTAAACTCGACTCTCAAGCATTCACAATCAAACAGCTCAGCTATTCAGATAGCGTTACAAACGAAAACCCACCAAGTATAAGCATTCAATTTGATATGCAGGACTTTCATAAAAGTCAGTTTGCTTGTTATGTCTCTGGTATTGGCCAAGCAGACTTAACTTGGCTTAGTAAAGATACGGTGAAGATCACCTCACCTGAAAAACTGAAAAAAGGCCGCTCTCGCTTTAACTGCACAGCCCCTTCTATCGCGAAAAAAGGCAGTTACTACTGGTTCTCACAACCTTGGGTTATTGTACCTTAGCAGCTTGTTTTAGCATTTGCGCTGCAACCTTATCAAGGCGAACCACTTCATTAGCCGCATTAAGCTCTACTGCGGCTTTAGGCATGCCCCACACCACTGACGACAATTCATCCTGTGCTATGGTGTAAGCCCCAGCTTGATTTAATGCAAGCATGCCTTTTGCACCATCGCTGCCCATACCGGTTAGTATTGCTGCCACCGTTACTTTAGGGCAAGCCACGACTAAGGAGTTAAATAGCACATCAACCGCTGGACGATGGCGATTAACCAGCTCACTTGAATCAAGCTGACAAAACAAGCCGCCTGCTTTTTTTACTACACTCAAATGCTGATCGCCCGGTGCAATATACGCCCAGCCTGGTTGTAGCTTATCGCCATGCTCAGCTTCTTTAACGTTGATTTTGCACGTTCTATCCATGCGCATTGCAAACGAGGTACTAAATACTGGAGGGATATGCTGTGTAATAACAATCGGTGGGCAGCTTTCTGGCATGCGCACGAGCACTTCTTTAATTGCTTCTGTGCCGCCTGTTGAAGCACCAATTGCAAGCACGCTGTTTGCCTTAAATTGCAATGCTGTTAAAGAGCTGTCGTCTTCAACTTTTGTTTCTTTAAAAGCTCGCACTCTAGCGCCAGCTGCAGTACGTACTTTTTGATGTAATAAATGGGCATAACGCTGCAGATTTTCAGTGACATTGATAGTTGGCTTAGCAATAAAGTCAACGGCACCAATTTCGAGGGCTTCCAGTGTGATTGGTGAGCCTTTTTGAGTCAGTGTAGAAATCATCACAACTGGCATAGGACGAAGGCGCATCAAGTTTTTTAAAAAACTTAACCCATCCATTTTCGGCATTTCGATATCAAGCGTTAAGACATCGGGATTAAGGCGCTTAATTAAATCTCGGGCTTGATAAGGGTCTTCTGCCGCGCCAACGACCTGAATGTCTTGCGCTTGCTCGAGCACTTCCTTGAGTAAACCACGGATCAAAGCAGAATCATCAACTATGAGTACTTTGATCATTTGCTCTCCTAAAATAATTCAATATCCGTTTCTGCATCTTGCTGCTCAATATCGTGTAAGTATTTAATTTCACGTTTTTCAAGCTTATCAGAATGCAATTCACGCATTTTCTTAACCTGCGCCTTGCCTGTTTGTGGATCAAACATCACCTTACGTGGCCAAGGCCCGCCAACATCATGGGATACTAAATCTAAACCTTCCTCAAGTACATAGGCATTTGCAAAACGAATGTTGCCAACACCAATATCTGTCATTGAGCGGATTATTTTCCCGCCGCCAAACAGCTTTACTTTGAGATTGCGTCTAGAGCCGCCATTTTTTAGGATTTCATTTATCAAGTATTCCATTGCCCAGTTACCATAACGGCAATTAAGGCTATGTGCGTTGCTCGGATCAACGCCTTTTTCCGCCGGCAGCATAAAATGATTCATACCACCAATACCTAAGCCTTCATCGTAAATACATGCAGCAATACACGAACCTAACACAGTTGTGATCAATTCATCAGACTTAGACACATAAAATTCGCCTGGTAATACTTTAGCAACCACTTTATGGCGCTTGCCATCCCAAAACCGTTTAACGTGCTCAAAACCAGACAATACAGGTTTAAAATGACTACTCATAGACCACCTTTTTGATAGATAGTTTGGCCTAAATTCTTAAACTCTTTGTGGTCCTTACCCAGTGTTTCGGAATGCCCCAAGAATAAATGACCTGAATCGGTCAACAAATCGTAATAACGTTTAAATAGAGTATCTTTCGTCGGCTTATCGAAGTAGATAACTACATTGCGACAAAAAATAACATCAAACGGCCCTTTCATAGGCCAGCTTTGTAATAAGTTTAGACGTTTAAAGAAAATATTCTTTTGTAGTTCGGGTTTTACTTTATATAACTGACCGTCATGGCTTTTTAGAAACCAGCGCTTAAGTTGGCTTTTGTCTAAACCATTCACATTGGCAGCGGTATAAGTGCCAGCCTGTGCTTTAGCGAGCACATTTGAGTCTAAGTCAGTAGCTAGGATTTTCACATCCCAATCAGACGGAAATAGGCTGCTTAAAGTCATAGCAATGGTATAAGGCTCTTCGCCGGTCGAGCAACCAGCAGACCACACCCTTACACGCTTTTGTTTAGCATTACTAATCAGCAGTTTGGGGACTATAGTATTTTTTAGATAACTAAAGTGGTGTGGCTCACGAAAGAAAGAAGTCAGATTAGTGGTTATGGCATTAATAAACTCACTAAACTCTTGCTCTTTATTCTCTTCAAGAAAGTCTAAATATTCTTTAAAGTTCTTAAGCTTATGTTGGCGAATACGTCTTGCCAAACGCGAGTAAACCATCTCGCGTTTGTGCTCTGCTAAGACAATGCCGCAAGCATCATACACTTGTGACGAAATAGCTTTGAAATCACTATCCGTTAATAAAAACTCTTTCATGAGCCTGACCCTGCAGCTGTAACATTAGATGCAATTAACTAGTTAGAATTTAGTTGGGAAGAGTTTTAAAACTCTTCCCACTCATCACTAGGGTCAACAAAGTTATTGCCTTTTGGCGCTGAACGCACAGGTGAGCTTGGCGTTTTAGGAGCAGGGGCTGAACTTGCGCGGCTTGTAATATCCATCTCGTTATTTGATAACGAGAAGAAGTTTAATAAGCGGCTCATATCATTCGCTTGCTCAGCCATTGATTCACCTGCGGCAGATGCTTGCTCAACTAAAGCAGCATTTTGCTGAGTCATTTCATCCATTTGAGCAATGGCTTTATTAACTTGTTCAATACCAGAGCTTTGCTCTTCAGAAGCTTGAGCAATATCAGAAATCATTGCTGTAACTCTTTGCACCGCCGTAACAATTTCTTGTAATGTTGAACCCGATTCATTAACCAGTAATGTACCATCCTCAACTTTTCCAACACTGTCTCGGATCAATTCTTTGATTTCTTTTGCTGCAGCAGCTGAACGTTGCGCTAAGTTACGAACCTCACCAGCAACAACCGCGAAACCTCGGCCTTGTTCACCTGCTCGTGCTGCTTCGACAGCGGCATTCAGCGCAAGTAGATTTGTTTGGAAAGCAATTTCATCAATGACACTGATGATGTCTGCAATCTTCTTACTTGATTCATTAATTGCTGACATACTGATTACAGCGCGATTTACAACTTCGCCACCTTTTTGTGCTTTAGTACGTGTTTCTTCAGCAAGTTCATTTACTTCTTTAGCATTATCAGCATTTTGACGAACTGTACTGGTCATCTCTTCCATGCTTGACGCTGTTTCTTCAAGTGATGAAGCCTGCTCTTCAGTACGTTGACTTAAATCAGCATTACCTTGCGAGATTTCTTCTGCACCACTAGCAACCAAGGTTGCTGAGGTATTAATGCGATTAATCACTTCAGTAAGCTTATCAGCTGTGGCATTTGCATCACGTTTTAACTTATCGAATGAACCTTGGTAGTCTTGCTCAATACGTTTTGATAAGTCACCGTTCGCCATAGCATCAAGCATATTGCCAGTGTCTTTTACTGCATCATCAACAATACTAACTAGGCTATTTAAGCCCTGTGCCAGACGTAAGAAGAAACCTTGTTTACCCGCTTCTTCAACACGCGCTTGCAAATCACCTTTACCCGCTGCAGCAACAAGGCCGGCAATTTCCTTTTCAATTGCGACTTCAGCTGTTCTATCTTCCCACTCAACAACCGTTCCAATACGCTCATTGTCTGGGGTGAAAATAGGGTTTGCGACTAAACCAAAAGTACGACCGCCGACTTGAATTTCAGTGCTGTAAGTGTCACTTAACTTAGCAAGCATATTACGTTGATGCGCTGGATTCTTATGGAATACATCAATATTTTGACCAATTAAATTATTACTGTTGAAGTTAGGTAAATCTTTACGTAAATCACTTTCAGCAACCTTCATCATGTTCAGAACGGCTTCGTTCATGTAAATAATGTTGTTACCAGAATCTGCAATCATGGTATTGGTTGCCACGCGATCAAGTGCTCGGCGTACTCGCAAGTTTTCTTCTGCTGCACGCTTTTCAGCATCCGCTTTATTTACACTATCAGTAATATCTTGCCACTCAACAATAGTACCTAAACGCTTACCCGAAGCGCTTACCCAAGGAGTCGCAATCAAGCTAAAAATAAGCCCCGCCAAACGCAATGTGGTTTTGTATGGTTCAGATAAGGTTTTTAGCAGCTCACGTTGGTGTGACGGTTGTTTATGAAAATCATCAACGCAGGTTCCAATTAGGTTAGCAACTGAAAAGCTCGGCAGCACAGTTTGTAACGTTGATTCGCGAGCTTGCAGCATTTGCTTTACTTGCTCATTAACAAAGATAATTTTTAAATCGTTATCGGCAATCATCACATTAGCTTGGCAAACACGCAGCGCATTTGATAAATCGGCATCACGTTTTGACTGACGTTCAAGCTCTTTTTGCGGTGTGATGTCAGTCGCAAATTTGATAACTTTAGTGACATTACCATTACTATCAATAATTGGGTTATAGGTACCTTGGATCCAAACTTGTTTGCCATTTTTACCGACACGCTTAAATTCATCAGTGAAGAACTCACCGCTGCGTAATCGCTGCCAAAACTGTTGGTACTCTGGGCTTTGCGACTCTTGTTCAGCAACAAACATAGAGTGGTGTTGCCCTTGGATTTCTTCGAGTCGGTAACCCATGGTGTTTAAGAAATTAGCATTGGCAGTTATGATCTGCCCCGACGGTTGAAACTCAATCATCGCTTGCGACTTTTTAAGTGCCGCAATAACTAAATCATTTTCCGACTCAACATTTTTAGGACTGCTAAACCATCCCATACCCTTCACCTTCTTGTTAATCTACCCAGTTAAATGTCCATTGTTTTTTGTAGGTCAAGTAATGCGACCATTTTCTCACCCACATTGACTAAACCCGCAACAAATTGCGCGTTGTCTGAGTCAGACAAATGTGGCACTGCCTTCGCTTCATGCTCAGCAATGCTATAGACATCCGAGACGGCATCAACGGCGATGCCCATAATTTTACATGTATTTTCAAGCTGTACTTTTAGAACAATTACAACGGTTAACGGCCCGTATTCGATGGCTGAAATACCAAAACGAAGCCTTAAATCAATAATTGGCACTATGGTGCCACGCAGATTGATAACCCCTTTGACGAAATCAGGTGAATTAGGGATCACCGTAATTTCTTCCCAACTGCGAATTTCTTGCACCGTTAAAATATCAACACCATACTCTTCTTCAGCCATGAAGAAGGTTAAAAACTGTTTTACATCTTGATCTTGTTCAAGGTTTAGCTTGTTATGCAGGTCGTCGTGCTGTGCAATCATGACGCCTCCAAATTCGCTTTTGATTCAATAATCAATTCTTGGCTCCCAGGCTTTCTAAGCCCAGATAATTTAATCAAACCACTAATATCAACAATCAAAGAAACACGACCATCACCCAAAATTGTCGCCCCTGAGACACCATCAACTTTTTGATAATTGGCCTCTAAGCTTTTGATTACCACTTGCTGTTGCGATAGTAAGTCATCAACCAATAAACCTACTTTTTGGTTGTCACTCTCAACCACAACCAACAAGGTTTTATCAAGCGTTTCAATCGCCCCTTGATGATTGAAAATGTTGTAAAGCCTTAAGATTGGAATATATTCGTCACGTAAGCGCAGCACATCTAAGTCTTTGCCTACCCGACTCACTTTACTAATGTCGATTTGCAATGACTCAATAATCGAAATCAGTGGGATGATGTAAGTGTGCTCAGCAATCCGGACTAACTGCCCATCTAAGATAGCCAATGTTAGCGGTAAGCGAATTGTAAATGTCGACCCCACGCCTGGTGCAGACGCCACCTCAACAGAGCCGCTAAGCGCTTCAATATTTCGCCTAACTACATCCATACCCACGCCACGACCCGATAAGTCGCTGACTTGATCGGCTGTAGAAAACCCTGGTAAGAAAATAAGCTCATTGATTTCGTTATCAGACAACTCATCAGTTTCTGAAATTAGGCCGTTTTTAATCGCCTTTTCACGAATTTTACTGGTATTAAGACCTTGGCCATCGTCCATAATTTCGATAACGATATTGCCACCTTGATGAAACGCATTGAGCGTTACTGTGCCTACAGGGTTTTTGCCTGCAGCGACACGTTTATCAACGGTTTCTAAGCCATGATCTAAGGAGTTTCTCACTAGATGCACCATAGGATCAGAAAGCTTCTCCATTACCGTTTTATCTAGTTCAGTTTGTTCACCCAGTAATTTAAGCTCGACTTGTTTATCAAGCTTTTGCGAGATATCGCGCACTAAGCGAGGAAAGCGACTAAACACAAAGCTTATTGGCAACATGCGAATACGCATGACATTTTCCTGTAAGTCACGAGTATTATGTGCCAGCTGAGCCAAGCCCTCTTGTAGCGAGGCTATTGTTGTTTCTGTGATTTCTTGCTCTCCCAATTGACTTAACATCGCTTGGGTAATAACTAATTCACCGACCATATTAATCAATGAATCGACTTTATCGATACCAACCCTAATTGAGGTTGATTCTGCATTGGCCGTGGTTGCTTTAACTGGCGCTGGCTTTTTAGAATCAGTAGTTGGTTTAACTTCTGCAGGCTCAGCCTCTTGTGCTGGCGCAGTTTCTTCAGCAACGGTTTCAGCTGCTGTAATCTCTTCATCACCAAACAAACCACCACATAGGGTGATGGTGATATCAGCGTCATCTTCAACCCATTCGAAAATTTCTTCGATGCAGCTTTGCTCTTTGTCTGTGGTTAAAAAAAAGCGCCACGATAAGAAACAGTCTTCAGGGGCAAGGTTAGTAATATCAGGCACATCATCTTGAAAGGATTGTGTTTCAAGCTCACCTAGCTCAGCCAACTCACTGATCATATACAGTGGTTCATTACCGGTTTTAAATAAATGATGATGTGGTTTGAAATCGATTTGATAGGTATTAAAGCTGCTTTCGCTAACAGCTTCTTGCGCTTGCTCAGTCTCTTTACTTGCAGCACGCATACCAAGAATTTCTTCAAACTTAATACGCAATTCATCAGCTTCAGTTAAGTCTGGCTGCTGCTCAGCTTGTAGAGTTCTGAGTAAAGCCCGTAAACAGTCAACTGATTTTAAAAGTAAATTTACATGCTCAGCAGTAAGATCCCGTGAACCTTCACGAATTTGATCTAACAGAGTTTCAAGAACATGAGTAAAGTCTGCAACAGCACTAAAACCAAAGGTACCGCTGCCTCCTTTTATTGAATGCGCAGCGCGAAAAATTGTATTTATCGTCTCTAAGTCTTCTTCGCCAGGCACTAAGTTTAATAACTCAGCCTCCATAGCGTCGAGTCCTTCAAAGCTTTCTTCGAAGAATACTTCAAAAAATTGGCTTAGATCTATACTCATGCCCCGCTCCTATTATTAGCGAATCACTTTTTTCAATACCGCTAACAATTGCTCAGGATTAAATGGCTTAACAATCCAACCAGTTGCACCAGCAGCTTTACCTTCAGACTTTTTATCAAGACCCGACTCTGTGGTCAGCATCAGTAAAGGTGTGAACTTGTAATTAGGTAAGCTACGTAACTCACGAATAAGGGTAATACCATCCATTACCGGCATATTCACATCAGAAATAACAGCATCAAAGCCTTGTTGTTTTGCGATATTTAAAGCTTCGCTGCCGTCTTTCGCTTCTGTAACATCAAAGCCAGCTTTTTTAAGCGTAAAACCAACCATTTGGCGCATAGATGCAGAATCGTCTACTGCTAAAATTCTTTTCATAAAAACCTCTTAATTGGCATTCTCAAGCACAAGATAATGGCTTAAGCCCAAACTATTAATTGCCTGTTGCAACGGCTTACTCTCGCCAACCCAAATAATTTTGTGTTGCACCGAAAGCAAATGCTTCTGTAATGCACATAAAAGCTGAATTGATGCTGTGTCAGCACGGTTCACTTCACTGATATCCAGACAGATATCATCATTTGCTGACAACTCTTGTAGCAAATCTTGATGGAGTGTTTCGACCTGACTAATAGCTAATTCTGTAGGGAGCTTTAACATTACTTATACCTTCCCTGCTTTAAACAATTCATAACAAAAGCTTAGACTGACTAAATAAAAATGCCATAATTTGAATCAAAAAATAGTAAAATTTTTTAGTAGCTTAGACATTTATATCAAAAAAGGAAGCTTTTCTTTTGCTGAAAATGACTCCCTTAACCAAGAAAATTTACTTTGCGTAATAATCTGCTATTTTTTTGAACTCTTCAGTCAAAGTTGTGGCATTTATTAATGGCACGCTGCCTTGTTTAAATTCAGGCTTAAAAATCGCACGTACCGAGCCATCGCCATCAACCATCACTACTGACGCGCTATGATCAACGGCATATTCTTGCTCATCACTATCATTAATTGCGTAAATTAAGCCAAGCTCTCTGACAAATGGAAAAAGCTGTTTGTGTGGGCCCGATACTGCAAGAAAATCAGGATTAAAATAATCAATGTAGGCTTTGCGTTTTTCGGTTGTATCACGCTTTGGGTCAACAGCAACAAACCATACCTGCACTTTGTAATTTTGGCTTAACTGCTTTTGTACTGCCGTTAGTTTCGCCAATGTCATTGGACATATATCAGGGCAACTGGTGTAGCCTAAAAAGACCAAATTCCAATGCCCCATAAACTGACTGTTATCAGCGGGTGCACCATGTTGATCGGTTAATAAAAACGGACTAATCGGCTTTGCTTGCTCATAAACCAGTGCTTCGACTTCAGGAGCGGTGTTGTTTTTACCACAACCGGTTACAAACAATACCGCACTGAAACATAAAAAAGCGACGATTCGCGTCATAAAACTAACCATTTATCAATGAATAAGGCGATAAAGAGTAGCATTAAATGCACGATTGAAAAACGAAATAAGTCCATTGCTGTATCATCTTTTGGGGCAATTTTTAGTTTTAACGCTTTATAAATGAATATCGCGTTTAAAGCGCTTGCTCCTAGTAAGTAAATTAGCCCTGACATGCCAATTAAATAAGGCAACACACATACCAAAGCAAGCAAAATGCTGTAGCCAACAACGCAAGTTTTACAAAATTCGATACCGTGAGTAACAGGCAACATAGGAATTTTTGCCCGCTCATAATCGCTTTTACGTGCAATCGCTAATGCCCAAAAATGTGGTGGGGTCCAAGTAAATATAATCATCACTAACAGCCAAGGAGCCGCAGCCATATGGCCTGTTTCAGACACCCACCCTAACAGGGGTGGCATAGCACCAGCCAAACCACCAATAACAATATTTTGCGGTGTAGCACGCTTTAAAAATGAGGTGTAAATAAAGGCATAGCCGACAAGCGCAAACAAAGTAAGAATGGCTGTGAGTGTATTCGCCCATACCATAAGCATAACAAAACCTAGCACACCAATAGTCGCAGCAAAGCTCAAAGCATGTTGTTTACTGAGCCGACCTTTTGCCACAGGACGATGACGTGTACGTGCCATTTTACTGTCGATTTCACTATCAACAACATGATTGATCACGGCAGCAGCAGCCGACAGCAAGCCAATGCCTAGCAAACTTGCAAGCTGCACAAATATCCCTCGCCCAACATCGGGAGCCAATGCCAAACCAACCCAAGCAGTTAGTACAAGCATAGCAACTACTTTAAACTTACTGATAGCTAAGTAATCTTTAAGTAACTCTGAGCTTTGAATAAATAGTGATTTTTCTGAGCTTAGTAATAATGCCATCACAGCCTCCTAGGTTCTTATTTTTAAGTGGAAGCATAGTCTTACCATGCTAAGCAGTAACAATGCGGCCATTAGGTTGTGCGCAAGCGCAACACTTAATGGGAAGTGCCAGTGCACAACAGCTAGGCCTAAACAGATTTGGCACAACAAAGCGACTAATACAGTGACTGTGCAGTGCTTAATTTTTCGAGAGTAACAGCGTGAATATATGCGCCACATGATCAGCGCTAACACCACACAAGTAACCAGCGCCCAAATACGATGCAGTAAGTGAATAGACATACGCGCTTGCTGAGATAACACACCATATTCATAGGTACTATGCTCGAGCGGCAATTGAAAAACGCTCTTCAAAGAAAACGGTTGTCCGTAACTACACAGCGGTAAGCCATTACAATGCGGAGCGGCGTAATTAGCTGCAAGCCAGCCACCCAATGCAATTTGCAGTATTAGCACCACCAAGCCCACCAGCGCTAACCGGTAATATGGCTTTGCGCCGCTATCACTGCTAACTACAGGTTCGGTTTTTAAACGTAGATACAATAAAAACAGCAACGACAAAATGCTAAAGCCGCCGAGCAAATGCCCCATAACAATCAAAGGCTGTAGATTCATAGTGACAGTCCACATGCCCAATACGGCTTGGAAGATCACCAGCAATAATAGTGCTAATGGCAATTTAACCGGCGTATTTGGATATTGGCGCTTTAAAAATGCAAAAACAAACAAAGCTAAAATTAATAGACCAAGGGCACCGGCAAAATAGCGATGGATCATTTCTTTCCAAGCTTTTGCTGCTTCAAACATCATATCAGGGTAGTTTTGTTCAACATGTAACAGAGCGGTTTCATGTTTTGGCACGGTTAAAAATCCATAGCACCCAGGCCAGTCAGGGCAGCCAAGTCCAGCATCACTCAGCCGTGTATAAGCACCAAGCCCAACAACTAAGATAGAGAAGAAAACCGTAATTAAGACTAAATATTTATAATTTTTATACATCTTTATCCCCTTAATGAGGTTTAACTTGAACGCGCATAGTTAAGTAGTTTCTTTAAGTCTTTAAGTAAGCCTTTTTGAATAAGTCTGTTTTGTTCTGGCTCAGCCGTGTAGGGGTAATGCAAAACCACTAAGCCCATGTGATCAACCAAATATAAGTCTCCCGCTTTGAGCGCAGGACTTACTGCTAGTTGACGCCAATTTGCCGATACCTGCTGTTGATTTGTCAGTACCGCCACATCCACTTTTTGCTGATTTTTACCTAAAGCGACATATAGGTTATCTAGACTGGCTAATTGGTTTGCACAAACTTCACTGCACTCTTTTGGATAATTAAGCGCAATTGTCCATTGTTTGGGATCGCCTTGTTGCCAATCAGCTAATTTAACTTCTTCGCTTAAAAGCTCACCATGATTACTCGAACCACTCGGTAACCACTCAAGCTTTAATGCTGCATAAGCAAGTGCCAGCGGCACAAAACAGCATAAAACGAATAAACTAAGCGGGTTTATTTTCATAACCTCTCCTTCTCATCGCAAAATAAGCAATAACTACACACGCTAAGCCGATTAATAACCACTGCACGGCATAGGCGTAATGTTTATCTGGCCCCATCACGACACTCTGGTAATGCGGGGTTGCAATACCATCTGCTTCATTGCGATAACCAATAAAGTCTTGTAAGGGCTTTGCTAATTGAGCACTAAAAATTGCTAAATCGATGCCTTGAATACGCTTAGGCCAGCCTTGCTCTGCACCAATCTCATCGGCAAGTGTGAAGCCTTGTAAGTTGCCTTGTTTCAATTGCACAGTAGCCGTAAAGCTTGTTGATTCTGGCCACACAACGGTTGGCAACTGGCTACGGTTTGTTGGAGCTTTTAGCCAACCAAAGTTAACGATTAAAGGCGCGGTTTCACCTGCAATTGTCATCGCTACCAGTAAGTCATAACCCACTTGCCCCTGATAAATTTGATTATCAAGAAGCCAGTACTGTTGTTCATTTACCTCGCCTGAGACCTTGACTTGCAAGCCCGTTTTATTCAGCTCTCTAGGTAAATTTTGTAGCTCTTGCCAGCTCAAAACTCCTTGCTCTTTCGAAACGGCTAACTGGCTTAGTTGCTGCTGTTTTTGCTCGCCTCGCTGGTATTGCCAAACGCTTAGTCGTAAACAAATAAGCACTGCAAGTATCACAACGCAAATTGCGATAATTGAGCTAAGCTTTTGTTTACGCCATAAAATTAACTGCATTTGGAATACCTAATATGATTAAAATCATTATTGTTTTGTTATTACTTTATATTCTGTTCAACCTATTTAGAGCGTTGTTTGTGATGATGTCAGCAAAAGAGCACTCGAAACCGATGTCGCATTACTTAGGTCGTCGAGTGCTGTTTTCAGGTATTGTGCTGGTGCTCATCATTGCCGCAATGAAATTAGGCTATATTCACACCAACCCGTCGCCGCTTCACAAAGCTACAGCACGTACACAAACACAAATAAACACAACCACACCACATCAACAAAGTGCCAATACCAAGCAGCCGCTTGAAAGGCAAAGTGCTTTTCACTCGTGAAGTGGCCTTTAAAAATTCTTAGTAGCACCACAAATAAAATAATGGTGCCAAGTGTCACGTGCATACCGTGAAAGCCCGTTAACAAGAAAAATGTATTCCCATAAACGCCCGCATCTAAAGTCAAACCTAAATCTTGGTATGCATGCATATACTCGTAAACTTGTAAGCCAAGGAAAATCACACCTAATAGCACAGTTAAAGATAAAAATACCTTTAGAGCGCCGCGCTTATTGTTTTCAATAGCAACATGAGCAAAGTGAATTGTGACCGATGAGGTAAGCAGAATAAGCGTGTTGATCAGAGGTAGACCTTGCCAGCCCATAGCCTGAGTGGTCTCGCCCGCTGGCGTAGTTAATAGCGGCCATACGGCTTCAAAAGTTGGCCAGAGCACTTCATTGGTCATAGCGTTATTACCAGCGCCACCAAGCCAAGGCACTGAAATCATTCGAGCGTAAAAAAGAGCGCCAAAAAACGCCATAAAGAACATAACCTCAGAGAATATGAACCAGCTCATACCTTGTCTGAATGAGCGGTCCATTTGTGCTGAGTAAAGCCCTTTATGAGACTCTTCAATAACGTTTCTAAACCAGCTAAAAACCATATAAATTAATATGGCAATGCCTAGATACAAGACATACTGGCCACTACTGCCCTCACCACTTACTTGCATCACAGTTAAACCAGCACCGACAGCAATTAAAAACATCGCGATGGCGCCAACTATGGGCCAAGGACTCTCGGCTGGAACATAGTATTTTTCATAATTTTGATTCATTTTGTTTGCTCCCAATTAGCAATTAGCTTGGCGGCTTTTATTCGTTTTTAGCCACAACATGCCCGCTAATATCAAACACGGTATACGACAACGTCAGTTCCTCAACATCGTCGGGTAACTCAGTATCAACATAAAACAACAAGGTAAATTCCATTTCTTCACCGGCTTTCATTGGCTGCTGATCAAAGCAAAAACAGGCGATTTTATGTAAATACTTTGCCGCTTTACCCGGTGATACTGATGGAATTGCTTGCATGACTTTGTCTTCATTACTGGTGTTCTTTGCAGAGAATTTAACTTCACGCATGGCACCAGGTTGTACCGCCACGCTGTATTGCTCAGACTGCACCTTAAATGGCGCGCCGCTTTGGGCGTGAGTGGTAAAGCTGACATCAACTTGGCGCTGTGTATTTATTGATTCACTCGCGCTCGCTTTTTCTAATGATGGCTTACCATTCAACCCTGTAACGTCGCAAAACACGTCGTAAAGCGGCACCATTGCAAAAGCAAATGCGAACATGAGCAAGCATGTAATCAGCAGTTTTTTTAGCAAAGGTGCATGGTTCATTACTTAATCTCCGGCGGTGTTTCAAAGGTGTGATAAGGCGCTGGAGAATCGACTTCCCACTCTAAACCTTCAGCTCCATCCCATACTTTGGCTGGCGCCTTTTCGCCACCTCTGGCACATTTAAATACCACCAACACAAACAACAGTTGCGATAAGCCAAATGCAAAACCACCAATACTGATAATGGCGTTAAAGTCAGCGAATTGCAGAGCATAATCAGGAATACGACGTGGCATACCAGCAAGGCCAACAAAGTGCATAGGGAAGAACAACACGTTGACACTGATTAGCGATAACCAAAAATGCCATTTCGCCAGCGTTTCGTTGTACATGTTGCCAGTCCATTTCGGTAGCCAGTAATAGGCCCCCGCCATAATTGAGAACACAGCCCCTGTCACAAGCACATAATGGAAGTGAGCCACCACAAAATAGGTATCGTGATACTGAAAATCTGCTGGTGTAATCGCAAGCATCAAGCCAGAGAAACCACCTAAGGTGAATAACACAATAAAGGCGATGGCGAACATCATCGGAATTTCGAAGCTAATCGAACCGCGCCACATGGTGGCCACCCAGTTAAACACTTTAACGCCCGTTGGTACCGAGATAAGCATGGTGGCGTACATGAAGAACAACTCGCCTGCTACAGGCATCCCTGTGGTAAACATATGATGTGCCCAAACGATAAAACTTAGCAGCGCAATCGATGAAGTTGCATACACCATAGAGGCATAGCCAAATAGCTTTTTGCGCGAGAAGGTCGGTACGATAGTCGATATAATGCCAAAGGCCGGCAAAATCATGATGTACACTTCGGGGTGACCGAAGAACCAGAAAATGTGCTGGAACATTACAGGATCGCCCCCACCAGCTGCATCAAAAAAGCTGGTTGCAAAGTATTTATCGGTCAACACCATAGTGACCGCCCCTGCTAGAACTGGCATAACAGCAATTAACAAAAATGCAGTGATTAACCATGTCCATACAAATAGCGGCAGCTTCATCCACGTCATACCCGGCGCTCTTAAGTTGACGATAGTCACGATAACGTTAATCGCCCCCATAATTGAGCTGATACCCATGATATGTACGGCAAACACAAAAAGTGCAGTGTTATCGTTGCTGTAAGTTGTTGATAGAGGTGCGTAGAAAGTCCAACCAAACGCAGGACCACCACCAGGCATGAGTAACGAAGCCAATAGGATTAAAAATGCAAATGGCAAAATCCAAAAGCTCCAGTTATTCATACGTGGTAAGGCCATATCAGGCGCGCCTATCATCATAGGTACCATCCAGTTTGCAAGCCCAGTAAATGCAGGCATAACAGCACCAAACACCATGATCAAACCATGTACGGTAGTCATTTGGTTGAAAAAGTGCGGGTCGACTAACTGTAATCCAGGCTGAAACAATTCAGCGCGGATCACCATTGCCATCGCTCCACCAATTAAAAACATAGTTAGAGAAAAAATCAGGTATAAACTACCAATGTCTTTATGGTTGGTAGTGTATAGCCAGCGCTTAAAACCTTTAGCTGGATGATGATGGTCGTGATGCGCATGCCCTGTTGCTTGCTCGTTAATAACATTACTCATTAGTTCGCCTCCGCTGCTGCATCAATCGCGGCTTGAATTTGACTCGGTTGGATAACATCGCCGGTATCATTACCCCACGCGTTTCGCTTATAAGTAATAACCGCAGCAAGTTGCTTAATTGAAAGCTGTTTATCAAACGCTTGCATTGCTGTGCCAGGCTTACCGTGTAACACGATATCTATGTGATCTTTTACATCACCTAATACAATCGGGCTGCCTTTAAGCGCTGGAAAAACGCCCGGTAAGCCCATACCAGTAGGTTGGTGGCATGCAGCACAGCTTGCCATATACACTTGCTCACCTAAGACCATAAGCTCTTCTTTAGGTAATGTTTGATCAAGCAAAGCAGCATCTGCTGCGGCCGCATTGGCTTTTTCTTGCTTGGCATCTGCAAGCCAATTAGCAAATTCATCTTCAGGTAAGGCTTTCACCACAACAGGCATAAAGCCATGATCTTTACCGCATAACTCAGCACATTGACCACGGTATACTCCTGGCTCGTTAATACGTGTCCACGCTTCATTGATAAACCCAGGATTTGCATCCTTTTTAACCGCAAAATCAGGCACCCACCACGAATGAATTACATCGTCTGAGGTCATTAAAAAGCGAACTTTTTTATTGATAGGAAGTACTAGCGGTTTATCTACTTCAAGCAAATAATGCTCTGTTTTCTCTGCTTGGTTGTCTATTTGATCTTTAGGAGTAGATAGAATCGAGTAATAAGCAATGTCTTCACCCATGTACTCGTAATGCCACTTCCATTGTGAGCCAGTCACTTTAATGGTGATATCGGCTTTAGAGGCATCTTCCATGGCAATTAATGTTTTTGTGGCAGGCACAGCCATGGCGATTAAGATGACAAATGGAATGGCAGTCCAAAGTATTTCAACTTTTGTACTTTCATGAAATTGGGCAGGCTTGGCCCCTTTGGATTTACGGTGGTGTATTAAAGCCCAAAACATCACCGCAAATACGATGATGCCGATTACACAGCAGATAATAAATATCGTCATGTGTAACTCATAAACATTATTACTTATATCGGTCACCCCTTTACGCATATTGTATTGGCTATTTGCCAATGCAAGCTCAGGAAGTGCAAACAATATAAGCCACAAGGCGTAACGCAGTTTACCCATGTGACGGCTCCTTTAGATGCTATTGCAAGACGCAAAGCGAAAAGGCGATACAACAAGGTGCCCATTCGTTTTTCTTATTGTTCAGAGCGACTACGTATCATTTTGACCCACTTATGATACCGACCCTTTGACTAACACCTCGCACATTTTTGTGTCTTTTTATTAATTAGGTGTTAATACAGTGTATTAACCAATTAGTTAAAAAATGACCAATAAGCAAGTTTTAATGATAATAAATGTTTATTTTGGTGCAGAAATAACAACTATAATCAGCGCGTTATTTAATGTTTAGGAGTAAGAACGAAATATAAAAAGAGAGGAAAACTGCGCCATATAAGGCTTTAAATGAAGAGTAAGGATTCACAAATCCTAAGTAAGTAGTAAAATTTCAGCGGCGCACCAAATTGAGTCAATTTGATGCACCAAATTGGGAACATTTACATCCAGTCAGCGTTACGAATAACACCTACCGCTAACCCCTCGATGTTGAACGACTCATGCTCAAGGTCAACCTCAATAGGCGAAAACTCTTCGTTCTCAGCATGTAAAAGTACTTTGCGACCCGCTTTTTCTAGACGCTTAACTGTTACATCTTCATCGACTCGAGCTACAACTACTTGCCCATTTTCAGCAACTTGTGTTCTATGTACTGCAAGCAAATCGCCATCCATAATACCAATGTCTTTCATACTCATGCCATTTACACGCAGTAAGAAATCGGCTGCAGGTTTAAATAATGAAGGATCAACTTGGCAATGACTTTCAACATGCTCTTGCGCCAAAATAGGTTCACCAGCTGCAACACGGCCAATTAAAGGTAAGCCTAGTTGCTCTGGCTCATCTTCTTCAATTAACTGAATACCGCGACTCGCCCCAGGCTTCATTTTGATCATGCCTTTTTTTGCCAGTGCTTTTAGGTGTTCTTCAGCAGCGTTGGCACTTTTAAAACCCAATGTTTGAGCTATTTCAGCACGCGTAGGTGGCATGCCTGTATCTTTAATAAAGACTTTAATTAGTTCTAAAATTTGCGATTGGCGTTTAGTTAATGGGCGCATACAACTGGTTTTCCATACAGTACATTTAACTGTGAGTATATACAGTTATTTGAAAATCGCAAATTTAAATTAACCCCATCATATTGCTACAAAACTAACATTGAACCACACCGAAAGATGCCATAAGGTATTAGCTTTAATTAGCAGGCTAAGGAAACACAATGAGTATTTGGCAACAACCAATCACGTTAGAGCTTTGCAAAGAGCTGGAACAAGGGATTACCGGTCAAGGCACTTTAATGAAAACTATGGGCATTGAGGTGACTGAAATTGGCGATGATTATTTAATGGCAACCATGCCTGCTATTCCTGAGCATCATAACCCTATGGGCATGGTCCATGGCGGAGCAAACGTTGTATTAGCAGAGACAGTGGCAAGTTATGCAGCCAATTTCGTGGTTGATTTCGATAAGTTTTATGCTGTTGGCCAAGAAATTAATGCCAACCACATGAAAGCGTCACGCAAAGGAACGTTAACAGCAACTGCGAGACCGCTGCATTTAGGTAAGCGAACTTCTGTTTGGGATATTAAAATTACCAATGCCGCAGGAGAGCTTTGCTGCGTATCAAGAATGACCGCAGCTGTTGTAGAGCGATAAATTCAGGCTATTTTTCGACAGGATAAATAGTAATTTCAATCCCTGCGCCAATTGCAGAGATACGTAACAAGGTATCGGCATGCAGGGGTTGGTTAAAGCATTTAGGCGAATTACCTGATTCAAAGCCTATATCAAATGTACGCTTTGAGCACGATAACCACTGTTTTAATGCATTACGCGAGCAAGACTCAATAAGCTCGCAAAGCTGGTTAATTGCTTTATCTGGAGAGCTGATATCTGCGGTTGCTTCAATACGTGCTAGTTGGCGGTATTCATCTTGGTCATAATGTAAAACCATGGCGTTTTTCTTCAAATCAGCAACAAGCGCACTAATATCGTGCTTTGACTCAAGCTCCAGATCTACATTTAAAAATTGAATTTCCGACATACTCTCGTTTTTACCCTCTATTTATATCGACTGAAACTTTAACTCAGTTTTGTATATATACCAAATCTAGAATACAGTTAATGCGACATTATGCCGCATTGGCAATCTAGCTAAACAACCTAAAATAGCGCCCACATAACAATAATAACGGGGTAATAATGAATAAACGCCTGTTTAAGTATGCTCGTAAAGGGCATAAATGGCTTGGCTACTTACTTGCTTTGCAGATCTTTTTTTGGCTCTTAGGTGGGCTGGTAATGAGCTCATTACCACTTGAAAAAGTGCATGGTAAGCATCTGGCTAATCGCAGTTTAAGTAGCCCATTTTTATTGTCGGACTACCCTACTTCAATTGATAAAATAACAGCGCAATTCGAGCAAATCGAGGGTATTAAATATAGCCATTTTTTAAATACCCCGATTATAGAAGTTACATCCTCTAGCGGTACGTTTATTTTTGATGGCAGAACAGGTGCTAAAATGCCTGCACCGAGTAAAGCGCAAATCATTGAAAATGCGCAAGCCCACCTGCTTATTGACGCAAAAATAACGCAAGCGCAGTTATTAACAAAAGGGCCTAGAGAAATCGGTCACAAAGCCAATGTTTGGCAAGTGAGCTTCGATGATTGGTTAACAACAACCCTATATTTAGATAGCCAAACCGGTAAAGTTATAACTGTGCGCAGCACCCTGTGGCGCATTTTCGACTTTTTCTGGATGCTACACATTATGGATTATGATGAGCGTGAGAACTTTAACAATCCACTACTCATCAGCTTCTCAGCCACCAGCGTACTATTTTGTATTACAGGAGTTCTCTTGTTACTACAAAACGTTCGAATTAAACGTAAAAAGCCAGCTACACGTGTTGGTCAATCAAAATAGGATTGCCATCTGGGTCGGTGATAATAAAACTCGCGTCACCGGCCTTTTGTATTTCTAATCCTTGTTGCTGAAATTGTGCAGCTAATTGCTCAAAGGTTGCAAATTCATCCAAAGCTTCAGCATTTTGATCCCACCCTGGGTTAAAGGTCAGCATGGTTTTATCAAACATACCTTGAAACAAACCAATTAAATGTTCACCGTTTTTCATTATTAGCCAATGCTGTTCTATCTCCCCAGCAAACTCTTTGAAACCTAGCTTTTCATAAAACAGCTTTGAAGCATGAATATCTTTTACATTTAGACTTACAGAAAAAGCACCTAATAACATGGTTGTAATTCCTTTAATAAAAACGGCTTAACAACTATAGCTGAGTTGAAAAACTTTTCCTTTTTAGAATAGTCGCTCTAGAATAGCTGTTCCTGTAGTTCACTGATGTGATGGATATGCGTTTATTTCTATACTTAGCCCTTTGTTTTATTTTCACTTTTCCTATATCCGCTAAAGAGTTTTCGAGCTTTTACAGTGCCAAAAAGCATTTAATTAAGAATCTACCAAGCAACAGTAAAAGCTTATATTGTGGTTGCGATATCAAGCGCCAAGGTAAAAAACTTGTGCCAGACCCTGATGCTTGTGGTTATATTCCTAGAAACTCTGTCACCCGCTCAGGAAAAGAGAATGCTCGCGCAAAAAGAATAGAGTGGGAGCACATTGTGCCTGCCTGGGAGTTTGGTCATCAATTACAATGCTGGCAGAATGGCGGTCGCAAAAACTGTAAAAAGGTCAGTGAAAAGTTTCGTCAAATGGAAGCCGACATTAATAACCTTGCACCTGCTATAGGCGAGATCAATGCTGACCGCTCAAACTTTCGCTACGGCATGGTGTCATCATCAAGTGCAAGTTACGGAGCATGCCCTGTAAAAGTTGACTTTAAGCAACGCGTATTTGAGCCACCCATTTATGCAAGAAAGCAAATAGCCGATACCTATTTTTATATGCAAAAAACCTATGGCTTAAAAATATCTGACAAACAACGTAAATTATTTGAATCGTGGCAAAAGCTTGAAATAGCTGAAATTAGTAATCGCAAATCTTTATAACTAGCAGCACATTCGTTTACATTTTAGACACTATAATTTATTGCTTTCAGATTAAGTAATTGTTAGTTTTTAAACAATTTATATAAGAAAGGAAGCACCATGTTTAAAAATAACAAACTCGCTTTAGCTGTCTTCTTAGCGGCTTCAGGCATGTCTTTATCTGGCTGCGGCGGCGGTGGCGGTGGATCATCGAGCAATACCGATACCACGAATCCACCACCAACAACTTCTGAACCCACTTGGACGGCTGGTGTTTTTGAGCCATCAAGCGAATTTAAAGATCAATGCGCTGTACCGCGAACTGGCAATGATCCATATAACGATAATCAACCTTACCCAGATACAGCAGGCTCTGAGTTTACTGAGAAGATGTGGCTACGTTCATGGAGTGACGAAACCTATCTTTGGTACGATGAAATAGAAGACAATGACCCAGATAACTTCAGCTCTGTCGCCGCTTATTTTGATCAATTAAAAACCTTCGAAACAACAGACTCTGGTGCTTATAAAGATCAATTCCATTTCAGCAGGCCAACAGAAGAGTATTTTCAAGAGTCGCAATCAGGTGTGGTTTCTGGCTATGGAATTAACTGGGCATTTATCAGTAATGTTCCGCCACGAGAGTTACGTGTAGCCTATTTAGAGAGTGACTCACCAGCTGCAAATGCAGGCTTACAACGCGGTGATACTATTTTAATGGTCGACGACGTCAGCATTGACACTAATACTCAACAAGGTGTAGATATTCTAAATGAAGCGCTATTTGGACCGACAGCTGGCGACTCGCACAATTTTGTTGTACGCAGTAATGATGGCACCGAAAAATCATTTACTCTAGTCGCAGGTAATATAACCCAAACACCTGTACAAAATGTCGATACTATTACCACAGGAGATGGCACTAAAGTTGGCTACATGCAGTTTAACAGCCATATAAGTATTGCTCAGCCTGAGCTGATAAGTGCTGTGAACAAGTTCAAAACCGACAATATCGACGAGCTTGTGATCGACCTTAGATACAATGGCGGTGGTTTATTAGCGCTTTCTTCACAACTTGCCTATATGATTGCAGGTCCAGCTAATACGAGTGACTATTTTTACTATCAAGTCATTGAAAATGACAAGCAGCCCGAGAGCGATCCATATCCATTTATTGATATTGAAGTCGATTATTCTACTTTCGAGGGAACAGGTAACACTCTCCCCGACTTAAATTTATCGAAAGTCTATGTACTCAGCACTGATAATACGTGTTCAGCATCAGAAGCACTTATCAATGGCTTAAAAGGTATAGATACTGAAGTTGTTTTAATAGGTGGTAAAACCTGCGGTAAACCATATGGTTTTACCCCAACGCATAACTGTGCAACCACTTACTACACCATTCAGCTAACGGGTGTGAATTACAAAGGCTTTGGCGAATACTCTGACGGCTTAGTACCAACTCCTTCACCGCAATTCGATGCAGATGTAAAAGGCTGTGAACTCGATGACGACTTTAACCACCAGTTAGGTGATAGTGATGAAACACTTCTGAGTGCAGCGCTTTATCATATTGAGAATGATAGTTGCCCAGTGGTAACGCAAAGTGTCACAGCTAAGCAAGCGACAACCTCATCTTATGCTGCTGATGAAGCTGGTATTGCGCTAAAAGCCAATACTACACTTTACAAAAATAATATGGATTTAACCCGTCCGCTACCAGCTAAGGAAGGTGATAATGAATAAAGCATTGTTATTAACCTGCACCTTACTGGCAAGCATCGCAGGCTGTAAAAGTACTCAAGCGGAGCAACCGCAAGATGCTACGCTTGTTCGGGTAAACCCGGGAGTGATTACTGATATACAGCAGGCTATTCAGTCTGCTAAGGGCGGTGCTCTGGTCACCTTAGCCGATGATGTGTTTACTAAAAGTGCAGAGTTGCTGATTGACCACGGCACCAACAAAGGGCCTGATGGTCTGCCAATTATGGGGGCCCATTCAATTCCTTCAGAGAAGTTTGTGTTGCAAAAGGCGGGCGAGCAATGCCTGCTTTACTACCCCAAAAAAGAGCTCCGTATTCCACTTCCTAATGTAGATTGCGAAGTAAACTAACAAAAAGGCGCAGCTTCAGCTGCGCCTTTTACATCATAGGCTTTGGTGAGGGCCAAACACCTCATAATGAATGCGTTCACTTGCAACCCCAATACCTAGTAGTTGCTCTTTTATCATTGCCATAAATGCGATTGGGCCACACAGGTAAAAGTCACCTTTACTAATTAGTAAGCTGTCAGCGATGTGGTTTACATCCATTAAGCCCGCAAAATCGCCCCCCTTGCCATCTTTAAACCAGGTAACACAATGTAATGAAGCGTGCGCTTGCTGTTGCTTAAATAAGTACTCTTTAAAGGCAAACTGCGTCTCACTGTCGCAAGCATGCAGGTAATGAATTGGCTGATTAGGTTGATTACTTAATAGTGTTTCGAGCATCGCCATCATCGGGGTTTGACCAACTCCCGCTGAAATCAATACAACAGGCGAGTCAATTTCGCGAAGCACAAAGTCGCCTGCGGGTGGGTAAATTTCTACCTCATCACCCTCAGTTAAGCTATGTAGGTAGTTAGATACTAAGCCTTCTTTTTTCACGCTAATTCGGTAATTACGACCATTACTTTGCTGCGATAAAGAGTATTGCCTCACTTGCGTTAAATCACTGTTTGCAGGCGTTACTTTAATCCCTAAATATTGGCCCGGTAAATACGCCACTACAGGCTTTGTATCGACAGGCGTTAATGTGAAACTACAAATTTGCGATGACTCCATACGTTTTTCTGTAATAGTGAAAGTACGGGTACCAAACCAACCTCCCAGTGCCTTTTTGGTTTTTTGATATAGCGACATCTCCTCATTAATACATACATCAGCTAATAACGAATAGGCTTCACGCCATGCATACTCGACCTCAGGGGTAAATTGTTCTGGCAATAACTCTTTTAAAGTCGCAATCAAATGTCCACCAACAATAGGATAATGCTCTGGCAAAATATGGTAACTGGTGTGTTTATGATTGATGCGCGCCAGCGCACCTTTTAACACTGCCAAGTTATCAATATTTGCCGCGTAGGCAGCTAAGGCATTAAACAGCGCAAATTGCTGAGAGCCCGATTGCTGATGTGTCATATTAAAAATATTTTTAAGCTCCGGGTTGTAGCTAAACATACGATCATAAAAATACTCAGTCACTTGAGGGCCTGCTTGTGCAAGCAAAGGCAAGGTACTTTTAACAATCTGGATCGTTTTTTCAGATAACATAGTTTTTCCTATTGGAGAGATTAACCACGGCGACCATCAACACGACGATTCACTAAGATGGGCGCACAATGAAATAAAAATAAGCTAAAGCCAGCAACCCACAGCAACGCACTTAACTGCCATGCAAGGTGATGACCTAAATAAACGGGAAGTAACGAACGTACAATGGCAGCTATCACAATGAGTACAAATGCCAAACTAATGTACGCAGGGGCTTGTAATGCGCGCCCAGTGTGACCATGAGAGACACGTACCATCATGGCGATGATCATCACACCTATGGTGCCAACAGTGATCAGATGAAGCGCATCTTTGAATAAGATAATAGGGCTGAAATAGCTCAGCGCGATAAGTATTAAACCAACCGATAAAGCCCAATAAGCCACGTGTAATGACCATAGCAAAGGCACTTTTAAAATCCCTTTATGCCACCACAAAACACACCGAGCTGAATGTAAACAAGCAAGCCAAGCAAAAACCCAACCGGTGCTCATTGCGCTAAAAAATAGCTGACTCATAAAAAACCACGCAATGGCGAAAAATGAGCTAAATACGACTAATTTATCGAGCTTGGGGGTTCTAACTTGTTCACTTAGGTTAAGGCCGCGCGAGGTAAAAAATGGCACAACTCGCCCAGCGACAACACCAACTAGCAGTGTCATGATAAGTACAGCGGTATCAACAACCCCCAGTGCCAGCGACATTTTATTAAGTACAACTAAGCTCAAAAAAATCACATTGAGTGCACAGAGCAAAGATGCGATGACAACAAATAAGTAGTTATGGCTGCTTTTCGCCTGTATCAGCATGTCAGCTAAAATAATAATTCCAGCTAGCCACCAAACGAGTTGTAAAGCACTAACAATATAAAGGTTTAGCTGCTCGAACCCCGCAATCTCAATAAAAAAACTAAGCCTTGCAGCAAGCCAAATCATGCTAAGCAAACAAAGCTTAATACCACTTACACTCGCCACACCTGTCCATGTTTGTGCGGCGGTGAGCAAAAAGCCCATGGCAACCACGCCTGCAAAGCCAAACAGCATTTCGTGAGCATGCCAAAGCGTTGCGGGCATTGTTAGGTGCCACTGTGCATAGCCCGCCAAGATTAAAAACCAGTAACTCATAGCAAATACAGCTAAGGCACCTGCCGCCAAGAAAAAAGGCCGAAATGCTAATGCCCATAACGGCCACTGGCTGAGTTGATAAAATTTGATCTTAGTTGGCATAGGTTCAGTTAAATTAATGACTTTCATTAGTGCTCTCAGCGTTTGATTTCCCTAGCTATTGCACACTTCAAGCCAAAAATAAAAACCATTAAATATCAATGCATTAAATTTGGGCACTTGATAAATAAGTCAAAATGACACACCATTAAAAACATCAATAAAACACATTCAGGTCAAATTGACATGATACTCAAAAAATCCCTTCTTGATGTTGCACTTGCACTTACCAAAGCAAGCAGTGTTGATCATAATTTCAGTTATCTATTGAGTTGCATTAATGATTGGCTTGAATGTGATGCAGTTGCCTTATTATTGAAACAAGGCGATGTGTTAAAGCCCGTAGCCCTTCATGGGTTGTCGGACGATACGTTAGGAAGACGCTTTAAAATAGCGGAGCATCCGCGCTTATTTGAAATATGCCGTGGTAGTGAACCGCTAAAATTTGCCAAAGATTGTGGCCTGCCCGACCCTTACGATGGTTTATTACAAAGCCAGCATGGAGACTTTCCTGTTCATGCCTGCATGGGTGTGCCGCTGCTGAGCAGCAAAAACAACAACGAACTACTCGGTGTTTTGACCTTTGATAGTTTAGATGAACATGCCTTTGACGCTTTAGCAATGAACGAGCTCAATCAACTAAAACAGCTAGCCGCAGGTTATGTTGAGCATGCCCTAACCTTGCAGCATTTTAGGCAACATGCACAGCACAACCATCAAGTTGCGCAGCAGCTTAATCTTGAAGCGCTAACACGAGAAGGTGTCGAAATTATTGGTAATAGCCAAGCAATGCTGACCCTTAAAAATGATATTCAGCTGGTGGCTGCCTCAGAATTCAGCGTATTGATACAAGGCGATACAGGCGTCGGTAAAGAACTCGTTGCACGCAATATCCATTTAAACTCAAAACGCCGCGACATGCCGTTGATCCACTTAAACTGCGCATCGTTACCAGAGAGCTTAGCCGAAAGTGAGTTTTTTGGTCACAGTAAAGGCGCATTTACTGGCGCACATACTGCGCGCCAAGGTAAGTTTCAACTCGCCAATGGTGGTACCCTGTTTTTAGATGAAATCGGCGAGCTTCCGCTTGCTATGCAAAGTAAGCTATTGCGCGTATTACAAAGTGGTGAAATACAAACGGTGGGGGAAGATCAAAGCCGTTATGTTGATGTCAGAGTGATTGCAGCTACCAACCGCGATTTAAAACAAGAAGTCGCTGCGGGGCGCTTTCGTGCAGACCTTTATCACCGCTTAAGCGTTTACCCATTGTATGTTGCACCACTAAAAGAGCGCGATAACGATGTTATTTTATTGGCAGGCTTTTTTATTGAGCAAACATCTAAAAAACTGGCAATTAAACAACTTAAGCTTAGTAGCGATACACAGTTACTACTGCGTCAGTATGATTGGCCAGGCAATGTGAGAGAGCTTGAACATGTGATCAGCCGCGCAGCACTCAAAGCCAAGCAGCAGCAATGGCAACAAAGCATTGTCACAATCGAGCCTGAGCATTGTGATATCGCTAAAACGACCGTTGCTGCACCAAGTCCTGTTGCAGTTAACGAACAAAAAGCCACTCGCTTATCGCTGAAAGAGGCTACTGACGCTTTTAGTTATCAATTAATTATGCAACAACTTGAACTACATAACCTAAACTGGGCAGCCACAGCACGCAGCTTAAGTGTTGATAGAGCCAACCTTGTGCGCCTAGCCAAACGGCTAGGCATTAGCGTTAAAAAGTCTGTTTAAGCTTTTAAATCTTTAAAATAGGCTTTTAAAAGCTGACTAAATGCTTGGACTTTGGCTGTGCGATGCACCAAGTGATGCGTTACCAGCCAAAGATCCGTTGGCCAGTTTAGCTCTTTAGGAAGCACTGGCAGCAGATCAGGGTATTGGCTTGCCACTTCATGCTGTAAACCACCAATTCCTAAGCCTCTCACAATCGCCCTTGTAGCTTCTGATGTTTCAGACACCCGTAACTTAATTTGCGAAGGTTCAATATGTTGATCAACCCATGCAAAATAAGGCACTTTACCGTTATAGCCAGCCACCCCAGAAACAAAACTATGCTGTTGCAACTGCTCAATATTCTTTGGCATGCCATACTTTTCAATATAACTTCTAGAGGCATAAAACCCTGACGAAAGTTCAGCTAAATGCTGGGCAATATAGTCGCCTTCATCAGGCCGAGGACCCGCTCGCACAGCAATGTGCGCCTGACCATGATCAAGGCGTAAACGGTTTTGCTCAAGAATAACTTCGAGCTGCACTTGAGGGTGCAGACTTTGAAACTGTTCGCAGACATCACTAAGCACATCAATAAAACCACTAACCGTAGTTAATAATAAACTGCCTCGCAGTTGGCTATCAGCGGCAATAATATCGTTGTGAAGTTTTTCAAGTTCAGCGTTAATCGATTTTGCAGTCGCAAACAACTTAGCGCCTATTTCTGTCACTGTATAGCCTCGGGCATGGCGGTGGAATAACCGCGCATCAAGGTTATCTTCTAAATTATTGATTCTTCTAAGCACTGTGCTGTGGTGAACACCTAACGATTCGGCAGCAGCGGTTAACGTGCCGAGCCTTGCCACCTCATAAGCGACTTTTACATCTTGCCAATCATCAAATTGAATCGCCATAACGGCTCCTTGTGTGCATATACGCACATAAGTTTTGCGTTTATTTGGCTTTTCTGCAAGCTGTTTTTTGCTACAGTGAGTATATCAACAGTGAAGCTTATAAAAGGAAGCCATCATGACAGCACCAAAAATTATTGCCCTAGCAGGCAGCCTACGTAAAGACAGCTTTAATCAAAAACTGATTAATGAAGCTGCACGCTTCGCCCTCGAAAGTGGTGCTGAAGTAGAAGTGATTAAATTAAGTGATTTAGACTTACCATTATTTGATGAAGATATTGAAGCGCAAGGTACACCTGCTGGCGCACAATTATTAAAAGATAAGCTTCGCGCTGCTGATGGCATTTTATTAGCAAGCCCAGAATATAATGGCTCAATTACAGCGCCACTTAAAAACGCAATCGATTGGGCATCTCGTACAGAGCAAGGCGCAGTACCTGCATTTCGTAATAAAGTGACTGCACTTTATGCATCTTCACCGGGTGGTTTAGGTGGTTTACGTGGTTTAAATCACGTGCGTGATATTTTATCAGGTATTGGTAGTTTAGTACTTGCAGATCAACTCGCAGTACCTGCTATCCACACTAAATTAGATGAACAAGGCCGCATCAGCGATGCTGATACAGCCGAGCAAGTTGCCAGCCTTGCCCAGCAACTTGTGAGTGTAGCGAGCAAATTAAATAAGTAATATAAGGGCGTGTTGACCTTTTGATTAATTTTGCAGCAGTGTGTTTGGTATTTAGGCAAGGCAGAGCCTATGTAGTGTGGTTGTTCCACATAAATAGGCGATAACGCAGTCTCAATGCCAAACACGCGCTGCCCTTCGGGTTCTTCCTAGGGACGATTAACTCTTTGTTGCTCGATTTTTACTTAGCCCACTAGGTTACAAATCTCGCGCCGCGATTAATTCGCCCCTAGAGTGAACAAATTTTAATCCACAAAGGTCAACACGCCCTAGCTTAGTTTTGTCGCTGCTAGCTTAGCAGCGATAAAGTCTTCATGAGTTACATACAGCAAGCTTGCGACGCGGCGAATAACCATTTCTTCATGCTTATCTAAATTGCCATCTGCATAGGCTAAACGCCACAACAGCTCGATGATTTCAATACGCTGCTCGGCACTGCACTGGGCATTAACTTGTTTTGAAAACTGAAAGTAATCTATTGCATCATCTAAGCTTTGCGATGCACTTGCAACTAACTCTTGAACCTCTTCTTCGTTGAGCGAGAAATACTTCTTTAAGGTCTCATTCAGGGTCTGTTGCTCATCATCTTGTAACTCATTATCTGCACGCATAACCTCAATTAATAACGCAGCAACGGCGGTTTTTAGGTCATGCTCAGCAATGCTAGATTGGGTATCATTCAGCGCTGAAAACAGCTGTTTTATTTTATTGAGCATCACATTTTCCCTTTTTGGGTGTTAGACTACATGTAAGACGTAACGTTACCTTAGTTTGACTATGGATGCTAACTCAGGTTCAACATCACGATGAAACAAGGTATTAATCACATGGAGTTAAGTGTTTATGAGTGAAGTGAGAAGTACACAAGCACTATTAATCAGCGCCGTTTTAATGTTAGCGGGGTGCAGTAATGCGCAGGCAGCAAAAGACGAAACCGAAAAGCTCTATGACTTTGACGAAAAAGTCCACTACTACCAAACTAAATTGGCCGACGGCCGCTACCACCTCGAAATTCAGTCTGACGACTACAAGCACTTTCGCAATCAAAGCGTATTCTTACTGCGCCATGCAAGTCGCTTATGTAGAGATAAACCTTTTATGCTAAGAGTGACTGATGGGGTGCAGGAGTATGAACGTTTTCCAACTAAACCACGCGCCTATCAGCCACCTTTAACGGTTGTTTTACAGTGTGAAGACGAAGCTAAATAGCACTAGTCTTCATATCCCCACGGCGCGCTTGGCGGCGTGATAGGTTTAGTTAAGTCAAAGTCAACACGAAATTCACGCCCTTCACGCACTAAGCGATACGTAAATTGCTTAGGATAAATATACATTTGCCACGTGTTACCCATTGATTGGGGAATACCTTGGCTCACAAACAACTCTTTTGAGTACTGATCAGCCGGGAACGACTGCGCGTTAGCAAAACCCGCATCAAGAGTATGGCCACCATACATGGTTGATTTATCATCGCTGCCATCTTTATGACGATGGTCATGCTTTAAACTCAAACCACTGCCCGTTTTTGTAATGATCCAAGTACGAGATGCATCATCACCTACATGAAATGGCACCTGTAACTCACGCTCGTTACAACGACGTACATGCATTACTAACTTTTTGCCCGCAAATGAGCTCGGGCCAGCAGCGTTATCAACGCTCACTTTACCTTCGTAAGCTTTACCGCAATGGGCAGCAATATTATCAAAAAAGCCATCATGGCTTGGAATTGACACTAACGGTGCAGGTCGTGCAGCCGCTACTGATGATGCTGCCACGAGCATCGATGCCACTAAGTATTTCATGGTGTGTTCCCTAAATAAAATTTCAGCCTAGGCTAATGCTTTAATGGCCATAAAGAAAACAATTACGATAAATAACAAAAAAACGCGGCCTTGGCCGCGTTTAGGTTCACATGGAAAAACAGGTTATTGCCAAGGGCGTTCTGCTGCTAGTTGCTGCTCAAAGGCATCAATTTGGCTGTTAAGTGTTTCAGTCACACCGATAAAATCCAAGCCACTTAATAAACGCTCTTTAATGTCATGGCGAATATCAAAGTGAATAGTGTCAAACTTATCGCTACGAAGTTGTTGGTTTTCTAAATCAACTTCGATATGAATATCATCATGCTGTTCACTCAGCACAAATAATTGCTCAAGTGTTTCTGCAGGTAATGCGATAGCAAGCATTTGGTTATTGCCGCAGTTATTAAAGAAAATATCAGCAAAGCTTTCTGCTAAGATAACTTCAAAACCATATTGCTTTAATGCCCATGGCGCGTGCTCACGCGATGAACCACAACCAAAATTGTCGCGAGTTAAAAGAATTTGCGCACCTTGGTAACAAGGGCGGTTCAAAATAAACTCAGGGTTTGGCTCGCCGTTATCTAGATAACGCCAATCGTAGAAAAGCGCCGCATCAAAGCCATCACGGCTGGTCGACGTTAAAAACTGCTTTGGAATAATTTGGTCAGTATCAACATTGTTTTTATCTAACGGGGCCATTAAGCCACTAAAAAATACGCTCATTAGGCTTCTCCTCTGATATCAACAAAACGACCATGAATTGCCGCTGCCGCTGCCATTGCTGGGCTCACTAAGTGAGTGCGACCACCGCGACCTTGGCGACCTTCAAAGTTGCGATTTGAGGTCGACGCACAGCGTTTACCGGCTTCTAATCTATCGTCATTCATTGCTAAGCACATTGAACAACCTGGCTCACGCCATTCAAAGCCAGCTGCTTTGAAGATATCTGCAAGGCCTTCGTCTTCGGCTTGTTTTTTAACAAGGCCAGAACCAGGAACAATCAGCGCTTCAACACCCGCTGCAACTTGCTTACCTTCAACAATTTGCGCAGCAGCACGTAAATCTTCAATTCGGCTATTTGTGCATGAGCCAATAAAAACGGTATCAACAGTTGCTGAAGACAATTTATCACCTGCTTTTAAGCCCATATATTTTAGTGCACTACGGATTGCATCAGCTTTGATTAGATCTGGTTCTTGCTCAGGATCAGGAATGAATTCATCTACGCCAATCACTTGCTCAGGGCTGGTGCCCCAAGTAACTTGCGGTTGAATATCAGCAGCTTCCAATTCAACCACATGATCAAACTCTGCGCCTTCGTCAGTTTTTAGTGTTTGCCAGTAAGCAACGGCACTATCAAAGTCTGCACCTTGTGGTGCAAATGGACGACCTTTTAAATAATCATAAGTTGTTTGATCTGGCGCGATTAAACCCGCTTTTGCGCCCATTTCAATACTCATATTACAAAGCGTCATACGCGCTTCCATAGACAGCGCTTCGATCCCTTCACCACAAAATTCAGCAACATAGCCAGTACCACCCGCAGTGCCTAATTTACCGATCACCGCCATGATTAAATCTTTGGCAGTAACAGTTGGGCGCAGGCGACCATTAATTTGAATTTTTAACGACTTGGCTTTTTTCTGCTGTAGCGTTTGAGTGGCTAGTACATGCTCAACTTCTGAAGTACCAATACCGTGTGCTAGTGCACCGAATGCACCATGGGTAGAGGTATGGCTGTCACCACACACTATGGTTGTGCCCGGTAAGGTAATGCCCTGCTCAGGCCCCATTACATGCACAATACCTTGATTAATTGAATTTAAATCATAAAGTTGAATACCAAACTCTTTACAGTTTGCATCCAGTGCCATTAATTGATTTTTCGACACTTCACTCGCAGCATCTAATGAGCGACTTTTTGTTGAAACGTTATGGTCCATGGTCGCAAAGGTTTTTTCTGGGCAACGTACTTTACGGTTTTTCTCACGCAAACCAGCAAAGGCTTGCGGCGATGTAACTTCATGAACTAAGTGACGGTCTATATAAAGTAAATCGGTTTGATCATTTATGCTGGCGACTACATGAGCTTGCCAAATTTTATCGTATAAGGTTTGGGCCACTTGCTATTCCCTCATTTTAGTTACGCTGAGTGACGAGCTCAGCGCAAACAATTTTTAATTAAATACGTGCCACAATTGCCGCAGCAACATCACTAGTGGTGTACCCTGCATTTGGGTAGATATCTGGCGTACCAACACCAGCTTCAACCGCTTCTGCTACCGCTTTTTCAATCGTACGAGCCGCTTCATCTTGACCTAGTGAGTAGCGCAGCATAAGCGCAGCACTTAAAATTTGTGCGATTGGGTTTGCAACCCCTTTACCAGCGATATCAGGTGCTGAGCCACCAGCTGGCTCATACAAACCAAAGCCAGACTGATTTAAACTCGCTGATGGTAATAAGCCCATAGAGCCGGTGATCATCGCGCACTCATCAGACAGAATGTCGCCAAATAAGTTATCGCAAAGTAATACATCAAACTGACTTGGCTGTTTAACTAACTGCATTGCAGCGTTATCAACATAAATGTAGTCAAGGCTTACCTCTGGGTAGTCTTTGCTTACTTCAGAGACCACTTCACGCCAAAGTACGCTGGTCGCTAACACATTCGCTTTATCAACCGAGGTAACATGATTACTACGCAGCTTAGCGGCTTCAAAGGCAAAGCGTGCGATGCGCTCAATTTCCTTACGTGAATATGTTTGGGTATCGAAAGCGGCTTCTTGCTCCCCTTCGCCACTGCGGCCTTTTTCACCGAAATAAATACCGCCTGTTAGCTCGCGAACACATAAGATATCAAAGCCTTGTGCGCTGATATCTGCACGAAGCGGTGACGCAGCGCTTAGTGCTGGTAATAATTGTGCTGGGCGTAAATTACAGAACAAACCAAAATGCTTGCGCAGTGGCAACAGTGAAGCTCGCTCTGGTTGCTCATTCGGTGGTAAGTTTTCCCACTTAGGGCCACCTACTGAGCCAAATAAAATCGCATCGGCATTTTCACAAGCACTAAGAGTGCTTTGCGGCAGTGCCTGACCAAACTCATCAATGGCAGCACCACCAATCGCGTGGTGATGACGAGTCAAAGTAAAACCAAATTTTTCGCTTACAGCATCCAAGACGGTTTCTGCTGCTGCCATAACTTCTGGACCAATCCCGTCGCCTGCTAATACTGCGATACTGTAATTCGATTGACTCATCCTGCTTTCCTCTGTTGTTTTAAATCAGACACTTTTTGTGCACGATAAATTAAGTTATAAACGCGGATCATGGCGCGTACCGACGCTTCAACCACATCCGCTGCAATGCCCGCGCCGTGATATGGGCGACCATCGTATTTAGCGATAATATTCACTTGTCCTAGGGAGCTGGCACCTTGGCCCGTTGCTTCTAGGTTATATTCAATCATTTCGACCGACATACCCGTTAAGCGCTCAATTGCTAAGAATGATGCTTCTACAGGGCCATTACCTGTTGCTGCCTCTTGCTTAGACTCGCCATCAATTGTCATGCCGATTGTTGAGCTCGCCACTGATTGTGAGTTAGACGTAGAGTTAACAAACTCAAGTTGGTACTTCTCGTCTTTATCTTTGATTTGATTAAAGTAAATCATCGCTTCTAAGTCGTAGTCATACACAGTGCCTTTTTGGTCTGCTAATGCTAAGAAGCTGCTGTATAAGCTATCCATATCGTAATCAGATTTTTGATAGCCTAACTCTTCTAAACGATGCTCAATAACATGACGACCTGAACGCGAAGTCATGTTTAATTGGTTATTTGGTACACCAACACTTTCTGGCGACATAATTTCGTAAGTGTTTTGTGCTTTTAATACGCCGTCTTGGTGGATTCCTGAGCTGTGTGCAAAGGCATTTTCACCAACAATTGCTTTGTTTGGTTGCACTGGCATATTACAAATCTTCGCGATTTGGCGCGAAGCACGGTAAATCTCTTCACTGCGAATATCGGTATGAACTTTTAAGTGGTCTTCACGCATCTTCATGATCATCGCCACTTCTTCAAGCGAGCAATTACCTGCGCGCTCACCAATGCCATTAATCGTACATTCGATTTGGCGAGCACCGGCTTGTACTGCAGCGATTGAGTTAGCAACCGCTAAACCTAAATCGTTGTGGCAATGCACGCTTAAACGCGCCTTGTCGATATTTGGCACATTATTCATTAAGTGGTGGATCATCGCGGCGTATTCGTCTGGCGTTACATAGCCTACGGTGTCAGGTAAGTTGATAGTTGATGCACCCGCATCAATAGCACTTTCAACGATGCGGCATAAATCCCAATGCGGTGTACGACCTGCATCTTCACACGAAAACTCAACGTCATCCGTGTAGTTACGCGCAAGTTTAATCGACTTAACAGCCATTGCTGTTGCATCGTCTAAGCTCATACGTAATTTGTGCTCAAGGTGTAATGGACTGGTTGCAATAAATGTATGAATACGGCCCTGCTCTGCTGGGCGAAGTGCTTCACCACATGCTTCAATATCTTTTGCAACAGCACGTGCTAAGCCACAAATAATCGGCCCTTTCACTTCAGTCGCAATGCGCTGTACAGAGCGAAAATCTGCCGGGCTAGATACCGGAAAACCCACTTCCATTACATCCACATTTAAGCGGCTAATGGTATGCGCAAGTTGAATTTTGTCGTCTTCGGTTAGGCTTGCTTTTAATGCTTGCTCACCATCACGTAACGTTGTGTCAAAAATCCAAACCTTATCTTTCATAAACTGTCCTCGTTCCCAATGACCCATTAGCGAGATAAAAAAAACCCCGCGGTTGCGGGGTTTTTTAATGTTCTACAAATGCAAATACACTAAGCCCCGCTCACTGATTTAAGCAGTAAGAGGTTTAGTTTTAATGTAATTGAGTGTGTAATTTGCATCTTAATTTACTAAATGTGTGTTCAGTGGCTGTATTTTTAACATTCAAAAAACGAGCTTGCAAGCATAATTTTTCCACAAAATCGATTTTTAAATCACCTTGCTGAAATTAAAAATCCACAAAAATGCATTTTTAAGGTTAATTAACCCTCATTGAGTGTGTTGAACGTTTAAAGTTTCGGAAGGTAAAGCCTCTATTGCTTAGATTAACTTTTGCGATTGGTTACTATCACGCACATATAAAGTGGCACCGCGAGCAATGTAACGTAATTGCCAGATCAAACGCTCAACCAGCTCTTCGCGTTGTGTCCCTTCAATATCGAGGGCTTCAGCACCGGCATTAAATACTAAAGTCACCATGGCTTCGGCTTGAATGTATGCATGAGTTGGGTCGCACGGTGTTTCGCTTTCAAGGTAATGCGCAAGCTCTAAAATGAAGTGTTTAATTTCACGAGCAACCGCAGCACGAAATGCTTTTGAAGTTCCTGAGCGCTCACGCAATAACAATCTAAATTGGTTGCTCGAGTTATCGATAAACTCCATAAAGGTAACGATTGATGTCGTGATCACACTACCACCGCTCTCAATACGGCGACGCGCTTGGCGCATAAGCTGGCGAAGTGTTAAACCGGCTTCATCAACCATGGTCAAACCGAGCTCATTCATGTCTTTAAAGTGGCGGTAAAAAGAGGTGGGTGCAATCCCTGCTTCACGGGCAACTTCACGCAAGCTTAAATTAGAAAAACTATGATCGGCACTCAATTGATTGAATGCAGCCTCGATTAGTGCTTGTCGTGTTTTTTGTTTCTGTTGCGCTCTAACACCCGACATGGAAACTCCCAGCGTGAATTTTTAATGATTTTTCGGTTAATGAGCTAGTCTAATACTTGACGCGGAGAGAATGAAACACTATTTTAGCGTACAACTGTACGCCGAGATTTATTCAGATGAAAAAACCACCGATTATTTGGACCAATGTGCTATTTTTTAGCCTTACATTTTTGGCCGCGATCACCCTTGTTCCTTGGTATGGCTTTAGCTACGGATACACCAGTACACAGTGGATAGCCTTTGTTGGCTGTATGTTCTACGCCGGACTCTCTATTACTGCAGGGTATCACCGTTTATGGGCACACAAAGCCTATGATGTGCACCCTGTTATTGAAGTTATTTTTGCCTTAGGTGGTGCTTTTGCATTACAAAATAGTGCTTTGCACTGGAGTAGCGATCACCGTATTCACCATGGTCAAGTTGATGATCCAATCAAAGACCCTTACGCCGCTACTAATGGCTTTTGGTATAGCCACATCGGTTGGATGCTGCGCGATTATCAAGGCGAGCAATACGGTAACTACAGTAACTGCCGTGACTTACAAAAAAACAAAGTCGTTATGTGGCAACACCGTCACTATATGAAGTTAGTCGTCGCGACTAATTTTGGTATTCCTTTACTACTTGGTTTAATGCTTGGCGATGTATGGGGCATGTTATTACTGGTTGGTTTACTGCGCTTAGTATTGAGCCAACATTTTACCTTTTTTATCAACTCGCTGGCGCATATCTGGGGCTCACGTCCATACACAGAAAAAAACACCGCCCGTGATAATGGTTTTTTAGCGCTATTCACATACGGTGAAGGCTATCATAACTTCCATCACATTTTTGCTAGCGACTATCGCAATGGCATTAAGTGGTATCACTATGATCCAACTAAGTGGATGATCCGCTCTCTAGCGGCAATCGGTCTTGCTTCAAAATTAAAGCGCACACCGATTGAGCGAATCGAAAAAGCCAAAGCAGAAACCTTGATGAATAAGACTCAAGGTCGACTTGCAAAATTGCCTTTAGCGCAAGATAAGCTTACATTATTACAATCTGAGTACGATTTACTGCTGAAAAAACTGCAACACTTCTGTGCCTTGCAAAAACGCGTGTTAGAAATCAAACGTAATAAAATGATGAAACAGTGTGAAAAATCAGCATTAATGACACAATATCACGAGCTTGAAGCCGCTTGGGAAAACCAAAAGCAGGCTTGGCTTGCACTAAATGCGAGGTTGTTAAAAGCCTCTTTTAGTTAACATAGGAGCGGCTGTGGCCAAACAACAAGTAAAGCAAAAAGATACTCCATCTTATCAATATGATGCGATCATCATAGGTACAGGTCCTGGCGGTGAAGGTACCGCCATGAATCTATCTAAAAGTAACAAGAAAGTCGCTGTTATTGAGCGTCAAGAAGCGGTAGGCGGCGGTTGTGTGCACTGGGGTACTATCCCGTCAAAAGCATTACGTCATTCTGTAAGCCGTTATATTGAATATAAAGCAAATCCGCTATTTAATATTAGTGAGCGCCCTAACCGCTTAACTTTCCCAGATATTTTGCACCACGCAAGTAACGTCATTTCAAAGCAATCTAATTTACGTAGCAGCTTTTATGAGCGTAACCGCATTCATATGTATCAAGGTGATGCTGAGTTTATTGATAAACACACTATCAAAGTGACGCACCTAGACGGTTCGTTTGAAACTCTTACTGCACAAACAATCGTTATTGCTACTGGCTCGCGCCCTTACCGTCCACCGGGTGTAGACTTTAAACATCCACGTATTTACGACAGCGATACCATTTTAGGCCTTGAAGATGACCCTCATCGTGTGCTGATTTATGGTGCCGGTGTAATTGGTTGTGAATACGCCTCTATTTTTAAAGGCTTAGGTGCCAAAGTTGACCTAGTGAATACCCGTGACCGCCTACTTGCCTTTATGGATGCAGAAATTTCAGATGCTCTAAGCTATCACTTTTGGAATAGCGGTATTGTTATTCGTCATAATGAAGAGTTTGATCGCGTAGAAACTCGCGATGACTGTGTGGTAATGCACTTAAAATCAGGCAAGCGCGTAAAAGCTGACTGTATTTTATTTGCCAATGGTCGTACTGGTAACACAGATACATTAAACCTTGAAGCTGTAGGCCTAAAAGCGGATGGTCGTGGCCAGCTTAGAGTGAATGAAACATACCAAACAGAAGTTGACAACATTTATGCTGTAGGTGATGTCATTGGTTACCCAAGCCTTGCAAGTGCGGCATTTGACCAAGGCCGTATTGCAGCCGATGCGATTGCAAGTGGTAACTGTGATGAGAAGCTGATCATTGATATTCCAGCAGGTATTTATACGATCCCTGAAATGAGCTCAGTGGGTAAAACAGAGCAAGAGTTAACAGCAGCAAAAGTCCCTTACGAGGTAGGCCGTGCTCAATTTAAGCATTTAGCGCGTGCACAAATTGCAGGCACCGAGGTGGGTAGCTTAAAGATTTTATTCCACGTTGATACCAAAGAAGTACTGGGTGTGCACTGCTTCGGTGAGCGTGCCTCTGAAATCGTTCACATCGGTCAAGCGATTATGGAACAAAAGAACGGCGGTAATAACATTGATTACTTTGTAAATACCACGTTCAACTACCCGACCATGGCTGAAGCCTATCGCGTAGCTGCATTAAATGGTTTAAATCGTTTGTTTAAGTAACGATAACAAAAAGCCCGCTTAATGCGGGCTTTTTTACGATTAGCTTTTGCTTACTTGTGGTATTTACCACTGAATTCATGAACAGCGTTGATAAATACACCTGCGTTTTCTGGGTCTACATCTGGTGTAATACCGTGACCTAGGTTGAATACATGGCCAGAGCCTGTACCAAAGTCTTCTAGGATAGTGGCAACTTCTTGGCGAATACGCTCAGGCGTGCCATGCAGCATTGCAGGGTCCATGTTGCCTTGCAGCGCTACTTTATCTCCAACACGACGTTTTGCATCACCGATGTTAATAGTCCAGTCTAGACCTACTGCATCACAGCCTGTTGCTGCAATTGCTTCAATCCACTGACCACCATTTTTAGTAAATAACGTCACTGGTACTTTACGGCCATCATGTTCGCGAATTAAGCCATCAACAATCTTGTGCATATATTGTAATGAAAACTCATTGTAGTCACGTGGGCTTAATACACCGCCCCATGAGTCAAATACCATTAACGATTGCGCGCCCGCTTTAACTTGCGCGTTTAAATAGTCGATTACTGAGTCAGCTAATTTATCAAGTAATAGGTGCAGTGTTTGTGGCTCTGCGAAGGCCATTTTCTTGATTTTACCGAATGTTTTGCTGCTACCACCTTCAACCATATAAGTAGCAAGGGTCCAAGGTGAACCAGAGAAACCAATTAACGGTACTTCACCTTTTAATTCACGACGAATCGTACTTACCGCATTCATCACATAACCAAGTTCATCAGTTGGATCGATATTTGGGATTTTTTTAACATCTGCTAATGAAGAAATCGGACGTTCAAATTTCGGACCTTCACCTGTTTCGAAGTAAAGACCTAAGCCCATAGCATCTGGAATAGTTAAAATATCACTGAATAGAATTGCAGCATCAAGCGGATAACGACGCAATGGCTGTAACGTTACTTCACAAGCAAGTTCAGCGTTTTTACATAAACTCATAAAGTCGCCTGCTTGGGCACGTGTAGCACGGTATTCAGGTAAATAACGGCCAGCTTGGCGCATCATCCATACCGGTGTGACATCAACAGGTTGCTTTTGTAGTGCACGTAAATAACGATCGTTTTTTAATTCGCTCATGCGTATAGAATCCTAGAACTGAATGAAATTGAGCAGATTGTATCACCATATTGCGCGTCTCACTATGGATAGATAATCAAGGCTAGATATAGATCATGTTTTTTAAGCCTGCCTAAGCCTAATGTGCGTTTTTTGAGCGAAAACAAAATAAATTTAAAACTTTCTATTAATAAATTTGCAACATCCAAAAAAGCTTGGTATAACTTATCCCGCGTTAACAAAAACAATAATAAAAATCTTATAACAATAAGAACAACAATCTTCCCATAATAATAAGAACGCTTGTTTTAACAAGTCTTAGAAAAAGAATTAAACCACCAATTTTGGTGGTTTTTTCTTTTCTAAATCAGCAAATTACAACTCATCCGCTTAGATAAAAATTGCAAAATTAATACTAGTAGTTTTGAATCAATTCCCATACACTGCAATGAGAGCAAAAAAAGTCCACTCTAAAAACAAGGTCATTTTTTGGCCTATTCAATGCTGAAAAGTATGTCTTTAGAATGACTTTTACAATCTGTTGCAATTAGACACTAAGAATTTAGTTGATCTTTGTGTCATATTTCCTTTTTATATATACAAAGGAAAACCTACTCAGCGAGGAGATGAAATATGCTGACGCGTTTGGAAAAAGCTCAACAAAAATGGGGTGGTAGTCACTCTGTAATCGACAAATGGCTCACAGAACGTCAAGAGCTGCTTGTGTTGTTCTGCCGTATTGCAGGCTTTTCACCGTACGAAAAGAAAGATCACGCCCTTCCTGATCAGCTGCAAATTCAAAACTTTTGCCAAATTCTGATGGATTACCTTTCTGCTGGCCATTTCGAAATTTACGACGACATTGCCAAGGCGTGTGAAGAAAAAGGTCCTGAGAGCCAAAAGCTGGCGAATGCCTTATACCCGCGCATTTCTGAAACCACAGATGTAGCACTCGACTTTAACGACAAATACGCAGAAGTTGACAAAGATGACTTGCTTGATGAGTTTGATAAAGACCTATCAATCTTAGGCGAAGCACTTGAACTGCGCTTTGAGCTAGAAGATGAGTTAATCGACAACTTATATTCTAATCACACCAGCTAACAGCTTAGTTGCACAGCAGAGAAACACTCTCTGCTGAAGTGTTTCTGCCTTGCCAAAAAGAATCATCTATTCCATTTAGTAACAAATATTTGAAATATTTTCTTCAATGCGATACTCATACTATAAAAACATGAGGCTCGCTATGAATAAACGGTCATTTTTAAAGTCACTTTCAATCCTTGCCGCTGGCACAAGTCTGACATCAGCTCCCTTAATAGCGGCACAGAATGCTAGTACCCAAACATTAATTAAGCCAAAAGCTCTTCCTACAGGCGGCACAATTGGGATATGTAGCCCTTCAGCTGCCACTGCTGCGCACGCTGATATTTTATTAGCACAAGGCGTTATAGAAGCACTAGGCTACAAGGCTAAGCTTGCACCAAACATTTTAGCAAGACGTGGGCATTTAGCTGGCACTGATGCAATGCGAGCCGGCGACTTAAATAGTTTATTCAGCGACAAAGAGGTTGATGCCATTTTGTGTTTACGTGGCGGTTCAGGCGCTGCCCGTATTTTACCTTTGCTCGACTACACAATGATCCGTAACAACCCAAAACCTCTAATGGGCTATTCAGATATTACCGCTCTTCACAATGCATTACTGTCTCAGGCTGGTTTAATCAGCTTTCATGGCCCAAATGCATCGAGTGACTGGAACCCGTTTCATGTCGCGCAATTTAAGAGCATGTTCGAAGCGCGTAAATTGATGCATTTCCAAAACTTACCAAAAGCCGATGATGAGCTTGTTAACACTCAGTACCTGACCCAAACGATTACACCAGGTAAAGCCTCTGGACGATTAATCGGTGGCAACTTAACAGTACTGACAGCCCTTGCAGGCTCGAATTATTTACCTGACTTTAATGGCGCAATTTTATTTTTAGAAGATATCGACGAAGCGCCGTATCGAATTGACAGGATGATGAGCACACTAAAACTTATGGGCGCACTGGATAAGATTGCAGGCTTTGTATTTGGCGATTGTAATGACTGTAAGCCTGGCCGAGGTTATGGCTCTTTAACCCTTGATGATATTTTTGCAGATTATATAAAACCGCTGGGAATTCCTGCTTATCGTGGGGCTATGATAGGCCATATTAAGCGCCAATTTATCCTGCCTGTTGGCACCGTGGTTGAGCTTGATGCAGATAGTGGCACATTAAAAATGAAAGAAGCGGCATTTAGTTAATAAAAATTTGCGCATAAAAAAAGGGCTAAAAAGCCCTTTTTTATTGAGTTAAATATTACTCAGCTGGTACAGCTTTGTCATCGCTTTGGATTTCAAGTAATTCTACTTCGAAAACAAGCGTTGAGTTTGCAGGGATCTTACCAAGATCACGCTCACCGTATGCAAGTTCAGATGGAATAGTGAACTTGTACTTAGAGCCAACTGGCATTAATTGTAAACCTTCAGTCCAACCTGGGATCACACGGTTAAGTGGGAAAGTAGTTGGTTCGTTACGTGAGTAAGAGCTATCAAACTCAGTACCGTCTAATAAAGTGCCTTTGTAGTGTACTTTAACAACGTCAGTTGCTACTGGCTTTTCGCCTTCACCTTCAGTGATCACTTCGTACTGTAGGCCAGACTCAGTTACTGTAACGCCTTCTTTTTTCGCGTTTTCAGCTAGGTATTTTTCGCCTTCAGCTTTGCTCTTTTCAGATTCTACTTTCGCTTTTTCTTGTTGTTTAGTGCGAATGCTTTGATCAAGCGCCGTTAACACTTCACGAATTTTTTCGTCATCAAGTTTAGCGTTACCCGCTAGTGCGTCTTCAAAACCACGCTTAAGAAGTGCTTCGTCTAATTCAACACCTAGCGCTTTTTTATCAGCAAGGTCTTGGTTTAAGAAATTACCAACAGATGCACCAATACCGTATGCTTGTTGTTGAGCTTCAGTCTCTAGTTTAACTTCAGCTTGCTGTTCTTTTTTTGCTTCCTGATTACAAGCTGTAAGCGCTAAAACTGACGCTGCAATCAATGACAATTTAATCGTCTTTCTCATTTTATATCTCCGACACACTTTGCAGTTGTCAATTATTGTATTATTACTAGTTAAAGATTAACGACCTACATGGTAGGCTGCTTGTCTAATAACTAACGTCATGCCTATGCATGATCAGCGATTAGACTAACAACCTAGGCCTTCAACGAGACCTAGTCTAACCTCTCAATCACTAAGAGTTAAGGGGAAATACTCGTAATATGTCGATATTTCGTACTTTTTTGTATCTGCTCAGCCTTTGCTTAGTTGTAGCCTGCTCTGAGCAACATGAGCAATCAACTGCACGCTATGAGCATGCGGCTAAAGGTGCCTTCGCCTCCGCGCTGTCGCAAGATGGCAAATACAGCTTAATCTCATCAATACACCATGGGGTCGCACTGTGGGATAATCAACAACAGGTGCTAAAATACCAATGGTTTCAACAACAAAATCAAGATAGCCTAGTTCATACTGTTGCTATCTCTTACGACAATAGCCATGCAGTTACCGCTGAGAAGTCCACCTTTGCAGTGTGGGACATTGCCACGGGCAACAACACAGGTTATTACAAAATACACGCCTCAACAATTCGAGATATCGCCATAAGTAACCAAGGGCGCAGTGTGTTATATGGCCGCGCCGACGGTGTAGTCGTTTACCTCGACTTAGAGAGTGGCAGGCGCATAGAGTTCCTTGGCCACCAAGAAAAAGTCAATGTTGTTGATCTCTCACCTAACGGTCACTACGCAATTAGCGGCTCAAATGATTATGTTGCTTACTTTTGGGATACTCGCACAGGGCAAGTGATCCACCGCTTTAATCACCCTAGCCGCGTTACTCAAGTCGCCCTTGATCCACAAGGTCGTTACGCATTTACCGCAGACAGTATGAAGCAAGCAAATGTATGGCAACTGACTACAGGTGATCTTGTTAGCAAACTGGCGTATATTGCGCGTCAGAAAATTTTTACCGCCGTCCGTTTTAACGATGAAGGGACTTTAATTGCTACCGGTTCACCCAATCGATTGGTTGATTTATGGCAGCTAGAGTCGGGTAAAAAATTACAAACGTGGCAAGTGATTCCTCGAGAAGGAAGCCGCCCGAAATCAGCCGTGGTGTTAGATGTTGCGTTTACTGATAACAACCAAGCGTTATTAACCGAAAGCTCCAGCGGATTCGCTGAAAGTTTTAATCTAAGAGAATCAAATGAATACAATTGAAGATCGTCTAATGGAACTTGAAGCGAAAGTCGCTTTTCAAGATGAAACAATTGAAATATTAAACGATGAGCTTAAAGCGCACCAACAGCAGCTGGCTAAAATGAAGCGCCAGACAGAGTTACTTGCAGAAAAGATTAAAGAAGCGCAGCAGCCATCTTTAATGTCACAAATGCAAGAGCCGCCACCGCCGCACTATTAATTAGGTAGTGATAGAGTCATTAGGTAGTGATAGAGCCGGGAATTAATCGCCCGGCTTAAATACACCAATCACTTGCTCAAATTGGCGTGTTGAGGCTTGCACTGCCTGCTCTGGTTGCGTCATTTTGTGGCCACACTGTACGCACTCCACTTTTTCCACATCATGTTCTTTATAAAGCATCATGGTATCCATGGCCTTACACTCAGGGCATGATGCGCCAGCAATAAAGCGTTTCTTTTGTCTCATAGATGATCTCCCGTGGCATGTAGGCGGCTATTTTAGCCTAATAATTCTCTGTTTGATACGATTGCGAAGGCTAATGTGATCCGTGTTATGATAGCGACAATTAAATCAGTGCTGTGCAAGTAAACATTCATGATCCAAATTTCAGACATCGAACTTCTACGTGGTGGTAACGCCTTACTAAAAGGGGCCTCTGCAACCTTATTCCCAGAGCATAAAGTCGGCCTTGTTGGCGCTAATGGCTGTGGTAAATCAACGCTGTTCGCGCTATTAAAGTCTGAATTGCAACTCGATGCCGGTGAATGCCAAATTCCTAAAGACTGGTCAATTGCCTCTGTAAAGCAAGAAACTCCCGCGCTCGAAATCAGCGCTCTAGATTATGTATTACAAGGTCACCCTGAATATTACGCGCTAAGAATTGCACTACGCGAAGCTGAGCAAAATAACGACGGCGATGCGCAGGCAAAAGCACATATTGGCCTAGAACATATTCAAGGCTATAGCATTGAGGCAAAAGCAGGTGAGCTATTACACGGTTTAGGTTTTAGTAATGAGCAAATAGACAACCCAGTAAGCGCCTTTTCTGGTGGCTGGCGTATGCGCTTAAACTTAGCACAAGCACTCATTCGTGATGCCGATTTATTACTGCTGGATGAGCCAACCAACCACTTAGATCTCGATGCTGTTTACTGGTTAGAGCGCTTTTTACGTGCCTACACAGGCACTCTAGTGCTTATTTCCCATGACCGAGAGTTCTTAGATGCCGTTGTTGACCAAATTTGGCACATAGACGCACAAAAAATAAATGTTTATAAAGGCAATTACTCGCAATTCGAACGCCAAAAAGCAGAGCGCTTATTACAACAACAAGCGATGTTCGAAAAGCAACAAGAGCAAATTGCTCATCTAGAAAAATTCATTACGCGCTTCAAAGCAAAAGCCAGTAAGGCTAAGCAAGCACAAAGCCGCGTAAAAGCCTTAGAGCGTATGGAAAAGCTCGCCCCAGCCCATGTTGACTCACCCTTTGATTTTGAATTTGCCGAGCCAACAGCGCTGCCAAACCCGTTAATGACTCTCGACCAAGCCAAAGCAGGCTATGGCGACACCACCATTTTACACAGCATCAAGCTAAACCTTGTGCCGGGTAGCCGTATTGCGCTGCTTGGCCGAAATGGTGCGGGTAAATCAACACTGATTAAATTATTAGCTGGCGATTTACAACCCCAAGCAGGTGAAGTATTTCAGCATCAGGGCTTAAATATTGGTTACTTTGCGCAGCATCAGCTTGAGTCACTTGATTTAAAAGCCAGTGCAGTGACCCATTTACAACGTTTAAATCCGCAAGCTCCTGAGCAATCACTGCGTGACTTTTTAGGTGGCTTTGCGTTCTTTGGCGATAAAGCACTGGAGCCAGTTGCGCCATTTTCTGGCGGTGAAAAAGCCCGTTTAGTACTAGCAATGCTGGTATATCAAAAGCCAAACCTACTGTTACTGGATGAGCCAACCAACCACCTAGATTTAGAAATGCGTCATGCCTTAGTAATGGCACTGCAAGGCTTTGAAGGCGCTATGGTTACCGTATCGCACGACCGTCATATGCTAAAAAATACCGCTGATGAGTATTACCTTGTTGATAATGGCGAAGTAACACAATTTGGTTATGACCTTGATGCCTATTACCAATGGCTACTCAATGCCAATAAAGAAGCTGCTAAAAGCCCTGAAGACAATGCCCCTAAAGCCCATTCAAGCGTTAACCGCAAAGAGCAAAAGCGCTTAGAAGCTGAGTTTAGAAAATCAGTGCAGCCGTTGAAAAAGCAAATCGAAAAGCTTGAAAAGCAACTTGATAAGTACTCTACAGAGCTTGGAGAAATCGAAAACGCACTTGCCGACAATGACTTATACAGTGATGAAAATAAAGCCAAACTGACAGAGCTACTCGCTAAGCAAGCAAGCTTAACACCCAAGCTTAATGACGTTGAAGAAGAGCTACTCATGGCACTTGAAGAGCTTGAAGAAAAAGAGCAGGCCTTTGCCGATGAAACCGCTTAACAGCGAACAGTTTTGGCAGTTTGCATGCAAGCTTTACAGCAAAGACGGCATGCAAACCAAGCTACAAAGCTATCAAGACCTGCAAGGCAAAAATGTGAACCTTTGCCTGCTGCTTTATTATCTTGATTCTTTAGAGCTGGCTGTAACACCCTCTCAACTGAGTGAGCTTGAGTCGTGCATTGCCGAATTTGACCAACAGGCTTTAAAGCCCCTACGAGCCACACGCGCCTACCTGAAAACTATTCAAAACGAGATTTCAGACTACCCCACCATTCGCAAAGAGCTACTTAGCGCAGAACTAAAACTAGAAAAACAACAGCAGCAATTACTGATAAACACAGCGAATACGATGGCATTCACTCAGTACACAAATGCTGAAAATATAAGGCTTTATGTCGGTACTGAGTTAGCGAGTTAGCGAGAGTAAAGTTTAAAGAGTCTAGGTCAAGCCTAATTGTGAGAATGGTTCTAATTCGGCACTAAAGTGCCTCCTACGGTATTTTATTTCTGAGTAAGACACTGCACTCAACAACTCCACCGCTCAACTGACGTCTGAAAGCTGATAGCTGATAGCTCCGCTTACGTTGGGTTTCGCTTCGCTCAAACCAACCTACCCGAAGAGTGAACAGGGCGAATGCTGAGTGAGACACCGCACAAAACGACTCCACCAATCTAATCTGACGTCTGACGGCTGAAAGCTGATAGCTCCGCTTACGTTGGGTTTCGCTCCGCTCAAACCAACCTACTCCCTCCCATACCTATCATCAAATCGCTCGATGTCAGTTTCATCAAGTATCGCTCCGGTTTGTACTTCGATAACGATCAGTGGCGTGTTTTGTTGATTAGCAAGACTGTGTAATTGCTTAGCCGCAATATAACAAGATTGATCAGCTGTTAATTCAAATTCGTCATCGCCTACTCGCACACTTGCCACTCCAGATACGACAACCCAATGCTCTGCACGGTGCTGATGGCGTTGAGTTGAGAGTTTTGCACCGCTGTTTACGATTATTTTCTTTACTTTAAAGCCTGTACTTTCAATTAAAGTTCGATAATTGCCCCAAGGTCTGAATACAGCTTGATGGTGGGTTAGTTTATCGCTATCGACAACAGCAAGCTGTTTAAGTAAATCTGGGAGCTTATCGAGCGCACTTTTGTCTGCCACTAAGGTGGCATCATGAGTATGTATAATTGCCTGATTACTCACGCCGAGCGCCGCAATAGTGTGGTCAGCTTCGCTGATAAGTAGATTATTTTCGCTATCTAAACTCACCCCTTGTGAGGCTAAATAGTTACCATGATGGTCTTTTTCTGCGATTTTCGACAGTGCAGAAAAGCTGCCAACATCGCTCCAATTTAAATCAACAGGAATAACAGCAACGTTAGCGCTACGCTCCAAAATAGCATAATCAATAGAATCACTAGGACATGCTGTGAGCTCAGCCGCAACGGGTCTTTGAAAACCTAAATCTGCAGTGAAACTTGCCGCTTTTGCGACACTGTTAGCAATCTTTGGGGCAAAACGATTAAGCTCACTCAAGTACACATCTGGTAAAAATAAAAACATGCCGCTATTCCAGCCATACTCACCACTGGCAAGGTATTTTTCGGCTAATTGTAGGGCTGGTTTTTCTTTGAATTCAGCCACCTTAAAACAACCTTCATGGGCTAACTGCTCGCCTTGGCGAATATAACCATAGCCGGTATGTGGCTCAGTAGGAGTAATGGCAAAGGTTACTAATTGTTGCTGCTGACAAAGCGCTATCGCATTATCTAAGCAGGCAATAAGCTTATCAAAATCACTGATATGGTGATCAGCAGGCATGACTAGTAAGGGGTCGGTTAGACCATTTTGCAGTGCAAATTCAGCGGCCAAGGCAATCGCTGGCGCGGTATTTTTACCTTCAGGCTCAAGCAATAAAGTATAGTTATCTGTGATTTCTGCAATTTGCGTTTTAGCAATAAAACGATGCTCTTCATTACACACTAAAATTGGCGCATTAAATCGTGAGTCAGCCACTCGTAACAACGTGCTCTGTAAGAGTGATTTTTCGCTAAGTAAAGATAAAAACTGCTTAGGCATCGCTTTACGCGACAAAGGCCATAAACGAGAACCTATGCCACCAGCAAGAATAACGGGGGTGATTTTGCGACTCATGATTGCTTATAGTAAATAATCCAACCATGAGTTTAACAAATTTTTGAGTATGCGGCTTCGAGCAATTACAGTAACTGAAATTGATCAGCATCTAAGTGAGCAGGAAACGCTCTTCGAAAGTCATCAAGCGGTGATTTTTCTAAGCGCTGAATAATGATACCCGATTGATCATCTTCAAGCTTAGCCAAGGTGTCGCCTTTAAAATCATAAACGGCAGTACCACCACTGTGGGCTACATTATTACCATCAGCACCAATGCGATTCACACCCACGACATAACACAGGTTTTCCATTGCGCGTGCTTTTAGAAGAGTATCCCAGACATGGCGACGAGCAGCTGGCCAATTAGCTACGTTGATCATCACATCGTAGTCGTTGCAATTACGCTGAAATACAGGAAAGCGTAAGTCGTAACACACTTGCGGCAAAATGCGAAAATCATTGATAGCGAATATCTCGCGCTGCTCGCCTGCTGCGACGAAATTGCCTTCGTTACCTAAACAGAATAAATGGCGTTTGTCGTAATACTTCACTTCGCCATTTGGCCAAACCCAATAAAAGCGATTAGCCTTTTTGTCGCCTTTCGCAACTAAAACAGAGCCTGCAACCACAGCATTTTTTTGCTTAGCTGTGGCTTTTAACCAGCTAAGTACCTCGCCTTGTTCTGGTTCGCTGCAATCTAGATTAATCGTAAAACCCGTGGCAAATGTTTCTGGCAAGACAATTAAATCAACCTGCTCGTTAAAACTGTTAAGCTGCTCTGTAAAGTTCGCAAGGTTGGCGCTTTTATCAAGCCAATGCAGTGATGACTGCACTAAAGCTAAGGTTAAAGTTGGCATAAAATCTCCGCGGCACGTTTTAATGTGTCATCATTTTTTGCAAAGCATAAACGAATCACTTTATCGCTGCTTGTACTGTTATAAAACACACTGAGTGGTACAGCTGCAACACCCGCTTGCTCAACCAGCCATTGGCAAAACTCAACATCATCAAGATCAGACACATCACTATAATCGAGTAGCAAAAAGTAGGTGCCTTCACTTGGTAATATTTTAAAACGGCTTTGCGCTAGTGCTTCGCTGAGCAAGTCGCGTTTTTGTTGATAAAAACAACTAAGTTCATCAACATGTTCTGGCTCTAACTCGAGCATATCGGCTAGTGCATGCTGGGCAGGCGTAAAGCTTGAAAAGGTCACATATTGGTGAATTTTACGAAACTCCACCATCAACTGTGCAGGTGCAATGCAATAACCCATCTTCCAGCCGGTGCTGTGAAAGGTTTTGCCAAAACTTGAGATCACAAAGCTACGTGCAAATAACTCAGAATCGGTCAGCGCACTTAAATGCAAAGCGCCATCAAAGGTGATGTGCTCATACACTTCATCACTAATGACATATAAATCATGCTTAGTAACAAGCGCTTTAAGGGCATTAATATCTTCTGTTTTAAAGATTTTACCGCTTGGGTTATGTGGCGTGTTGATGATGATGACACGTGTTTTGTCTGTAATAACATCAGCTACAGCTTGCCAATCGATTTTATAATCTGGCGCATGCAAAGCAACATGAACTGAGCGACCGCCAGCAAGTTCAATTGCCGGTTGATACGAGTCATACGCGGGGTCAAATACCACAACTTCATCACCCTCTTTAACAAGCGCTTGAATTGCTACGAATAATGCCTCTGTTGCCCCCGAAGTGACAGTAACTTGTTGCTCGTAATTTATGTTGTTATGGTATTTTCTAGCTATCAAAGCCGCTATTTGCTGTTGTAGCTTTGCAACCCCACTTGAAGGCGCATATTGATTTACCCCCTCAAGTACATAATGATTGAGCTGTTTTTTTAGTAATTCTGGCGCATCAAATTCAGGAAAACCCTGAGATAAATTAAGCGCTTGGTGCTTATTTGCTAAAGCGGTCATTTGACTAAAAATACTGGTGCCTAAATTCGGCAATTTACTTTCAAACACAGAGGTTCCTTAAAGATGGTTTTGCGCCCGAAGCGATGCTATCATTGCTTAAAACAGATGTATAGCCGTCTAAATAACTTTTAGAATGTCGAGGAATATATGCATAACAATACCGCTATTTCAGAACTAATTGAAGCTGGTAAATGGGTAAGCCAACGTGGCTGGGTCCCTGCTACTGGTGGTAACTTTTCAGCCCGCACAGCAAGCGGTTATGTCGTCACAGCAAGTGGTTTCGATAAAGGTCAACTCGGCACTCATGCATTTATTGAATTTGATCATGAAGGCAATCGTACTAAAGGTTCTGGCAATCCATCAGCTGAAACTGAGCTACATTTAAATATGTATAAGCTGATCCCATCAGCTAAATTTGTTTTGCACACTCATTCTGTTGCGGCAACCGTGTTATCTCGGGTGATCAAAGGTCATGCTATCAATTTACATGGCTACGAAATGCAAAAATCTTTAAGCGGTGTCAAATCGCACTTAGATACCTTAACTATTCCTATTTTTGATAATGACCAAGACATTGACCGTTTAAGCTTACTAGTCAGTGATCATCACCTTCACACGCCTATTGAGCATGCTGTATTAATTCGTGGCCATGGTTTATATGTCGTTGGTCGAGATATCAAAGAAGTACTTCGCCATTTAGAAGGATTAGAGTTTCTATTTAGCTGTGAGCTTGAGCGCCTAAAACTAGAAGGTATTCAAGCTGGAGTTCAACCATGATCAAAGCAATTTTAACTGATATTGAAGGCACTATTACCCGCATCTCATTTGTTAAAGACGTATTATTTCCTTACGCGGCAGGGCAATTACCTGAGTTTGTAAAATCACATCAAACAGACCCAGAAGTAGCAGCCCAAATTGAGGCCGTTAAAGCACATATTGAACAACCCGAAGCCGATATCGACACGGTTATTAGCCATTTAATTCATTGGATTGAAACAGATCAAAAAATTACCCCGCTTAAGCAGTTACAAGGCTTAATTTGGCAAACAGGCTACGAAAGTGGTGATTTTACTGGCCACCTTTACCCAGATGCTTATGACTTTTTACAAGCCCAAAAACAAGCTGGTAAAAGTTTATATGTCTACTCTTCAGGCTCAGTAAAAGCCCAACACCTGATTTTTGAGTTTTCTGACTACGGTGATGTTAGACCTTTATTTAGTGATTACTTCGACACTAAAGTCGGTGCGAAACAACAGCAAAGCTCTTATGAGAATATTATTGCCGAGCTACCATTTGACGCTGCCGAAGTATTGTTCTTAAGCGATGTGGTAGCAGAGCTTGATGCTGCCAAAGCTACTGGTCTTGGAACTTTGCACCTTGTTCGCGATGGCCAAGCGGTAAGTGATGCTCACCCATATATCAACGACTTTTCGGAATTTAGCGCGGAGCTGTTAGCATGAGCCAACTAACTATTTATAACGATAACAACGCAAACGACATACTGTTTCATAGTGAAGACTTAAGCGTTATTGCCAATGAACTAAATACAGTTGGCGTTCGCTTTGAGCAGTGGCAAGCAACAGCACAGATTGACCAAGAGACCAGTCATGACGCAATTTTAACTGCTTATGCTAAAGATATAGAGCGCTTAAAAGCTGAAGGGGGCTATCAAACAGTGGATGTTATTTCGCTTACTAAGGGTAATCCAAATGCCAGCGAACTACGCAGTAAGTTCTTGTTTGAACATACACATAGCGAAGATGAAGTTCGTTTTTTTGTGAAAGGCCAAGGCTTATTCTGCTTACACTTAGGCGATAAAGTGTATCAAGTGCTTTGCCAACAAGGCGACCTAATTTCAGTACCAGAACTCACACCACATTGGTTTGATATGGGCAGCGACCCTGAATTCACTGCAATTCGCTTATTCAATAATACCGAAGGTTGGGTCGCTAAAAGCACTGAGTCAACCATTGCTACCAACTTCCCACTGCTGGACTAACATGGAAAAACTATTCTCGTACGGTACCTTACAGTACCCGCAGGTTCAGCTTGATACCTTCGGGCGTTTGCTCGAAGGTCAACCAGCTACGCTAACTGGGTATGTCATTGGTGAAGTCGAGATCACCGACGAAGCCGTACTTAAAAGTAGTGGTCAACGTTTTCACCCGGCTTTAATCAAAACAAGCAAACAAAGTGATATTGTTAATGGCACTATTTATTTAATCACCGAACAAGAGCTTGCTCAGGCAGATGCTTACGAAGTAGATGATTATCAGCGAATTGCAGAAACATTCCAATGTAACAACCAAGCTTGGCTATATGTTGCAAAAAACAGCCTTTAATTTACAAATATAAAACAAAAAGACCCAAATTAAGAACAAAAGCTGCTATTATCCTCCCCATCAAGATTATTACTAATACTAAATCGCTTATTTAAGTGCATTGGTATAAATTTTTAGTTAAAGGACTAAACATGGGGTCGGCATTTTCACCCTTACGCGATACCGTTATTTATGTGGGTGAGTGGCAACTTAACACTCAGCAGCAAACCATCAGCGATGGCACTCATAAGCGTGAACTAGAACCTTTATTATTTAAATTACTGTGTTTCTTTATTGAGCATAATGATCGCATTATCACTCGCCAAGAGCTGGTTGAAAATATTTGGCAACAAAGCTTTGTTGATGACAATGCCATTAACCGTGCCATCTCTGAACTAAGAAAAGTTCTTAAATCAGAAAAACAGCCCGGGCAAACCATTAAAACCCATTATCGCAAAGGTTATAGCCTCTTTATTGAAGTTAAGCCTCTTGATCACGCTGTGAGTACAGAGCCGCTAAAAACAGAAAATGTAATAACAGTAGATAAAGACGCTGATACTCAAGTTAAACCTACGGCCATTAATGAACAAAAAGCGAATTCTTCACGCTGGCCATGGCCTTTTGCAGCGTTAGTGCTTGGTTTATTGATTACTGCTATTTGGTTATTTTCACAACAGCCTAAAGCAAATGATGAAGTACAAAACGAGGCGCCATTTTTAGACCTGCAAGCTGAAACCATTTCATGGCATAAAGGCTCTCACTATCGTTTAATGCTAAGCCATGACAAAACTAAGCTTGCTTATATTCTAGAAAATGATGGTCAAAGTCTTTTTGTCGTCGATCTAACCACTAAAAAGGAATACGTGATTGCCTCTGGCAATATCTTTTTACAGGGTTGGTCTGAGGATGGAGAGCGATTATTTTACGGCTCTTGTGAAAACAAAGACTACAGCGATTGCATCACTTGGCAAGCAAGCAACCTGTTATCAAGTGAAGCGTTAATAAAGCCACGTATCAACCAATCTTTGCTTAATTCTCAGCCAAGTCAGTACATTGAAGTGGGTGATGTCGCAATTTCAAGGCGTAATAATTACCGTGGCTTAACTCATTTATATGCTTTATATGCACAAGATTTAAAAACCGGTGAAGAAATTCGCATCAGCACACCCAATATCACTGGCACTGGGGACTTTATTTTAACAACTATAAAAAACCCGAGCCGCATCATCTTTGAGCGCCATAATGTTGGCCAAGTAGAGATATACATGGCGAATTTAGATGGCAGCTCGCTAAAGCTTTTAACTACCAACGATTACCGTGCATGGGTAGCCACATATGATGAGCAGACCAACTCACTAATTTGGTATAGCCGCGGCACCTCAACTATTGAATCATTCTCTTTTGATAGTATGAGTCGACAACCCGCTATAAAAGCGCCAGTAAAACGAGCAAATTATGCTTACCCTTTAAGCAAAGAAAGTGTGTTGATCAGTACTGACCTTCACGATAAAGATGCCGCAGTCTTTGACCTTAATTCAAAAACAATGAGTTACATCGCCACAGCGAATAAGCATGAAGACGACTTAGTCGCATTAGCCAATAATGATGTGTACTTCTCTGACTTTGAGTTTTCAGAACGACAACACTGGCTCAGAAAAGCAAACCAATACATAAATATCACTGGCAAAATTGGTGAAGATAGTTCAGTAATTGCAGCAAATAGTGACAGTAGCCGACTTGTTAGCTTTAATAAAACCAATCAGCAATTAACATTATTAAATGCTGCTGATTTCTCAGAAATTAAGCACTGGACACTTCCAGGTAGTACCAAGCTGGCAGCTATAAGAGGTAACAAGATTGCCGTGCTATATACCGATCTTAGCAATCAGCTAAATCAAATAATGATTCTTCACACCAACAGCGATGAAGTGATCAAAAGCACTATAGATACACCCCTAGCTATTGCATGGTATGACGATACACAGCTGATTGTGCATTCTAAATACGATAAATACCTGCTTTTAGACAGCGATAACAATACCTATAGTGAGCTGACTACACCAGACAAACTAACTGAGTTAAAGCCTTCTATAGTGTCGATGGCAAGTAACCTACATAGCTTGTATATCGCCACTGATACTGAAGTTTTCAGCATTAATTTAGCCAAAATGCAGGGCGTTGAGTCAGTACTTCAAATGAAGCCTTCTCACTATATATCGCGCCTTAATGCTAAAAACGACAAGCTGGCAGTGACCTTCTTAACTGCCAACAATCAAAATAGCATTGAGCTCTACACTAAAAAAAGTGCTGAGTAATTTACGACTTTAACTGCTTTAGAATACCTTGCTCGATATCGGATTGGTTATAAACTCCGCTATCGAGCACCCAGCCTGTGACTAGGCTCGCCGGTGTAACATCAAATGCTGGGTTATAAACCTTTGCGTTAGTCGGTGCCCACATTGCTTCACCAAAACTACCACTAACACCGCGCACTTCATTAGGGCTGCGTTGCTCAATTTCGATATCTGAACCACACACCGTTTGTGTATCAAGTGTAGTAAGTGGCGCAACGACATAAAATGGAATGTTATGAAAACGCGCTAACACTGCAAGGTTATATGTGCCTACCTTATTGGCAAAGTCACCGTTTGCAGCAATACGGTCTGCACCTACAAAGATTTTATCTACTTTGCCCGCAGCCATTAAACTGGCCGCCATGTTATCGCAAATCAGGGTATAAGGAATTTGCCAGCGCTCAAGCTCAAAAGCCGTTAAGCGGCCGCCTTGCAGTAACGGCCTTGTTTCATCAACCCAAACATGAATATCACTATGGCGTTGCTGCGCTTTATAAATCACACCTAATGCAGTGCCTACGCCCGCAGTCGCTAAAGCACCGGTATTACAATGGGTTAAAATGTTATCGCCTTTATCAACCAAGGCAGCACCACGTTCTGCCATGCTATCGCAAAGGGCAATATCTTCTTTAAATAACTGCTCAGCAGTAGAAACAACAGCAACAACATAATCAGTCTCTGCAAGCGCTGCACGTAACTTGGCCATGCAGTGCATAAGGTTTACCGCTGTTGGGCGGGTTGCTTCTAGTTCATCAATGGCAATAGCAAGTGCTGATTGACTCATGCCTTGCTCAGCTAAGTGTGCAACCAATAAGCTCGCACCTAAGCCGATTAAAGGTGCGCCCCGGATTTTCAAAGTCAGAATCAAATCTTTCATCGTTTCAACATCGTTACATACATGCCAATGCTGTTGATGTGGCAACAAATACTGATCAAGCACGGTTAGCGTACCTTGCTGATATTTAATACTGCTGGCGATGAGATCTTGCATACTGAATCCGAATAACTAATGAATAACTAATTTAAGTGAATAGTTATTTTACATCAGTTTTGATAACTAACAAGCTAGATGTATGGACATCTAAACGGTTACAGGTATAGAATGCTCGAAGTTAATTGTATTACGAGATAGAGCCATGGCTAAATACACTGCCTTTAATGCAGAGCATGCTGTTGATTACATTAAAGAACTTGTTAAAAGTGAACTAATTTCAGTCTTCCCTGCGGATGCAACACTGACTGCATACGAGTTTGGAGACGGAAACTTAAACTTAGTTTTTCGGGTTGCTGATCAGCACAACAACAGTGTAATTCTAAAGCAAGCACTCCCTTATGCCCGCTGCGTAGGTGAGTCATGGCCATTATCGTTAGACCGCGCCAGAATCGAAGCCGAAGTATTGATTAATCATGGTAAGTTATGCCCAGAGCATACCGTGGCGATATTGCATCACAATGTAGAGCTGGCATTAACCGTGTTAGAAGATTTAGGTGAGTTACAAATTTTACGTGGCGCACAAATCAACGCAGAGCAATTTCCATTATTGGCAAGTCATGTTGCGCTCTATTTAAGCCGAACAGGCTTTTATAACTCAGACTTTTACTTATCTGCTGAAGATAAAAAAGCCAAAGTCAGTCAATTTATTAATCCTGATTTATGTAAGATCACAGAAGACTTATTCTTTACTGATCCGTACATTGAGCATGAGCGCAATAATTTCCCAACTGAGCTTAATGAGCACGTCGAAAGTATTCGAAATAATGACGGTTTAAAACTGGCAGCGGCCAAATTAAAAGCTAAATTTTTATCGTGCCCACAAACTTTATTGCATGGCGATATGCACAGTGGCAGCATTTTTGTTGATAGCAAAACAACTAAAATGATCGACCCAGAGTTTGGCTTTTTTGGCCCTGTTGGCTTTGATATCGGCTCATTTATGGGTAACTTGCTACTAAATTACTGTGCCCAAAACGCCCGTATCACAGAGCAAGCAAAACGCCGCCAGTATCAAACCCATTTATTAACCTGCTTACAAGACTGTTATAGCCAATTTGAGCAACATTGGTTAAACCTAGCAAGCAGCGAAGCAACTGATATTAGCTTTGCAAACCGCGCCTTTAGCGAAGATTACTTACAACACGTATTGCGTGATGCGATTGGCTACTGTGGCGCTGAACTTATTCGCCGTACTATTGGTTTAGCCCATGTTGCAGATATAGACGGTATTGAAGATGCACAAGCTCGTTTAGCAGTACAACAACAAACGCTTGTACTCGGTGAGCAACTGATGCTCAATGCCACAAGCTGTAACAATAAAGATGAGTTCTTTTCTTTGTTAATCAGTTTATTAAACTAATAATCAAAAAGTAAAAAGGCGCTTAATGCGCCTTTTAATTATTCAACTAAATTATTTATTGTAGTGCTCATACATTTTATCGAGCGGCTCTGATAAACCATTTTCTTGTACCACTCGTACATGCTGGCGAGCTAACTCGCGGGCACTTGATACACCACATGAATGAGCAATCAGCCCTGCACCATAATGAATAAACTTATTATAATTGGCGACACGTTGTGCCTTATCGGTCACATCGAGGCCTCGCTGTAAGCGTTCATTATGAGTCGTAATACCGGTCGGGCAGGTATCTTTATTACATTGTAGAGCCTGAATACAACCAAGCGAAAACATATGACCACGCGCCGACACAATAAAATCAGCACCCAATGCAAGTGCCCAAGCCACTTTTGACGGTACGATTAGCTTACCTGATGCAATCACTTTCACTCGTTCTCTGAGACCATGTTTTTTTAGCAGATCAACAACCAAAGGCAGGCTCTCTCGTAGCGGTAAACCAACTGAATCCATCAAGGGTTGAGGGGCAGCGCCCGTTCCACCGTCGGCACTATCAATAGTGATAAAATCAGGGGCTGATTCAATACCACGATTATTAATTTCACTGAACAAACTTTCGAGCCAAGTATATTCACCAATCACCGCTTTAAAACCGGTTGGTTTACCTGTGGTACTGCGTACCGTTTCAATCATATCGAGTAAATCTGCTGGGCATTTAATCTCTGGATGACCATTTGGACTAATAGAGTCATGCCCTTCAGGAATACCCCGAATTTTTGCAATTTCAGCAGTCACTTTGCGCCCTGGTAACATACCCCCTTTACCGGGTTTAGCACCTTGACTCATTTTAATTTCGAACATTTTAACTTGTTCGTGCTCAGCAATTGCTTTGAGTTTTTCGGTGCTTAATTTACCGTGCTCATCTCGTACACCATATTTAGCCGTGCCAATCTGAAACACAATATCAGCGCCACCTTCAAGGTGGTAAGGGCTGAGCCCTCCTTCACCGGTATTCATCCAACAGCCTGCTAACTTTGCACCTCGCGATAGTGCGCGCACCGCAGGCTTAGATAAGGCACCAAAGCTCATGCCAGAAATATTAAATAACGAGCTTGTTGTATAAGGAGCTTGGCAATAAGGCCCTAACGTAACTTCGCTCGGGTCGAGTGCATCTTCATCTAAGGTTGGAAACGCACAGTTCATAAACATCACAGTGCCCGTTGCTTCAAGGCTTTGGGTTGAACCAAAGGCCGTAGTGCGGTCAACATTTTTCGCAGCGCGGTAAACCCAGCTTCGCTCAGCACGGTTAAATGGTAGCTCTTCCCTATCCATAGCAAAAAAGTATTGTCGGAAGAATTCACCTTGGCGTTCAAAAAAATAACGAAAGCGGCCGATCACTGGGTAATTACGGCGAATCGCCTGCTTAGATTGCGTCACATCACTAATGTAAAAGCACACAATCACCAGCAAGCCTATGCCGAGTGCAAAAATAAACAAGCTGGCAAAAACATCGATACTAAAAATTATAAAATCACTCATCCAAGGCCCCTTTGCGAAATGACATCCTTCAAAGCATATAAGGTGTTTATATTACGTGCAATAAACAAAAAAGGCGTGATGTAAGTCACGCCTTTTCGTTTATTTTATGCCGCTATGCTGCTCGTTTGGCTAATTCAGCTTTAATATAAAGTTGAATTTGCTCTTCAAGCACTGACATTGGCACTGAGCCATGACGTAATATTTGATGGTGGAATTCGCGAATATCGAAATCTTGACCAAGTGCTTGCTCAGCTTCGTGGCGTAAACGTTTAATTGTTAGCTCACCAATTTTGTATGACAACGCTTGTGCAGGCCATGAAATATAACGGTCGGTTTCGGTCTTCACGTTATGTAATGATAGCGCTGTGTTTTCGCTCATAAACTTCATTGCGCGTTCGCGGCTCCAGCCATACATATGCATACCTGTATCAACCACTAAACGTGCTGCACGCCACATTTCATAAGTCAAACGACCAAAATCACTGTATGGGTCTTGATAAAAGCCCGCTTCGATACCTAAAAACTCCGAATATAAGCCCCAACCTTCACCAAATGCCGACAAATATGCATTACGGCGATAGCTTGGTAATGACTCAAGTTCTGCATTTAGCGAGATTTGTAAATGATGCCCTGGTACAGCTTCGTGCAAAGTTAATGCTTCAAGAACATACAACGGGCGCTTATCTAGCGCATAGGTATTAACCCAGTAATAACCTGCTTGGTCATCACGGCGAGAACCTGAGTAACGGCCGGTTGTATATTTAGGGGCAATACTCTCTGGCACTGGCGCAACACCGTACGGCATTCTTGGCAAGGTGTGGAATAACTTAGGTAACTGCGCATCCATTTTCTTGGCGATGTAAGACGCTTCTTTTAGCAAATCTTTAGGTGTTTTTGCGTAAAATTGCGGATCAGTACGTAAAAAGTGCACAAAATCAGCAAACGAGCCTTCAAAGCCTACTTTCTCAATAATTTTTTCCATTTCTGCACGAATACGCGCAACTTCTTGTAAACCCAGCTCATGGATTTCTTTTGGCGTCATATCTGTGGTGGTGTAGTACTTAGCGCGATTTTCGTAAAACGCTTTGCCATTCGGCGTACTTGAAATACCAATATCTGTACGTGCACCCGGTTGATACTCATTGTTAAAGAAAGTTAAGTAACCTTGATATGCCGGAATAACTTGTTCTTTGATAATGGTTTGCGCTTGCTTTTGTAGCGCTGCAAACTCGCTATCACTTAAACCTGCCGTGTTATTTAAAAATGGTTTGTAAAATTCAGACTGTGTCGCATCATCAACAATATAAGCCGTGATTGAGTCTTGATAGCCTTCTAAAACAGCCTTTGGTTGGGTTAGACCCACTTCAAGACCTTTTCGCATCCAGCCGATATTTTGCGAAAAATAGCGAGGAATTTGCTGTAATTTAGCAAGATATAGCTGGTAATCTTCTGGTTTTGTGTAATCTGAGCTTGATATCATAAATGATAGGCTAGAATGGAAGCCATACTCAGATGTCAGCGGCATATAGTGCGCATTAAACACATATTCATCGACACTATTTTGCACTTGGCCACGCAAAATAGTCAGGTTAATGCGATTTTCTTCCGATAACTTATCACGGTCGATAGCGTCTAGCTCGGCAAGTAACTCAGTATTCTTCTTATATTTTTGTTCTAAAAATTCAGCCGATAGATTTTCTAATAAATAACCATCAACGCCATTTTCTTTACCATATGGGCTGATGCTTTGGCGGTAATTAACAATATTTTCGGCTACTTGAGTAAATTGCTGATCAGCATCAATATTTGTTACTTGGCAAGCGCTTAAAGTACAAGCTAAAGCAACCGCAATAACAGAACGGTTTAAAGTTCGCGACAGTGTTTGTTTCATAGCATTCTTTTTCGTTTTAATCAGTATCGCTAAAGTAGCGCAGCACTGGCTAAAACCCAAGCAAATGCGACCAAGCTCAGGTTAAATACGCTCAAATTAACAGCGTTGTGTACATAAGAATGAGCAAGGTTTAAGCAATTTTTAATTACACTTGTTAAAGTTGTTGAGAAAATCAGCTAATAGACACAAACGAAACAAATTTAAGTTCCAAAATTAGCGATTTTGCTTTTAAATAGACTGATTACAGATTACTGTAGACTCAGTATTTATGCTTGGAAGCAAATAAACTTTACGGAAGAGATGATTAATTGGTTGATATGCGTATTTAGTGGTATTGAAAAATGATGTTCCATGATCCCATGGCTATTGCTCAAGAAAAAATGACAAAGGTATGTATCTTTTTAGAACATCATGCATTACCGCCGTCACCACTTAACTACCAAGTTGTTTACACCTACGTCAGCCAGTCTAACCCAAAACTTAACGCCGCTATTGACCGTGCCATCGCACAAAGAAAAACCATCGATTGTGTCTATGTAGAACAGCTTTATTTCGATTTTATAGAGCAAGGCCATAAAATGAAAACCGCCATTGTTCGCAACGTTGACTCAGTAATTAACACTCTTTCGCGTAATGCTAGCAATAACGAACAAAATATTGTGCGCTTTGCTGATCAAGTTAGTGACTGTGTGCATTCAATCGATGAAAACAATATTGAGCAAACGCGTCACGCATTAAAAATGCTCAGTAAACAATCAGAAGTACTGCTCAACCAGCATCGTCAATTTAAGCAAGAAATAGCAAAAGCCAAATCGCTGCAAGAAAAAACTCAAAAACAACTCACTCAATTACGCAAACAACACATTACCGACCAACAAACTGGCTTATACAAGCGCCATTACTTGAATCAACAAACCCAACTCTGGGTCGGCCAAAATAAAGCGGTTTGCGCTATCTCTATTCACATTGAGAACTTAAACCATTTTATTGAAAACTATGGCGATGTCATTGGTGAAGTTATTTTGAACAAAGTCGCCAAGCAAGTGCAAAAATACGTACAAGAAAGCGGTTTACCTGGGCGCACAAGTAAAGATGAATTTACCATCTTACTTGCTGATATAGAGCCTGAAACTGCAAACTTAATTGCCGAAAAAGTACGAAATGGCGTAGAAAAGCTGCGCTTTGTCAGCTCAAAAAATGGCACCAAACTTCCTGCAATCACCCTAGCCCTAGGTATCGCTAAACATGAAGGCGATGGCGACTTTAACAGTTTAGCCCGTAAAGCCTCTTTAGCAGCCGCTAAAGCCAAGTCACTTGGACAAAGTAGTTTTATTGCCGGCCAATAAAGTTCAAAACTGCGCTAAGTCATGAAAAGCCATGCTAATCTGATGATTTAGTTATAATCAAATTGCACCCCACAGCTACAATCAAGTACACTAGTCTTTATTGCCACGATAGAGATTAATCATGAACGAGAATCAAGAAAAGACCACGCATTTTGGCTATAAAACCGTTGCTGAAAACGACAAAGCATCAATGGTTGCAGATGTATTCCACTCAGTCGCTGCAAAGTATGACGTAATGAATGATCTTATGTCGTTCGGTATTCATCGTTTATGGAAACGCCAAACTATTGCAAGTTCAGGTGTTCGCAAAGGTCACTATGTATTAGATCTTGCCGGCGGTACAGGTGATTTAACCGCTAAATTTAGTCAGTTAGTGGGTGAAACCGGTCAGGTTATCTTAGGCGATATTAACTCTTCAATGCTGAAAGTTGGCCGTGAGAAACTTCGTAACCTTGGTCGTGTTGGCAATATCGAATATGTTCAAATGAATGCAGAAGCATTGCCATTTCCTGATAACAGCTTCGACTTAATTACGATTGCCTTTGGTCTTCGTAACGTGACCGATAAAGATAAAGCTCTGCGTTCAATGTATCGTATTCTTAAGCCAGGTGGCCGTTTACTCGTGCTTGAGTTCTCAAAACCAGAACAAGAAATATTAAGCAAAGCCTACGATTTCTACTCATTTAATATCTTACCTAAGATGGGTGAGCTGGTAGCGAATGATGGCGAGTCTTATCAATATCTTGCAGAATCTATTCGTATGCATCCAGATCAAGAAACATTAAAAGGCATGATGGAAGATGCGGGTTTTGAACAAACCAGTTATCAAAACCTTACTGGCGGTATTGTTGCCCTTCACCGTGGTTTTAAATACTAAAAATTCTGTAAATTAAGTAGGTAACGCGATGTTAGCAAACGCTCTGTTATCACTCGTCGAACGAATCATTAATCAACTGCTGCAGTTAGACCCTCAGTTAAAGGGTAAGCTTGCAGCAATTGCTGATAAACAGCTATTGATTGAGATACGTGATTGGCAACAGTCAATTTTGTGTGTTTACAGCGACGAGCAAATTCACTTATACAGTACGCAAGAGCGTAGTTTTGATTGCATGATCAGCGCCGATATCGACACCTTGTTGGCGCTTAAAGATCCATCAATGCTCACGCAACTCATTCGCCAAGATAAGCTCGACTTACAAGGCGACTTAAATCTTGCACAAGGTTTCAGCAATGCATTTGCTGAGCTTGATATTGATTGGCCAGAACATTTTTCTCGGTACATTGGCGATGCCCCAGCACAACAGTTGTGGCTCTCTATTCAAGCTTTAAAACGTCGTGGCTCACAAACGAAAAGCAAGTTAGAAAACACCTTAACAACGCTTTGCCAAGATGAGTTAGCAGTGACTATACACCCTCTTGAGCTTGCTGAATTTAAACAGCAAAACCGCCAATTAAAAAGCCAAGTATCTCAATTAGAGATGCGAATTAACGCGCTGTTACAGTCTCGCTAATGCGCTAAGGAACTTGTGTGTCGTCTGCTCGTCTTTATTACATCACTAAAACCCTACTGAGCTATGGCTTAGACGAATTAATTCCACGTAAACGAGTGCCTTGGTTTGCCAAACTCGCCCGTGGCAGCTTATTTTGGTTACGTAACCAACATAAAGATAAACCTGCAGGTATGCGCTTACGACTTGCTCTGCAAGAGCTTGGCCCTGTATGGATCAAGTTTGGCCAAATGCTTTCAACACGCCGTGATTTACTCCCTCATGATGTCGCATTAGAGCTTGCACTACTGCAAGATCAAGTTGAACCTTTTGAAGGTGAACTTGCCCAGCAACTTATCGAAAAAGCGCTGGGTATTAATGATATTAGTGAATTGTTTAGTGATTTTTCGCAAACACCTTTAGCATCAGCCTCAATTGCACAAGTTCACACTGCAACCTTAATTGATGAGCATGGCGCGCCACAAGATGTGGTGATTAAAGTCATTCGCCCTAACATTAAAGAGCAAATTGATGCCGACTTAATGCTAATGCAAAAAGTCGCGCGCTTAGTTGCTAAGCTATTAAAAGAAGCGAAACGTTTACGCCCTATTGAGGTAGTAAACGAGTACAAAAAAACTTTGCTCGATGAGCTCGACCTAATGCGCGAAGGGGCGAATGCGATTCAGCTACGCCGTAACTTTGAAGACTCAGATTCGCTCTACATTCCTTTTGTTTACAGCGACTACAGCCGCAGTAACGTATTAGTAATGGAGCGCATTTACGGTATTCCGGTATCAGATACCGAAGCATTGCTGGCACAAAATACCAATATGCAGCTGCTAGCTGAGCGCGGTGTCGAAGTATTTTTCACACAAGTATTCCGTGATAGCTTCTTCCACGCTGATATGCACCCAGGTAATATCTTCGTTTCTCGCGAAAACCCTCATAACCCAAAATACATAGGTATTGATTGCGGTATTGTAGGCACCCTTAATCGTGAAGATAAGCGCTATTTAGCAGAGAACTTTATTGCCTTTTTCAATCGTGATTACCGCCAAGTAGCACAGCTACACGTTGATTCTGGCTGGGTACCCGCCGATACCAGCATTGAAGAGTTTGAATTTGCCATTCGTACTGTGTGTGAGCCAATTTTCAATAAACCACTGGCCGAAATCTCGTTTGGCCATGTGTTAGTCAATCTGTTTAATACGGCTCGTCGCTTTAATATGCAAGTTCAACCGCAATTAGTGTTACTGCAAAAGACGCTGTTGTATGTTGAAGGCCTTGGCAGACAACTGTATCCGCAGCTTGATTTATGGAAAACCGCTAAACCTTTTCTAGAAGATTGGGTCAAAGAACAAGTTGGTCCGCTTGCAGTAATTAAAAAAATGTATGCGAACTTGCCATTTTGGGCAGAAAAAATGCCTGAATTACCTGATTTAATTTATCAAAACTTAAAGCGTCAACAACAACCTGTACAATTGCCAGCGCCGCAATCTGCTAAACCTTTGTTACTTAGCATCTTTGCTGGTAGCTGTTTGATTGTTTCAGGCTTGTGTTATTTACAGCATGACTTAGTTGCCAGTGCAATTACCGCAGGCTTTGCTGTAGCAGGCTTTATTGCAGCATGGCGTAGCGCATAAACTAAGTGCTATTTATGTTTTGGTGAGTATAATCGAGACAAGTCTATTCGATAAATTTGAAAAAACGGAGTAACCCATGGGTTTTGGTGGTATCAGTATTTGGCAATTAATCATTATTTTGGCAATCATCGTGTTGTTATTTGGCACAAAAAAACTTCGTGGCATCGGCGGTGATTTAGGTAGCGCAGTAAAAGGCTTTAAAAAAGCCGTGTCTGATGATGACCAAGCTAGCGCTAAAAGCGAGCAAATAGAACAAGCTTCTAACACGCAAAACAAAGAAACCGTAGAGAAAAGCAAAGACGACCATAAGGCTTAATCAACATGGGGATGTGGGAACTTGTTGTCGTACTGATCGTGGGTCTAATCGTATTAGGCCCAGAGCGCTTGCCTGTAGCAATTCGCACGGTTAGCCGCTGGGTAAAAACCTTAAAGTCAGTCGCCAACTCAGTGAAAGCAGAAGTGAACGAAGAACTCCGTATCCATGAGCTTCACGAAAACTTAAAAAAAGCAGAGCAACAAAACTTGCAAGAACTATCTCCAGATCTGCAAGACTCTGTAAACGAACTTCAAAAGGCTGCTCAGTCAGTCACCCACAGTTACAAAAAAGACACGCCTGAAAAAGCAGAAAGTAACAATAATGACGAAAAAAAGTGAATTTAATCTCTGCTTTTGTGGTCAATAACAATGATGATGAATAGTAAACTATGACCGAGCAAGCTCACACAGGCTTTGTTGGCCACTTAATTGAGTTACGAAATCGACTCATGAAAGCTTTGTTAAGCATTTTGCTAATATTTATCGCCTTGGTGTACTTTGCCAACGATATATATAGCTTTGTTGCAGCACCACTTGTTGCAAACTTGCCTAGCACTGCCACCATGATCGCAACGGATGTAACGGCACCTTTTTTTGCACCGTTTAAACTCACCTTATTTGTGGCGTTATTTGCTGCTATTCCTATGATACTGCACCAAGTTTGGAGCTTTATAGCACCTGGCTTGTATCAACATGAAAAGCGTATGCTAATGCCAATTTTGGCCTCTAGCATCTTGCTATTTTATAGTGGTATCGCATTTTGCTACTTTGTAGTGCTACCCATTATTTTAGGGTTTTTCACTAACACTGGCCCTGATATGATGACATTAGCGCCTGATATTAGTAGCTACTTAAGTTTTGCTTTAAAGCTATTTTTTGCTTTTGGTATTGCCTTTGAAATACCAGTTGCAATCATGCTGTTATGCTGGAGTGGCGCAACAACAACAAAAAGTTTAAAAGAAAAACGACCTTATATCGTGGTAGGTGTATTTGTGGTTGCCATGTTTTTAACACCTCCTGATGTACTGTCACAAACATTACTAGCATTACCCATGCTGTTATTATTTGAATTAGGTTTAATTTTGGCTGCATTTTATACCGCCAAACCTCAACAGGAATCAGAGGAATAAATGAAAAAACAACTCATTCCATTAGTTGCACTGTTAACGATTACTGGCACTGCACAAGCAAACGAAGTTAACTTACAAGCACTACAAGCGTGTACTTTTGTTGAAAATGATTTTAACCGCTTACTTTGTTACGACAACGTGATGGCAGGTAAATCACTATCAAAGCCTGCGACAAAAAAACAAATTGAACAACCTGTTGCAAGCTCAGCTGCAGCTACGGCAGCACCTGTTGCCGCAGCAGGAGCAACAAATGAACAAATCGTAAGAACAAAAAATGAAGACTTTGGTTTAGAGCATAAAGAAGTTGCTAAAGTAAACGATGACCAAATTAGCGCTAGTGTAAAAAGCGTGAAAAAAGCCCCTTACGGTGAGCTCATCATCGAACTTGATAATGGTCAACAATGGCGTCAAGTTGGCTCTGATAGCTTACGTCTAAAAAAACAAGATGTTGTAGTTATTGAACGTGGCGTTTTCAATTCTTTCCTTTTAAAAATTGAAGGCCAAAACCGTTCGATTCGTGTTAAGCGCACTAACTAATGAGCATTTCGCTGGTTGATGCTGGCGTCAACTTAAGCAATCATCAATTTGATGATATTCATGAAGCTGTGTTACAACGTGCCGCTGAGGCAAATGTAACGCAGCTGCTTCTTATTGGCTGCGATCTGCAAACTAGCCAAGCCTCTCTTAACCTCGCCAAACAATTTAAGCAATTTAGCACTGCGGGGGTTCACCCTCATGATGCAAAAACCGCCGACGAACACCTTGAAGAACACTTAACAACGCTTAGCCAAAACCAGGAAGTAGTTGCTATTGGTGAATGTGGCCTCGATTACAATCGTGACTTTTCTCCTCGGGACGTTCAGCGCAGCGTTTTTAGACGCCAACTGCAGCTAGCTGAGCAGCTAAATATGCCAGTGTACTTGCATGAGCGAGATGCTAGTGAAGATATGCTCGCAATTTTAAGTGACTTCAAAGTACGAGGCGTATTGCACTGTTTTACGGGGGATGAAAAAGCGCTACAAAGTTACCTAGCAATGGGGCTTTATATCGGTGTTACGGGCTGGGTCTGCGATGAACGCCGTGGTGAGCAACTACAAGCCTTAGTGCCATCAATCCCTTTAGAACGCTTGTTAATCGAGACTGATGCGCCTTTTTTAATGCCAAGAAATATTAGACCAAGACCGAAGTCTCGTCGCAATGAACCTCAGAACCTTCCTTATGTGTGTCAGCAAATTGCTGATTTAAAAGGCTGTGAATTTACTGAAGTGGCAAAACAAACTACACTAAACTTTCAGCAATTATTTTCCATAAAGGGTTAAGATGAAGCGCCTATGGTCACTTTGTGGCGTACTCTTCGTTTTTTTATTTACTCCTTATTTATTGGCTAACCCACTCATTGTTAGCTCACAATTTAAGTCTCAACATACGCTAAATGTTGAGTACACCCTTGATCCTATTACTCAACAACAAGCATTTAGCAATGCTAATGTAAAATGGCTGAAAAACCGAGGTGAAACCTTAAATCAAGGCATGACTTTAAAGCCTCTGTGGCTCAAGCTATCGATAAAAAACACCTCATTAGATGATGTACCCCTGATATTATCGATAGATAACCCTTTACTCGATGAAGTGAGCGTCTTTCATCTGCAAGGTGGGCATGTGTTATTTAACACCAAAATAGGTGATGCCGTTCCTTTAGGTAGTCGGCAAATTAAAAATGAATCGCTGCTAGCCTCACTAACTATTCCAAAAGCCAGCCATTCCGAAATCTTCCTCAAAGTTAAAAACAATGGTGGTTTAAGAGTGCCCCTAAGCCTTTGGAGCCCCTCTGAATACCTAAAGCATAAAAGTAAGTTCAATTTATTGTACGGCTTATTAGTCGGTTTTATTTTATCTCTCGCACTCACTAATTTAGTACTTTATGGCTTTTCTAGACGCCGCTATTTCGCCTACACAGGGTTATTACTTACCTTACTTTGGTTGTCGTTAGCCTACCTTTATGGCTATGGTTATCGTTACTTACAACCGAGCGGTTCATCGTTTCAACAACTCACCATACCGAGCCTATTTTTCATTTGTGGTGCGTTATTTGTGCCCTTGCAAGGCTATATATTCGGCTTTGCCAAATCTCGCTTAAATCGTTTTCAGTATTGGTTAGCGTGGGTCGTAGTGCTTGTCACCGTAATAATGTGGTTCTTACCAATTCATATTGCAATTACACTTTGCTTATTAAGTTTACCTGTGGTGCTTATCATCTTTGCAAGTATTGCTCTAAAGCAGTTTAACCGTGAGTATAAGCAGCCTTGTAGCGCTTTTCTAATAGCCCTATTCGCTTTTTTCTGCGCTATTATTTACAGCGCACTTGGGGTATTTAACCCGTTTAATTTAAATATCGGGGTGCTTTCACTTACCTTTATTTGCTTTTTGGTTTGTAGCTTAAGTTTAAGCTATGCAGTTATAAAACTGTTTTTGATGCAGCGCGATGCTGAAGTTGCAGCACAACAAAATGCCTTAGCTGAAAGCAAAGCTAAAGATACCTTAATGCGCGAGCGCCTTGAACTGCAAGAACAAGCTCGCCAAGACCTTGAAGCGAATATCGAGGAGCGTACCTTTGAGTTACAAGTGACATTACGCGAGCTTGAAGAGAAAAACCGTGAACTTGAACAACTCAATATGGAAGACGCGCTGACAAAAACCAAGAACCGCCGTTACTTCGATAAAAAGCTACTGATGGATATTCGTCGCTCGCGACGTGAACAAACACCTTTAGCCATCATCATGTTGGATATTGACCATTTTAAAGCAATTAATGACACCTACGGTCATTTAACCGGTGATCAAACCATTCAATCTGCCGCCGATGTCATTAAACAGCACCTGAAACGACCTCTCGATGAAGTGGCGCGCTATGGCGGCGAAGAATTTGTCGTGCTGTTGCCTAATACGCCACTGACAGGTGCATTAGAAATTGCCGAACAAATACGCAAAGCAGCCCAAAATACTGATATAATAGTTGCCGGAACAACGATTAAATTTACTTTGAGTGCAGGTGTTTACAGCGCAATTGCTGAAGACATTAATAACCCAAGTTTATTCACTGACTATGCCGACAAAGCCTTATATCATGCAAAGCAAACAGGTCGAAATCGCGTAGTGAGTTATCCTCTACCAGACTAGGAGTATACAAAGCATGGCCCAATCAGGACTCGACCTTTTCCCTTATACACGTATGCGCCGCATGCGTCGTGATGACTTCTCTCGTCGCCTAATGGCTGAAAACCAACTAACTGTTAATGACCTTATTTTTCCTGTATTTGTGTTAGAAGGTAAAAATCGCCGTGAAGCTATTGAGTCTATGCCTGGCATTGAGCGTCTTTCTATTGATTTACTACTTGAAGAAGCAAAAGAGCTTGTTGATTTAGGTGTTCCTGCAGTCGCTATTTTCCCGGTAACACCGAGCGATAAAAAGTCTCTACTTGCTGAAGAAGCCTATAACCCAGATGCATTAGCACAACGTACTGTTCGCGCGCTTAAAGAAGCTTTTCCTACATTAGGTGTGATCACAGATGTTGCACTTGACCCGTTCACTGTTCATGGTCAAGACGGCATTATCGATGAAGACGGTTATGTGATTAACGATGTAACAACTGAAATTTTAGTTAAACAAGCGCTATCGCATGCCGAAGCGGGTGCGGATGTAGTTGCACCATCAGACATGATGGATGGACGTATTGGTGCAATTCGTGAAGCACTCGAAGCCGAAGGCCATATCCACACTCGTATCATGGCTTACTCTGCTAAATACGCCTCTAGCTATTATGGCCCATTCCGTGATGCGGTAGGTTCTGCAGGCAACTTAAAAGGTGCCGACAAAAAGACCTATCAAATGGACCCTGCGAACTCTGATGAAGCAATTCGTGAAGTAGCCCTCGATCTACAAGAAGGTGCAGACATGGTGATGGTAAAACCAGGTATGCCATATTTAGATGTAGTACGCCGCGTAAAAGATGAGTTTGGTGTGCCCACTTTTGCTTACCAAGTAAGTGGTGAATATGCCATGCATAAAGCAGCCATTGATAACGGCTGGCTTGCAGAAGAAGCAATAATCATGGAATCATTACTAGCATTTAAACGTGCTGGCGCCGATGGCATCCTGACTTATTTTGCAAAACAAGCAGCTATTTGGTTAAAAAATAACTAATCTAAAGTAAATGTTCTAAAAATTGGTAATTATTCCTATTTTATTAACATTTTGTATTTAATTTGTCATAGATTTTTCTTAAAGTACTGTGTCCCATATTGGGACTTTAATAATACATACACGGGAAAAATAATGATAAATACAAAATTAACGCCGCTCGCGCTTGTGATTGCAAGCCTGAGCGCACCTGCTTCTGCCAACCTAATCATCTCTGAATACGTTGAAGGAAGCTCTAACAATAAAGCGGTAGAGCTTTACAACACTTCTGGTGCTGAGCTATCGCTTGACGGTTACACCATCTCTTTATACTCAAATGGTAACGGCGATCTAGCAGACCCTAATAATAGCTTAGCTTTAACCGGTACTCTTGCAGCAAACGCAACTTACGTTATTGTTAATGCAAGCTCTGCAGATGAGTTAAAAGCCAACGCGGACACTGAATCAACAATCACTTATTTCAACGGTGATGACGCATTAGTGCTAACTAAAGACGGTGCAATTGTTGATAGCTTTGGTCAACTGGGTGTAGATCCAGGTTCAGCATGGGATGAAGGCGGCGTTTCAACACAAAATAAAACACTTCGCCGTAAAGCTTCAATCACTTCAGGCCGTACTGATGCAACCTCAGCGTTTAACCCAAGCGATGAGTGGGAGCAATTCGACCAAGACGATTTCAGCAATATAGGTCAATATGGTGAGAGCACAGAGCCAACGCCTGAACCAGAGCCAGTTACTCCTCTTGAGTGTGGTGCAGAAAAAACCTTAATCAGCGCAATTCAAGGTGAAGGCGGCGACAGCCCGCTTATAGACACTGAAGTAGAAGTTGAAGGTGTTGTTACAGCTGACTTCCAAGGTGATGATCAACTAAAAGGCTTCTTCATTAGCTCACTTGCTGCTGATATTGATGAAAATGCACTTACTTCTGAAGGTGTATTCGTTTATTTCGCAGATACCGACGTTGCTGTTGGTGACCATGTGCGCGTTAAAGGTAGCGTGGCTGAATACTACAGCGCAACACAACTAGGCGATGTTAGCCAAGTTGAGATCTGTGCGACAGGTTTATCTACTGACGCTACCGCTATTTCTTTACCAGTTACTGATGTGGCAGACCTTGAAGCTTACGAAGGTATGTTAGTAACCATAGATCAACCTTTAGTCGTTAATAACAACTACGGTCTTGGTCGCTATGGTGAAGTTGACTTAGGTACTGAGCGTTTATACCAAGGTACTCAAGTTGCGCTACCAGGCGATGCAGCAAATGCTGTTGAAGCTGAAAACCTGAAAAAACAAATCTTAATCGACGATGGTTCGACAAAGCAAAACCTTGATCCTATTGCCTACCCAGGTACCGGCCTTGATGCCTATAACACGTTACGTTTAGGCGATACTGTTAATACGATTACTGGTGTAATGGGTTACAGCTTCGACCGTTACCGTATTCACCCTACAGTACAACCTGAGTTCACTGCGACTAACCCTCGTACAGATGCACCAGAGCTTAACGAAGGTGCAGACCTACGTGTAGCAAGCTTCAACGTCTTAAACTATTTCAATGGTGATGGCCAAGGCGCTGGCTTCCCTACTAGCCGTGGTGCAGATAGCGAAGAAGAGCTGATTCGCCAAGAAGCTAAATTAGTTAGCGCAATTACAGCTATTAACGCTGATGTTATTGGCTTAATGGAAATCGAAAATGACGGTTTCGGTGAAAATAGCGCTATTGCTAGCCTAGTATCTGCACTTAATGATGAAGATGCAGAAAATACCTACGCATTTGTTGATTTCGGTGTTGACCAAATTGGTACTGATGCAATCACAACAGCACTGATTTATCGCTCAAATAAAGTATCTGAAGTTGGTAAGGCTGCTCATACTACAGTCGAACCTTTCGATTATAGTAATCGCCCGCCAATTGCACAAAGCTTCCAATCTCTTGAAAGCGAAGAAATCTTCACTGTTGCCGTTGCCCATCTAAAATCTAAAGGCGGCTGTGGTAGTGCTGAAGGTAGTAATGCTGACTTAGGCGATGGTCAAGCATGTTGGAATGAAATCCGTGTTGCAGGTGCAAATGCATATGCTGATTGGTTAGCAACTTACCCAACTGAAGTTGAAGATGAAGATATCATCCTAGTCGGTGATATGAACGCTTATGCGATGGAAGATCCTATCCGCGCATTTGCAGATAAAGGTCTGAAGAGTGCGGTTGCTGAACTAGACGGCGACACATTAGGTTACTCTTATAGCTTCTCTGGCCGCATTGGTAGCCTTGACCACGCACTAGTCTCTGAATCTATGCTTGCTAAAGTTGTTGCTGCTACGGATTGGCATATCAATGCCGATGAGCCAATTAGCCTAGACTACAACCTTGAGTATAAGTCATCGACACAACAAGCTAGCCTATACGCTGACAATGCATACCGCGCATCTGATCACGACCCAGTGATTGTTGATATTCAATCTGCAGAGCCTATTCCTGCAGAGCAGGCACCAGTAATCGAAGCGAGTCAATCATTCGAAATCGTAGAAAATAGTGAAATTGGCGCTGTGATTGGCCAACTAGTTTTCTCTGATGGTGATGCTGATTACACCCCAGTAGTAAGCTTTAGTATTGAAGGTGAGCATGCTGATGCGATTGCAATCAGTGCTGCAGGTGAAATCACAGTGGCTAAAGAGCTAGACTTCGAAGAAGAAGACAAGCTTACGCTGATGATCCGTGCAGAAGATAGCGCAGGTAACCTATCAGAAGCACAACTGCTATACATCAACATCACAAACGATGAAGCTGATGATGAAGCAGAAGATGTAGCTGAAGAAGTTGAAGAAGAAACAGAAGAAGAGTCAAAAGACGATGATTCTGGTTCATTTGCTTGGTTAAGCTTACTTGCTTTACCGTTTGCACTTCGTCGTCGTATGAAAAAATAAACGACACTGCATATGAATAAGGCCGCATTTCGCGGCCTTTTTTATTTCAGTTCACTTTATTTAGCAATATTGAGACTTGCCAGTATTAGGCTTTACATTGCAGATTAGGCTTTATGGCACAACCTGCTTTTGACTTATAGAGCTTAGCAATGTCACTCTGTTGCTGCTCATCAATCTGCCAGTTCATAAACTGGTGTGTTTTACCATTCGCTAAGGTAATTTTAAATACTGTGATGAATGCCATTGGGTTAAATTCAACAGTGACAATATCTTCAGCGTTGATGTAACGCTTACCTAATCCTCGCGAATAACAAATCCCCGCCTTGTAACAGTGTAAGAAGCGCAATTCTAAAAAATTTAATAGAGTAATAAATAGCAGAACGGGCAACAATAGCATCAAAATTGATGCTCCTAGCAAACTAACGCTTAATGCAACAAGAATAGCTAGTGCTATCTTGCTTCCCTGTAGAGTCCAATTAGGACTTAACTTAATCGTTTTCATGAGTATATTTCTATAGTTGTAATATTTAATAAGCAGACGTTTAATACAAAATGATTAAAAAAATCATTCGGGCGCCATTTTACATAGACTAAAAAAGGTACACAAGGTACAAAAAAGCACTTTTTTACTAGAACAAAGTAATTAGCTTACAACATACTAATAACCTTATATATTTCTGGAAAATTAAATTTGTATTAAAATCGTACAATTCAAGAGCGGCAGCACTTAAATCGTATTCACTATTTAGAAAATACTTTAAAAGTGCGATGCCTGTACCGGTACATTAATAACTCAAAGCTGAATGGTTAATTAACATACAAAGGAAAGAAATGATTATTTTGTAATCGAAAAAATTACGACAATACATTTACGATTTTTAGGCAATAAAAAACCCGCAACAAGTGCGGGTTTTTTTAAAAGAAGTTAAGAGGCTAATTACTTAGCAGCTTTTTTCTCTTTTTCTGCAGCGATTACTGTTTCAGCAACGTTTGCAGGACATGGTGCGTAGTGTGAGAACTCCATAGAGAACTGACCACGACCAGAAGTGATAGTACGTAAGTGGCCGATGTAACCGAACATTTCAGAAAGCGGTACATCACCCTTGATGCGAACGCCCATTGCGCCAGCTTCTTGGTCTTTGATCATACCACGACGACGGTTAAGGTCACCGATTACGTCACCTACGTTGTCTTCCGGAGTGAATACGTCAACTTTCATGATTGGCTCAAGAAGTTGTGCACCCGCTTTAGGGATAGACTGACGGAAAGCGCCTTTAGCAGCGATTTCGAACGCGATTGCTGATGAGTCAACTGCGTGGAAAGCACCGTCGAAAAGTTCAACTTCAACGTCTAATACTGGGAAGCCAGCTAGAACACCTTCTTGCATCATTGATGCGAAGCCTTTCTCAACTGCAGGCCAGAATTCTTTAGGTACGTTACCACCAACAACTGATGAAGAGAACGTGAAGCCTGAGTTTTGCTCGCCTGGCTTGATGCGGTAATCGATCTTACCGAATTGACCAGAACCACCAGATTGTTTCTTATGCGTGTAGCTATCTTCGATTTCTTTCGTGATAGTTTCACGGTAAGCAACCTGAGGTTGACCAACAACTAGGTCTACGCCGTAAGTACGCTTAAGGATATCTACTTTGATATCTAAGTGAAGCTCACCCATACCTTTAAGGATGGTTTCGCCTGAATCTTCGTCAGTTTCAACTTGGAATGAAGGATCTTCTGCAACCATCTTACCGATCGCGATACCCATCTTCTCGTTACCGCCTTTGTCTTTAGGAGCAACAGCGATTGAGATTACTGGATCAGGGAAGATCATCGCTTCAAGTGTACATTCGTGCTTAGGATCACAAAGAGTGTGACCAGTTTGAACGTTCTTCATACCAACAACAGCGATGATGTCACCCGCTTGTGCTTCAGTAAGTTCGTTACGCTCATCAGCTTGCATCTCAACCATACGGCCGATACGCTCTGTTTTACCAGTTGCTGAGTTAAGTACTGTGTCACCTTTCTTCATACGACCAGCGTAGATACGGATGAACGTAAGTGCACCGAAACGGTCGTCCATGATTTTGAACGCTAACGCTTTAAGTGGCTCATCTGCAGAAACAGTTGCTACTTCACCAGTAGGCTCACCTGTGTCTTTATCAGTTAGAGGTTGAGGATCAACTTCTGTAGGCGAAGGTAGGTAATCTACAACCGCGTCTAGTACTAACTGCATACCTTTGTTTTTGAACGCAGAACCACAGTAAGTTGGGAAGAATGCAAGATCACGAGTACCTTTACGGATACAACGTTTGATATCTTCTAAAGACGGCTCTTCACCATCCATGTAAGCCATCATTAAGTCTTCGTCTTGCTCAACAGCAGACTCAACAAGCATCTCATGGTATTCATCAACTTTGTCTACCATGTCAGCTGGAACGTCTTGTACTTCGTAGTTTTCAGGAAGACCAGTGTCATCCCAAACGTATGCTTTTTTCTCAAGTACGTCTACAACGCCAGTGAATTGGTCTTCGATACCGATTGGTAAAGTCATAACTAGTGGGTTAGCACCAAGTACTTTCTCAACTTGACCAACAACACGGTAGAAATCAGCACCCATACGGTCTAGTTTGTTTACGAAGATTACACGTGCAACTTCTGATTCGTTCGCATAACGCCAGTTAGTTTCTGACTGCGGCTCAACACCACCAGAACCACAGAATACACCGATACCACCGTCTAGTACTTTAAGTGAACGGTATACTTCTACTGTGAAGTCAACGTGTCCCGGAGTATCGATAACGTTTAAGCGGTGGCCTTTCCACTCACAAGTTACAGCAGCTGATTGGATTGTAATACCGCGCTCAGCTTCTTGGTCCATGAAGTCAGTAGTAGACTCACCGTCGTGTACCTCACCAGTCTTATGAATTTTACCCGTAAGCTTAAGGATACGCTCAGTGGTGGTAGTTTTACCCGCGTCAACGTGGGCGAAAATACCAATATTTCTGTACTTCGATAAATCTGCCATTATTTTACTCTTAATAAAGTCGAAAAATTATTCGGCGGGAGTATAGCATTACTTAAAGCGAACATCACCATCGAAGTCGCTTAAAATGCAATCAATTTTATAAAATTTTTCTATGGTCAAGATAAGCGGCACTTTTTAAGGTGCCGATCAGTGAATTTATGCTACTAAAATCGCTAATTTAGCGATGATTAGGTTATTAAATGATGTGATTAGCTACTTGTCATTTTATAACAGCGCTCGGGTCGGCCAATGCTTCCGTAGCTCTGATCAGCACCGACTTGTTCTGCTTCAAGCAGATATTCAAGGTAACGACGGGCCGTTGAGCGACTTACACCCACTAAATCCCCCATTTGCTGAGCAGTAAAAGTCGTGCCAATATTCGCCTTAAAGGCTTTTAAGATCTTTTGCAAAGTGAGCTGATCCACCCCTTTTGGCAACCTAACGGGTGTTTTTAACTGTTCTTGCGATCCAAATAAAGTATCGACCATAGATTGGGTTACTTCATCAGCATCCGATAAACATTGCTGCCTTGCTTCGAATCGAGCAAGTGCTTGATCTAAGCGATTTAGCATTAATGGTTTAACTAAGAAGTCACAAGCGCCAAGCTGCATGGCTTTTTCCAGTGTTTCTACTTCTTTTGCTGCGGTTAACAGCATTACTTCGCTTTTCATTTCTTCGCGGCGTAGTTCATTGAGTAAATCAAGACCATTACCATCGGGTAAATGAATATCGAGCAAAATTAAATCGGCATTAATCGCCGATAATAACGCTTTCGCAGTGGCAAGATTGCCTGCAATACCCACAACCTGATACTGCCCCTGACGCAGTGTTTGCCGCGTCCCTTGTTGGCCAGCAACGCCATGAGGAAGTAATAAATATTGCGCCAATAATTGGGCTACTTCTACTTCATCTTCAACAATGACAACTGAATAAGTCATGTTCTTTACCTTTTATTTAGAGGCTGATCAGTTTTTATTATTTTGGAATGTAGACACTTAAACGTGCCCCCATCAGATCAGACTCACCTATTTCTAAACTACCACGACACGAATCTAAGTTGGTTTTAACTAAATATAAGCCAATACCATGCTCTGCCCCTGACTTAGAACTGTATTGTGGTGTGAATATCACATCCTTGTCATCGCCTAAACCAAAGCCGCTGTCTTCAACATCAAACAATAATGTTTTACTGGTTTCGTCAACCGTAACACGAACCTTAGGGGTACGTGTATCACTAGCTCGAATAGCAGCTTCAATTGCGTTATCAATCAAATTGCCAAGTATCGAGACAACCCGTTCGAGCATATCTTTACGGGTGATCGATCCCAATAAGCTGTCTGGGTTGAGCTCAAGAATCACGTTTAATTCACGGGCTTTATGGTATTTACCAACCAATAAACCTGCTAGTACCGGATCTTGGATCCTTTCGAGTAAATGATGGATCTGCGCTTGCGAGCCTTTACTTTCTTGACCAATGAGATCAATCGCCTGATCCGTTTGCCCCATCTGAATTAACGCACCAATTAAGTTTAGCTTGTTCGAGTAATCATGCGTTTGCACTCGTAATAACTCAGCAAAGGCTTGTACTTTGGTTAATTGTTGCGATAAATATTCAAGCTCATCCGCAGGGCGCATACTTAGCAAAATACCATCAGCCTGGCCTTGCACCTGCAATGCATATCGCGACAACACAATGCGTTTATCGGCGGCAAATAATTCAAAACCTACAATCGGACGCTGTTGGTTATGCATTAAAAACTCGCTATGTTCAGGAAGTAAGTCTGCAAGTTTAAGTGGTTGATGAATACAGCTGGTCGGTTTGCCGAGGATTTCGCAGGCACGTTGATTTAAGTTACGCACATTACCCTCAGGATCGAGGGCGATAATGCCGCTACGAACAGTATTCAAAATAGCATCTTGCTCAGAGAACAACCGTGCTATTTCATCTGGCTGTAAACCAAAAATAGCATTACGAACCCGTTGACCAATATACACCGCGGCCAAAATACTTAAACCTACTAACAACAAACCCCAAAGCATAATTTCAGCACTGCGAGCACGAATAAGCGGTTCAATTGATTGCACTAAAAAGCCAACCGATACCAAGCCGATGACTTCGCCTCGCTCTGAGAGCACGGGGACTTTGCCACGAATAGACTCGCCCAAACTCCCTTTAGCAATTGACACATACCGCTCACCACGCAGCGCCGCTTTACTATCACCACCCACCATCGGCTTACCTAGCTTGTCTGGGTCTGGGTGAACAATGCGGCGGGTATTGTTATCGCCAATCACAATAAAGCTGGCTGCGGTGAGTTCACGAATATGCTCTATTTGCGTATTTAACTCATCAAGCCCTTGCTTGGTTTGCAATGCGTTTTGCACGTCATCCCGTGAGGCAATACTGGTTGCAAGCGCAAGCGCTTTATCACCCATGTGGTTATGTAAGCTTTCTGCAGTGATCTGATACACCAAAGCGCCAAACAATACAGCCTGTAAAACACATAGACCGGTAACCCAAATAATGAGTCGCGTTTCTAAGCGCTTAGGTTTTTTAACCACATGCTGAAATGGGTTTAGCGTATTGGTGTATCTCATATCAGTGCCTTGTTCTACGCATGTTGCTCTGCTTGCGTAGCTGCTTTTTCTTTACGACGTTGGACAATATAGTCTTTCAGTGGGAACAACAACACTAAGATCGAAATCACAAAAATACTCAGTGTTAATGGGCGGTCCCATAAAAAGCTCAGCGAGCCATCTGAAATCATCATGGCACGACGGAAGTTTCGCTCAATCATATCACCGAGGATAAAGCCAAGTAATAAAGGCGCCATCGGGAAAGCTAACAATCGAAGCACCAAGGCCACCAGCGCAAAGCCCACCATCATAAATAAATCAAAGGTGTTAAATGACACTAAATACACACCAATTAAGCTGAAGAATAAAATCATCACTGTCAGCACAGATTTAGGCATTGCCAACACTTTAGCGAAATATGGGATCAACGGCAGATTCAAAATCAGCAGTACAATATTGCCAAAGTACATACTAACAATGACTGCCCAAAACACGCTTGGGTTTTCTTGCATTAACATAGGACCCGGCTGAATACCGTAGGCAATTAATGCACCTAGCATAATAGCTGTCGTACCAGAACCTGGAATACCTAAAGTCAGTAATGGTACAAATGAGCCCGTACAGGCAGCATTATTAGCCGACTCAGGTGCGGCTAAGCCACGCATTGAGCCCTTACCAAATTTATCTTTCAGTGCCTTTGGAGCAAGGTTACGTTCAGTAGCATAGGCCATAAAGCTGGCAATGGTTGCTCCTGCGCCCGGTAAAACACCGACAATAAAACCAAGTAAAGATGAGCGACCAACCACAGGAGCCATGTCTTTTACTTCTTCTTTAGTCAGTTTTGTCGAGCCAATTTTTGGCGTATCAGGATCATCAATTTTTTTATCTGGCTCAGCTTCAGGGCGCGCCACATTAATCAGTGCCTCGGCCAACGCAAACGTTGCCATTGCTACTAATAAAAAGCTAATACCATCTAATAAATCAGCTTGGCCAAAAGTAAAGCGCTCGGTACCTGAAGAGGGATCAATACCTACCGTTGCCAACATTAAACCAAATACCGTCATCATCATGGCTTTTAAAAATTGCCCTTTATTAGAGAACGCAGCAATCGCCGTTAAGCCTAAAAACATCAGTACAACATAATCAGGCGACTGAAAACTTAATGACACTTTCGCTAATAATGGCGCAGCCACCATCAATAAAATGGCGCCAATCGTCCCGCCTATAAAGGATGAATAAGCTGCAATCGCAAGGGCTTTACCAGCCTTGCCTTGTTTTGCTAGCGGGTAACCATCAAACGATGATGCTACTGTCCCCGCTACACCCGGCGCATTAATCAAAATAGAAGAAGTAGAGCCACCGAATATAGCCCCGTAGTAAACACCGGCCATTAAAATCATGCCCGAATCAGCACCGATGCTGTAAGTGATCGGGATCATCAACGCAATCGCGGTAATTGGACCAAGGCCAGGTAGCATACCGATGAACGTGCCAACAAAGCAGCCTACAATCACATATAACAAGTTGTTCCAGTCGAGTACGGTCGACAAACCTAACATAATTCCATCAAGCATAACTTAACTCCACAGATTGCCAGGTACTAAGTAAATGCCCAGTACTTGTGTCATTAAAAACCAAAAAACTACGGCCACAGGCACAGAAGCAAACAACAACACTGCCTTACGGCGTTCGCCCATGATAAAAAAGCCCGTAATTAAAAATGCACTGGTGGCAATTAAAAAGCCGAACGGTTCAAGCATGGCGCTATAAACAACCATTAAAACCAACAGTGCAAAGGTACGTAGTAAGTTGCCCTTACTGAGTAGCTCTGCTTTTTCTGCTGGCGCTTGCTTTAATAAGTTGGCACCAATCGAAAGTACACACACCACGATACCAAATACTGCATATACTTTTGGTAAGGTTGCAGAAGTAACGCTTTCGTACTCTTCAAATGGCATAAGTGGAATTTGCCAAGCCACAAGGGCGTATAGGGTAAAGAGGACCAAGAATAAACTTGGTCCAATTAGTTCACGGTTTAACATCGTCTAACCTTAGCCTCGGATAAAACCAAGTTCTTTCATTACAACGCGTAATTGCGCTTCTTGCTGCTCAAGCGATTTAATAAACGCTTCTTTTTCTTGAAATAGATTTAGCCAACCATTGCGGGCACGAACCGCTTCCCATTCAGGGGTTTGTTGCAACTTACGTAGCTTTTCTGTGTACTCGGCTAGTTTGTCTGCTGGTAAATCTGGGGTTGCAAAAAAGCCGCGCCAGTTTACGAACTCCATGTCGTAACCTAGCGACTTTAGGGTTGGAATTGCTGGGTAATCTGGCAATTTATCTGCGGAAGTCACCGCTAAAATACGTGCCTGACCACCATTTGCGACTTCGAGTGCTTCACTTAAGCCTGTTGAAAGTAAGTTGACCTCGCCCGACAATAAACCAGCTTTCGCTTTACCACCGGCATCATAAGGGATGTAACGTAATCGACGGCCATCAAGACCCGCCGCCTTCACCGCTTGTGCTGCCACTAAGTGATCCATGCTGCCGCGCGCAGAGCCACCTGCTACTTTTACAGAGCCTGGGTCTTTTTTCATTGCATCAATAACGTCTTGCCATGTTTTAAATGGCGAGTCATTACGCACAACAAACGCACCATAATCAGCAATCATGCTGGCAACTGGTGTTAAATCGCGATAGCTGTAAGGAATTTTGCCTGATAATGCGCGCAGTACGATAGGCGTTGAGTTAACCATCAACATATCGCCTTTTTTAGTGCCCGACTCAATCAAGTAAGCAATTGCACGGCCACCGCCGCCGCCCGACATATTCTGAAACGATGCATTGTCTTCAATGCCCGCTTTTACCATTGCTTCACCGACACCACGCGCGGTGGTATCCCAACCGCCGCCTGGGCCACCCGGTACCAAAAAGTGTAAGTTTGCTAATGCCAGTGGGCTGGCTACTAATAATGAAGCTGCTAAAACAGATCTTTTTAATGATTTAAACATAGTCATAATGCACGACTCCTAAAATAAGTACTGCATACGAGCACTGATGCCCATACCTGAATCTTCATCACCTACCAGCGTAGAAGCACCGGCACCATCAACATCGCTGTAAATCAGGTTGCCCATAAATTTGATATCGCTGCTTAGGTAATAAGATGTGCCTAATGTATAAGTGGTTACGTCGGTACCTTGCTGTTTGCTGCTGGCATTCATTTGTGACACACGGGCAACAAGTTCCCATGCATCTTTAATCCCTTTTGGCTGAACAAATAACGCTGAACCTGCTTTGTAACGGCGCTGCTCACCGCCTAAGAAGTAACTTGCCGAGACATGAAAGCCATCAAAACGCTCACCATCAAGTTCGTTGCTGCTATCTACCGTATCAAGGTAACGGCTGGCATATTCAGCCTCTAGAGTGAATGCATTTGCTTGGTAGGCAAATTCAAGACCGCTTTGCGACATGCTATTTAGCGCTGCGGTTTCACCACCGACTGCGTAATCCACTAAGCGAACATTGGTTTCACGCACTTCACCACGGGCAAAACGAGCGCTTAAATCATTGTCGCCCATATCACGATAAGAGTGCCAAGCACCTAAATGAATCACATCACCCGGCGCTGCACTAGACCAAGTTAAGCGACCTGTTACAGCCAATGTTAGTTTGTCATCTTCGTCATGGCCCGATGCACCAAACGCATCGTTTTTGTAAACACCCACGGCGTAACGTAAGCCTGAATCTTTAAAATATTGATAAGCCGAGATACCCCAGCGGAAGAAAGGCGAGAAGGTGTTAGCAAGGGTGCTACGCTCAATGGTATTAATGTGTTTAGAACTGGTTAGCGCATTGAGCGACATGTCTTCACGAATTTTACCGGCTTTTACTTTTAAGCCGTTGTCGAATGCATAACGTACCCGCGCTAACACGATTTCAGCCGTGCCTTCAGAAAATTCCAGTAGTAATTTGTGATCCCAGTTACCATGTTCACTTTCAACATAAGTACGGATACGACGTGGGAAGAAGTCGCTGCCTCCAGCGCCATCATTGTCGGCATTGTAAGCACCGTCGAAATAGTTGTAATCAAGTTGCACGCGACCACCAAATTCTAGGTTGAAGCCGCTAGATGTTTTTAATGAATCCACTTCTTTTTGAAGTGCATCGAGTTGTTGCTGTAGTTGTTCAGTGTCGCTTTGTGCGAATGCTGATGTACTTGCTAACGCCGCTGCAACGGCTAAAGCGAGCTGTGTGTTACTTGCTTTCATGAATTACTCCACACCAGATTATAATTATTTGTTGTCGTTGATCGGCCTACTGCAAATGGCGATCTGGTTTGGAGCATAGTGTTAACGATAGATTAACGAAATGTTTAGGGGGTAAGTTGCATTGATGGTGATAAATGGCTTTTTGTTCATAAAACTCATGAACAAAAAGCACATTACTGGGGGTTAGTATAAAATCTAGGCAAATTAGCTGCTTAAAAGTCGCAAAACTAGCTAAAAGTCATCTCAGGAACGTCACCAGAGACAATAAGTTTGCCCTGTGTCTTAGCAATAATCTCATCAACCGAGACACCTGGAGCACGCTCTAATAAATGAAATGCACCGTCTTTAATTTCTAAAAGTGCCAAATCGGTGATCACTTTATTGATACAACCAACGCCCGTTAACGGCAAACTACATTCGGTCAGCAGTTTTGATTCGCCATGCTTGTTGGCATGGGTCATAGTACAAATAATGTTTTTAGCACCAGCCACCAAGTCCATCGCACCGCCCATTCCTTTAACCAGCTTTTTCGGGATCATCCAACTGGCTATGTTGCCGTTTTGGTCTACTTCAAACGCGCCCAGCACGGTTAAATCAACGTGGCCGCCGCGGATCATGGCAAAGCTTTCTGCGGAGCTAAATATAGCCGCCCCCGTTGCAGCGGTGACCGTTTCTTTACCTGCGTTGATCATATCGGCATCAACTTGGTCTGCACTTGGGTATGGCCCCATACCGAGTAAACCATTTTCAGATTGCAGCATCACTTCGATGCCATCAGGGACATAATTAGCAACCAAGGTTGGAATACCTATACCTAAGTTAACGTAGTAACCATCCTGTAGTTCCATCGCCACGCGTTTAGCGATTTGTTCTCGTGATAATGCCATCAGCGTGCTCCTTATTGATTCTCTTGCTTAGTGGTAACTTTCTCGATGCGTTTTTCAAATTCACCTTTAATCACTCGGTCAATATAGATACCCGGCGTGTGAATTTGGCTTGGCTCTAGCTCCCCTGGCTCAACAATTTCTTCAACTTCAAGAACCGTAATTTTGCCTGCGGTTGCTGCCATCGGATTAAAGTTCATCGCCGTATGACGATAAATGCAGTTACCGTAGCGATCTGCTTTCCACGCTTTAACTATCGCAAAGTCGCCAGTAATGCTTGGCTCTAATAAATAGTCACGACCATTAATATTGCGGGTTTCTTTACCGTCAGCCACCGGAGTACCCACGCCCGTTGCGGTATAAAATGCAGGAATACCCGCACCGCCAGCTCGCATTTTTTCAGCTAAAGTGCCTTGCGGTGTGAGCTCAACTTCAAGTTCACCATTTAATAACTGCTGCTCAAATAACGCGTTTTCACCAACGTAAGAGGCAACCATCTTGCTGATTTGCTTGTCTTCAAGCAGCACTCCTAAACCAAAACCATCAACGCCACAGTTATTCGATACCACAGTTAAACCACGGGTGCCTTGACGTTTAATTTGCGCAATCAGTCCTTCAGGAATACCACATAAACCAAAACCACCGGCTATCACTGTCATGCCATCTTCAAGGCCAGCCATCGCTTCGCTGTAACTTGTAACTACTTTATCAAAACCTGCCATTGGCTCCTCCTACTGTGCAGTCCAACCGCCATCAATGGCGATTGCTTGGGCGGTAATATTGCGTGCTGCATCGGCCATTAAAAAGCTAACGGTATGCAGGATCTCATCTAAGCCGATAAATGCTTTTTTCGGCATCGGTGCTAGCATAATTGTGTCGATCACTTGTTGCTCAGAAATACCATGCTCTTTAGCTTGCGAGGCAATTTGTTGCTCCACAAGCGGCGTTTTTACATAGGCTGGACACACAGTATTAATCGTGATGTTGGCATCACCCGTTTCGAGTGCCATGGTTTTAGCAAAGCCGATTAAGCCATGTTTTGCAGCAATATAAGCCGACTTATATTTAGACGCCACCATCGCATGAATTGAGCCAATATTAATGATGCGACCAAAATCTTGCTCACGCATGCGAGGGAGTACCGCCTTGGTCATCATCGCCGGGCCAACGAGCATAACTTGCTGTAAGAACTGCCATTTATCAGCCGGAAAATCTTCAAGCTTTGCAACGTGCTGAATACCCGCGTTATTAATAAGTACATCAATTGGCTGATTAAGCTCAGTGAAAAACTGCTCTATTGCATCACTATCAGCCACATTAAGTGCATACCCTTCGGCGCTACCACCTTGCTCAACAATGCCTGCTGCCGCTTGTTGTGCTGCTTGCTGATTTAAATCAGTCACAATAATAGTGTGACCTTGCATCGCCAGTTGCTGGGCAACATATAGACCAATACCACTGGCTGCACCGGTAATTAAAACTGTTTTGCTCATCGGGCTACTCCTCTAAAAACTCACTGATAAGCTGCGCTTTAGGGGTGATTGAGAAAATACCATCAAGGTGTCCCCAGCCCCCTTCAATTTCTGAAATCTCAACGTCTTTACCTGCCGCTTTCATGGTGTCAAACACAGTACGCATGTTTTCAGGGCGAAGTAGTAAGTCGTTCGTTGCGGGTAGTAATAATGTTTTGGCAGAGACATTTTTAAGCGCCGTTGTTAAATCACTTTGCATGCCAGCGGTAAATAGTTGTGATGCCCGGACCAAATAAAGTACATGGTTGGCATCTTGCGTTTTCGCTCGTGCCATTGCGCGCTGAGCGAGTACTTGGTTTAACTTAGGCAAGGTACGAATATCTTTTAATGCACCTTCATCCAATACATTAAAGTCAGGGAAGCTCGCGTTATAAATAATTGGATGCATCGCATCTTGCGTAATATTAAGCATGGTTGCCGCTAAGCCATCTAACGGGCGCTCTTTACCGTAATAATTACCTTGCTGCCAGTTTTTATCTAAACGAATTGGTAACGCCCATTTTTCAAGTGCAGCGACTGTCCATGCATCCATGGTTGCAGCGCCAATCACATGAATTAAACGCTCTACTTTATCTGGGTAACGTGTTGCCCACTCAAGTGCTTGAAACGAGCCCATTGATGCGCCCATCACGGCATGCAATTTAGTGATACCTAGGCTGTCGAGTAAGCGCTTTTGCACATTCACAAAGTCAGTAATCGTAACCACAGGAAAATCTAAACCATAAGGTTTGCCTGTTTTTGGATTAGTTGATGCAGGGCCTGTGGTGATTACATTTTCATCATGCCAGTTGGCATTCACTAAGGTATCTGAGCTAATCACATAATATTTATTAGTATCGATAGCTTTACCTGGGCCGATAATCGCATCCCAATAACCCGGTAGGGCATCATCCGCTTTATATTTACCTGCGGCATGAGAAGTACCAGAGAAATAGTGAGTGATTAAAATCACGTTATCTTTATTGGCGTTTAGCTTTCCATAGCTTTCCCAGCCAATATCCACTTGCTCTAACGTCACACCAGACACAGTGGTAAAATCTTTTGTCGTAAAATGCTGTTTTTCCACCAGCATGGTGTCGGCTTTGTTTGCAGCGCCAAAGGCAGTGCTACTAAATACAACCAGCCATAGCAAAATTATTAATTTGGTTTTCATTGCTGTTCCTTAAAAGATAATAAAGAGTCCAAGTGCCAATGCGACACCGATAAGCGGAATAACCGCAGTGAGTGCTGCCATTGACCAATACGCTCGTTGATGCGTTTCTTTACAGATAGCGCGTATTGTTGTGACCACATACCCATTATGCGGCAAGGTATCGAGGGCTCCAGAACTAATCGCCACCACACGGTGCAGTTGTTCAGGGTTTACTCCCATGTCTAAATAACCTGGTGCGACAAGCGGTAATGCAATGGCTTGTCCGCCAGAAGCAGAGCCTGTTAAACCGGCAATTACACTGACCGCAACCGCAGCACCAACTAACTCATTCCCAGGCATATGGGTCATCACATCGACAGCAGCGGTAAATGCCGGTGATACTTTCGCCACAGCGCCAAAACCAACCACAGCAGCGGTATTACCGATTGCTACTAAAGCGCCGGTTGTACCAACATTAATAGCGTTACCCATATCGTGAAAATGCTTAAAGTTAATAATCACAATACTCAGTACACCACCAAGTAAGGCAACAATAAGCGCTGTTTGCTGTAGTACATCATGAAGCGTAAATGATAAAAGCAGCACCACGATAAGCGGGATCACACCCGTAATTGGATGCGGACGACGACGTTCAATAATGACAGGATCATCATCACGCGCTTCAAAGGTTTCGCCATTAGCAACGGCCTTTTTGATCATCTTGTTTAACCAAAAGTAACCTGCTGTGGCCATAAAAATAGCCACGACTAAGCTTACTTCCCATGCCGCATAGGGTGACGTACCAAGGTGTTTAACCGGGATCCAGTTTTGAATTTCTGGCGAGCCTGCCGAAGTCATGGTAAAGGTCACCGAACCAAATGCCAGCGTTGCTGGAATAAAGCGGCGCGGTAAGTTTGCATCTTTAAACAGACTTAATGCCATTGGATAGACAGAAAACGCAACGATAAATACGCTCACGCCACCATAGGTTAAAACAGCACAAGCAATTACAACCGCAAGAACGGCGTGTTTCATACCTAGTTTACCCACAATGTAGCTTGCTACACTGTCTGCAGCACCGGTGTCTTCCATGAATTTACCGAATAAAGAACCCAGTAAGAACATAAAGAACCACGCACTTAAAAAGCCTGCAAAACCATCCATATAGGCGTTAATAAAGTTTGTATCTGCCGATACAGGGAAAATGGCCATGCCACTACTAAGTGCAACTAACAGTGCACAGATTGGCGCAGCGATAAATAAATTTACCCCACGCAGCGTTAAAATGATCAGCAGTATTAAACCGCCTAACAGTCCTATCATGCTCAGCATAGACATTCCTATAATTATTGTTATTACACAGATGAGGTGACATCGGAATAATGCTTTCAGTCTTACCCTAAGCGTTAAAAAAATACATAACACTAAGGTACTATCTGCTTTAAAAATAGCTTAATTGCTTGATAAATAAAGGGCTGTGGCGGCTATAGCACTATGGTACTAATTCAATTTCTGCAACTATCTTCTACATTAATTGACAGGTGACACGGGCAAATCTTATTAAGTCTTCGGCAACATCAATGTGAGTGGCCATAAGACTAATGACAACAATAACAAGGAATACAACATGATAAAGCTTAACCCAAAAGTCGCGCCACTTACTCTGGCTGTATCACTTGCTTTGGCAGGTGTCAGTGCTCAAGCGGCAGAACAAGCCGAACCTGCAGCAAAAAAAGGTGAACTTGAACGTATTCAGGTAACAGCACGTAAAACTGTTGAAAACCTGCAAGAAGTTCCTGTTGCTGTAACCTCAGTAGGTGCTGAAGAACTGGCAGAAAATGGCATCGTCGTTATGACCGAAGTTCAGCAGTTCTCGCCAAATACCACCCTGCAAGCAAGTCGTGGTACTAACTCTACAATTACCGCGTTTATTCGTGGTGTAGGTCAGCAAGATCCTCTTTGGGGGTATGAGCCAGGCGTAGGTATTTATATCGATGATGTCTACCTTGCTCGTCCACAGGGTGCCGTGCTTGACCTTCTTGATGTGCAACAAATCGAAGTATTACGTGGTCCACAAGGGACGCTTTACGGTAAAAATACCATAGGTGGTGCGATTAAATATGTCACCAAAGAAATGAGCGGTGATGCAACCTTAAATATTCAAGGCACTGTAGGTAGCTATAACCAAAAAGATTTAAAAATCACTGGCCAATTACCGATTGTTGACGAAAAACTTTACGTGGGCTTTGGTTTTGCAACGCTTAACCGTGATGGTTTTGGTGAGTTTTTAACATCGGCTCTTGATAACCAAGACCGCGAAAACTACAACAAAGACGTAACCGCAGCTCGCGTTACACTCGAATACACTCCGACCGATGACTTATTCTTCCGTTTCGCGTGGGATAAAACAGAAGACAAATCAAACGCAAAAGGTGGTTACCGTTTACTACCAAGTATTCTTACTGATGCGCCAGTTCCAGACAGCGTGTATGACTCTTACACCAGCTTACCAACATGGAATAAAGTTGAACTCGAAGGCTATAGCCTAACTGCTCGTTGGGATATGACTGACAGCACTAGCATTAAATATATTGGTTCAAGCCGTGAGAGCTACTCACCAACGAATATCGACTTTGATAACACGTCAATTCAAATTTTCGATGTACCTGCTATTTACGATGATGAGCAAACCACTCATGAGTTACAGCTAAATCATCAAGGCGATAACTACAAACTGGTTTCGGGTCTTTACTACTATGATGGTGAATCTTGCGGTCAATTTGAGGCTATTTTAGGTATCTTAGGTCAAAGCCTAGGTGCTCCGGGTCTGACTCGTGAAGTAAGCGGCTGTAGTAACTCAAACAGTAAAGCAGCGTATATCCAAAGCTCAATTGATTTAACCGATAAATGGTCAATGACACTCGGCGCGCGTTACACCAAAGACAAAAAAGAAGCACAGGTTAACAATGGCCTAATCTTTGATATTGTTTACCCTGAGTCAGGTTGGGTGCCAGGTTATACTCGCCCAGAAGGCCAACTGGTTCCAACAGTACTCGATGATGAAGAAGAATGGTCACGCTTCACACCACGTGCAGGTGTTGAATACCAATACAATCGTGACATCATGTTCTTTGCAAGTTATGCGCAAGGCTTTAAGTCAGGTACTTTCAACCCACGTGCAACCACTGCAGAGCCAGCAGCAAAACCAGAAATCGTTGATTCATTCGAAATCGGTATGAAGAGTGAGTGGAACAACAACTTACGAGCAAACGTCACCTTATTCACCCTTGATCATAAAGATCGTCAATATATTTCGGTATTACCGGGCGACAGTGCTGCAGATCTGAACCAACGTTTAGGTAACATTGGTGAGTCAACATCAGATGGTATTGAGCTTGAGCTTAACTATGTTGCAACAGAATCACTCAGCTTTGATGCATCAGTAGGTTACATCGATAGTAGCTTCGATAACGTAATTGATTACGACCCAGAAACCGGTGAAGCATTCGATAAATCAGACCGCTTTACGGTATCAAACACACCTGATTTAACCTTTAACCTGGGTGCAACGTACCGTATGTACACAGAAATGGGTGATTTTGTTGTCAATGGTAACTACTACCACAGAGGCGACTACGCGCTATTCGAAGAAGATAGCCTATTAACGCAAGATGCTTACGGTATCTTTAATATGGGTATCACTTGGTACAGCACAGATGGTCACTGGACTGCAGGTCTTTACGGTAAAAACTTAACGGATGAAGAGTACATGATTGGTGGTTACCAATTCGTGGCACCTGATCCAACAGACCCAACAGATACCAGCAAATACACCCCAGGTTTAGGTGGTGATAATACCCTGATTGGTTACTACGGCGACCCTCGCACTGTAGCCTTCACTGTTGGTTACCGTTTCTAAAATAGAATCTAAATCCTTGTGTGAGAAAGGTTTGTCTGAAACTTCCCTTCAGGCAAACCTTGTTTCAAAGCGCAAAATCACTTATAACATAACGCATTGGAGAATCGAGGGAATGTCTTTAGCTGTGAACACCATAATCGCCGATGATCACCCGTTATTTAGAAGTGCGCTGCGTCAAGCTGCCGCGACATCAGTGCCTGAAGAACATATTAAAGAAACCAGTGACATTGATGGTTTGTTTGCACTGTTAAGCGCTCACCCTGAGATTGAACTAATATTTTTAGACCTTACGATCCCAGGTGCAAATGGCCTACAAGCCCTTTCGCAGCTGCGTAACCACTACCCTGATATCTTAGTAATCATGGTCTCTGCCAATGAGACACCCGCCATAATCAAACAAGCGATGAGCCTTGGTGCTGCTGGCTATATTCCTAAGTCATCTTCTTTAGATGTCATCAGTGAAGCAATTAGCCATGTACTCAACGGCGACACTTGGTTACCACCTGAAGTGGATTTAACCGATGTGGTGATCAACGACGAACAAAGCGAATTTGCTCGTAACCTTGAAAAACTAACCCCCCAGCAATACCGCGTACTAGCGATGATTGCCGACGGTTTATTGAATAAACAAATCGCCTTTGAAATGTCGATTCAAGAAACCACAATCAAACAACATGTGTCAGCGATTTTACGCAAACTCAATGTCTATAACCGTACCCAAGCGGGCATTTTGTTTAACCAGCTTTCACAAGTTGGCAAAATCGAAGAAAGCTAATTTAAACATTCACTCCCAGTTTTAAAACTCGCTTTCCCAGTAGTGGGAAAAGCTCACGTTGCAAAAAAAACAAGTTATTATTTTTCAACACCTTAACTTTTGGCACAAAACTCGCCTTAGCTATTCCATGATTATTTATATTTCTCAGTATCATGGATTTAGACAGCACACTAAAACGCAAACCTCAGCAATCAAAAGCTAAAAAATGGCTGGCTGGTGCAGCTATAGGCGTATCGGCTCTTGGCGCTTTAATGGTGTATCAATGGGCGACACCCACTGTAGTTGCTGCAAGCCAACTGCAAATAGCAACCGTAGAACAAGCCGATTTTGTGGTAAAAATACGTGGCTTTGGCCGTTTAAAGCCAAAGTATCAACGTTATTTAACCAATACCGACACCGCAATGGTCGAAGCTATCCATGTATACCCCGGCACTATCGTTAAAAAAGACACAGTGATTTTAAGCCTCGTCAACCCACAGCAAGCACAGCGTTTATCGGTCGCTCGGCTAGAACTTGCTCGCCAAAAAGCCAGTGTTAATGAGCAAAGAATTAACCAGCAAAGTGAGCTACTTGAGCGCCAAGCAAATCTCGCCATATTAAAAAGTGAGCTGCAAAGTGCAGAGCTTAGAGTCGATGCCGAAAGTAAACTTATCGAGCAAGGGATTGTGTCAAGCCTCGATTACAAACGAAGCATGCTAAACGTTGCACAGCTTACAGAGCGCGTAAGTATCGAGCAGCAACGTCTTACACAGCTTAAAGAAATGCACTTACAACGTAGCAAAATACAGCAAGAACTATTAAGCCAATTTGAGCTTAATTACCAAGTTGAGCAACGCGCTTTTGATCAGCTGCAAATAACGGCAGGTATAGATGGCATGCTACAAGAATTGAATGTTGAACTTGGCCAAAATCTCGTGCCCGGTACCCGCCTTGCGGTGGTTGGCTCAAATAAAGCACTCAAAGCAGAGCTAAGCGTTAAGCAAGCAGATGCCGAAAAAGTGGCACTCAATATGGCAGCGAAAGTAAACACCTTTAGCCAAGCAGATCACGGTGAAGTTGATGCCAAAGTCACCCGAATTGACCCTATTGTTACCGATGGTCGAGTCATTATCGAACTTGATTTACAAGGCACATTGCCTGCGAATGCCCGCCCAGATTTAAGCATTGAAGGCTATGTGGTTAGCAACATTATTCCCGATGCATTAACCATTAACGTGCCACAAAAGGCGCAAGCAAATAGCGAAGCCACGCTATTTAAACTTAATCCAAATACCCAGTTAGCAACGCCAACCAATATCGAATTTGGTACACTCAGTGACAATCAAATTCAACTTTTGAGCGGTGCCACCGTGGGCGAACAGCTGATCATTTCAGACCTTTCTAAATGGCAGCATTTGGCAACAATAAAAATCGAACAGGACAGTTTATGAAAACCAATACGCTTATCTCATTAAACAAAATCGCCAAAGTTTATCGCGGCCAAAATGTTGAAACCTATGCATTAAAAGACATCAGCCTGAATATTAACCAAGGTGACTATATCTGCATTAGCGGGCCATCTGGCTGCGGTAAATCGACGTTGCTGTCATTATTAGGCTTACTCGATAGCCCAACTGCTGGCGACTATTTCATTAAAGAAGTCGACACAAAAACCCTCGATATGGATCAGCAAGCTGAACTTAGAAACCTTCACATTGGTTTTATATTTCAGTCGTTTAACCTAATTGATGAATTATCCGTTTTTGACAACGTAGCACTGCCACTCACTTACCGAGAGCCAGCCATGAGCCCGAGCGAAATTGAGCTTGCGGTAAAACAGGCCCTTGATGAAGTTGAAATGGGCCACCGCGCTCAGCACAAACCAAATCAATTATCTGGTGGTCAGCAACAGCGTATTGCTATTGCCCGCGCACTGGCTGGCAAGCCAAGCATTTTATTGGTGGATGAGCCAACTGGTAACTTAGATTCAAAAAATGGTGATGCCGTCATGGACTTGCTTGATGAGCTGAATAAAAAAGGCACCACGATTTGCATGGTAACCCATGATTTACGTTATGCCGGACGTGCTAAAACGCAACTTAAATTGCTAGATGGTGAAATTGTTTCCTACTCTGAAGCTCGCCAAGCACCTAGCAGCGACAATACTGAGCATGCACTTGAAAGCGCTGAGGTGATGTAATGAAATTAACCAAAACACGCGCCCAATTAAGCTTAGCGTGGGCATCATTAATGAATGCACCGGGCTTTGTCACTGCAGTTATCGCAACGCTTGCTTTAACATTGGCCACCTTGTTTGTGGTACTTAGCCTTGTTAACAGCTACTTTTTAAAGCCCCTTGATGTGTACGATGAAAGCCGCATGGTGGTGGTTGAGCAATCACTTACTTATGATGACTACGATGCTACCGGCTTTCAAAGCTATCAGTCGATGGTTCATTGGCTTAAGCATAATCAAAGCTTTGAACAAAGTATGATGATCAATGCGGGTGAGCAAATCTTTGCAAACCTAGATGGCGAACCGAAAGAACCAGTGCTGTATGTTGGCGGCAACTATTTTGACTTATTAAACACGCCATTTTTAATGGGACAAGGTTTTGATCTTGGAGAAACGCTGGAAACTCCTGATGACCGCGTTGTTATATCTGCCAATTTTTGGCGCCAGCATTACAACAGCGACCCGAACATTATTGGTAAAACACTTTCAGTCATGGCGGGTGAAACCGATTACGTTCACCGTATTGTCGGCGTTGTTGATGACTCATTCAGCCCACCTTATATGTTTAAAGCAAGTGATGTTGAAGTGTGGTTTCCATCAAGTGCGGACCGTCGCTTCTTTCACAATGACGATTGGCAAAGCCCATGGACAAACACTTTTAAAAACCTAAAACTGATTGCAGTTTTAAAGCCTGGGGTCACCATAGATCAAGTTAAAGTCGATTTAAAACAGCAAATTGATACGGTTAAATCGGAGTGGCTAAACAATGGCGGTATCACCGATGTAAAACCTGAAGTAACCCCGTATCGTGATGTTGAGCTGGGTAATAACGATGACTTAAGCTTAATGATGTTAGCCGGTGCAGTAGGGCTACTAATTATTGCAGTACTTAATGTAAGCACTTTATTCTTCTCGCGCGCTCTTGCTCAACATAAAACCCTCGCTTTGCAGGCGGTGTTAGGTGCAAAACGCAGCACATTATTTAAAAGTATCTTTTTACAGTCACTGATTTTAATGACCTTATCGGTAAGCATTGCGCTGTTTTTATCGGTATGGGGCATACGTTTATTTAAAGTACTAGCAGAAGGCCGATTACCACTGGTTAATAGCTTGGCCGTGGATAGCACGTTGGTCATTGTTGCCATCATACTTTGTATTGCTCTTGCTTATATTTTCTCTGTAATTACAGCGCGTTTGGTAAATTACAAAACCCTAAATACGCAAATGCAGAACAGTGGTAAAGGCGGAGTTTCGCAGGTATCAGGTCGTACAGTGCGTATTTTAATTGGCTCACAAATGTTTGTTGCCGCGTTGCTCGTTAGCTTTTCAGTGATGGTAGTGAGTAAAGCCATGGGCACGATAAACCGTCCGCTCGGCAGTGATACCGAAAACCTATATTTTGCCAACCTATTCCAGCCAAATAATCAAATGTCATTGGCTGAACGCTACGAACACATGCTGCAATACAAGCAGGTTTTGCTTGATAGCCAAGGTATTGATGATGTTGCCCTGGGTCACAGCCCTGTTTCGCAAAGACAAAACGCCCACACCTTGACTGATGTAAACGGTAAAAGCTCCGTTTTCTTCCCTAGCCAGTGGGTAGGGCCTGATTACTTTGCGTTAGTTAACACCAAAATTCTCGCTGGCCGCACCTTTACTGAACAAGCTATACGTGGTGAAACCAACGAGATACTGGTATCAGTCAGCGTGGCAGAGAACTTATTACCAGGCCAAGACTATCGAAATATCATCGGCAAGAGCTACCAAGGCTTAGAAGAAAAGATGTATGAAGTGGTGGGTGTAACCGAAGATTTTAATCACCCTAAATACTACGATGAGTCGTTTGGTCGTCACATTTGGTGGCCTGCGACACCGTATAGTTACATGTTTACTATCAAAGCTTCTGATGGCGTTAAGCTGACTAACAAACAAATACTTAATACGCTAAAAGAAAAGAACAGCGACTTAACCATGTGGCAGTTTAATGACCTGCAACAAGAGTACGACAATTTACTGTATATGAGCCGACTGACCGTGGTTCTGTGTAGTACCTTAGCGCTATTTACTCTATTATTAGCAGCAATCGGTATTTTTGGGGTACTGAGCTACAACCTGGGTCTACGCCGTTATGAGTTTGGTATTCGTATGGCATTAGGTGCCAAAAAAGCACGCTTATTCAAGCTAATGAGTGTTGAAGCTATTATCCCTGTGCTCATTGGTTTTGCGGTTGCTCTCGCCGCGGTAATAGTGGGTTTTTACATGTTACAAGGACAGCTAATGTCTTGGCTGATACTTGATGTAAGACTGCAATTACTCGCTTGGAGTATTACCTTATGTATTGCGCTATTCGCTTGCTTTAGACCTTTGGTTTTACTGCTTAAAGCAAAACCTATGGCCGCACTACGTAACGATTAACAGCACAAAATGGTGGCTTAAATTTAAGCCACCTCAACAGGATAATAAGAAAACATCATGGACAAAATCTTAGTCATAGACGATCAAGCTGATGTACGTCTGGCTGCTACTGTTGCATTACAACAATTAGGCTTACACTGCCTTGAGGCCGAAGGCCCTGAACATGCCCTTGAATTATTAAAATCGGAGCACATTAGCCTGATTTTGCTTGATATGAACTACAAGCTCGACACGACCTCAGGTGAAGAAGGGTTACGCTTTTTAAAGCAACTAAATCAATTAGGTTCGACCATACCTGTCATTGTGATGACCGCATGGGCCAGCATTGACGTCGCTGTTAAAGCCATGCAATTAGGGGCAGTCGACTTTGTTGAAAAGCCATGGAATAACTTACGCTTAACCGCCGTTGTACAACAACAACTCAAGCTCAAGCAAAGTAATCACGATAACGCGTGCTTAAAGGCGCTTACCAGTGACACACAAGCACATTACATAGCTCAATCAGAAATCATGCAGCTGTTGCTTGCCAAAGCTGAGCGCGCAGCTAAAACCGATGCCAGCATTTTAATTACCGGCGAAAATGGCACTGGCAAAAGCTTATTGGCACATTATATCCACCAGCACTCGCTCAGAGCTGATAAACGCTATGTAAGCGTGAATGTTGGCGCCATTGCCCCGACGCTATTCGAAAGCGAATTATTTGGCCATAAGAAAGGCTCTTTTACTGACGCCAAAGAAGACCGCCTAGGGCGTTTTGAAATTGCCGAAGGCGGCACCTTATTTTTAGATGAAATTGCGACTTTAAGCCTTGAGCTACAAAGTAAAATGCTCCGAGTGCTAGAAAGCAAAGAATTTGAAGTGCTAGGCTCAAGCCAAACCAAAACCGCCGATGTTCGCATTATTTCTGCCACCAATAGTGAATTAGCTACGGCTATTGAGCAGGGTGAGTTCCGCCGTGACTTATTATTTAGACTCAATACCATTGAACTGCACATTCCACCGCTTCGTGACAGAAAAGACGACATCGCTCCCTTAGCAGAACACTTATTATTGGTGCATGGTAAAAAATATCAACGAGCGAATATGGCGCTCAGTGATGATGCCCTAAAGGCGCTAAAAAATTACAGTTGGCCTGGTAATATTCGTGAGCTAAGCCATTGTATTGAACGCGCGGTGATCATGAGCGATAACAACAATATTCAAGCCAATGACCTCATTTTAGATCAACCAAGTTGCGAGCAAACAAATAGCAATGCCGAACAGGCTTTGCCACTATTGCCCCTTGAAGAGCTTGAAAAACAGATGATTCAAAAAGCACTGCTGCAATTTAATGGCAATGTTATCGCCGCAGGAGAATTTTTAGGGTTAAGCAAATCGGCGATTTATCGTCGCATTGATAAACATCAGCTCGATTTAAAAGAAGTAGAACGCTAAATGAGTAACAAGTTGTCGTTAGAGCAGCGTGTTCGACGCTATTTTTATATGCTTATAGCGGTGCTATTAACGCTTGGTATTGCCCTTTCGCTCAGCTTAAAACTAGATTGGTTTGCTAGTATCAGCCTATTATTGCCGTTTATCGGGATAAGCGCTTTTGCTTTAATTAAAAGCTACCGTGCGATCACCGATGTGGTTGAACGCTTTGGCTTGCAACTAGATGCATTAGCAAATGACGAAAGTAATAGTTGGCATTTAGCGTCTTATCAAAGTGGACGAGTCGCAGCGCTTAAGCAAGATTTTGCCAAGCTCAGCAATAAAATAGCCAAGAACAAACGCCATTATATGCAAACAGAAGAGTTTGTTTTTGAGTTTGCCAGCATGCTGGACTTACCCATCGTTATACTAGACCCCCATGGCTTAATTTACTTTAGTAATAAGGCGTTTATAAACAGTATTAGTCATCGCCAGATTGAAGGTAAATCGGCCAGCGACTTAGGCATTGCCCTGCATGATGGCGAATGGCAACAAAACAGTGACTCACTGTTTAAACAACGCTTTCAAATTTCATCGCAGACTTTTTGGCGGACCGGCAGAAACTTTGAATTACTAACCTTCTTTTCAATTGAGCAACAGCTTCGCGATAACGAACAACTTGTTTGGCAACGGTTAATTCGAGTGTTAAATCATGAAGTACGTAACTCACTCACGCCGATTTATTCAATGAGTCAGTCATTGCAAACCCTTAAGCGCCAAGGGCAAATAAGCAGTCACGATGATCTCGCCCTAGATATGCTGCAAGTTATAGAAAAGCGCGCTCAACACTTGCTTGATTTTGTAGCCAGTTATAGTGCGTTTGCCAAGCTCCCCCCCGCACAAAAGCAGGCAATCAGTAGCGAGCAATTAAACACTCGTTTAAGTGCTATCTTTCCTGAACTAGTGATAAATAACAGCGAAGAGTTACATATTAATGCCGACTTCGGCCAGCTAGAACAAGCATTGATCAACCTGATAAAAAATGCCTTTGAAGCAGGCAGCAATTCTGCCCCTACCCTCACTTGGTCAAGGCAGGGTGATAGCTTAAATATTGCAATTAGCGACCAAGGTTGTGGTATTCAAAACCCCGATAACTTGTTCGTACCATTTTACTCAACCAAAGCAAATGGCACAGGAATAGGACTTGTGATCACCCGAGAACTTGTGCGCAACCAAGGTTTTGAGTTATCGATAAATTCAAAACCCCAGCAAGGCACACAAGCTACAATTACAGTGCCCAGCTAACTTATTTTACAAATGTCGCTTTCACACGCTTAGATAACAGCATGTAAGGTCCCCAGATCACAGCTTGAATAAGGCCTCTGATAATCATAGTTCTAAGTTCATTGTCGAACACATCGACATCGGGCACAATTAAACTAACCGCGTAGGCATCGAGAGCAATAAACGCTAATCCACCAAATAATATCGCTAAGTACCAACTTACAAACGCTTTCTTATGCTTAAAAAACAACACGATTAAATAAAGCGAAGCTAAAAATAATGCTGCATTAAAAGCCATTTCAATGATTAGTAAAGGCTCCCAAAGCGGATGATACATATCACCAAATTGCGACGTTAAACGTTGCCACATCTCGGTCGTGAAAATGGGTTTAAAGGTATTAATTGATTCGATAAACACTCTAAAAGGGCTGATCACTACACCTATCGCCACAAGAATGAGCCAACCTTTTATGCCAACTAAGTCATCATTTACGGAGCTTTTAGCTTCTGGTGTTTCGATTTGGTTTTGTTGTTTTGCTTCTTCCATGAGTTGTCCTTTTTTATTTTTATTTCTTCTACTATACGCTTATTTTTTAATAAAATTCACAAAAACAACAGATTGTTGCGCTTTCAGAAAAACCACGCTATGTTTATTTTTTAAACTACGGAAGGTCATAAAAATGAAAAACGCTATAAAACCCATCGTATTAGCAACATCACTTATTCTAGTTACAGCCTGTAATTCAACGGCTCCTATTAATAAAACAGCAACGACAGCCATAAGCCAAGAAAAATTTAGCCAATTTCATCAGTACGATGAAAAATCAAATATCACCCTTGAGTACACTGACTACGGGCAAATATTAAATGCCTCGGTGATTGATTTAGGTATGTCAGACCGCTATCGCATTTCACAAAACACAACCAAAATTGGCACCCGGTTGTCGTCGAACCCAAAACCGTCGACTGCAACAGAAGCAAACCGCTTTTATTATGATTCGTACAAAAAGAACCCTCAGATGAAGCAAGACTTGCAAATAGTGCAAGAAAATATGGCCGACCTGCCAAACAAAATTAATTTAAGTAACTTACCAAAATCAGAGTTGCTCGCTTACTGGCTCAATCTTTATAACGTGACGGTGCTCAATGAGTTAGTGCAGCAGTACCCTGTTAAGAACCTGACTAAGTTATTAAATGAAGAACCAAGTTTTTTTGATAAGCCACGCTTTAACTTTAACGGTAACCAGTATTCATTAAACGACATTGAGTACAACATTGTTGCACCGCTATTTAACAATGACCCGCTATTAATATATGGCTACTACCGTGGCTACATTGGCAGCCCAAATTTGCTTGACCACCCATATACAGCAAAAAATGTGTTTGCAGCCCTGACCACCAATGCGGTGCAGTTTGTTAATTCAAACCGCGGTAGTGTGATAGGTAACCATAGCACTCGTGTTTCTTCGTTATACCTTGAAAAGAAAAACTACTTTCCTAACTTTGAAGAAGATTTAGCTGATCACCTTCAATCGTTAGTAATTCAAGAGCCAGATAAAGACCAAGTTGTAAAAAACCTCTCTTTTAGTATCGATAACTACGATATTACCGACATTCTAGGTACCGATGTTGAATATGGTGGAGGTAACGCGACTGTCGCCGATCCGAGTATTGTAGCAGAGGGCTTTGATAATAACTTTGTTACTTATGGTGCAAACTTAACTAAAGAAGTCGGCCATGTAAGCCCGTTACGCCGCGAGATTTTGCAAAAAATCACGCAAAAATACTATGAAGCAAATACTCGCGTTGAAATAAAAGACTTACCAGCTAAAGAGTCTGAAGATAAATAATATAAACCTAAAGCGGCTCGCTATGAGCCGCTTTAATACCCCCTTTAATACCCAACTAAAACACTTAGCAAAACCGCAATAGCCAACTTTAAGTCTTATTATTTCTGTGTTAATTACCTGGATATTGCCAATTTAAAGCAAAAGTAATATGTTTATTTTTGTACTAAGGAAGGTGATAAAAATGAAAAGCGCTATAAAGACCACCACATTAACAACATCACTTATTTTGATAACGGCCTGTAATTCAACGGCACCTAGTAATAAAACAGCCATAACAGCAATTAACCAAGAAAAATTTAGCCAATTTCATCAGTATGATGCAAACTCAAACATTACTCTTGATTACGCTGGCTATGGGCAAATATTAAGTGCTTCGGTCATTGATTTAGGCATGTCTGACCGCTACCGCATCACCTCACACACCACGACGATTGGTACACGGTTGTCATCTAACCCTAAACCTTCAACAGCAACAGAAGCAAACCGCTTTTATTATGATTCATATAAAGACAATCCTAAAATGAAGCAAGCCTTGCAGGTCATACAAAAAAATATGGCCGACCTGCCAAATAAGATTAACTTGAATAACTTGCCAAAGTCTGAACTGCTTGCTTACTGGTTCAATCTTTATAACGTGACGGTACTCAATGAGTTAGTCCAGCAGTACCCAGTAAAAAACTTATCTAAGCTAATAAACGAAGAGCCAAGTTTTTTTGATAAGCCACGCTTTAATTTTAACGGTAATCAATATTCATTGAACGATATAGAGTACAACATTGTTGCACCGCTATTTAACAATGACCCACTATTAATATATGGCTATTACCGTGGTTATATTGGTAGCCCAAATTTACTTAACTACCCATATACAGCGAAAAATGTATTTACCGCCCTGACTAACAATGCAGTGCAATTTGTAAATTCAAATCGAGGCAGTGTTATTGATACTCATAGCACACGTGTTTCTTCGTTATACCTTGAAAAGAAAAACTATTTCCCTAACTTTGAAGAAGACTTAGCTGACCATCTTCAATCATTAGTTATTCAAGAACCAGATAAAGACCAAGTTGTGCAAAACCTCTCTTTTAGTATCGATAATTACGATATTAGCGATATTTTAGGTACCGATGTTGCTTATGGTGGAGGTAATGCAGTTGTTGTCGATCCTAGTATTGTGGCACTGGGCTGGGATAAAACATTTACGACCTATGGTAACCACTTAACTAAAGCTGGCACTGTAAGCACATTGCGCCGCGAGATTTTGAAAAAAATCACGCAAAAATACTATGAAGTAAATAGTCGCGTTGAAATAAAAGACTTACCAGCTAAAGAGTCTGAAGAAAAATAATCGTTTTTTGTACTAAGGAAAGTGATAGATGAATAGTGTTTTCACCTCAGCTCTATTAGCTGTTTCTATTCTTATATTAGCGGGCTGTAAAGCAACAGAGCCTGTAAATAAAACAACCATTACAGACAATAACCAAGAGAAGTTCAGTCTATTTCATCAATATGATGAAAGCTCCACAATCACTCTTGATTACAGCGATTATGCTAAAATACTTGATGCATCGGCCATCAATTTAGGCATGTCTGACCGCTACAATATCTCTAGTAACACAGGGCAAATTGGTACGCGAATAGCGAGAAACCCAAAACCTTCCACAGCTACTGAGTCTAATCGTTTTTTCTATACTTCTTACCAAGACAACCCTCACATGAAGCAGGTTTTGCAGCAAGTACAAGAAAAAATGGCTAATATTCCTAACACTATTAATTTAGCAACACTTTCAAAAGCTGAGCAGCTCGCCTACTGGCTTAATTTATATAGTGTCACTGTAATTAATGCATTAGTTCAGCAGTATCCGGTACAAAACATATTAAGATTACTAAAGGGCAAAGATAACTTTTTTGATAAGTCTCGCTTTACCTTTAATGGCAATCAATACTCTCTTAATGATATTGAATACAACATAGTCGCACCACTATTTAACAATGATCCACTTATTATGTACGGTTTTTATCGCGGCTACATTGGTGGCCCAAGCCTAGTTACATATCCTTTTACCGCGAAAAACGTTTACCCAACACTCAAAGCAAATGCCCTGCAATTTGTAAACTCTAACCGAGGTGTTGTCATTAGGGGTCACGCAACATATGTCTCATCACTTTACCTCGAAAAACAAAACTACTTTCCAAACTTTGAAGAAGATCTGACTGACCACCTCCTTTCGTTGTTAGTTAATCAACCTGCTGATCAACAGGTTATTAGTAGATTGTCTTTGAGTATAAGTAATTACAATATCACCGACATTATAGGTAGCGACCCACAATATGGGGGCGGTACCTCTACAGTTAATGACCCGAGTATTGTGGCCGATGGCTTCAGTGATAGTTTTGAAAGAAGCGGGGCTAATTACGTTAAGCAAATAGGTCACGTAAGTAGACTTCGACTTGAGATTTTGAAAAAAATTGCCCAACGATATTTTGAAGAAAAAGGCAGAGTAACAATCACTGATTTACCTAATAAAGAAAGCACTGAAAACTAGCGCTTATTAAGCATTGGACCTAAAAAGAAGCATTTATATTGAATTTTATTTGGCTCATGCCGTGAAATTCAGTAATTTGTCATATAAAACTAAACGTAATTAGAAAATAACAATGAAATGGATGCACTTACAACTTAAGGTACTGGCTGTTTTTTTATTCTTTGTGAGCTCTTTTGCAGCCGCAGAAGAGTATCAGGTTGCACCCGCAGCTAACTGGGTAAAACAACATAAGTTACTCACCCCTGAGATTCCTCGAGACCAAATACGAGACGGGACTTTCTACCTGATGCTCGACACTCAGCTTCAGGTATCTGAGCAAGCCCCACAGCAACGCTTTAATCGCACCGTAATGCAAGCGGTCAATCAGTCTGGGGTTGATTATATTAGCCAGCTGAATATTGATTTTGACCCAAATTATCAATCTCTTACGCTCAATAGTTTAGGCATTATTCGTGACGGCCAATATATAGATAAACTAAATAGTGCCGAGCTACAGGTGTTACAACGCGAGACCGACTTAGCAAGTCGTATATACAATGGCACCTTAAGCCTAAATGTCATTATTGATGATATGCGGGTCATGGATATTTTAGATTACAGCTATACGGTTTCGGGAAGTAATCCGGTTTATCAGCACTTCAGCACCAAGCGTACACTGAACTGGTCGGTGCCGATAGTGCAGCAATTTATGCGGGTAAAGTGGCAAAAGCCTACGCCCTTATATATCAACTTTATGAATGGCGAGTCGCCAGTTACTAAAACCAAGTTAGATACGGGTTTTGACTACCAAATTAGCCAACACAATGAGCCGACCCTTAGCTCTGCAAGCGAAGTACCGCATTGGTATTCGCCTTACAAAGAAGTGTATTTTTCTGAAGTAAATAATTGGCAAGAGGTAGTCAATTGGTCGTTACCTTTGTACCAATCAGCCATCGAAGTAAGCCCTGCTATTGAAACAATTGCTCGTCAAATTAAGTTTCAACATGCCGACTTAGAGTCTCAAATTGTGGCTGCCCTGCGCTTTAGCCAAGACGAAGTACGTTATTTGGGCCTAGAAATGGGCACCAACTCGCACCAGCCTACTCCTGCATCAGAAACTTTGGCACTGCGCTATGGCGACTGTAAAGACAAAACCGTCTTGCTCATTTCTTTACTTAAAGCGCTCGGCGTAGAGGCTCATCCAGCTTTAGTTAACACTGAAGACAGAAAACGTACTGCTAGCTTACCGGTCTCCCCTAGTTTATTTGACCATGTCATTGTCACCTTAGAGCACCAAGGTAAACGCTACTGGCTTGATCCAACCATTTCTTACCAGCGCGGCGATTTAGCACATTTAGCTCAACCGAACTACGATGTCGCGTTAATAATAAAGCAAGGTGAAACAGGCTTTACAGATATGTTCACAGAACCTGCCCTAAAACGCGTTCAGGTTTTTGATAATTATCAGATCCCAGAAGGTATTAATGAGCCAGTTAGTTTTTCAACTCAATATAAATACGGCGACTTTGAAGCAATTAACCGCCGCAGTTCAATCGCTAAAAACAGCTTAAAAAGCGTAGAAGATGATTACCGAGAATATTATCAAGATACCTACAAAGGCTTACAAACAGCCAAACCTATGCTGGTTGAATCTCCAAAGGACACCGGTCAGCTAATTACCAATGAGTACTATACTATTGATGACTTTTGGCGACCTGAGGGTAATGATTTTCAAAACGACTTTTACGCCAGTGAAATTCAAAACTCAGTTTATAAGCCAGAACAGCGAGAGCGTAACAATGCACCAATGTGGTTTCGTTACCCTAATAATATCGAAACAACCATAAAGGTTACGTTTACGGATACTAATTGGCAGTTTGATGATGAGCAGGTCACGATCGACAACCCATTTTTTCATTTCGAAAAACGCGTGACATTTAAAGATTCTGTGTTGACCTTATACTTTGATTACAGTGCTAAGCAGGATCATATTCCAGCCGATCAAATAGACCTTTACCTAAGCGAGCGCAAAAAACTCAATAACGCGACCCATTTCGGCATCATTAAATACGGCACAAATAGCTCAACAACCACACCAGCAGATGACGAAACTAACTGGTATAGCGTTTTTATTTTAAGTTACTTGGCGGCAATCATCTTTTTCATCGCGGCTTGGCGTATAGAAGCAAGTAACCGCCCAGTTTTTGCTGAGCAACAGTTCTACCCTGTCAGTAACAGTAAGTTTGTTATTTACAGCTTATTGAGCTTAGGAATATTCATTCACTACTGGAGCTATCGCAACTGGAAAGCGATAAAAGAGCAGCAACAAAGCCATATTATGCCGATTGCTCGAGGGATATTCGCACCACTGTTTTTTATTCCGTTGTTACTTGAACTTTGCAAGCACAGCGAACAAACCTTTGGCAAAAATAAGATCATGCCCGTCGCGGTTGGGTTCGTGTTATGGCTGGCGATTATCATTTCTGAAGTCGTAAGCTATAACTGGGAATATGGTACTTGGCTGTTTTTAGTTATACCTATTCTATGGTTGCCACTGGTTAATTACATTCAAAACCTCAAGCAACCAGAGCAGGCTCTTGAGTACCACTCTCAATGGCGGGCGAGGCAGGTTATCATTTCGATATTCATGTTGCCTTGGTTATTTTATGGCTTAATTTATGAACTATATTTGTTGCCAAGCTCAACCATAGTAACCGGCGATAAGCTTTGGTCTTATCAAGTTAACTTTCTAAAAAGAAAAGAAATTATTCCTGCCAACGAGAATGTGCACTATTTTTATAGTGACGCATTTTTCGATTTTAAAACTGATGGAAACGGCATCACAGAAAACACTATTTTTAGTTACTGGGAAAATGAGCAAGGTGTGCTCGAAAAAGATCAGCGCCGCTTTAGTGACATTAAAGAGCTCAACGTTGATTATGCTAAAAGCGCCCTACTAACCACCACGGTAACAGTAATCGACCACAATGGTGATGAAATGCTGTTATTTTTGAGCCATGAAGATGACTTAGATAAGAAGTTTGTCGCTGAGGTAGAGCGCTTAATTAAAGCCAATACCCCAGCAACTGAGCAAAACGCAGATTAAGTCAGTCGCTTAATCATGCGTTTTAAAGCGGGCGCTTTCAGAGGCTTATAAAGCAATGGATAGCCCGCATCGAGCACTAACTCGCGTATGCCTTCATCATGATTCGCAGTATTAACGATGGCAGGTAAGCGTGTTAGTGCCGCTTGCTCAATCACTTCAAGGCCCGTTACCCCATCATCAAGCTGATAATCAATAATCAACAATTGCGGCAGGGCTTGGCTTGCCTTTAGCTGCTCAAGCTCCGCTAAGTTAGTGGCTGTTGAAATTTCACAGCCCCAATTTTCGAGTAGCTGCTTTAATGCCTCTAACACGTTGCGGTCGTTATCAAGCAACCAAATACGCAATTGCCCCAGCTCTGTTTCTTGTGATGCCTCAGCACCTTTCGCTTGCGCTGGCGCAGCACTCACTTTACAAGGCAGAGTGAGGGTAAATTGCGTGCCTTTACCAAGCTCAGATCCCATCACTAGGGGTATTTTAAGTAAGTCACATATACGTTTAGTGATTGCCAACCCTAAGCCTAACCCCTCGGCGCTTGGCTTTGCACCAAGCTGTTTAAACTCTTGGAAAATAGTTTGTTGATCGCTCGATGCAATACCAATCCCTGTGTCTTCAACAATAAAGGATACATGGTCGTCGTCGTACTGCATTTTTAAGCGCACTTCACCTTGCTCGGTATAACGAATCGCATTACTCAAAAGGTTACGCAGCACTCGTCGCAGCAGCGCTTTGTCGGTATGCAAGCGAACATCGCAGGTTTCAATAATAAACTTTAAGCCTTTTTCGCGGGCAAGGGCTTCGTAGTCATTACGCAATGGTTCAACCAAGGAGCTGGCAGCAAACTCGCTCATTTGTACTTTAAACGAGCCCGAATCGAGCTTGGTTAACTCTAAAATACTCGATAACAACTCTTCGGCGCTGCCCAATGAATTCTTAATATTCATCGCCAGCTCTTTAAGTTCGGTATCTTGGGCTTTTTCATTCATTAAAGAACAAAACAAGCTCGCAGCATTGAAAGGTTGCAGCAAATCATGGCTAGCAGCAGCAAAAAAGCGCGTTTTACTGACCGTTGCTTGCTCCGCTACTTGCTTTGCCATCGACAATTCTTGGTTTGCTTGAGTCAATGCCAAGGTGCGTGTTGCGACTTTTTCTTCAAGGCTAACATTGGCTTCTGTTAACGCTTTTTGTTGTTTTACGAACTCGGTGATGTCGGTATAGGTTGTTACAAAACCGCCACCTGGCAGTGGGTTACCTTGCATTTCAAACACGCGGCCATCATTGTGCGAGCGCTGATATTTATAAGCGCTGCCTTGGCGTAAATAGGCTAAACGTTTTTCGACCTCGCTGGTCATGCTCTCGCCGCTAAATAAGCCACGCTCGGCATTAAAACGAATAATGTCGGCAACAGGGCGGCCTATGTAAAGCGCATCATCTGGGTAGGCGAACATGTTTTTGTAGCCTTGGTTCCAAGCTACCAAGCGCAGCTCACTATCAACTACACTGATCCCTTGTTGAATGTTTTCGATTGTTGATTGCAGTAAATCACGATTAAATTTAAGCACTTGGCTTGCTTCATCAACAAACTCGGCAACCTGTTCTAGAGGCTGGCGCTGCTCATTTTTGGCTACATCTAAAATAAGCCGTGCCGATGCGCCGCCGATCACCGCAGACATCTCGCGCTCAACCAATAGCTCTAACTCGACATTGGCAGGGCGCTTCCACTTACTTTTATCATCCGGAAAGTAATGATTTACCAAAGACTGTGCCGCTTCTTTTTCGGCAAATCGTTGCAATAGTGCACCTAGGTCATGGTAGCTCAAAGGCTGTAGATGATTGCTTACCTTTGAATCATTCAGCTGCGAAACAAACTTATTACTCTGTAAGCGTTCAGCCAAGGTTGCACGACTAAATAACGGCACTAAGAAATACACTAAACAGTTCGCACCTAACGATAGCAATAGAGCTTGGCTAATGCTTTCCATGCCTAATGAGAATAAATCGGTTGGTGCTAACCAGCTTATTCCCCACGGTCCATTCACAAGCCATAAGCTATCGCTTCCTAAACCTCCGGCGATATTCGGTAGTAAAAGTGTATAACCCCAAATAATAAAACCGCTTAAAATCCCCAATTGCGCACCGCGACACGATGCTTGTCGCCACCATAAGCCAATGATCATGGCCGGCGAAAATTGCGCGACTAAGGTGAACGACATCAAACCCACATTGGCAAGGGTTGTACTTTCGCCTAGCACTCGGTGAGTGAAGTAACTAAGCAATAAAATCAATACGATAACGATTTTACGCGCATGTAGTAGGTTGTTTTTATCAAGCCCGCGACTACTCGATGTAAGTTGCGAGCGGCGTAAAATAAACTGGTTAATAAAGTCATTAGTGATCATCACTGAAAGCACAATTGATGACACAATCACCATACTGGTTGCCGCTGAAAAGCCACCTAAAAAGGCTAATAGCGCCACAAAGGCATCATCAGCTGCCATAGGTAAAGCCAATACAAAGGTGTCGTAGCCGACTTCTTGACCTTGAAAGTAAATTAATCCGGCGTATGCAATCGGTAGAATAAACAGGTTAATAAGTAATAGGTAAATCGGAAATAGCCACCGTGCCGTGGCCAGCTCTTTATCGTTATTTTTTTCGATAAAACTCATGTGGAATTGTCTTGGCAAACATAAGGTTGCCAAAATACCAAGCAAAGTATGAGCAACATACACATAGGTTGGACTTTGCGTTGCAGCCACTTGCTGATCAATATTTAGGTCATGCGCTTTTTCAAATAGAGCCACTGGGCTGTCGAATAAAGCAAAGCACACATACAAACCCACCGCTAAAAACGCCAATAATTTAACCACAGATTCAAAGGCAATACTGGCAATCAATCCTGGGTTATGTTCGCTGGGTTTTAACCGCCTCGCGCCGAATAAAATAGCAAACAGTGCCAATACAATCGTGATGTAAAAAGTACTATCGGCCCATACCTCATGGCTTTGTGTGGCAGCGCGATCGGTAAGTAAGTTGATGCTTTGTGCAGTTGCACTTAGCTGTAAAGAGATATAGGGCACAATGGCAATCACTGAAATCAATGAAATGAGCCCAGACAAACTCGACGATTGACCATACCGAGTCGCAATAAAATCTGCCATTGAGGTTATTTTTTGCTGCCGACAAATATGCGCTATGCGGCAATAAACTTGCCAGCCAAAAATAAATAACAAAATAGTACCGGCATAGGTCGGAGCCAACCACCAACCGTTGTAAGCAGCTTGTGCTGTGGTACCAAAAAACGCCCAAGAGGTGCAATACACCCCAAGTGATAAACCATAGGTTAAGCCTTTAAAAGGCAATACTTTTCTTTTATCAGCCCAGCCTGCAACCGCAAATAAAATTGCCAAGTATACAATTGCAAGAAGGCTTATTGACCAAATTGAGAACATCGCATGTGATTATTTTAATTGTTATAGCCCCAGCATAGTTTTTATTGCACGTAATTTACAGCCTAACTTTAGTGCTAATGCATTGTATAACTGAAGCTTAAAAAATAAACACAAAGAAATGAGAATTATTTTCAATTGAGTGTTGACAGATACGTAAATCTAATTGATAATCACTATCAACAAGACGATAAAGTACTTGTTCGGAATAAACTGATTTGTTTCTCGACCCTGAAACACGTGTGGCCCACGATAAAGCTAAGATCGCCTGTTGCTAATCGCAACGCCCCTTGATATTGGCAACAGGTGATCGCCCTACTATTTTACTTGCTACATTGCTCATATCGGTGACGGTAGATATGAAACTCAAAAAGCCCTTACAGGGCTTTTTTTATGTCTAAAATTCGTACCAAACCTACAACCCAAGCTAAATGAGAATTATTTTCAAAAAGATGTTGACAGTATTGCAAACCTAATTGATAATTAATCTCAACAAGCCAAGCGAAGTATGATGACTTGTTCAGATTAAATTTGTTTCTCTACCCTGAAACACGTGTCGCCACGTTAAAGCTTTAGCTTATATGTTGCTAATCGCAACGCCCCTTGATGTTGGCAACATATAAGCGACCCTACTTATTTTACTTGCTACATTGCTCATATCGGTGACGGTAGATATGAAACTAAAAAAGCCCTTACAGGGCTTTTTTTATGTCTCAAAATTAATGTGTTAATTTTATCGACGATTCTTACGCGCACGAGCTCGGCGTTGTTTTTTCTCTTCTTCTTTAGCGGCTTTTTTCGCCTCTGCAGCAGCGCGAAGCTCAGCAACCATTTGCTCTTCTTCTTCACGCATAGCTGGTGTTTCCATGGTAATACGACCAATAATGCCATCGCGTAATTCGTTAATAAGAATTTCAGACATTTTGTAAGTATCGATTTGATTACCACCGCGGATACAACCACGCTTTTTACCTGCCATTTCAACAAACTCCCAGTCAGACTCTGGTAGCTCATCAATTTTATAGCGGCTTTTTAAAAGTTCTGGGTATGCTTGCAATAAATATTCAGCGGTGTAACTTGCCACTTCTTCGTAGTCGATAGCGGTATCACGAATAGCCCCAGTTGCCCCTAAACGATAACCTGAGTTTTCGTTCTCTACTTTAGGCCATAACATACCCGGCGTATCGTAAAGCATAATGCCATCGTCAAGCTTAATACGTTGCTGTGCTTTGGTTACCGCAGGTTCATTACCTGTTTTTGCCACGATACGGCCAGCTAAGGTATTAATAAGCGTTGATTTACCAACGTTTGGAATACCCATGATCATGGCTTTAATTTGTTTATCAGCGCCTACTTTATGCGGCACTAATTTTTTACAAAGCTCATTAATACGATGTACTTCACCCGCTTTATCATTACCAAAATCAATCGCTTTTACGCCACTTTGCTGCTCAAAGTAGTCTTTCCAAGCTTGCGTTAACTTAGGATCAGCCAAGTCCGCCTTGTTCATGATTTTGATCACTGGCTTATCGCCACGCAGCGCAGTAACCATTGGGTTTTCACTACTATAAGGAATACGGGCATCAAGTACCTCAATGATCACATCCATCTGTGGCATGATTTCTTTAATTTCGTTTCGGGCTTTGTTCATGTGACCCGGGAACCACTGTATTCCTGTTCTACTCATTTGATTTATATTACCTTTATTTTCAGGCCCTTGGCCATGGGTACTAATGTGGGTACTAAAAGTAAAGATATGCTATTAGTACTTAGCTAATATGGATAGTTTACTACATTGAGCAGGATTATTTAAAAGTTTACTTTATTCCTAAACCCATCAACAAAATATAAATAAGAATAAATAAAAATCTCATTTATATTTTAAGGAGTTCACAAGTGAGTTTATACAAGCAAGAATTTGGTCAAGACTTCGACTTAGGATTTGATTTAAAAGAGCATCCATATCTAATTGATAAAAGCTGGCACAATGACCTTTGCCCAAGCTTCTATTTCAAAGTAGATGAACAGTACTATGTTCTATGGGTGGATTATGCTGACGAAGAGCGAAGAGAGGAGAATACAACCCGATATACAATAATTGAAGCAATTAATGAAGGTAGTGCGGAAGAGCCTGAAGTCTATGCTGGTAGCCTTGGAATAGCCTTTAAGAGTGAAGATTACTATACTTTAAAAAGTTTTTTTAACTACTTTCTTACTAGATAAAAACATTGTCCAATCAATGTGCCTGAACTTTATCGTTTAGTTACTTTGATAGAGCCACCTAAAACTGAAGCTCAACCACTACGTATTAAAAAGACGATTATTACTCATGCATCTTAACGTGTCTAAGCTCTTTGCTATAAAGAGCCTAGACGACTAAAGCATCAAAAAACTGATTATTTAGAATTTATAGACTTAACACAATCATCAGCAAGGGTACTAAGTAAATGCTCTAACTGATTAACAGGTAAAGCTTCTAATTGCTTTGTTTTTAGAACAATACTTAAGCTTTTCGCTAAAGCCTTCGATAGGTTATCTTTATTAGTAACTTTATCCAAATGAGTAGACAGTGTATGAAGCCAGCAAATTCTTAGCCGAAGATTACTACCAAATAGCCTTTCCATTACATCGAAGTAGATTTGTTGCTGTGAAAACAAAATTTTAGTAAATACAAACCGGTCACTCGACTTATAAACCTCTAACTCGCTATCCTTTTCCCAAGGAGCAACGGTCAAATACGCAGCCCACCAAAGCCTTGAGATAGAGTTCCTTCTTAGCGCTGCCAAACCACCTTTTTTGCTATCAAACCAATGTTCTAATATATATCTATCTGTTTTTTCAATACTGTTCCACCTGCTGAGACTATAGTCCCAAAACTTAGTATGAGCTAATGTAGACCATAATCTCATATCAGCAGCTTGAGTTGAGTTTAGCTCCCCTAGATATTCAAAAAGCGCGATTGCATTTTCAGCTTCATAATATGTTTTTTTATCTTTAACTTGTAGTATTGGGGCATCAATAGGCACTTCTATATGCGTCACCAATAGTTTCTCAACATCAAATTCCAATGGAGGACTACTCTTTGAGTACACTTCTTTTATGTAATCGGTAGATTCCAGTTTATTTTTTAGTTCATTTATTATTTCACTCGAAAATATTTTGAGCTTTGGCACTTTCTACCTCTCCAAGTTATCAAGAAATGAATTCAGGCTTTTAAATGTACGAGAAATAGGGTTTCTAAGCAGTTTTTGCGCTGTGTGCAACGGGTACTCAATTTCAAGCTGTTGCTCATCAATTAAGGCTTTTAGGCGAGATGACCATAGAGAATCTGAATAATCATCTATTTTACTTATAGCCTCACTCAATATAGGCAGTATTAAGGAGCTATGTAACACATTATACGCTCGATCTTTAATACCCGAGTACTCAGACCAATCTTGTTTTGAGAGTTCAACCTCAATCAAGTCATCTTCTAAAATTATATTAAATGGACCGGAGTTGAACTCTCCACATTTAATTTTTATAAAAGAAGCCATTGGCGCTTTTAAAGGATCAAATTGCTTATCTATTTGTATTTTAAAACTCGGCCCTAATGCCAAAACACTACAATTTTCAATATCAAAACGTTGATTGCCGTAGTCCTCGTTCATTCCGGTTGGGTAATAGTCTGAAATATCCTTTGTAGCTATAATGGACACATCAATAACTACTTCTCCTTCTAGATTTGAGCTATCCAATGTTTTGGACCATGAAGATTTAGATATTAAATCTACAACTCTAAAATACGTCCTAGAGCATCGAATTCTTATAAGCCAAGCAGCACTTTCAACTTCCAAAAGCTCTTTCAATTCAGGGTGTTCTACATTCAATTGCGGTATTTTTAAAACTAGCCTATTATCAATAGCTTCTGTTTCTAAATCAAAATCTATGTCACTTGATAAGATGTCATCTCGATTACCTAATACCGGATATGGATAGGAAATTGTTTTAGTAGCCATTTTATTTATCCCCTATCGTTAGACAAATCTCAGCGGGGCCTTCTAACTCGACCAAAATAACTTTTTTCTCATTAGATTTGAGTTTTATGCCAAAAATTTTAGAACCACTAAAATTTAAACTTGTGCCTGTACTAACATCCGTTGCACTAGTTACACCTATCGAGTAACTATTGTCTTCTCCAACGGCGTCCAAAGACAGTTCACCATATATATCTACTGCAGAACGCAGTATCAAGCGATATCCATTTTTAGCTTTAAAGCTTCTAAAATGAATATTTCTTGTTGTTAGGACTTTAGATACACCTTCTTTCTTACCTTCAAAACTACTTTTAGGCCCTTTCTTGTTACTAGGAATATGAGAGGGCTTCGGACTAGGAATTAAGCTCTTCTTTTTCTTCTTCTTTTTCTTTTTAGGGGTTAAATTTTCTCGATAATAAGCACTTGGTGGAGGTTGCTTTATTGGCCTACTAGAAACTATCTCACTGAAAGGCTTGGTAACTCTTGCTCCTGATTCAGTATCCGTATTGAAGTGAGTCTCCGCGCTCCCATTAGCCCCATCATGCTCTTCTTCATTGATATCTACCGGAAGGTAATCCCCAAGAAATGGAATATCCTCCTGCTCTTTCAGACTTGTTCCTCTAATTTCTTTAAGGGTCTCACGAACAAATTTAGTTATACTCTTGAGAACACTTCTAGCTTCACTTTTCTGTTTTGATGTCCAATTTCGAGTTTGTTCTTCATTCCATTGCTCATGAGTAGCATCCTCTAACTGCGCTAGATATTGATTGCCATTCTCGTTGTCACAAATTAGTACGGCAGCAAATCCTTTTAAAAGGTTACTACCAAAATGCTCTACAATAATTCTAGGGCTTCTCATTGTTGCCCATCTATTGGGCATCGCCTCATTTTTTGAGTCCACGAAAACATATAATTTGACTTCTCCAATAACTGGAAGATCTTTTATGAATGGGGTTCCATTTAAGGGGCTAGTTAAAGCTTTTTCATAATATACTGTTGAGCCTAAACCTCTCATATGCTCAGTTCTAGGAGAAACACTTCTGTCCTCGTCTGCTGCTATAGCAATATGCTCTGCTAAGTTTTCATGATCAATTTTAGTTATAATCTCATTATCTTTTTTTAACTGAACTATTAGTTGTTTATTTTGAATCGCAGCAAAAAAATGTTCTAAAATAGAGTGTCGTATTGTAGTTTCCCAAGAATCCTCACTAAAGCCTGAAACCCAAATGTCCGTACCTACCTTATCACGTTTAAAAACTTTAGGAATTAGTGAGTTATCCCTACATGACTCCCAATCAGAGCCATCATCATTGGGTTTACACCACCAGCCAATATTTTGATTTTCTGTGTTTTTTTCCGGATCTGGAAAGGTAGCTAAAATTGACTTTCCAATAAAAACAGGGCCATCAGGTGTCATAGATGAATAAAATATTGTCCTTAAAGGAGAGTGAGCAAAAGGCGCCCTTTGTCCGATACCATATGTTCCACCAACATTGGCCTGCGCAGAACTAGAACCTGATAAGCGAATTAATTTGTAAAAAGATTGAGTATCATCATTGTCAGATCCGACAAGGCCCGTAGTGTTCTCATCACTAATTTTTAGAAATGAAATCTCTGGTTGCTTGAGAATAGCCAGTCCATTTTCAAAAAAGAGCTTTTCATTCGCTACTCCGTTTTTTACATGAGCTAAACATTGCTCAAATATTCTATAAAGCTGATCTCTACCGGGGAATTCACTTGCTGCAATATTTACATGTTCAAATGTTGCTATAACTGGCTTTCCAGAATTATCGGGGTTGTCGCCAATATTCTGAGTAGTTTCACGAGCCAAAGCTTTAGAAGCACTAAACTGAACAATTCCACCATCATTTAAACCTTTTCTTTCCCCCCCGAATAGAGGAGGGAAATAAAACTTGAAATCAGACATTACTTACTTCCTTGTTATAATTTAAATACTTCATCTTCAGCACTTCCTTTAGCATCAAAACGAGCCTTCATTTCTTCTAGAGCTTTCTTTAATACAGAATAAATTTTCTTAACATCTTGCTCACTGTATTCGTAGTTACTTTTATTTGACAAATTACCTATTAACTTGATGTCTTTTAGCGTTTTTGAAACTCTTTTTTCTGCTAATTCAACAAACTTTTCTCTATCAGCTTTTCTAGACATGAATCACTCCAAATCAAATATTTGTACTTATATTGTACAAATATTTGTTTCATGTCAAACAATTTTCGTACATATGAGAAATATACGAAAAAAATAAAAAACTATGTACAGATTAAAAACCACATTAAACCAATAAAACAAAGTAAATAAACCAAATTTACTAATGTAAATTTCCACCTCAAAAGAGTAGCAGGTAGAAATTTAATTTCTACAGCTTAAAAACCAAAAATTTTATTTATAGAAACATGTTTCACCTCTAGGCGTTTCACCTCTAAGTTTTAGTTAGTAAATCATCCTGAAAAAAGGCTGCTTGAGGCTAACCGATTAATTCAACTGCTATCAAAAAACTTAAGCTGCTCTCCGAACTAAAGAGCTAATAGCTTCTGTCGCATTGTGATAATATATATATGATTTTGAAGCCCGAGGCATAGATGAAAGATATAAGCGGAAAAACCTTACCGAAGATATGGTTCTTCGATATGGAAGGCACTTTACTCCAAAAGGATTTTGCTTTAGATAATGGTAAAGTAGCCCCTAGTGCTTGGACTGTTTTAGCTAAATTAATTAGTGAGGAATGTTACTTAAAGGAAGAGTTATCAAAAGACCGCTGGAACGCTGGTGGATATAATGGCTACTTAGACTGGATGAAAGATACAATTCGTATTCAGCAAGAGCATGGCATCAAGAAATGGCATGTAGATGAAATTGTAAAATCAGCCAAGTTACATAATGGGGCACATGAGCTAATAAAATCAATAAAAGCTACAAATGCCAAGGTTGTATTGATTAGTGGAGGAATAAAAGCTTTAGCCGATAAAGTTCAACGAGAGCTAAAGATAGACCATGCTTTTAGTGCATGTGAGTACTTTTTCGATGACTGCGGTAACCTCGATTTTTATAACCTTTTACCTACAGACAACGAAGGTAAAGCAAGCTTCATGCAACAGATCGCAAAAGAATATGGTGTCCCTCCCTCTGAATGTGCGTTTGTTGGTGATGGAAAAAATGATAAATTTCTTGCTCGCGTAGTCGGTCTATCTATTGCCTTTAACGCCCAAAAAGAACTGGTTGAGGTGAGCAATTACTCAATTGTGCAACCGCAAGGCAAAGAAGACTTATCTGTGATTAAAAGCCTTCCTTTTTTCGTTCAGCGATAAAATTGATGCCTTTAGTTATTGGGTTTAACTTTTTTTAATTCTTCCAACTCTGCTTTTACTGCTTTTAATTCAGTTTGAACCTTGTCTAATTTAGAGTCAAAATCATGATAGAAATAATCTCTGGCATCTGCGGCTAATGGTGGAATAACAACAGTGAAAAAAGTCGCCCCTAATGCAAATATACCAGCATATATTGCAGCTCTTGATAAAGAAGTGCTATTCACCTCATCACGAACAGTCTTCTGAAGTTTATCTCTGTCCAAAAAACTTTTAGGTAAAAGTCGAAAATACCTTTTCTGATCGGAAACATATTTATGATAGAGATATTTTCTTTCCTTACACTTTAAGTAATCATTCGAGTCAAAATCAATCTTATGAAAAACTACTCTAAAAAAGTATCGTTCAGTTAAAGGTAGCTCTCGTCCAAGAGGAATGCTTTCTTTTGAAAAATTAGTAACATATGTAGAAATTGGACCGTTAAAGCCGCTATCAACAATCCCAGTGTTAAATGCCAGTAAACCTTGTGAAGACAATCTATTCTTTAAAAAAACATAAGCTACGTAGCCTGGTTTCACATCAATTACTTGCTCCGAAATCAAGCAAGCCATCTCTTGAGATTCAAGCGTATATCTATCACATTCAGAAATGTTAGATCTATCACTTTTATAAATGATAGATCTAACATCGAGGTCGATACTACTCTTACCTTCGTAATCTTCCGGATTTAGTTCACTATCATCCCTACCTTTGACCAATCCCTTTTCAATAGCATTTTTTGGGGAAAGCTGCATTTTTATAAATCCTTTTTTTGGTTTTTATTATATAAATCAAGTATCTTTAATGGGCATTGATATAAGCAATTAATTTCAGCGTAGTCGGCAAGCAAGTCTTCATCTTGAATAACATGTTTGCTTGGTTCAGCCATATATGCAGATTCAATTGGTCCATTCTTACCAGGGAAAATAAACATATTAGAGACACTGTTCTCAGGATATATTGATTTCACAGCCCTTACGTAGAAAAATTGCTTAACTAAATCAGGCCACCCTGGAGCCGTCTCTATGCTTTTTGCAGAGTAATATTTAGCATCAATAACAGTGAAGTCACCAGTTTTAGGATCTCTAAGCACTATATCGGTTCTTTGTCCTTTCCTACTAGCTAACTTCAATTCACCATTTATTTTATATACAGGCTTAGCTAGCTTTTTGTTAATAGGAAATACGTTTTTCAGTGCTTCTGACAGCATATGTTCCCACATGCCTTCAAACCTTTTTACACCAATAGAGAAGTCACTTTGCTGAGACATACTTTCTAATTTAAGATAATTTATTAACTGTTTAATGAGATAAATATCGCGATCTGAATATGCTCTTGTTAGCTCATTATTCAGGTGATAAAGCTTCGCCTCATTATTCAGTAATGAGGCAGGAACATCGATAAGCTCTCTAGTTATTGCTCCATCAACATTAATTAACCACCCAATTTTTTGATCTAACTTGCGTAATATTTCAGCATGAATCCTCGCAGTTTCACAATTAGAGTATACGCGTTTGATAGAACCAGCTAACTCTAAATAAACAGGACTGTCGCCTGACATATATGGTATTGATTGCTTAATAGTACGGTTCCAATCTATTTTACCTGAGTTTACCTTCCTCTCGGATATTCGACGTGTAAAAAGACCATTGTTGAAGTAGTCTTCAAATAAGGCAAATATTAAACCTAGGTACTCTTTTCCATATACCCCTTCATCAATTAATTCATCAGCATTTATAGCGTTGTCTTTGTTATCTAAATAACGCTTCAGTGCTTTCAAAAGTGTCGCACATACCTCTTTTTGACTTAATTCATCAGCTTCTACAAAATCACTGTTCCGTGGAAGGAACACTGCAATTTGATCATCAAAGCTAATTAAGCCACAAAACATTACTTTTTGCTTATTACTGTAAAGAAGCCCAAGTTGATCCAGTTTTTGAACTAACTTCTTGGGCATTGCTTTTACAATACTTTGCCTGTCTTCAAATAGGTGTAATTTACGCATTTTTAATTACATCTATTCTGCTTGTTCATCTGCGGCCACTTCTTGGGCTTTTTGTGCGCTGCTTAACGTCTCTTGTAGTTTAGTTTCAAATGTTTCGGAGAAAATAGGATCACCTTCTCCAAATTTATGCGACAACTGACCAAAAGTGCTTACTTCTGATGTATTAAAAATCACATCACGCTTTCCATGACGAAGTACATCATCCCAGAGGTAAACTAATATTTTACCTTTTAATGTATTATTGGCTTCCTCAATGCTCGTAAGCTCATCATCAGATACAAAGCGGTGCCCTAGTAGGCGATCTTCAGGTACTTGTAAGGAAGACAAAGTATCATTAACAACTTCTGCAAATACTTTCCAAGGCACTTCTATCTTCTCACCATCAGAAAGTGCAATCTCAAAATTACCATTGCCTGCTTTAGTAAAATCTATTGGTAAATATTCGAATAACCAACGTCTCTTAAAGGCTGTATCCATTGGCATGACTGATTGATCGCTACTATTCATAGTTGCTAGAATTGAGAAGTTTGAGGGTAAGTAAAGCTTATGAAACTTATCAGGCTCATTTAGATGCTCCTTGATATGGAGCAACATATCAGGATCTGATACTTCTATCTTATATTGGCTTTCGCCCTGCGCATTTCTATCTAATAGTTGGAATATCTCACCAAAAACAGCTGCTGCAGGTGCTCTATTAAGTTCTTCAATTACAAGAAAAACATGTTTATTAGTATCATTTAGAGCTTCTATAAGTGCCTTTGTGAAAGGTCCAGCCCTAAAATTATAAGAAATCTTCTTTTCACCATTTACATCGATCATAACAGGCTTTAAAGCACCTATAAGATCACTATATTGCGTGTCTGGGTGAAATACCGTTACATAACGAGAGTGGTTTTCTGTTACTTCATCTATACGGTGGCTTTTTCCTGTACCTGGAGCGCCGTAATAAATCTTATTTGTAGCTTTTCCTACACCTATATCAATCGGCTGCTCAGTGGCAATAGACCTCAAGTACTCTTCATTATCTGGAATTTGACTTTCAACATAAGTGATTGCTTGAGCAATCGTATCAGCCGATAAGTGTAACTTTTTATCATTGTAATCTTCGTTAAGCTGATTAGTCTTATACAATATTTTATTTATAAGGCTAAAGAGAGGAAGCGTTTGAACCGTAGATAAAGCATTCACTGTTTGTGAAGTTAAAGTGTTTGAGAATAAATCTCTCATATCCCCTTCAACGTATTGAGCTGCATTAAGATACAGTTCCAAATTATCCTGAATATCTTTTAAAGTCTGCAGTAACTCCACAAGAGAGAGGTTAAAGTATTTTTTACCGCCTCTTCTCCCTGTATTAGAAAAAATAATACTAGGCGAAACATTTCTATAGCTTAAATCCATCTCACTCTGAAGAGCGCTACATTCATTTATAAGCAAGTCAATTCGTTGCTCAGCCATGCCAATACTCCTTATAATTATTGACTGATCATTTGTACAGTGCTATTCTCCCGGGTGTTAAACCGGATAAGTGAATAGCGACAAGAGTACAGTTCTAATGAATAAAGATATAGCAATACAAATCAAAAGTATACGTGAAAACTTAGGCTTAGGGCGTACTGAGTTTGCAAATTTACTAGGAATGGCATCTAGTGGCGAACGCACAGTTAGAGGATGGGAAACTGGTGAACATAAACCTACATCAAAAAAGCTAACTGATATTTTCAATCTAGAGACGGAGTTAAAATCACATCTAGATAATGCACCATTTAAACAGAAACCTTTATCTCAGTCTGAATTTTCATTCATAGACTTATTCGCAGGGATTGGGGGTATAAGGTTGCCTTTCCAAAAACTCGGTGGACACTGTGTTTTTACTTCTGAGTGGGATAAGTTTGCTCAAAAAACATATTTAACTAACTTTGGTGAAATGCCCAACGGTGATATCACTCAAATTGCTGCATCAGATATTCCAGATCATGACATACTTTTAGGTGGTTTCCCTTGCCAAGCTTTTTCTCAAGCTGGCCTAAAGCAAGGTTTTAATGATACCCGTGGAACAATGTTCTTCGAAATTCAAAGAATTCTTACTGAAAAAAAACCCAAAGCTTTTGTACTTGAGAATGTTAAACAGCTTCAAGGGCATGATAAAGGCCGTACTTTAAAAACTATTTTAGATATTTTAAAAGGTAATTTTGACCTAGAAATACCTGATGACGTACCTCTAAGTGAAGAAACACGACATGCGTTATCAGAGAAACTAAATTATTGGGTTGATTATAAAGTACTTAGAGCTGGTGACTTTGGTGCCCCACAAAATAGAGAGCGGGTATTTATAGTTGGATTTGATAAGAATCAATTTGATGGATGTGATTTTGATGAGTTATTTAAATGGCCTACGCCTCCTAAAACACCAACTAAAGTAGGTGATATTTTAGAAGATTTAAGCGAAATAGCACCGAGTGATGATAAATTCACTATATCCGAAAAACTCTGGGCTGGCCACCAGCGGAGAAAAGAAGAACATAAAACGAAAGGAAATGGCTTTGGTTATTCACTTTTCAATGCTGAAAGTGAATATACAAATACAATAAGTGCGCGCTACTATAAAGATGGCTCTGAGATACTAATTGATCAATCTGAGCTAGGTAAACGCCCTAGGAAGTTAACACCTAGAGAATGCGCTCGATTACAAGGCTTCCCTGAAGAGTATATTGTAGATGCGGTATCTCAAGGCCAGATTTACAAACAATTTGGCAATTCCGTTTGCATGAAAGTCGTAGATGCTTTAGCAGTGGAAGTAAAGCAAGCTCTGATTTTGGCTCTTGATAGCTGTTCAATAAAAAAAGCATCTTAGATCATTAAATAAATTTACGAGGAGCTTCTACTTGACAGTTTGGGCAAATAGAAACACTTTATTACACTTATTAGAGTACGCCGATTTTGATCCTGATGTTCAAAGAAAATCAGGTAGAAGAGATGCTTATATCACCGAATTATATTTTGAAAAAGTTGTTTTGCCGAAAATTGCAAATCAATCTACATTAGGTTGGTGTTGTACTAGATACGAATGGTGCAATATCAAAAAAATACATTTATCACGCCATTGGTTCAAAGTTATTCCTGATTTTTTAAGTTGGGACCAGAAGGAGCTAGATAAGAAATTTATCAGCCTAATGCGAAAGAAAGGTTCCTCTCAAAGGTTTTTTTTCATTCTCCCCCTTGAGACATCAGAAAGTTTCTTTGTGATCCGAGAATGCGTAAAGGTAGAAGGCGAGTATAAACTGAAGAAATGGAATGAAAAGGAAGGGGAGCCACTCTCTCTAAGAAAAATGAACTCTGAAGTAGATAGGTTGTTAAATCTTCAATTTGAAGGTAGCGCATCTTTTGCTCCTAAGTGGTTAGGTAACTTAGATATTCCCAGATTAAAATCATTACTTGCGCAACGAGTATTGATGAACAAGGGTTTAAAATTCCCTGTTGATATTGATGCTATTGAGATAAAAAATGATTTATTAATCTTCCATGAATTTAAACGTAAAGATCCATGCAGGGGGAGAGTTAGAAAAGCTCACAGTCCAGTTAACTCTAGGTTTTTAAACCATGCTGAATATGAAATTAAAAACAATAGGTTAGATAATTCAAAGTTGGAAATAGCCCATGATACAAGGTTTTATGGCTTAGATAAGTCTCATATCGGTAATTTAGAATACTGTTTCGAAAACCAAATAGACTATGTTTATACTATTTGGGACTCAAGCGAAATAAGCAAATACCCTCGCTTAGACGAATTATTCACTCCAAATGATGGCCCCAAAAAGCAGCCTAAAATAGTAAGTAGAAAATTATCTTTAAGTGACTTTAATCATTTTACATATACAGAAGGGAACGAATCAGGACAATTTACGAATGCTCTCAGGGTCCAAGGCGCTTTAGAAGCTTCATTATTTAATGTCTGCTCAAACTGAAAACAATTTAGTAGTAATTGCTACAACAATTGACCTTATTTTAATCACATAATTTAAACCCTACTTTCCACCAAGTTATTTCCAATAGAAGAAATCAGCTTTTTAAATCAATAGTATCTATATTATTTTTGCTAAATAACAGACAGGTTTACCTGTCTGTTATTTTCTCCATTATCCAGTCATCCACTTCTGACTCAACCCAAGCCACTGACCTAGCACCTAATGATACTTGCTTAGGAAAAGTGCCCTCAGCAATAAATTTATAAATGCTTGAATGACCTAATGATGTTTTTTGCATGACTTCTTTTAATTTAATTAATCTCATTTGATGACTCCTTATTTGTCATCGAATGAGGAGTTTATGTAAAAAAACACTTATCCCTAAAACTCCTTCAGCAACCATAAATCGAAATAAAATCAGATCTATATAACCTCTTTGAAATATCTAACCTAAGAGGGTTTACATGTTAAATGCACAAATAAAAAGCAATGAAAGCCGAGCCAGCCTTAATGATGACGAAATTGTGGAATTAGCATCAAGAATTTTGTGGAGGCGACTTAAATACCAAGGAAACTTGAACTCACCACTCAGTACAGTCGATTTCTTAAAAGCCAAACTAGGGGGATCAGAAAGAGAAGTATTTGCGATTATTTTTCTTAGTAGTAGCAATCAAATAATTGAATACAAAGAACTCTTCTATGGAACGATTAACAGCGCTGCTGTTTATCCAAGAGAAGTAGTGAAGGATGTATTAAGAACTAATGCAGCAAGCGTCATATTGGCTCATAACCATCCATCAGGAAGTTGTGAAATATCTAGTGCTGATAAAGCGATTACAACAAAGCTTATAAATGCTTTATCTCTTATTGATGTTGCTGTTCTTGATCACTTAATTATTGGTAACTCATATGCTTCATTTGCCGAACTTAATTTATTAACCAACTAACAGAGGAGGTAAAATGCTTAGATACAACAAAACTGCAAGACTGCTGAGTCACGCTATTGCAATTTTAGTTATCTTAAAAGAAGTACTTGATGAAAAATAAGTAAGGGGGCAATACGCCCCCTATTTATCCATCACATGTAGCCTTATGATTACCAATAGGCTAAAGCAAGTCTGCATTCCATTTTTTCTCCTTTGGAGTATAAATGCTGTACCTACCTATGGAGAAACTCTTCCCTTTAATCCCATTTCTTACTTTATCCCTTGGTTTAGCCATATAAGCTAACCTTTTGAGTACATTGTTATACTCTATTTCATAGTCAGGTTGCTTCTTTGATAACCAGTGTATAGGCCTCCTACCTAAATAGATGCCTCCCTTTGCTATTTTTCTATCAACCCCTAAAGTACGTGCCCATGCCTCGCAAATTAAATAGGCTAGCGTCTTTTTACCTGTATTTGGCTCAGTACTACCAACAAATCCAAAGTCATCTTTGTTCAATAACAAGCAAAAGTGGTAGTGAAATTTATTGCTCTGTTTACCAAATTCTTTGACCCAAATGTATTCTAGATATTGTTTTTTTCCATGTTGCTTAAATGAGTAACTACACTTCAATTGAGCTGCTAGGGAGTTAATAAAGCGTCTAATATCGCGATCACTTGGCTGAACTGAATTATTGTTAGGATAATGAATATCAAACCTGACGACAGAAAGCCTAGGGTTATATGCTTGCGCATCAGAGAGACGCTTCTTGATTGAGTTGAAGTAACTTTCAACTACTTCATATTTTTCATCAAAAGGATTTACTATTGACTTTAGAGTTTTTAAATTACGCATGATTACACCTTTTATTGGAGGGTTCACATCAAATGCGTAAGTTGTAAATTTATACTTTTTTATTCTCGCTCTTTGCTAAAGCCATGTTGCATCACATATATATTAAATATACGAATTCCAAAGGTTTAACCTTACCTAAGCTACCTAGCCTATTTTCAATTTTATTCCGTTCTGCCTTACAGTTCCTTAGTGACTTTCACTCTGCACTTGTGGTGATAACTTAGAATTACTTTAAGCAGTTAAGAGCCGAACCTAAATACTTCATTAACGAGCAAGATATTACTATTTTCCTTAATACGGACATCAAAAAATGAAGGTTCGTCATCAGACATACGGACCTGAAAAATACTCTCTCCTTCTAGTTGTCGAATTAGCTGTTCTCTTAGGTTAATCAACTCTGATAAGTAGAAAGTACAAAACGTCTTTATTAAGAAAGAAAGTGTTGTCATTTGCTTAACAGCATCTAGCTCTTTTATTATAGACCTAACAATATTGTCTAAATACACCTCCTTATAACCGCCTTCATTTCTCTTAAAAAGATACATAAGAAAACGTTCCTCTACTTTTTTTATTGTTGAAACCTTCCCCTTACCTTTCAAAACTTCAATGTCGCAAAGTAGTTGCTTTTTGGTAACTGAATCCTGCGAGTTGAATGCATTGATAAAAAATTTGTTGAAATCAACATACTTACTTTTACCGACACACCCAAAATTTTTATATCTATTCGAATGATCACTCACTTGTTCAACGCAACTATATAACCTCTCCTCAGTTATATAGTTGAGCATAAATTCAAAAATGTTCTTAAACTCCAGCGGAACTTGTAGTCCGATCATGCTTAGTTCAAAAGGTTCATCCGGTTTAGAGTGGTTATATCCGATAGCACAATAGCAGGTAAAAAGTACATCCACCTCAGTTCTATTAAAACATTGAAAAATACTGTTTTTGAAATTAAACCTTCTATGACCTTGGATTTTAGTCATAAGGCTACAAATATCGATTCTGAACTTTGTTTTGATATATTTATCCGTCATAGCTATAGATTTACTATGACATAAGCAGAATACTAAAAATGCAATCTCTCTGGTCATCAAAGGTCGTTCGAAGCCTTCTTTATTCTTCAGAATTAACACTATTAAGTCTATCCTTTCTTCGTCGATTACAGACAGGAGTAGCTCTTCAACTGACTTGATTTTTTGAACGACCTTGCTAGACCTGCCTACTCGAACTCTATCAATTTGAAACGATGTTTTGATCAAGTCATGCACTGTCAACTCATCAATACTCAACTTCAGTTCTCTCGAACTGACTCTTAGGTTTTTTATTAAATTAGTAGTTTGGAGCTCTGATATTGACTCGTGGCAAGCTAAACTTGGACATAAATATAACTTAAAAAAAGCATAAAGCGAGTAAGGGGAAAGAGAGGTTATTATACTAAAAAACTCTTCACTACTATCATTCAAGGTACTTTCCATTATTGAAAAAAAATACAAGTAACGTTACAGTAACGATACAAGTAACACATTTTAGTGACATATGGCAAATAAAGAAGAATTCATTCTTGATTACGCTTTAAACTTATCTCAAGACGAAATGGATGATTTCTTGAAGTGGAGTGAAAGTTACTTTAAGAAAAAGGTCCCTAGCATTGCAAAGGAGTTTGAGAGTTTAAGCACTCTAGAAAATGGTGGAAAAGCATTCAGCTACTTAAGTAAGAAGAATAATAAAACCCAATTTCTAACCGCTTGGAGGCAAGCAAAAAGGCGAAAAAACTCAATAAGAACTGTAACTATTGATTTGGATAAAAAGACTTACCAGATGTTAAAATTCAGCGCGAAAAATAAGAATATAAGCATGAATCAATTTTTGATTGCGTTAATCAAAGAAAATCATGAAAAAATACTCTAAATTAAATTTTAAGATGAAATGATATAGTCACTCCACCACTCCATTATTGGCCTGCGTTGCTCTAAATAATCAGAGCGGTTATACGCTGCTCGAGTTTCATTTTCATCAGCATGAGCTAAGCAAGCTTCAACTAATAAGCTATCGTAGCCTTGCTCATGAAGCGCCGTAGATGCAACAGAACGAAGGCCATGAGCCACCAGCTTATCCTTATAGCCTAAACTGCGCTTTATAACTGCATTCACTGTATAGGTGCTTGCATGGCTATTAGGATCACGTTCATTAGGGAAAATATATTGTTGATGGCCGCTGCGTGGTTTCATTTGCTCTAATATTGCTAAAGTAGCAGGTGTTAAAGGCACTCTATGCGCTCTTCTGCGTTTCATTTCTTCAGCTGGAATTATCCAAACTTTCTCATCAAAGTGAATATCTTCCCATTTAGCCCTAGCAGCTTCTTTTGGGCGAGTCATGGTGTGTAGCTGCCAAAGAATCAATAACCTAGTCTTATTTTGAATATTTGGCGCATTCCATAAAGCTTTTAAGAATTCAGGCAACTCATCTGGCTCAATAGTTGCCATATGTTCTACCACATTCTTAGAAAACACCTTAATAATTTTGGCTAATGGATTAGCTTGTATATAGCCGTGATTAACAGAGTAATCCATGATCTGATTAAGGCTCTGGCAAATACGCTTTACTGTTGAGTGCTTTCCATCGGATTCTAAAGGCCTAAGAACCTCTATAGTCTCTGGTGCTGTAATGCTTTCCAAAGGCATACTTTTCATTTTTGGAAATACATACTTTTCTAATGTCTTCCACTCTCGAGATGCATGCTGCTCAGTTACAGTGGGCTTTTTACGCTCAAACCAAAGCTCTGCTGCAGCGAAAAAAGTATTATTATGCTTACGGACTTCCTCTTTCTTCTTCTCTAACTTATGTGTTTTTGGATCAATGCCATTGGCTAGTAGCTTTCTTTTATCAGCGGCATCATCCCTTGCGTCTGAAAGGGATTTATCTGGGTAAATACCTAAAGGCATTTTGTTGTATTTACCCGTAACTGGATTTTTGTACTTAAACTGCCAGGATTTTGTACCGCTGGGTAAGACACGCAATTGCAAACCGCCACCGTCTGAAAGAGTTTGCTCTTTCTCCTGCGGCTTTGCTGCTTTAACTTTCTTATCTGTTAGTTTAGTTACTGGCCTAGGCATATAAACTCCTGCTTAATTTAGGTCAGTATATACGCTTTTAGAACCCATGGGTACTTTAGTGGGTACTAAAGCATCTGGCAGCTGGTGGAAGACCGCGGAAAAGAACGGCAATAAAAACAATTAATTTCAATGACTTAGATTTATTTAAAAATGAGTATGGAAAGTGATGGAAGTTAAGACTGTAGACCCGGGAACCACTGGATGGCCATTTTTAACTCCTACAAGATAATTTCACGGTATTTTAACTGGCTCGGCAACGAATTGCGCTATAATGACGCAAATTTTTTCAAGTAAGCAGTTATGGCTCTTAAATCAACCATTATTAAAGCGCAATTATCGTTAAGTGATATGGATCGCCACATTTATCAAGATTTCAATTTAACACTGGCACAACACCCATCAGAAACCGAACAACGTTTGATGATTCGCTTGTTGGCTTTTGCGCTAAATGCCCGTGAAGGCTTAGAGTTTACTAAAGGCTTATGCGCCGATGATGAGCCTGAGCTTTGGCACATTAACTATAGCGAAGAAATTGAATTATGGATTGAGCTTGGGCTACCAGACGAAAAACGCCTGAAAAAAGCCTGCAATAAGTCGAAGCAAGTTGTTTTATATACCTACGGCGAAAATAACCAAGCGATTTGGTGGCAAAAACATCAACCTAAGTTGTATGATTTTAAAAACTTAAGTATTTTTAGTCTCGATTATGCTGCGACTCAGGCATTAGCCGACTTAGCTGATCGTAATATTAAGCTCACTATTACCATTCAAGATGGTGAAGTATGGGTTAGCTCAGATACAGCAAATATCGAAATTAAACCGCAACAGTTAATGTAAGGAACGCGATGGCAATTAGGCAGGTTGTAGTATTACACGGACTTTATATGTCGGGCTTTGTGATGCGCCCTCTGTGCGCGCGTCTTGAAAAGTCAGGTCTAAAAATACTCAATTTGACCTATAACACGCTCTCTCCCGATAGAGCAGCGATTTTCGACAAGATTGATCGCTTTATCGGTGGTAAACCTACCGCCTTAGTTTGCCACTCTATGGGTGGCTTAGTTGCTCGCGCTTACTTAGAGGCCAATTCTCTTCAAAGCCGCCATGTCGAAAAGGTGATCACCTTAGGCACCCCGCATAAAGGCAGTCATATTGCTAAGCAAATGCAGCAAAAGGGCTTTGAAATGCTGTTAAAAAATAGCGTGGAGTTTTTATTACCTGAGAATGGCGATTGGCCGTTTAATGCCAAGCTTTATAGTATTGCTGGTGACTTACCAATAGGGCTAATGCCGCTAATTGCCAAAGGCAGTGTCTCTGATGGTACAGTTTTGATAGATGAAACCAAGCTCAATGGCATGGCAGAACATAAGGTGTTTCATTTGAGTCACACCAGTATGATCTACTCACGCCAAGTGATGGATTACATTATTAAGCTTATAAATCAAAGTGAGTGATACTTTAATCTTCAGCACTTGCAGCCACTTTATATGAGATTAAAACAATGATCCCTAAGATCAATGGTACAGGTGCAGCAATATAGCCAAAGGTATCAAAGTTTGCGAAGCTAGCACCTGCTAGATGACCTACCAAACCGATAACAAATGCAAGTAATGCAATCACTACAACAACTATTTCAGCTTTGTTTTCTTTAACTGTTTTACCGTCCATTTTTCTTCTCCTGGTTAAATGCGGTAAAGTCATTATGCGCTTCTGGTTCGTTGTTTTTTTGACCTAAATCAAGTTCTAAATCGGCCTATTTATCAGCGAGTACAAACCTTGTTTTAGATCATACTTTCTGCCTAATTTTTGAATATTTGCAAAATAAGGTAGATTTTTTGCTCAGTTGCCCCAAGTCTATATAAAGTAATTCAAAGTTATGTTGATAGTGCACAAATGGACAAAAACAACCTTTGATAGCTAAAACCTATCACAGTGTTCGAATTAAACCATTTTACAGATTAACCAAGATGGCTAATACTTAACACCAAGCACTAGCAAGTAAACACTTAACGGTTTTTTTAAGGAGCAATCTATGTCACAGGTAAATGCAATTGGTTTAAACAGCGCAAAAAGTGAAGATATCGTAAATTCACTAAACTCTTTACTAAGCTGCTACCAAATCCAATACATGAACGCACGCGGCTTTCATTGGAATATTAAAGGTCGTAACTTTTTTGAATTACACCTTAAGTTTGAAGAAATTTATAACTTACTACTTGAGAAAGTAGACGAGATTGCAGAGCGTATTTTAACATTAGGCGGTACACCGGTACATGCATTCTCTGAGTACATCGAAGATAGCAAGATCAGTGAAGCTAAAAATATCACTGAAGGTACTGCTGCAGTAGAAAACCTTTTAGCAGGTTACAGCACGCTTATTCAAATGCAGCGTGAAATCCTTGCACAAGCAGGTGATGCAGATGACGAAGGTACAGCATCGCTAATGGGCGACTACATTAAAGAACAAGAGAAACTTGTTTGGATGTTAAAAGCCTACCTTGGTTAATATTTAGAATTGACACGAAAAAGCCCTCAAATGAGGGCTTTTTTTATATTTAGAAAGCATTACTTTAACCACTTTCTTAAATTATCGTACTCGGGTCTTGCTTGAAAAAAGCTTTCAGCATCTGGGTGAAAGTTAATATCCATTTCAACACCAGACCAAACTGTCTCTAATAAATTGCGAGCAATGATATTCGCTTTAATATAATCAACGCGTTTGTAACCCCGCGCTTTTACAGCCTGAAAGTAAGCCTTTGCAATCTCAATACTATCTGCAGTTGCTAATTCAAATTGTTCCAAATTAACCACTGCATACTGAATTGAATTTTCAGGGTACTTCATGATTTCTTGACCGACTTCAATACTAAATGAAGCAACGGCTTCTTTATTAAAGCTGCCACTAACTTCCACATAAATCACTGGCGGCTCAACAAAATAACGCCAATCACCATGGGCTTTAAACATGCTCACCCCTTTGAAATACAACTTAAGTTTACGCTTATAAAATTTATTTACTTATTTATCTAAGCCTTAATTCGGTAATAAAGCAATAAAAAACGCCATTTCTAATGCCTTTTCCTCAAGGCTTTTAAAGCGACCCGATGCGCCACCATGGCCTGCATCCATGTCGGTTTTAAATACCAAAATGTTGTCATCGGTTTTAAGTTCACGCAGCTTAGCAACCCACTTCATTGGCTCCCAGTATTGCACTTGAGAGTCATGGAACCCGGTGGTAACAAGAATATTAGGGTAAGCCTGCGACTTAATATTATCGTACGGCGAGTAAGCCTGAATCACATCATAAAACGCAGGATCATTTGGGTTACCCCACTCGTCGTATTCATTGGTCGTCAGTGGAATACTCTCATCAAGCATAGTGGTTAGCACATCTAAAAATGGCACATGACAGCCGATACCTAAATAAAGCTCAGGTGCTTGGTTAACCACAGCGCCCATTAATAAACCACCAGCACTGCCACCAGACGCGAAAACCTTTTCTGGGTTTGCATAGCCTTGCTCTGTAAGCGCATGCGTAACATCAATAAAATCGCTAAAGCTATTTTGTTTATATTGCTTTTTACCTTGCTCATACCAATGACGACCTAGCATTTCACCGCCACGAATATGTGCAATCGCATAAACAAAGCCGCGATCTAACAAGCTTAGTGAGCTACTTGAAAAGCTAGGATCGATGGTAATACCGTATGCGCCATAGCCATATTGCAACAGCGGGTTAGTACCATCTTTATTAAATTTATCAATACGATAAACCAAAGAAACCGGCACTTGCTCGCCATCCCTTGCAGTAACCATTACACGTTCTGAGCGATAATGCTCTGGATTAAAATCCCCGAGCACTTGCTGTTGTTTTAATAAGGTTTTGTTACCTGTTTTTAAATCAACATCATACAAAGAACCTGGCGTCGTTAAGCTTGAATAATAAATACGCGCAGAGCTCACATTCGGCTCTGGATTCATTGCAATTGCAGCATAATAACAAGGATCATCAAACTCTAAAGTAAGACGCTCGGCTTGCTGATCCACCACCACAAAACGTGTTTGGCCAAGCTCTCGCTCAGTGAGGATAAGATACTCATCGAAAATTTCGACCCCTTCTAACAATACATTCTCGCGATGCGGTGTATGCTCCTGCCAAAGACTTTTATCGGCAATGGTGCTTTGCGTCGCGGTCATTAAGCGAAAGTTTTTCGCTTGCCAGTTGGTAACAATGTAAAAGGTATCACCTATCTTATCGACATCGAACTCATGGCCTTCTTCGCGTGGCATTAAGGCACTAAATTCACCCTTTGGGTTATTGGCATCAAGCACCCAAGTATCGTTTGTTTCTGTGGTCGCAAGGTCAATAATAATAAGGCTTTCATCGCGGCTTTTGCCAAGCCCCATAAAGAAGCTTTTATCTTGCTCTTCATAAACGAGTACGTCATCAGCTTGCGGGGTGCCTAAAACATGGCGGTAAACCTGAAAGCCCAATAAGGTTTGCAGGTCTTTTTTCACATAAAACACCGTTTTGTTATCATTAGCCCACACCACTTGGCCTTCGGTGTTTTCCAGCACATCACTAAACATCTCACCGCTGGCAATATTTTTAAAACGCACGGTATAAATACGGCGACCTTCGGTGTCTTCAGAGTAAGCAAGCAACTGCTCATCAGGGCTAATTGCAACTTCACCTAACTCATAAAATTCGTAATCGCCAGCTAATTGATTTACATCTAACAATAAGTGCTTGTCGCGCGCTTCTATTGAGCTGCTACGATAATGGCGTGCATATTCATCGTCGCCACGTACTTCTGAGTGATACCAATATTGGCCATCTTTCACGGGTACCGTGTTGTCGTCTTTTACAATACGGTCTTTTAACTCATTAAATAGCTGTTCGCGCAGTGGTTTTATGTCGGTAAGTTGTTTATCGCAATAATCGTTTTCGGCATTTAAATGCGCTAATACATCTTCATTTTCACGCTCATCATCACGCATCCAATAATAATTATCGGTGCGAGTCAGTTGGTGAGTAGTTAATTGCTGAGGCTGTTTTTTTGCAACAGGAGGATGCGCTAATAAAGACAAAGAATACGAATTTGACGACACAAGAAAAAACCAAAATAAAAAACGAATTGCTAGCAGTTTATCACAGAATTATACCAATCAGCTTAATTAAGTAGTCTATTTTGAGGCGATAGAACCTCGTTGATAACAAGGCAAAAATTTCGTTATTTAGTTGTTCTAAATGAGAAATTTTTAACGCAGTTAGCGACAGGTTTAATCCCTCAAAATGATTAAGTATTATTGCGGGTTGGTATTAAAAAAGCCCACTCAAATTGAGTGGGCTAAGCAATGCTAAAATAGCATTTAGGGGGAAACTTTTAATGCGATACTTGCTGCCAAGCCATAGCCCAGCTTTTTCCTACGCCTGGCTCAAACAGCGGGTTGTGTGAATCTTTAACACGACAAAACTCGCTAAATGGCCATGGTTTACACATATAAATATGACCTGTTTTTGGCTGTAGTACTTTAACACCTGCACTGTAATCGCTGCATGCTTGTGGATATACATAGTCATAATCTTGCAAACTATCTTGCACTCGCTCTTTACATTTTGCGATGCAATTAAACGCCACTTTTACATGCGTAATGCCCGAGCCTTCAAGGGCATAAATTTGGTTTGAACGGTATGCAACCACTAAACCTTGTTCAGTCATTTTGCCCGCTTTTACCAGCGGAACATGCACGTTTATATGCTCGGCAACAGAACGTGGCCAATTATGAGGCTCACCCTGATCGGAACTGCTGATCGGGTATTCGAATGATAAATCGACTAGCTCTCCTTGCATGTCATAAAAGGTTACAATCACCCTATCTCCAACAAACAGTTGGGTATGATGATTTAAGCAACCAATCGGCAACCACTTCCCGGAGGCCATTGACGTATGCATAAACAAAATATCACCCTAAGAACAACTAATAGGCATTTAACAACCGAACAAAATAAATACTTTTAGTTTGAGGCAAGTGAACCAAAGCACTAGATTATGTGCTTATCAGCGGTCCCGCTATCATAGTTTAAAACCTTAGACCGGAAACTTTGCGTCCTAACCTTTCAGTTAGTTTGCCAAAAACAAGACTGAGTATAATCGTGACCGAATCACAAATCAAACAAAAGAATGTAACCAAACGTCTTATATAGCAAATAGTTACTAGCAAATGCGTTAGGTACAAAAAAGCCAACCGCTTGGTTGGCTTTTCGCGAATGGGTTATTAATCCCTTGCTAGCTTTCTTCTGGTCGCGACTCGGTGCCCTGCGCGGAATACATTCAAGAAGCCATTACCCACATCACTCATTACAATATACAAACAAGGTACTAGTACTAAAGTGATTAGAGTTGCAAACATAACCGCAAAACCAAGTGCTACAGCCATTGGAATTACAAACTTAGCTTGCAAGCTGGTTTCGAACATAATCGGTAATACACCGGCAAAGGTTGTAATTGATGTCAGGGTGATTGCTCTAAAGCGCGCACAACCTGCTTCAATAACTGCTTGGCGAGTTGAAATACCTTCGCGGCGTGCTTGGTTTACAAAGTCGGTCATAACTAACGAGTCATTAATTACAACACCGGCTGCAGCAATCAAGCCAAAGCCCGACATCAAGCTAATATCTAAACCAAACCAGAAGTGACCCCAAATAGCACCGGTTAAGCTAAATGGAATAACCGACATAACAATTAGAGGCTGCGAATAGCTCTTAAGCGGTACAGCAAGCAAGATATACACTAAAATCATACCGCCGATGAAGAACATGATTTGCTCATTAGCTTGCGCTTGTTGTTCTTCAATAGAACCACCTAGCTCAGTTTTAACTGACGGGTATTCTTCTTTTAACTGTGGTAATAAGTTCTCATCAACTTGCTTAACCACTTCACCCGGTTCAATTGCTTCTTCATCGATACTGCCGTAGATATATACAGTACGATAGCCACCTTCACGGCGAATATAGCTAATACCTGGTTTTTCGTTCAGCTCAACAACATCACCCAGCATCACCTCTTGGCCTGCAGGCGTTGTGATAACAGCGTGCTTTAATGATGCAAACGCTTCACGTGTTAGTTTCGGGTAACGAACCATAACACGTACTTCTTCACCGCGACGAATAACACGCTGTGCTTCACCACCGTAAAAGCTTGCGCCCACTTGGTTAGCAATATTGGCAAGGTCTAAACCTAGATCATATGCTACAGGTTTTAAGCTTAACTGCACTTCTTTGCTCGCCGGATCGATGGTCGAACTAATATCAAATAAGCCTTTTTGCTGTTGTAATAGTTGGATGAAACGACGACCAGCCTCATTTAAAGTATCGATATCTGGGCCATAAAGTAAGTAACCAAACTCACCATCCATACCACCGCCGTTTACATCATCGTAAATTTGCAGTGACTTCACACCTGGGATGCTTGGCATTTGTTCACGCCAACGACGAGATAATTCGAATGCGTTATACGGGCGAAGCTCTTCATCTACCAGCGGAGCAAGTAATTGTGCTTCAGTACGACCTTGGTTGAACACTAAGATATCGCGAATTAGCTTTTGGCCAAATTCGCGTTCTGTCTCTTGGTCTACCTTGTTAACCATTGCTTCGATTTCACGAATAGCATTAATCGTTTGCATATCCGAGGCATTTTCATTCATTTCTAAACGAATTTGCGGGAAGTCATGAGGTACTTTTGGTGTTGGTACCACTCGCACTTGGTTTGATGAAATTAAGCCAAACGTCAAAATCAATAAACCGATAAACGCAAATAGTACAAACCAACGCCACTCTACACAAAGCTCAATAAAACGCTTATACGGGCCATTTACAAAGTTAAAGAAACGTTTGTTAAAACGCGCTCGCCAGCTATTTGGGTTAATTGGCGGGAATTTAGTGTGGGCAATGTGTGCCGGTAAAATAAGTTTCGATTCAATCAAACTGAATATCAGACACAGAATTACTACCACCGCGATACCAAAGAAAAATGCACTCTCTGGGCCACTTGATAATGTAAACGGTGCAAATACAGCAATCGTTGTTAAAACACCAAATGTTGCTGGGGTAGCAACGCGTTTTGCGCCATTTACCACATTTACAACACCACCGCCTTTTTTCTCAATTTCGGTGTAGGCACTTTCCCCTATGACTATGGCATCATCGACCACGATCCCGAGTACCATAATAAAGGCAAATAAAGACACGATATTAATACTGATACCAAATAACGGCATCATCATCATTGCACCTAAGAAACACACAGGTAAACCAATCATTACCCAAAGTGCCAACTTAAAGCGTAAGAAGATAGACAACATAATGGCAACCAAGATAGCCCCTTGGAAGAGATTGCTTTTCATCATGTCTAAACGGGCATTTAGGTAATAAGTCATGTCCATTAATGGCTCAAGACGCAGGCCCGCCGGTAGCTCTTTATTCTTTTGCTCAATAAACGCTTTAACTGAATCAGCAACCGGGATCATATTCTGTTCTTTGGTTGCTTTTACTGATAAATAAACGGCATTTTCACCATTAAATTTAAAGTAACGCTCACCTTCTGTGAATTGGTCTTTAATCACAGCAATGTCGTTTAGCAGCACTTTCGCGCCATTAGCACCAATTTTTACTGGGATCTGGCGGAACTCATCACCGCTGTAATATTGATTTTCAACACGTACCGAGATAATACCTGCGTCAGTACGTAATTGACCTGCTGAAATATTTGCAGAGTAACGACGTACAGCACTGGCCACCTCACTTAAAGTAAGGTTGTATTGACGAAGTGAATCCGGGTCAATTTCAATTGCAATTTCATCAAGTGGTACATCGTTTTGTACCAGCGACACATTAGATAATTGCAGTAACTCATCTTCAATTTTATTTGCAACAGGCTTTAACTCAGTAAGTGGAATATCACCTACTAGCGTCATACCAATCACGTCTTGGCGAAACTCAACCTGACTAATCGTCACCGGCTCCATTCCCGCAGGGAAAGTCGCAATACTGTCTACTCTTAGCTTCACTTTATCGAGTACATCAGTAAGTTCTGCATCTGTGTTGATCTCTAAACTTGCACGGCCACTATTTCGAAATGAGCGATATACACCACGTTTAATTTCGGTGACATCTTTTAGTGACTCTTCAATTTTGATCAGAATACTTTCTTCAATTTCCTGTGGTGAGGCCCCCGGATAATTGGCTTGTACTTCAATATAGTTAATTTCAACATTCGGGAACATCTGGCGCTGAATAGTGAAATAACTAATGATCCCCATAATGATGATAAACACCATCATTAAGTTAGCAGCGACCGAGTTATTGGCAAAATAGGCAATAAGGCCAGACTGTTTTTCTGTGTTTGTATCAGTCATAGTGCTACCTTAAAGCTTTTCAACCGCTGCAGTTTCTGCATCGCTTGTCATTTCTTTCATACCTGCAACCTTCACTTCCATACCCTCTTGCGGGTACTCAGGTAGCGTAAGAACCAACTGGTCATTCACTTCAAGGCCATCACTAATGTAGAAATACTCACCTTCTTCGCGTACTACCGTTACTTTGCGTGGTTCAAGTTTATTCTCGTCGTTCACAATCCACACCGTCTGGTTATTCACTAAAGACTGCGGTAAACGGTAGATATTTTGTAATGTTGCACCGGCAAAGCTCACTTGTACGTAAGCACCAAATTTAATAGGTTGTACGTCGTGCTTTAAGCCGTATGGGTCATCAACACGAACAACTAAGTTGCTCATACGCGTCGCGTTATCAACAACGCCTAGGTCACGGTCAATTTCGGCTTCACGAGTAAAACTGTTTAAGCCTTTATTGATGATGGTCGCTTTAACGCCTTTTAAGCGTTTTGGCAAAAATACACTATCGAAACCAGCGATTGGTACAATGATTTCTGCACTTTCAATATTGTTAATTTCAGCAACTTGGCTACCCACATTGATGTATTGGCCAACACCAATTTCACGGCTGATCACCAATGCATCGTAAGGTGCTTTTACCTCACAGCGAGCAAGGTCACGCTCGGCACGTTTTAATGCCGCTTGCGCTGATTTAACAGCGGCTTGCGCGCTTAAAACTTGAGGTTTACGTAGGAATAAGTCAGTGCGCTCACGTTCTGGGTAACGTCTTGCTTCATCCTCTGCCACTTTAGCTTGTGCTTGCTCTTCAATCAGTGCCGCTTGAGCACTAGCAAGTGACGCTTCAGCTTGTAGTACAGCTGCTTCGTAGTTGTCTTTTTCGATGGTAAATAACACTTCACCACGAGCTACAATCCCACCAGCAACAAAGTTTGGATGCCAGCTTGTAACTTCACCAGCCACTTGTGAGGCAAGCAAAGTACTTTCAAGCGGTTTCACTTCGCCGTAACTATTAATAATCACTTGATGATCATCACTTGCTACTGGCTCAACCTGTACTAAAGGACGCACATCAACTACATCCTTGTCTTTAGGCTCTTGAGCAATCGCGTTGATTGCTTTAAAACCAGCAACACCAACGATTAATGCAACAAACGGTAATATCCATTTTAATAAACTTGTGCGCATAACTTACACCTATAATATTTTCACTGGCCCTATCATACCAAAGCTGACAGAAACATTAATGTGACATTTGTAAGGAACTGTTACAAAAACAGATAAATTGGCAACACAAAAACCAAAACTTATCTAAGAACAATTTGTTACAAACAAAAACCACATAACATCAAAGGCTTAGAGACTTCCTTTCACACTTGTTAACAAACAGCCTTTTATCAAGGGGTTAATTCATTAAACTTGATTGAGAAATAATTAAAGGAACGAGTTAACAATGAAAATAACAAACATTGCGCTGGCACTAAGCTTAGCGTTTGCCATGAATGGCCACGCTGCCGAAACAAAGAAAGAAGAAAAGAAGCCAAAAACACTGGCTGAAATGATCAAAGATAAAAGCGAGTTTGCCGGCGTTTTCAGCATTTACCAAGATGCGAAAACCGGCGATAACTTAATGGTGATAGACCAATCTCAACTTGATACACCATTTGTGTACTTTGCTCACACCGTTGATGGTGTTACTGATGCAGGCCACTTCAGAGGGGCATATCGCGAGACAAAGCTAATTGAGTTTCGTAAATACTTTGACCGCATTGATATTATTAGCAAAACACCGCGCTATAAATTTGATGAAAACTCAGCCCTAGCACGCTCTGCCGATGCCAACATCAGCGAAGCTGTCCTTGCGAGTATTAAAATCGAAAAAGAAGAAGACGGTAAAATTGCTTTTAAAGTTGATAAGCTCTTTTTAAGTGAAGCACTGCATAAAGTGTCACCTTGGGCAAACCCAAAAGATAAAAATGCCAGCAAACGCTTTAAACTTGGTAAGTTAAACGACAAAAAATCGCGTATTGTTAAACAGCGCCCTTACCCAAATAACCTAGATGTTGTGGTGGATTACGTATTTTCTAATGCTAACCCAACAGTACGAGGTTCAAAAGCCGTAAGCGATCCTCGTAACGTTTCAATTAAAGTACAGCATTCATTTGTCGCGCTACCGAAAAATGATTATCAAGCTCGCCAAGATGACGCGCGTATTGGTTATTTCACTAACGAATTCGACAATATGACATCAGCGGATTGGGCACCTTATGAAGATGTCATCAAGCGCTGGGACTTACAAAAGAAAGACCCGTCAGCGGCACTGTCTGAGCCAGTTAAACCGATTACTTGGTGGATTGAAAATACCACCCCGGTTGAGTGGCGAGACACTATTCGTGATGCCGTACTAGCATGGAATAGCTCATTTGAAAAAGCGGGCTTTAAAAATGCCATCGAAGTAAAAGTGCAACCTGATGACGCCGATTGGGATGCGGGCGATATTAACTACAATGTATTACGTTGGACTGCATCACCGCGCCCACCATTTGGTGGTTATGGTCCTGCCCTTGCGAACCCATTAACCGGTGAAATCTTAGGCTCTGACATTATGTTAGAGTATGTTTTCATGAAAAACCGTTGGATGTACGACAGCTTATACACTCAAGGTGCAGCCACGCTTGAAACTAGCCAAAACAGCACAGACTTACATTGCTCACTGGGCCACAGCATTCAAGAAAACATGCTACTTGCTAAAGGCTTAGGCACTGGTGCGAGCATTGAAGACAAAGAGATTTTACGCCAAGGCTTAACTCAGCTAGTTTTACACGAAGTGGGCCATACCCTAGGCCTTAACCACAATATGAAATCATCTATTTTGTGGGATGAAAAAGAAGTTCACGATAAGAGTAAAACGCAAGGTATCGTAACGGGCTCAGTTATGGACTATGCACCAGCAAACATTGCCCCTATTGGCATGCAACAAGGTGATATCTTCCAAACAAAACCTGGCCCTTACGATGATTGGGCGATTGAGTACGGCTACAGCCAAGCATTAGCAGATAAAGCCGCTGAGCAGCAGCGCCTTGAAAAAATTCTCGCTCGCTCATCTGAGCATGCTTTAGCTTTTGGTAATGATGCTGATGATATGCGTGCCCCAGGCCGCCATATCGACCCACGTGTAATGATTGGTGATATGTCATCTAACCCTGCCGCATATGCTGATGATCGTATGGAACTTATCAATAAGCTGTTTACTGAACTTAAAGACAATGCCACGGTTAATGGTGAGTCATACCAGCAGCTAGTTACCTCAGCGAACATTTTATTTAGAAGCTACAGAACACAAGCAGGCGTGGTATCTCGTCAAATTGGTGGTGTTTATGTAGAACGCAATGTGGTGGGTGATGACAAAAATGGCGCACCATTTACGCCAGTGCCACTTGAGCGCCAGCAACATGCAATGCAAGTGTTAGCCGACAAAGTATTCTCGCCAAATGTACTTTCGAGCATGCAGCCACTGTATAACTACCTGCTACAGCAGCGTCGTGGTTTTAATCATTATGGTAAGAACGAAGACCCTAAACCACATGGCATGATTTTAGGTATGCAAAAGCTGGTACTTGCTCAGTTGTTGCACCCAGCAGTTATGCTGCGTATTTCAGACAGCGCAATGTATGGCAACGAGTATTCACTTAACCAATTTATGAATGACTTAACAGCAAGCATTTTTGTAGACAGCAAAAAAGCAAATACCCTAAGTCACAATCTACAAGTTGAATATGTGAACCAGCTAATCGCGATTGCTGGTTTAGGCAAAGCGAGCAAGCACGATAACCTAGCCAAAGCTGCCGCGCTTTATCAGTTAAATCAAATTGCTGATATGAGCGTACCATGGGGTGCAAACACCGCAGCTAAAGCCCATAAGCAATATATCGATCGCTTAATTAGTAAAGCCCTCGAAGCGTAATTACAACAACACAAAAAAGGCTGCCACTTGGCAGCCTTTTTTAAAAGTTAGCGCCGATCAATGCACGATGAAGGTAATATATCTTTTGGCACAGTCGTTTTATTCTCACCAACCGCTTGCATACCCGTTACAGGTTTATCAAACCCGCAAAGCCAAGCTATAGGGCTTGTAGGGCTTCCGACAACAACCGCAGGGCGAAAACTTAATACTGTATTTTGCAAAGGCATAGATACCTTATTGCCCAAGCTAATATGAATCGCTCCGTCTTCAACAGTGATCCCCGTAACTCGATTACCAATTAAAAATTTACTTGCAGGGACACCTGCTTGCTCATTGTTTTTTGGAAAGCGACCGTGCTCCAAGTAAAAAGCTGTAACGTCTTCTCGAATAGTTGACGCCATTGCTAAGGGATCAGCTAGTTCACTGCGCTGAATATATTGACTGTATTGTGGTAATGCAACAGAAGCTAAAATGCCGATGATGGCTACTACAACCATTAACTCAATCAGCGTAAATCCTTTATTTTTCATACTATCTCTCCCATTAAGAATAGAGGCTCATATGCTCCCACTAAGAAATGGGCAACTAATATCACCAATAAAATACTAAATACAGTGATGAGTCTGTTGATATGCGCTGTGATATCGCCGCGTAAGCTTTCAAGTTTATTGGCGACGAGGAGCTCTAGCTCTTGGGCAATATCCAAGCCATTACTTTGGCATGTTTTTAAATGAGATAACTCACGATTATCGTTCTGTAATGTTCCATACAATGGGAACTCAATTAATGCGACTAACGCATCATAATTGTGCCTAATTTTTTTAGGGATTATTAACTCAAACTGGGCTGATGAAGCGCTCAGTAAAGTCAGATTTGCAAACTGTCGAAGCGCATTTACAGTCAATACAATAACCATCAAGAACAAGCCGAGCGCAATACTTGCGACCAGCCAGAATCTAACTAAATTAGCCATGTGCTCTGTAACTTGCACATCAAATTGGCTAAACACATTTGAGAACGAAGGAATAACAAATTGCTGGTAAATAAAGTTAACAAGGATGAAAACGGAGAAAAGTACACCCAGATAAAGCAACTTGGTTTTACAGTCGAAAGAGTGCTCTTTTAGTGTTGATGATAACGCTGCATAACTTAACGCTAACCTTTGCTGCTGCTCACCTTCAGCTTCTTTAAGGTCTTTTGCAAGCTTAGTGGCTAATGGACTATTCTTTTGTCCATCATTATAAATTTCTAAGTGTTGCGGGGCACTAAGCGCTTCTTGCTGTGCTTTATTTAGGCCACTTATTGGCGATAATAATCGACACAAGTAGCCTAATTGATTCCAATTCATATCTTATCCTTTCGATAGCGATAAGATAATGTGCCATAAAGCAAAAAGTTAATAAATAGTTTGTTTATTACCCAATCAAGCCATTGCAGGGCGCGATTTATAATATTGAATACACCCCAATTGCGCTGCATTAGTCAGTAGAATCATTACAAAGGTCAGTATGTGAGACACGCTCGGTGTCGCCATAGCAAGCTCGGCAGCGAGGCCGCAGCTTCCAGCAACAAACTGTAGGCTGAAGTAACGCGCACTTAAATTACTAATATCACCACTTTTAATGGTTTTATAAGTCTGCGGCATAACCCGAATAGAGCTCATGACTAAACCAACATAGGTTAGCCAGTTAAGCACCGTTGCTGTTTCATAATGAGAGTTAAGCAACAATCCAAAAGGCACGACCGAGATGGCTAATAACCCAGCTAGCTGCATGCGTTGCTTTCGTGCGGCATTGTAACGAACAAAATAGTAAAGAATCACGCCACTTAGCATGCCTGTTACAACGAATGGCAAAACCATGTAAAAACGCTGAAAAAACAGGTTAAAGGTGATGAAATATAAACTTTGCGCAACACCAAAGCTCATCATTAACAGCGAAACGCCCGACACACTGCGATTTTTACGGATCTTATTTAAAAGCGGATAAAAGCTAAACGCTAAAATAAAGCATGAAATAATCGGCAAAAAGTGCGCCAAAACAGACCTCTCTCGTTACAATTTAGTTAATAAGTTAGCAATTTATAAATCACCCATAGAATTACAGTAAACACCTGTTTTTAAAGCGATTTAAAAGAGCGCGGCATTGTAATGAGAGCGCTTTAGAATGCAATAAAGAATAAAAAATAAACAACAGTCTATTGGCAAGATATCCGTACAAGCTGTTTACAGCTGATGACACTAACGACTAACTTGAATAATTAATGTGATCTGGGTACATTGATTAAATAGTGCTCAGGAGGGTTAAGCCATGAAGTCAATTTTATATGCGCTTGTTTTAAGTACTTTTTTAGTTGGATGCAAGAGTACAAAACAACAACCAACGCCACCACCGAGTGTGGCCAGCTTACTCAATGCAGCACATTTTAAACACGTTGAACTTAGCGACCCTGAGCTATTTACGCTCCCTGCAGATGAGCAGAAACGTTTTCTTAATTATTTTACCAAACGTCAAGGTGGCGATTTAAGGGATGACCAAATCCTATATCACTATTTAGAAAATAAGCTCACCAATTTTAATTACTTTAGCGCCACACTCAATGCCCAGCAGACTCTTCAAGGTCATCAAGGTAACTGTATTAGCTTAGCAATTTTAACCCATGCTTATGCTCAACTAGCTGGACTTCAAACAGGCTTTCAAGCGGTCTCCAGTGAGCCTGTTTATAGCAAACAAAATAACATCGTGTATGTATCGGGCCATTTTCGCACCAAAGTCTACGCCCCTTTAAATGAGGACGATAATTACTTGGTGCCACCAGGCACAGTCATCGATTACTTCCCAGCACGTGGTAGTTTTTACTCTGGCCGCGCTGAATTAAAAGACTTAATCAGCCGTTATTACAGCAACTTGGCAAGCGAGGCCTTAACTAAAAAGCAATTCAATTTGAGTTACAGCTACATTTTAAAAGCCAATGAATACACACCACATGCACCCTCACTTTATAATCTAGCTGCCGTATTACATCGCCAAGCGGGTGATTTAGCTGGAGCAAAACATATTTATCAAACAGCAATGCAGCATGGCTTTAAAGATACGAATTTACTACATAATTACGCAGTGCTGGCCGAGCAACTTAATGATCAGGTTTTGGCAGAGCAGCTCAATTCACAGTTGGCGATGCTAGAGCAGGATCCATTCGAGTTACTGGCAACGGCAATTAACGCCCGTAACAATGGCAAGCTTTTCAAGGCAAAGCAACAACTCGAAGACGCTATTGCATTAGCCCCTTATTTATCTGAACCCTATATAGAATTAGCGATTATTAGTTTTCAGCAAGGAAATGAAAAAAGCACTAAGGAGTGGCTAGAAAAAGCCATTGAGATAGAAAATAAAGACGAAAAACTGGCGCTATATCACGCCAAGCTTTTCGCCTTAACTGATCAACACTAGGCTATAACGAGTAATAGAAGCTTAGCCAAGCCCGTAAATCATTTTCAAAGTCGTCGCCTTCTACCCGGGCGACGCCAAAATCAAGGTTTACATCGTTTAAACCAGCGGGCCCCATACCAAAGCTAAAGTCTCCTCGCCATTTTAGCCCGTAACTTTGTGCATAGACTCGGTTATCAACTTGATGCTGTTGGTAATAAAGCCAAGGTAATGAATCTTTGTAACTAATGCCCCCGCCATAACCTTTATAGCGGTTACCTGATTGACTAATAAACGGCAACTCAGGGGCAACAACAAAGCCGCTTTGCGTGTCATTATTAATTAAGTTTGACTCATAACCGCCAAGTGCAAGAATACTGTCATCGCGATATTGCTGTGCAAAATTAACATACACAGGAATATCAAAAGCATAACCGCTCAATACGGTGGCAAAGTTATAGCCCTGCCAATTATTCGAGTTAGCATCACCGGATAACCACTGAGCACTCACAGACTGAGCAAAACCGTATCGCTGTCTATCATGTTGCCATTTTTGTTCAAGTCCAAGGGTTAACCATTGATCATCCCCCTTACTAAAATCACTGTAGTTATAGCTCAAACTCGGTGTAATTCTAAGCTGCTGAAACTGCAACGGGTAGCTCATGGCTAAATGCGCCCCAGTGTTACTTACCTTCACCGGTATTTGTGAATGGTACTGTTTTGCCGATTCAAGGTCGTAATCAAATAACAGCGCTTTAAATTTTAAATCAAACGCTGAGTACTTAGCGGCCGCAAACACCCCTTCCAATGCTTTGTCATGTAAATCAACACTGTAGCCTGCTTGTAAATCGAGCTGCTTTAAAAAGTCGTTACTTTTTACTCCAAGGGTAAGCAGCGAAGATGAGGCCGAGTAATACTGAGATGCCAGCGAAAAGGTGGGTTTTTGCTGCCAAATATCATAATCGGCTGGCTCAGTTGGGCTTTGCGGGTAGATTTTCGCCTCAGGTAATACTTCGCTCGTTACCTGACCTCGTGGTGGCTCTGCACTTTTAGCAAATTCAACAACCTCTAATCCTTGTGGTTGCTCAGCAAAATGCTTGATATTCGGCCCTTCAGCAGTGATCGATAAATACAAAAGTTCACCATTATTCATTGCCATTGGGTGTGCAATAGCTTCTTGGCCTTGCGTTAATTGGCGTAGTGAATTGCTTTGTAGATCATAATGATATAAATCGAGAGCTTTATTTTTACCAGCGACAAAATAAAGCCCTTTGCCATCGGCTTGCCAATTAGGTTGTGACACATACTGGTAGCCCTTTGGCATTGGCACAGTAAGTGATTTTTGAGAGCTTACATCTTGTATATACAACTGCCAATTAGCATTTAATGTCGCTTTTAAATAAGCTAGTTGAGTTTTATTAGGGCTAAGTAATGGATAGTCATAAACCGTTTCTAGGCTTTTCTCAAATAAAGGCGTAGCGACACCCGTATTGAGGTCAAGGCGCACTAGCTCAGAGAAACCATGCTTCGTTTGCTCAGCATAAACAGTGTGCCCGTTATCACTGATACTAAAGCGGCGCAGCCCTGCATGTTGGGTTAATGCGGTTACTTTGCCTGTATCAATATCATAGCGGTATAGATCAGAAATACCTTGAATCGAGCCTTTACCTACGGTTGTTGTGGCGGTGAAAAACAATGTACTTTCATCTAACCACTGCGGGTTTTTTATACCCTGCCTATTAATTTGGTGAAGCACATGTTTTTGCTTACGTTTAAAAACACTGGGGGCTTTATCTGCAATATCAGCAGGGTCATCATCAAGTAACGCTTGTTGCTGCTTTGCAAAATCATCGGCAGCCTGTTGATTGTCATCAGTGCTATAGATAACTAAACGGGTTTCGTTATCTTTGTTGCGCTCAACAATGGCAAGCTTACTGTTATCTAAACTTAAAACAGGGTTCGAGGCGTATAGATCAAGCTCCAACCAAAGCTTACTTGCAAGTGTTTGCTCACTTACCTCTTTAGCCATTGCTTTATAAGTATATTCTGCAATAAAACGGCGGTAGAGGTGTTCAGGTGAGTCGCCAAATACGCCGCTAAAGGCCTCATTAAAATCACGCGCTTTAACCGCTTGCATGCGGGTCCAAACTGCATCAAGAGTTTGCGCTGAATAGTTCTCTTCAAGCCAAGCAAGAAAACGAGAACCCATTAAATACGCCATTGAGCCAGCTAAATAGCCCCCTTCGGTACTATTTAATTGGCTATATCGTGGCAATGCACCTTGCTGGGCAAATTCAACCAATATTGCCTCTGAAAGGTTATCGTATAAACGACCCCGCCCTGTCATTTTCGACTCAAGTAGCGTTGCATACCCTTCTGCAGCCCAGCGCGGCATTTCACCTTCAGCTAAGTCGTAAATATCCCAACTATTACGAATAGCTTGGCGCACGTCACTTCGAGTAGGCTGAGCAAGGTGCACCAAATGAATATATTCGTGCAAAATCAATAACTGCTGCCAGCCATCGGTGTTAGAAATCACCGTGTCGGATTGTGGGGGCGTAGTAAACAAAGCCATTAAAGGCTTGTTAGTCACCGGCAAAGCAAAGCCATTGGAGGCGTTAAATGGGTCAAAAACCAGAACATCGACCACTTCATCAAGAGCACGGTTTTGCTGTTTTAGTACCTTATCGCGAACAATTTCAAGCTCTGTTGCCGCTGAACGGGCCCATTGCTGGTTCTCAGTACTAAAATGCACATTAAAGTGCTCGGTATGAATAGTTTGCCAAGTCTCTTGGCTTGAAGCGTGGCTAGCAGCAAGTAGTGCCACAGTTAACAGAGCTTTTTTCATCACAATCCTTGATTAGCAAGTTGCTTAATTTAAGGGTTAGTATGCGATGCTTTTTTAAAAGGCTGAAGTTAAAAAGTGTAAGAAATTACTCCAGTCTAATCGGCCGTACTAAACCGAGTAATTGATAAATAATAAAAACAGTCACGGCAAACATCAGGCTACTTCTTAATGCACCGAGCCCCGCGATGACCAAAGCTGCGGTTACGAGTAAAGCAATTGCTGTAACGGCAACACTCACACATAAGCCCTTACACTCCTGCTGAGAACGTGCATAACAAAGTAAGGCAACAACACCTGAAATAGCTAAAATAGGTAGTAAATAAATCATTGCGCACCCGTGGTTATTGACGTTGCGCTAGTATACCTCAATATTAAAACGAATCAATGATATTGAGAATCATTTTTATTTAAAACCAATTCCGCTCAACGCCTTCTATTTCATATAGGGCGAAATCAGCAAACTGCTCAGCCAGCTCTGCTTTTAAGTAAGGCATTGATACAGAACCAGAAGCCAGTTGTATATACAAGCTTTTAAGCTGTGATCGGCGCATTAAATAAGTGCTTATTGTGGTGACGCTTTGCGCTTTATAGATTTCAAAAACACGATACTGCACACCTAGCATGCCGGTTTTAAATACGGCAAAAAAACGGCCGTCATGTTGATACATAGCCAAACCCGTTTTTTGATAATTCAAAAACACACCGATCATCAAAACTAAGCCTACGACACTGCTCCACAGCATCGTAGCAGCATCAAATAAGGCGTTGAAAATTAAAGCAGAAAACACACTTGGCAGGATCACATATAAAAACGTATTTTTATAAAGTAAAGCTCGCTCAGGCTTAATAAAGTTAAGCTCTGTTAAATCAACAAACCATGGAAATAACCAGCCACACACGGCTTGCACTTGCTCTTTAGTGATTACTGGCATCACTAACGTTTGTTTATTTTTATGTGCCGCAACCCCAGCTGCCATACCACCACTACTCACTTGTGGGCAAATTAAGGTATAGCGATTAAGGAGCCTAGCAATAATATTTTGTTTGATTTGCACACTTTGAATTTTCGACACGCTAATCGAGAGTTGCTGGCGCTCAAATAAACCTGCCACACGCTTAAACTTATCGTCTTGAAAATACAGCTGAAAGTTAAAAAAGCGCACTAAGGCCATGACAACAGAAAGTAAAATGGCACATAAAACAATGGCAACAACCATAATTAACACAGCGATTGCAGCTGCGCTGCCAACAAAAGCAGCTTGCTCATTCAGTATGGCCTCTAGGCGGTTTATGATGGTTTTTTCGAGGTACTCAAAAATCACATTCATAAATGGAGCAAGTGCGGCCAATGCTAAAATTGCCATGTTCGACATCAAACCAAATTTAGCAATTTCAGCATTGCTGATCGTTAAGGTTTTCGGTTTATCTGTTGCTTCGCTCTGCTCAACAGGTAGCTGCTCTTGCTGTTGTAACTGAGCTTTAAATTCCATAACTTGTTCACGAACTTGCTCGGCATAGCTAAGCTTAACTCCCGGGATCACAGCTTCTTGAGCACTACTACCGGCGGCATCGAAAATACAATTAACTAAATTAACTGGCTGAAAATAAAAAGGCTCGGCAATGTTTACGTTCTGTACTCGAGCAAATTTTAGGGTTAGCCGCTCTTTTTTAAATACCCCTTTATTGAGCAGTATTTCGTGACCATCTGTTATGCGGTATTTAAAATTACGATAATAAGCAAAGGCATACACCACTAAAACTAAAGAGGCTACGGCAACAGCTATTTGCCCCCAAAACAGCTTTTGCTCAACTTGCGTAACAAATAACACCAAAATAGGCAGTAAATTAAGCAGCCCATCTTTTATGAATCGCAGTGCAAAGTGAACAATAAAATACAGTAGCGCCCATGGCGACACGCGTTGCCATTGTTGATCACTCATCGGCAAGCTCATTTTCTTGAGTTGCTGCATTATCACCATAACTTTGCACGAACTGGCGAACATCATTGCATTGTTCGTCAGTTAACCCACTGATATGTAAATCAGCACTCATGCCACCCGCACTGTAAAGCCTGAGTGTTGCGAGTCCTAACTTTCGCTCAATTGGGCCGCGATGAATTTCGGTGTGTTGCACGCGAGAAATAGGCAATAAAGTGATTTGTTGCCAAATTAAACCTCGCTTAAAGGCAATATCATGCTCTCTTACTGCCACCCCTTTAGCGCGAACGCTGTAAAGGTTGTAAACCATCGACAGTATTACCAACAATGGCAAAACCAAAAGCCAAGGTGCAGCAATAGCTTCGCTAACGGCAGGATTAAAGTGCCGTACCGCAATGATCACGGCCATCAGAGGCACATAAAACAACAACCAATTTAGTTGTACATGCCATATCGCATTATCAGCAAGTGGTTGGAATTGAATCGTTTGATGCTTTGGAAGGGTTTCTATTTGTTGATTACTAAACACGGTAATTCCTTGTAAAGGCCAGCGGTGCTGGCCTTACGTGCTAACACTGAGTTTTTATATGTTATAAATTATACCCAGCGTAGTTTTGTTGCAAGTGTGTGGCTTGCTCCTGGTGCAAGTTCAACACTATCATCAAGGACATTAGCCGCTTCTAAGCACAGCATTACGTGGTATTCGTCATCAGCAAAATTAGAAAGGCGTTTTGATTTATCTATCCATGGGTTCCAAAGTACACACGATGTTGAATTTTCGCGACCTACTTCAATAATGCCATCAGGTGTAATGATACGCTGAGTGTCTCTTGCTTCGGTGTAAACCATGTCTGTTTCACGTGCGAACGACACCAATTCATTTTGCTCAAATGGACCTTCAGCAAATTCAATGTATTTCGCGCCTTGCAGACCATCTACTTTTGTTTCTTCAATTGCTGGTGTTGGGAAGTACGTGTGCAGTGCTTGAGTAAACTGTACTGTTTGGTTATCTAAGTTCGTGGTTGTTAAACGCATCTCTAAGCTAGAGGTTAAAATAAACTCAGCCAATAACTTAGTTTTATAAGGCCAATACTTTTCATCAACTTGCGTCATCGGCAATGACAAGCTGATATAAATAGAATCGTCTTGTTCTTTCACTTCTTCTGCGCGCCATAAACTTGTGCGAGCAACACCATGAGCTGGCCAGCCTTCATGTTGGCTTACTCCGAACCATGGCCAACAAATCGGAATACCGCCTCGCACACCTTTGCCTTCTTGGTAATCTTCTAATTCTGAGACCCATAATAGTGGCTTTTTATCGGTTGGCGTGAACTCAGTGATCTGCGCACCTTGCAGAAAAATAGTTGCGCTACAAAACTCACTAGCAACTTTAATAAATTCAAGCCCGGTTTCACTTTGCTCAATCGTAACTGATGGCGATAACTTCATAATTCGTCCCATTTAATGAAAGGTAAATCCACCTTACCCAATGCAGTGGCTTTTAGTAAATAATATTTAGTTATTTGTATAAATTGTTTTACTACAAAGTGATGGTGTCACCTCGTAGTTGCATTTTAAGTGTTAACAACAATTACTTCATCTAAATTTTAACTTTTGCTTTTTAATTTCTGCTCTAATTATTTTAAAAGCACAAAAACAACCTTTATGGCCATAAATTATAAGCAATATAGTCATTATTTATTTGAACTCAATTTATTAGATGTGTAAAATTTTTTGATTGCGGTTGCTCCACGCCGCCTTATTTAAGAGACAGAAACATGCAAAAGTATGACGAGCTACTAGTGTCGCTGCGTAAAGTGATCAGAGCCATCGACCTTCATTCAAAACAGCTCAATAAAACCTCTGGCTTAACAGGCCCACAATTACTGATTATGAACGAGGTTGCACAAACCGATGGCATAACCGCTAGTCGCATTGCACAAAATGTAAATCTAAGCCCAGCGACGGTTACCAATATCTTAGACCGTATAGAAAACCGTAACCTGATCACTCGTGTACGTAGCCAATTAGATAAACGCCGAGTTAGTTTGCATCTCACAGAAGCGGGTAAACAGCTACTAAATCAAGCACCTCAGCCTCTGCAAGAACATTTCATTGAAAAGTTCTCAGCACTCGATGAGTGGGAGCAAAGCTTACTACTTTCATCAATGCAACGTATTGCCGCAATGATGGATGCAGATCAGCTTGATGCTTCACCTCTGCTTGAAGTTGGCGCAATCACCAAGACATTAGAACCACAGTAAAAATTAAAACTGATTGATTAATATTAATTTTCTGTGTCTAGTCTTGGGTTCAGCATGATTATCAACTATGCTTGGTAGTACCCATTCCAACACTAGCGAAAATTCATGCTTAAACTATCAAAGTTAGCCCTCGCAATAGCCTTGGGCACAACTTCAAGTCTTAGTCAGGCATCTGAAATTGATGACCTTCAAAAGCAGCTGCAATTGCTGAAACAGCAAATGCAACAACTGCAAAACAAACTTGATGCTGCCGAAGAAAAATCGCAGCAACAAGCCGAAAAACAAGCGCAAATTGATGCACAAGTAGCAAAACAGCAAAAGCAACTTGAGCAACAAACAGCAGCTGTTGAAGCTCCTAAAAAAGAATCTGGCATTAAGGTCGGGGGTGCAGTACGTACCAACTTCAGCCATACATCTTATAACGATGGTAATAAAAACCGCGGTGGTGACTTCGATTTTGACATCTTCAGGCTAAATTTTGCAGGCGATGTCGGTGATGTACAGCTTAACGCTGAGATCCGTTTTTTCGATTACATGACTGCTGTTAAGTATGCCTATGCTGCCTACGACTTTGCTGAAGACTGGCAAGTGCAGGCAGGTATTACCAAAGTGCCTTTTGGTAACTGGCCTTATAATTCACACAACTACTTCTTTGGCACCACTTACTATATTGGTCTTGAAGATGACCACGATCTGGGTGTGCTATTCAAGCGCAAAATTGCTGACAACTGGCAAATTGATCTTGGCTTTTTCAAAAATGATGAGCTAGGTGGTGTTGATGGTTACGTAAGCGACAGAAGCGACCGCTACTCATATGATGTTGTTGGTTTCCGCTCTGCTGATGAAGGTGTTTATGCCGAACCAACCAATGCGATTGGTGAGTACAACACCTTCTCTGGTCGTTATGGTTATCACTTTGAGCATGACGGCGGCACCACTGAGCTAGGTGTTTCTGCGTTATCGGGTGGCTTGCATGACGGTGAAGATAAAGCCGGCGATTACTACGCCTGGGCTGTGCACTTAAACAGTACTATCGGTCCATGGAATTTCCAGCTCCAGCATGGTGAGTATAACTACGATATCGACAACGTCGACCGTATGGCCGTGGGTGCTTATGCGTTTTACGATAGTATTGCCGCAGAAGCGACCATGACTAATGCTAATATCGCTTACAGCCTGCCTGTAGAGTGGGGTCCGGTAACAAACCTGCAGTTTTATAATGACTACGGCATCATTTATGACAAGTCAGATAACAGCGAAGATACATGGATGAATGTAACCGGTGTATCTGTTGCCGCAGGTGGCTTATTCACTTACTTTGATTTTGTACAAGCGAAAAACCAACCATTTGTTGGTGGTTCAATTGCTGGCGACAGCGACGAGACTGAAACCCGCTTCAATATCAATATAGGTTATTACTTTTAGTAACCCTAGTGCTCCATACACCTATTTAGCCCAGCCTTGCGCTGGGCTATTTGTCACACCTCAAACCAGTTGCAAATACAAACGAAAACTATTGCCATTTAGTTGGCTGGCAGCTAGTATCCTTTTCCTTTTTAAATTACCTAAAAAGGTGACTTTTGGAACGCTATTACGCTGAAGTTTTAAATTACATTTCACGCTCCGTTGGCTGTAAAGAAAAGGCGCAAAACATTGTACAAGAAGCCTACTTAAGGATACTGAATCATAAGAAAAACAATCCAAATCATGATTCAACCCAGCAGCGTGCTCTATTTTTTACTACAGCAAAAAACATTGTTATCGATCAGTATCGTAAAAAGCGAAAAGTAACCGAAGAGGTTGAACTAGATCTTATTGCTCCCGCTGGCTTTGAGCCAGAATCAAAATTCGCGGCACAGCAACAACTCAAGCAACTTTACCAATGCATTGAACAGCTGCCGCAAAAAACAAAACAAGCCTTTGTACTTTATAAGTTTAAAAATCTTAGCCAACATCAAATTGCATCGCAAATGAACATTTCTGTTAGTATGGTTGAAAAGCACCTAGCAACAGCCATGATGTTATGCCGTGAAACACTGAATAGAAAATAGGAAAGTATACAATGGACCGTCAGCAAACATTATTGCAAGAGCAAGCGAATAAGTGGCTAGAACAGCAAAAGTGTGGCTTTACTACAGAGCAAGAAGAGCAATTTCAGTACTGGCTTTCACTAAACCCTGATCACAAGACTATCTTCGAAGAAAGTAAACAAATAGACGGTTTGTTAGCACAGTTTTCAGAACAAGAAATCGAGAATCTATCTACATCAAAAGTCTTTCGTTTTTCACAAGCAAATGTATGGATGGCAACAGCAGCATGCTTAGCGATATTCATGATAAGCCTGATCAGTTTCACATTATTGCCCCATACTGAAAGCAGCGATTACAGTGCTCAATATAGCTCAGCAGTTGGTGAGCAGCTTGAAGTAAACCTACCAGAAGGCTCTAAGCTATATTTAGATGCACAAACAAACCTAAACATTAATTTTAATGAGCACATTCGCTCTAATACCTTAGTAAAAGGGCGAGCCTTATTTGATGTCACGACAAACCTCAAGCGACCATTTATCGTCAATACAGACACCACTAAAATAACCGTTTTAGGTACTAGGTTTACAGTCGATAAAAAACCATTAAACACACGCATTCGCGTCTCGCATGGTAGAGTCAAGGTTCAAAGTAATCAGCATACCGTTGAACTAATACAAGGTCAGCAAGCTTATGTTAATGAGCAAGGTATCTCTGTTGAAAATATCAACCCAACTCTTATTGATGCATGGCAACATGGGCGACTAATTTTTGACAACACACCTCTCAATGAAGTTTTTGTAGAGTTCAACCGATACCATGACAGAGAATTTAAATTTGCCAGCAATGAATTGAGCCAACTACCTTTGTCTGGAACATTTAATGCCTCAGAATTGGATAATTTTTTAAAATTATTACCCCATGTAGTTCCTGTTGAAGTAAAAACAGAAAAAGATCAGATAATTATAAACAAACTATAATTTATAAAGTTTTTATTGAGGAATTCTCATTCTCATTCGTTTTCATTTTAGTTAGTTAATTACTTGGATGTAAATGAATGAAAACCCCTTACTCTTTAACCACTAAATTATCACCTTTGGCATTTGCACTTGGGTTAGCCCTAAGCGCTCCCCTTGCCGCTCAAGATAGAGCGGTATTTACTTTTAACATTGCTGAGCAATCATTAAGTAACTCACTTAACCAACTAGCACAGCAAGCGAACATGAACCTTATTGCTGATGCAAAAATATTAGAAGGTATTGTCGCTCCTTCAATACATGGCCAAAAATCAGTATATGATGCTTTAGAAGTCGCTCTTAAGAATACAGCTATTCGTGCAGAAGTAATCGATAACAGTATTGTTATAAAGTCGACTAATTCAATAAACTCAACCTCTTCTACTACCGGTAAAGACAGCGCTGTCTCTAATGATTTAACAGAAAAACAAAAAGATATAGAAGTTATCGTAGTAAAAGGTACGCAATTAAAAATAACTCGAGCAGAGATGGACCGCACAAGCGGCCTCTCAAACTCTGATATTTTTTCAACTTTTTCAGGAATTGAGGCGAATAATATTCGTAACGAAGCAGGTGCATTAGACGTGGGCATCCGAGGCGTACAGGGTGAAGGCCGAGTTCCCATTTTTATTGATGGTAGCTTACAGTCTACTCACACTAACCGCGGTTATATGGGCACCTCTGATCGCACTTACATTGACTCAGACCTGATCAGTACAGTGAATGTCGAAAAAGGCCCTGCAGCAAAAGCCTCACCATTTAGCGCAGGCGCTATCGGTGGCACAATCAGTATGAGCACTTTAAACCCTGCTGATATTTTAAAGGAAGGTCAAAATTTAGGCGCATTAGTAAAACTAAAAACATACAACAACAACTCTATGCCAAAAGTAAGTGATGACCCTGTAGAGCAAGAGTATTACCAAGTAGCGCCAAGCCATAACACTACAGACTTTGAAAACGGGTCAATGGTTTTAGCTACTGCTTATAAAAATGATGACTTCAGCGCAGTATTTGCTTTTAGTGACAAAAAGGTCGGCAACTACTTTGCTGGTAGTAATGGTTATGAAGATTTTGTTGAAGTTGTTGAGGGTTGGCTAAGTACTTTTGAAATTCACCCTCCGGTATCACCTGGCGCAGAAGTCGTTAATACGAGCTTTGAAAGTGAATCCTACTTAGCTAAATTTAGCTATGAGTTTACCGATGAACACACTCTCGAAGTCAATACCCGCCATCATCAACAAGCCGCTGGGGAAATGCTCGCTTCATATTGGCATAAATATGAAGAAGGTGATTACCGCCGCCTACCTGACGGCACATGGGAAGAAATTCCTGCAGGTGAAGAGGCAATGCCACAATGGCAACTTGGTACAGCACATGTAAATAGTATCAGTGCTATTTACCACTACTTACCAACGAACAACTCACTTATCGATTTGAAAGTGAACCTTTGGAACACGCATGCAAAATTAGATCAATACAATGCATTGGCAAGCAACCTAGGTTCAAACGCATTACAATATACCCACCAGTATGCAAATACTCGTTCAGGCTTTAGTGCTTATAATGTATCAAGCTTTAAAATTGCCAGCCAGATCCCTACAACCTTGACCACTGGCTATGCGTGGCAGTCTGAAGAATTAAAACCAAAAGAAGGTTATGAAGACACCTTCTATACAAAATACCCTACATCACGTGATGGTAAGCGAACCTCAAATAGCTTTTTTGCTAATGCGCAATTAGATTTTAATGACTTAGAACTACTACTAAACATGAACCTTCATGATGCCAAAATTGAAGACCGCCAAGCTGAATTAGAGCATGACTTTGATGCTAAACTAGATTTAACCTTGCAAGCTTCATATCTTCTGATTGGCAACACATTTGTATCTGCTAAGTATAGTAAGGCATATCGAATGCCGAGTTTATACGAGGGAACCGTTTCTAATGAGGTGTTTTCTTTCTCACCCGACTACCCAATTACTCCTGAGCGAACAAATTCATACGAATTGAATATTGAAAGCACATTTAGTGACATCATCGTAACCAATGATAACTTTACTTTCAATTTCAGCCTATTCCACACTGAAATAAAAGATATGCTTGCTACGGCGAACCTACCCAACAAGGATCCTGAAGCGTATTCTTGGCAACGCACCTATGCATTTACAAACTATGACTCATTCACACTTCCCGGTATCGAGTTAAAACTAGATTATAAAAGTCAGTACCTCTATGCATCTGCATCAATGATCAATTACCAAGACGTAGACATGTGTTCAAATGAATTGACAGATATTGGCGGTGCCGAACGCTGTAATAGTGAAGGCTTTTTAGGCAGTTTAACCCCGTTGCGAATTCCTCCAGAAAAGAGTTACATCGTCAATATCGGTGCAACCTTGTTTGATGATTCATTAGATACAGGTTTTATTTATAAAAAGCATACCGATAAGCGCCACCCTGGCGGCTTCTTATCATCAACAGGTGTTGATGCACTTGAGTATATCCCATCTGGTTATCAATTAGATTTTTACCTTGATTACACGTTCAACGAAAGCCTGAGCGGCTATGCATCTGTTACGAATCTAACTGACCAATATAAAGTTTCAACGGGTTCTATTGTAGCCATGCCCGAGCCAGGAAAGACCATTACTCTTGGCCTAGAAATCAAACTTTAAGTTCTTATTTTACCTTATACATTGCAGCGATCATTTTTCACTGCAATGTGCTTTATCTATGGAGTAAACATGTCTCTTACCATTACTGAACATTCGCGATCTCAAGCACTAAAAACAGCAACGACAGATGTGCACAATAATGTCGATAAAAGCATCATGGCCCAAAACCCATTTGCCGATACAAGCAGCTATCTATTATTTTTAAGTTTACAGTACAACTTCTTGAAAGATGTCAGTGCATTATACGAACACCCAGAACTTGCTAAGCATATAAATGATCTAATCGCACGTCGTCGCTTGTCTTTATTAGAACAGGACTTTCAAGACCTGAAGTACGCATTACCAGAAACCCCTTTAGAACCTTCTATCACCCATGAGACAGATTTTGCTACCGCTTTAGGTTGGCTCTATGTTGTTGAGGGCTCAAAAGTTGGAGCTGCGATGCTTGGTAAGCAAGTAGAGGCACAGCTAAACTTCGATGCTAACCATGGCGCTCGATATTTGAAAGGACCTGGAGCAGGTCGAGGAAGTGCATGGCGAGAACTCACACAACTAATAGACACGTTAGAGCTAACACAAGCCCAAGAAGCTGCTCTAATTGAAGGTGCTCGCCAAGCCTTTACACGCTTTCAACAATTTCAAAGCCAAGTGTATTCATGAAATTTAACCTTCGACTAATAAGGTACAAACAAACCACACTAAAACTAAGTGGGTTTACTTTAGTAGCTCTAGGAGTTGTAGGTATGGCTTTGCCTATTATGCCAACAACGATTTTTTTTATACTTGCCCTAGTGTGCTTTAGTCATGCTTCACCAACACATGCAAAGCAGTTACTTAACCACCCTCGCTTTGGATTAACATTGCGTTTATGGCAAGAAAACAAAGTAATACCTGTCAAAGCAAAGCTCATGGCAGTAACGTGTATATGTTTTAGTTTCTCATTATTAGCCTTAGCAGAACCCGCTCTATGGCTGGTTTTCATGATTGGTTTTATAAAGATTCTTATTGTGACATATATCCTTACACGACCATCAAGCATCGCTTAGTACATGCTATAAAGCATGTTGGAACTAAACTTCACAGTCAAACACCTCCATGCTTTTTTACTTTTTAACAATGTAGCTTTGGAATATTGATAAAACGTTACAAACACAAAACAAAGAATATTCAGGTCCGATCTGTACCTTTAGTAAAAACATTTTCTGGATATACAAATGAAAATCATTATTATATAACATCATTCTAAGCCCGATTTATTGTCAAAAGCTGTATAGCAGCTTTGTCTGATTATCACTTAGAAATTATGGGTATAACCCTATGACAACATCAACTATCCCGTGCATTTACTCTATAGACGTTGCTGAGGAACATATTCATGCCAATACTCGAGCTACTTTCTCGAGCTGAAAAGCTAAAACAAGCGATAAGCACCATAACCGATGATATTGATCATCATTTATTAGCGCTAGCGCCTAGTGCTGATTTAGATAACTATAAAAAGTTTTTAACCTTACAGTATGCCTACCAGTTAGAATTAAAAGGCCTCTACGAGCATGCTGGTTTACATCAATATATAGATAACTTACATGATCGTACGCGATTATCTTTAATCGAGCAGGACTTAGATGATTTAAAGCACCCATTACCAAATCATCAACAGCAACCCTGCCGCTTTCAAAATGCCGACTTTGCCTATGTACTTGGTTGGCTGTATGTAATTGAAGGAGCGCAATTTTCTGCAGCTACATTAGGCAAACAGGTAGAAGCTGAGCTAAAGTTAAATAATCAACGTGGTGCACGCTACCTAGCTAAAGCCAGTGAATACTCTAAAGGCTGTCAACTAAGTCATCTTATTGATAACCTTGAGCTCTGTGAACAGCAACAAGCCACCTTGATAGAGGGTGCCGAGCAAGCACTACAACGATTTAAGTTTTATCAGGCCCAACTTTATTGATGAATGTGAGAGCGGCGTTTACCGCCTATAAAAATGGCTGCTATCAATTACTCGGATTATTGATGGTGGGTTTAGGTATCATAGGTATTGCATTACCTGTGATGCCGACGACTATCTTTTTTATTCTAGCATTGGCGTGCTTTACCCGCTCATCACCCAAGCTTTCTGCCTGGCTGCTAAACCACCCTAGATACGGCCAACCGTTAAGGTTTTGGCAAGAGCATAAGGTTGTCCCTACCCGTGCTAAGTTATTAGCAGGTTTTGGTATGGCTATCGGATATGCTTTTTTACTACAAAGTGCCGCGCCAATTTGGGTGATGTATTTAGTAGCAGTGATTGAATTGAGCGTATTAGCCTATTTAATTAACCGCCCATCTGAACCAAATAAACCAACCCTAATTCAAGTTAATATAACCACACAGATGCGCTTGATGTTGCTTGCTTGTTTTCTCAGTTCGCAACTAGCAGTTATGGCTTACCTCGCTATTCATTTCTAGCACAAAGAAATGTAAAGAACGTAAACCCGCTTGTTATCAGTAATACAAATCATTATCATATTTGTATCTTTAACGAATAAACCGCATTATGTTCTCATTTAACAAACGCAGCTTTTATAGCGTTAGCCGCGCCTTACACATATACCTTTCAACGGCCTTATTCTTTTTGCTTATTTTATTTTGTGTCAGTGGCATCATTCTTAACCACGTTAGTTGGCTCGAAAATGATAAACATAATGGTCAGAACCAACTACTTGTTTCTGCAGAGCTATTCGAAAAAGCACAAGCAAACCTCGACACATTACCAAGCCTTTACCCTGAAATAGAGCAATACATGCAACAGCAGTTTTCACTCAGCAATGTAAAGAGTATTGAGTGGGAAAAAGAAGATGCCTTGGTAATGCTCGACTACCCGCTTCCGGCTGGCTTTGCCTATGCCGAAATCGATTTTCAAACCGGTGAACTTAATATTGATTATCAAACTGGTGGCTTTATGAGTCTGATTGGTGACTTACACAAGGGCCGCCATACAGGCGAAGCATGGAGCTGGGTCATTGATATCTCAGCTGTTTTGATGATTCTGTTTGCTATTACCGGATTATTTATTCTCTTTCAAAACCGTAAAAAACGTGCCGCAGGCCTTTGGTTAACGCTGCTTGGTGTTGCCACGCCTTTGGTTATTTATCTAGTTTGGGTGCCTCAACTTAAAGGAGTATCTTAATGAAAAAAGCCCACTTACTCGTTGCTCTACTAATTGGCTGTTTGTTCAGCCCACTGAGCTTTGCAAAAGATCCCAACCTAACCGTTGAATTTACCTTACCTGAGCTAGATGTTTCTCCATATCATCGCCCTTACGTGGCGTTATGGCTAGAAACACCTGAACGTAAACACGTTACCACTATTGCACTTTGGGTCGAAAAAGCTGAATGGTTTAAAGACTTACGTCAGTGGTGGCGAAAAGCAGGTCGTAGCAACGACAGCTTTGATGGTGTAACAGGTGCAACAAAACGCCCTGGCACTTACACCATTGAGTGGCAAGGTAAAGATTTAAAAGGTAATCCAGTTAAACCTGGTAGCTACCTACTAAATGTTGAAGTTGTACGTGAAGAAGGTGGCCGAGATTACACCCGCGTTGAAATCGACTTAACGAAAGACGGCAAAGTCACAATTAAAGGCGAAAAAGAGTTCGCGACTAGCTTTGTTACCATTACCAGTAATTAAGGACAAACAATGAAATTAAAATTATTAAAAACGGCGCTGATCGGCGCCGTGACCTTCACAGCAATTGCATCTGGCTATGCACAAGCACATGCCCGTTGGTTAATGCCATCTCACACTTCTTTATCTGGTGAGAAAACTCACTATGTGATGATCGATGCCAGTATTTCTAATGAGTTGTTTAGCCCAGATAAAGCATACCGCCCAAAACAAAAAGGCGCAGAGTATGACGACAACTTATTAATTGCCCTTGCTCCAAATGGTAAGCCGGTTGAAGAAACGATTCGTGCATACTATTTAAAACGCAAAAACTCAGCGGCAGTGAGCTTAACGCAAGATGGTACTTACCATATTGCTATGCAGCAAAAGCCAATGCTAATGACTTTCTATAAAGATAAAGACGGCAATCGCGGCCGTGTTTTCGCAGGTAAAAAAGAAGCAGACCTACCAGCAGGCGCAACCGACGTGCGCACTGTAAAATCAATCGCAACTGTTGATACTTTTGTAAGCCGTAATGGTACTTCTAAGCCAACATTGCTTGGTCAAGGCTTAGAAATTTCAGGACCTACTCACCCGAACGATCTATTTGCTGGTGAAGAAGCTAAATTCCAGTTATTAATGGATGGCAAACCAGCCGCTGACGTTGAGCTTGCTATTGTTCGTGGTAGTGCGCGCTACCGCAATGAGCGTGACGAAGTGAAAGTAACAACCGATAAGAAAGGTTTCTTTACTGTGACATTCGCTCACGCCGATATGTATTTGATTGAAGCATCTGTAAATCAAAAGCCAACAGAGGCTGATATCGATAACGTACGTTATTCATTGTTCACAACGCTTGAAGTAGCGCCTGAATAATATGCTGATTAGGCCTTAGCAAAGGCCTAATTCGACTTTCGAGGAAGGCTGTAGTCAACCGTGTGATCGCAGCTACCGTCTTTCTCGCAATCATTTACCCCATCACCATCGACATCCCAGCTTGGGTGCATGCCTTTTAATATACTTTTTACGACGCTAATATCTGCTGTAAATTCACTTTGCTCATCACGGCGCGCAGCATTGCGCATGAGAAACACCCGAATCACATAATCGCCATTATCAGGAATTTTAATCTCGGCATGATCACCTTTTGCCGGGCCAACAAACAAAGCAGTTGGGTTGCCTTTTGGTAAAATATTAAAGTAGTTGCTTGAATTTGATGGAGCAAAATCAACCTTTAAAGTAGTGCCTTTATTAAGGTTAATTTGATATTCCAGCATCTCATAACCTTTAATTGTGTCTTTAACTTGCCAGCTTTGCTGCACCGCAATATCTGAAGCTAGCAACTCATAATGACGACTATTTGGTAAATTTTGTTCGGCAAACACCAAGCTACTTGTAGCCACCGAAAAACAAAACCCTATTAATAACAACAACTTCATATTCAACCTCCTTTTATGTTCTTTTTTAAAGAATGATAAATGCTAATTTTACTATTTTTAATTCTTTTAAAGTGAACTTATAGTTACTCCATCGCAGACACACTGCTTAACTAAACAGGATACCTACTATGAAACTTTTTACTTTAATCTCAGCTCAACCACACTTACAAAATATTAGCACTTTATTGGCACGAATTGGTTTATCGGCCATCTTTTTACTAACCGGCTTTAGCAAAATAGAATTCTTTGATGCAACAGCACAGTACATGGCATCAGTAGGTTTACCAGAGTTCTTACTGCCGTTTGTAATTGCCTTTGAAATTGTTGGCGGATTATTTATTTTACTGGGCTTTTTAACACAACTAACCGCTGTCGCTTTTGCTGGTTTCAGCCTAGTTAGTGCTTTGTTATTCCACTTTCAGCTTGATGATCAAATGCAATTTTTAATGTTCTACAAAAACATTGCAATGGCAGGCGGCTTTTTAGCGTTAGCCAGTGTTGGTGCAGGCAAAATCAGCCTAGATCAACTAGTGTTAAAACGTAGTCAGGCATAATATTTATCCCAGCCAATAACCTAGGTTATTGGCTGAATTTGTTTTTAAGAGGGCGCGAATATGGCAACGTTATTAACAGCAACCAGCCATGATATTGGTGGGCTCGATGTAAAACGCATCTTGCCTCATTTTGACAAAAAAATGGTTGGCCCATTTATCTTTTTTGACCACATGGGGCCAAATCACTTTCCTCGCGGTGAAGGCATAAATGTGAGGCCTCACCCTCATATTGGCCTATCAACGCTCACTTATTTATTTACTGGCAGTATTTACCATCGCGATTCGCTAGGTAATAGCCTGCAAATAGAACCCGGCGATGTTAACTGGATGACCGCAGGTCGCGGTATAGTTCACTCAGAAAGAGAAAGCCTTGAAGTGCGGGCGAGCGAGCACGACATTAATGGTCTGCAATGCTGGGTTGCATTACCTGAGAGTATGACCGAAATAGCACCACGTTTTGAACATATCAAAAAACAGCAATTGCCTGAGAAAATCGAAAAAGGCGTGCTGATGCGACTCATTGTCGGTGATGCCTATGGCTTAAGCTCCCCTGTGAAAAGCTACTCACCGATGTTTTATGTAGATACGGTAGCAGAGCAAGGTAGCCATATAACTAAGCCGTATCCTCACCATGAAACCGCTGTGTATGTTATTTACGGTGAAATTAGTGTGGGTGATACTCGCTATACCCAAGGCGACTTTGTACTACTTGATGACAGTGAACGCGAAATAACGACTCTGATGCACAGCCGCTTTATTTTACTCGGTGGCAGTAAATTCAATAAAGTCCCGTATTTACACTGGAATTTTGTTGCTTACAGCAAAGAGCGCATCGAGCAAGCAAAACAAGATTGGCAAGCACAGCGTTTTGCTAAAATTCCCGGTGATGAGCTTGAGTATATTGAGTTGCCCTCACCTAAAAAGTAAACTTTTTCAGCATTTACAGGTACTATTAGGTAGTTAAGTAAGCAAAGGAACATCATGCTAAGAATTACGCTAGAACAGTGGCGCATGTTTCGTGCTGTTGTTGAATTTGGAGGCTTTAACCAAGCCTCACAAGGTATTCATAAAAGCCAGTCGAGTATTCATAATGCAGTTGGCAAAATTGAATCTGCACTCGATGTAAAGTTATTCAGCATTCAAGGCCGTAAAACCGTGCTCACTGAAGCCGGCGAAATGATGCTGCGCCGTGCTAATTACTTACTTGATGAAGCTGCTAAAGTTGAGGCCATTGGGCAAACCTTGGGTGAAGGTATCGAAAGTAAGTTACGCATTGCTGTTGATGCTATTTTCCCACAACAACTGCTTTATAAAGTACTTAACGACACGTCATCGCAATACCCGCAACTGCGTATTGAGCTGCATGAATCTGTGCTAATGGGGGGCAATGAGCTGCTCGAAAACGATCAGGTTGATATTGCCATTACCGGCTTTCCAATTGCAGCAAACTTTCACGAAGAGTTATGTGATATCGAGTTTATTGCTGTAGCACACCCAGATCACCCCTTGCATGAGATAGAGCGTGAAATCACCCTCGAAGATTTAAAATCACACCGCCAAATTGTAGTTCGCGATTCAGCGAATAAGCACAAACAAGATGGTGGCTGGTTAGGTGCCGATCAACGCTGGACTGTTACTCATTTACGCACTTCAATTGATATGATCAGTAATGGACTGGGCTTTGCGTGGTTACCAAAAGTCGCGATAGAAAAACAACTTGCGGCAGGGCAAATGAAAGCACTTAATTTAACCCATAACAGCAGTCGCAGCGCTAAGTTACATTTACTCTTTAAAGACGGTGACAAACTGGGTCCTGCAGCACGCTCGTTTATTGGCGAGTTGCGTTATCAAGTAATGGAAAACCTATAGCTTCAAGGGCGTTTCAGCAATACCTTTAACGCCCGGCTCGAGAATAAACACGCCACCACTGTGAGGGTAATCAGCGAGCACTGAGTCTTCTAGCCCTACTGCCGCAGTTGTCACCGCCAGGTGCGTGAGCTCTTCACCTACAAATGCGACACTCGTAACACGCGGTGCGGGTAAGCGAATAAACTGTACTTGCTCACCGTTTGGAGCAAAACGATACACGCCATAACCATTCCATGCAGCAACCCACAGATGATCTTCGCTATCAACTGTCATGCCATCAGGAAAACCCATATTGTCAGTAAAGCGAATAAACTCTTGTTTATCAGCAAGCTCGCCATGCTCATTCAGAGTAAAGCGGTAGATTGTTTGTTTATCTGAGTCTGTAGAATATAGAAACTGGCCATTTTTACTTACCGCAGGGCCATTGCTAATGGTGTAGTCATGATCAACTGCTGTCGGAGCCTGACCATGACCAAAACGGTATAACTTGCCACTCGTAGTTTGCTCTTGAGAGTCCATTGAGCCAAAAAAGCCAAAGCCTTGGCGAGACGTTTTACCATCGTTTAAGCGGTTTTGTGAGGGTTCGTGGTCGATTGGGTAAAGAAGTTCGCGGCTAAAGTCTTCACTATTTAGCTTATAAACGCCTTTCGCAAAGCCTGCAACTAACTCTGCTTGCTCGGTTTCCATCACCCAGCAAATCGGTTCTGGCATAGTAAACTGGCTAACTCGCATCGATTGACACTGCAAACGAAACAAACGCTGCCCTAAAATATCGACCCAAAATAAACAGTTATGTGCCTTAGCAAAATAGGCACCTTCGCCCAATTGGCATTGGCTAGAAATGATTACTTTAATGGTGTCATCGAGCATAGGCTTCATTACACAAACTGCTGAACTATTCTCATTCTATCTGTGTATGAAAATAAGTGCTAGACCAGATAAGCCCGCAACCAGCAAGATGATGCCGCGAATGGCCTTTTCATTGAGGTTATTGTTGATCACAAACGACAAGCCCCAGCCAATTAAAATAGCGGGTAAGCAGAAAAAGAACAGCTTCACATCGGCCATATCGGCAGAGCCTGTCAGCATCAATACAATAATGCCAAACAAGTTTATAAATACAAAAAAGGCACTCAGGTTTGCTTTAATTTTGTCTTTATCTTCAGCTTGATAGAGTAGCCCCATTGGCGCGCCACCGGCTGACGTTGTGGTACCTAAAAAGCCCGACGACATTGACGCAAGTAAGCTTGTAATGGTGGAAATTTTTGGTTTCATACCTATGATAGACAATGCCACCACTACCAAAATACTCACTCCTAGCAAGAGTTGATACTGCTTCGCATTGACATACCACATCACCACAGCAGCAAGAATAACTCCTACTGCACCACCAATAATGGAAATGCCTGTTTGTTTCATGTCTATCGCACCGCGGTGTTTAATCATTAACACCGACGTTAAAAACAGCGCATTCAGAATCATTGGCCCAGGCACCAGCTCTGGCATAAGCCAGTAAAGCACAGGCACACATAGCATGCCTAGACCAAAGCCAATAACACTTTGCAGGCAAGCGCCAATAATCAGAATTAAATAAACAAGTACAAAGTCGGTCAAACTTTCTTACCACCTTCCTAAGTATGAGCTCTGTTGATTCTATAACCCATATTTTATTATTATAGTATCATTTGAATTATGTAAAAATTTTTATTGCAAGCTAGTTGTTTTGCGACTGTTTCGCAAAATTATGTCCAACCTGCATCCACTATCAATGATTGTGCTGTCATCATTCGGCTGTCATCAGCGGCCAAAAACAATGCCGCGTTTACCACATGGTCTGGTTGAATTGTTTCGTTAATACACTGACTTAAACGAACATCTTCAATCATTTCTGGGGTTAGCCAATGAGTAATTTGGCGCTCTGTCATCACCCAACCCGGAACCAGTGAATTCACACGAATATTGTCTTTACCATATGAAGCAGCCAATGAACGGGTTAAACCTTCAATCCCCGCTTTTGCTGTTGTGTAGGCTGGCATGCCTGTTTGCTTAATGCGCCAGCTTACCGACCCCATATTGATAATGCTACCACCGCCTAAACGCTGCATGTGTTCAACTACAGCTTGCGATGAGAAGAAACATGGACGTAAGTTAACAGCAAACTTATCTTCCCAATATTTCACATCCATATTTTCAGCGGCATGACGGGTGTCATCGGCTGCGTTATTAATTAGCACACCAATGTCACCCTGTTGCTGACGAGTTTGCTCAATGGCCGCTTTTAAGGCTTCTACATCACGTATATCGCAACGGATAAATTGTGGGTCAAACTCATATTTGCCAGCTAATTTCGCGCATAACGCATCGCTTTGCTCAGTTGCAATATCAACAAAGGTGACTTTTGCGCCCTGCTCGCAGAACCGCATTACCATTACTTCACCAATTCCCGATGCGCCGCCAGTTATAAACACACTCTTACCAGCAAGGCTTGGGTAAACAGTTTTTAGCTCGTTTGAATTTGGCATGATAACCTTTTGTTTTAAAGTAATTACAACGTCAAAAAGCGAAGTTATTGAGCCGCTTCTTTTTCGGCGATTTCTTTTTCAATAAACGCCATTGCTTCATCAATCATGTACGTCATCATATTTTTAGCACGCTCAGGGTCGCCGCTCGCAATCGCGTTATACACTTTAAAGTGCTCTTCAGCGATTGCCTTTTTATTGCCCTTAGCAGGTGTAGTATGCTGAATACTTACATGCAGAGCCGTGCTAATAAAATCACGTAATTGATAGAAAAAACGGTTACCACTGGCATGCAAAATGGCCGTATGGAAAGCAAGGTCTGGCTCATGCATTACGCCTTCTGGCTCTTCTGCTGCCGCTTGCATTTTATCAAGTGCCATTTTAATTTCTGCAATGGCTGCTTGGTCGCCTTTTCTTGCTGCAAGTGCTGCTGCTTGTGGCTCAATTGCCAAACGCACTTGTAGAAATTCTTTAAGTACGTAAAGTGATGGGCTGCTTTCTAACAACCATTTTAATACGCTTGTGTCGTATAAGTTCCAGTTCTCCGCCGACTCAACACGAATACCTTGTCGTGGACGAGAAGAAATCAGTCCTTTTGCAGCAAGCATTTTCACTGCTTCACGAACAGCTGTGCGGCTAATACCATACACTTCGCAAAGTTGTGCTTCGGTTGGTAGCCCCGTTTCAGAGTTATAATCTCCAACAATAATTGCTTTACCAAGCTCATTGGTAACTTGTTGTGATAGGTTTAAATTTTCTAAGCGCGCCATGTGTGTTCCTCAAAAGATCTGAGTAATATGATACATCTATAAAGCAATTCCGTCATCCTGGAAATAATTGATTAAAATCAATAACAAGTAAAAAACGGCCTAATACAAGTGTCTGTATTTTGAACAATACAGTCACCATTTCACCTACAGACTGTCACCTTATTTTAACAAATCTCTTTCACTTAGCTTATTTATAATATAATATTTTTATTCAACAACTAAAAAAGCAAAATTCTCTTTCAAAATTAGGTGGAACACACGATGGTCGAACTAAGTACCTTAGACTGGGCAGTGCTAGCAGGATTTTTTGTCCTGTTACTAGGCGTTGTCGTGATGTCTATGCGACAAAAAGAAGAAGACACCGCTGATTACTTTTTAGCGGGTCGTAATGCAAGTTGGTTAGTGATTGGTGCCTCTATTTTCGCATCGAACATTGGCTCGGAACATTTAGTGGGCCTTTCAGGTTCAGGTGCACAATCGGGTATGGCACTGGCTCACTGGGAAATGCAATCGTGGATCATTCTACTGCTCGGTTGGATTTTCGTGCCTTTCTATTGGAGTAGTAAAGTCTACACCATGCCTGAATTCTTAGAGCGCCGCTTTAACTCTAAATCACGTACCTTCTTATCTGTTATCTCATTGATTAGTTATGTATTAACCAAGGTTGCGGTAACGGTTTATGCTGGCGGCATCGCATTTAAAACAATCTTAGGTATCGAGAGCATTTGGGGTATCGATTTCTTCTGGATTTCAGCTATTGGCCTTGTCGTGATCACCGGTATTTATACGGTACTTGGCGGTATGAAAGCCATTATGTGGACCTCGGTGTTGCAGACCCCTGTACTCATTATTGGCTCCTTAGTCATATTAGTTGTTGGTCTAGATAAAGTAGGTGGCTGGGCAGAAGTTGAGCGTATCAACGATGCTAATATGCACCTTATTCGTAGTGCTTCAGATGCTGAGTTCCCATGGCCTGGCATTGTATTTGGTTCATTCATTATTGGTTTTTGGTATTGGTGTACCGACCAATACATCGTACAACGTGTTTTATCTGCAAAAGGCATTAAAGAAGCCCGTCGCGGTACCATGTTCGCCGGTTACTTAAAATTACTTCCTGTATTTATCTTCTTAGTACCAGGCATGATTGCATACGCATTGAATGTTAAAGGTATTATTAGCTATGAAAGTGCTGACCAAGCTTTCCCAACTTTAGTTGCTGAGCTATTACCAGCCGGCGTTAAGGGGATTGTAATTGGTGGTTTAGTAGCAGCTCTTATGAGCTCTTTAGCATCATTATTTAACTCATCAGCAACCTTATTTACCATTGATTTCTATAAGAAATTCAAACCAGAATCATCTGAGAAGCACCTTCTGAAAGTAGGCCGTATTGCCACTATCGTGATTGTTGTATTAGGTCTTCTGTGGATACCCGTCATGAGCTTAATTGCCGATGTGCTTTATGAATATCTGCAAAGTGTGCAGTCTCTTATTGCACCAGGTATTGCTGCGGTATTTTTACTAGGTTTATGTAGTAAACGCATCACTCCAACAGCGGGTTTTGTGGGCTTAGTATCAGGTTTTGTGCTTGGTATGATCCGCTTAGTATTACTGCCATTTAAAGATGATTTAACAGGTTCATCATTTGCGTGGATCACCACAATGAACTGGTTATATTATTGTATTCTGCTATTTGTCGTGGTCGTTGCGATTATGATTGTGGTGAGTATTTTCACCAAACAAGCAGACGAAGAACAATTGAAAGGTCTTACTTTCTCAAGCCTAGATAAAGCAACTATGAAAGAAGTGGCTGCCGGCTTAGATAAGTGGGATTACATTCATACCGCGGGTATTATTGGTATTACTGCCTTTATTTACTACCGCTTCTGGTAATCGTTCGTTCCCAAAGTTGTAGGGCGCCAATTGGCGCCCTTTTTTAATCAGCGAGTTCTGGTGAAAACACAGGAAAACCGTTTTTATCCCACGTAATAATGCGTGCTCGCGCATGGCGATTTGGGTCTGTAAGCGGTGTGCCTTTCAGCTCTTTATAGTCACGACTGTGATAAATCATTAAATCGGTTACACCATCTTCAGCTTTTACAAAACTGTTATGCCCAGGGCCAAAACGACCTAGCTCAGCATTGGTGGTGAACACCGGCTCAGCCTTTTTATGCCAACTAGCAGGATCAAGCAAATCAGCATTCACATCTGCCCAAAGCAAGCCCATCGCATATCGATGATCGGTGGCACTGGCTGAATAAGTGACAAATATTTTATCGCCATGGGTGATAACTGCAGCACCTTCGTTCACCTTGTAGCCTTGCACTTCCCAATCAAGGGTTGGCTCTGTAATAGCGATAATGGGTTCTTTAATTGATGTTGGTGAGTCCATTTCAGCTAACCATAAAGCTGAGTTATAAGTTGCAGGCTGGTTCTGCTGCGCCCAAATCATGTAACGTTTACCCTTGTGCGTAAAACTTGTGGCATCAAGCGAAAAACTATCAAGGTGGCTAGTTACTTGCCCCATTTCTTGCCACTCACCTTGCATCGGATTAGCACTGTCGTTTTTAAGTGCATACATGCGAATACTGAACGGCTTTTCGATATCACCTGCGGCGAAGTAGATATACCAACTGCCATCAATCTGATGCAGCTCAGGGGCCCAAATATTGACACTCATTGGGCCTTTATCGCGCTTTTGCCAAATAACCTTCGGCTCAGCTAATTTTAAGTCGTTTAAACGACAAGCTTGGCGTAGCTCAATTTCATCAAATTTCGGCGAACTACCTATAAACGTGTAACAGCCACTTTTATCATCGCGAACTAACCAAGGGTCAGCACGTTTGAGTACAATGGGGTTATCAATTGGCGCTAAAGTCTTGCTACTATTAGCATCAGCAAGGGCTGACAATGGCGAGGCACTTAACGCACTAAGAAGCGTTAGCCGAGATAATTTTTTGAGCATAATGTGTCCTGTATTTCGTCTCGATTTTATTGTTAATATTGTATTACATATTATATAGTAGCTGAATGAACACAAGAGTTAAAACAACAAAAGGTATTCAAGCATGAGACCCGTAAGTAAGGTGACATACGCAATGAAGTGGCTTTCAACAGGGCTACTTTTTTCTGCCGCAGCCGTATCTGCAAAGCAAGTTGAAGTACACGATCCGGTAATGACCAAAGAAGGCGACACGTACTATGTATTTAGCACAGGGCCAGGCATTACCTATTATGAATCGAAAGATTTAACCAACTGGAAACTCACAGGCCGCGTTTTTAAAGATGAGCCGAGTTGGGCAAAGCGTATTTCACCAAGCTTTGATGGCCACTTATGGGCACCTGATGTGTATGAGAAAAATGGTAAGTTTTACCTTTATTACTCAGTCTCTGCATTTGGCAAAAACACTTCGGCAATTGGTGTGACGGTTAATGAAACACTTGACCCATCATCACCTGACTACAAGTGGATTGACTATGGCATAGTGGTTGAATCAGTGCCTGAGCGCGACGATTGGAACGCTATCGACCCTGCGATTATCGAAGATGAGAATGGTACACCGTGGATGAGCTTTGGTTCGTTCTGGGGTGGTCTTAAACTAGTAAAACTTGATGATGACATGGTGCGCTTAGCAAAACCTGAAAAGTGGCATCACATTGCGAGTCGCCCAAACACAGAGCATGGCCCAATTGAAGCACCTTATATCTTTAAAAAGAACGGCTATTACTACCTATTTGTTTCGTTTGATAAATGCTGCCGTGGTGTAGAGAGTACTTACAACGTACGAGTGGGTCGCAGTAAAAACATCGAAGGCCCATACTTAGATCAACAAGGTCGCTCTATGGTTGATGGCGGTGGCAGTTTAGTTATTGAAGGTAATAAAGACTGGGCAGCTCTTGGTCATAATGCTGCGTACACCTTTGATGGTAAAGACTATTTAGTATTACACGCCTACGAAACAGCCGATAACGGCGTGCAAAAACTACGTATTTTACCTATGAGTTGGAAAAACGATTGGCCGGTTGTTAACCCAGCCGACCTGAATAAGCTTAAAACCAAGCTTAAGAAGTAATTATCCAACACACAAAAAAACCTGCAAAATTGCAGGTTTTTTATTTGCTTTAATGACCTCGTTTGAGGTTGAAAGTAGGTGTTATTAACTAAAATCAACCAAGGTAATATCAACGAGCATGGGGCTTTGGCAGCCTTGCTGATGCTTTTCTTCAATAAATGCGCTGTACACATCGCGCGCAAGATGCGCAGGTATTAGCACCTCAAAGCGACTGCCTTTATTCATTAATTGCAATGCTTCTTGCAAGCCTACTATCGCCTCTGCAATTTCGTACTCTACAGCAGCACCTTGCTTGCGAGTATCAAATAACACCCGACCATTTGTAAGGGTAACGCGTTGATGCACAGTCACTGTGGCATCCCAACTAGGTTTATCCCCCTGACCCTGCTCAATCACTCTATAACCGAGCCCTGTCGGCGTTTGGTAAAAACTGTGTTGCTCAGCGCTGTTATCTAAAAGCGACGGTAAAACATGCTCTTTAGCCGTCGCAAACACATTGTTGCTTAACATAGCCAACTCTTTATTGTGCGTTGATTAAACGAATACCATAGATACCACCGGCAACAGAATCTTTGTCGGCAGCAAAACGTAAGGTAAGCGTTTTCGACTTTTTCATTGCTTCTGTTAATGGGTAATCAATGGTGTAGAACTCATCCGTTGGTTTACCTACAGGCAAACTAACTGCAGCTAATTGCTCACCATTTAAATTAATTGAGAAATGACGATCTACATCGCCAATAAAATAGCGAACACGCAAAGCAACCGCTTTTTGTTCTGGGTTACTAAGCTGATACTCAAACCAACCTGTCGCATCGCGCCAGTGATGACCATTATTAACACCTGCACGGGTTCCCTCACCTTTAAAGTCGTGTTCGACTTCAGGTTGTTGCTCACCCGGCGTAATTTGGTCAACGGTTAATAAACGAAGCTGTTCTTTCGCTTGCTCAGCCGCTTTTGCATCGGCAACAAATTGCGTGAACTCTGCTTCGCTTTGCTGCGGCCAATACACTTGATAGCGACTATCGTGTAAGCGGAAGAATGGAATTAGCTCCGTGCTCTTAGTGTTATCGATACCTTGCTTGGCAATCGCCACATTTTTATCGGCGATAAATGCAAGCTCTTGGCCCGGTTTACGAGTAAGATCGGCAATAAATTTTTCTGGCTCACTCAGCATGATTGGTAGAGCCTCTGGCGGACAGGTCGGCCCTGCAGCGATGTGGCCCATGCGGCTATTATCGGCAACAAAGTTAAGCTGCTCATTTGCAAATGCTTGTACTTTGGTAGCCATTACAACAGGCCCATACATCACAGAGTAATAATGCTGGCCATCAGGTAGCTGCTCAGTATAAAGCTTAGGACTAAGCTCAAAGGCAAGCTTATCACCGCTTTGCCATGCATGGCTGATACTGTAATAACCGTCTTTTTCGGTTGCGCTTACAGCTTGTCCATTTAAAGTAAAGCTCAGCTCACCTTGCTGCCAAGACGGTTTACGAATATGAATTACCGACTCAGTGCTTTGCCCTTCAGACAAACGATTCACGGTCAGTGAAACCTTGTTATCATCTGGAAATTGGCTGTCTTGCGTGATCTGTAAACCCTGCTGTTGCCAATTTAACGTACTTGGAATAAACAAGTTCACCCATAGCTCTTTACCGGTATTGCTATAAATCAGCTCACCATATTTGCTGTGATTCTCAATACCTGAGCCTACGCAACACCACATTGAATCTTGCACTGACGAATACATGCGGTAATGCCCCGGGCGCATTGAGGTAAAGTAAACAAGACCACCATGCTCTGGGTGTTGTGACGATAAAATATGGTTATATGTGGCGCGCTCATAATAGTCTAAATAACGCGTATCACCGGTTTTTAAGAATAATAACTTACTAAGTTTCATCATGTTGTAAGTGTTGCAGGTTTCTGGACCTTCAACATCTTCAACCATTGGCGTGAAGTCACTTTTATCATGAAAATGCTCACGTACCGAGTTACCGCCAATTGATACTGAGCGCTCTTGGCTGACTGTCTTCCAGAAAAAGTCAGCACCTTGCTGCCATGCTTTATCATCGCTGGCATTTGCTACTTTCAACATGCCAATAATTTTTGGAATTTGCGTATTGGCATGCAGGCCAGTTAATTTATCTTCTTTGTGTAATAAGGGTTCAATAATGATGTTATGAGAGAACTGACGCGCTAGTTTTAAGTAACGCTCATCGTCACTAATAAAGTACATATCAGCAAACACATCATTTAAGCCACCATGCTCTGAATACAGCATTTGTTGAACTTGTTCATCAGTTAGCTTAGCTGTGGTCGCTAAGAACCATTCGCCTAACTTAAATAACATTTGTTTGGCTTTATCACTGCCAGCAACGTCGTATGCATCACGCAAGCCATGGAAGATTTTATCAATGTTATAAAGCGGCACCCAGCGGTCATTTAAGCTGAATAAATCGGCTTTGATTTCACCTTTTTCAATCTGCTGCCACATTTCATCGCCATTTGGGATACCGCCTAGGTAACCACCTGTGGCTTGTTGGGCGCGCTCCAGCTCACTCAGCATATAATCTAAACGCTGCTTTAATTCTTCGTCACCTGTGGCTGCCCACGCAAGGCTTAAGGCAGAAAGATAATGACCGCCAATATGGCCATCAAGGCCAGTGCTTTCCCAGTTGCCATAGTTAGGCGCTTTTGGCTCAAGGCCGGCTTCACGCAGATAAGGAGCAAGCAGCTGATCAGGATGAAGAGCTAATAAATAACGCACATTAGTTTGCTGCGCATGTAAAAACGGGCTGGCGCTTAAACTTACTTGATTTAGGGCAAATAAATGTTGTTCGCTGGTATGTTCAGCATGCTCGACAGCAGCTTGTTTAGTGTCTGTTGGCTGCTCACTGCAACCGGTCACAGTTAAAATTGCAGCGCAAACGCTTGCTAAATAGCTAACCTTGAATGTGTTCATACTGTTGTCTCCCAGCGAATTGTTATTTTAAAGAGCAAAGCGCACACACTTATTTAGTGTGTGCGTTTAAAGGGTGGTTATTTTGGTAGGCGCTTATGAATAACCATATCCGTATAGTACTCATCGGTAATTTTGTATTTTTTCAAAATCAGACCTAGTAAGGCGTGGAAAACACCCGGAATAATAGTTAGCATCAGCGCTAGGCCCATTAGTGTAAATTCGGTTTGCTCAACGTTAGGCTTGTACTCAAAAAATGCCAGTAATAAACCACCTGCTAAGCCCGCTAAACCGCCCCCGGCTTTTTGGCAGAATGAAATACCACCAAATGATAGGCCCGATGCACGAACGCCATCTTTAATTTCACCGTAATCAACAGCTTCAGCAATGGCAGACCAGAATACTGGTGCATGTAAATCAACCACAAATGACAAGATGATATAAAGCACAAACGCCGTCATCACATCGCCAGGTTGCACCACAAAGTACATTAGTAATGAAATAAATAGCACGGCAATTTGTGATTGACGGAATAGCTTCATTTTACAGTAACGCTGGGTGATCCACGTACTTGCCACCATTGATACAATAGATGCTGCAATACCTGCACTGGTAAAGGCACCTGCTAAATCTGGTACACCTAAGTAATAGGTTGCGTAATACATAGCAACACTGCCACGAATTGCATAGCCAAGCGTACCAAGCACACATGCTGCACACAGTAGTAACCATTGGTCGTTTTTAATAAGTACTTTTAATTGCGTAAGTACGCCTTCGGTTTGTGGCTCATGGGTAATACGTTCGCGAGTAGTAAAGAAGCAAAACAAAAATAGTGCTACGGCACATGCCGATACCAATGCCATTGCCAGTTTATAACCATACGACAAGCTGCCATCTCCCCAATATGTGGCAAGTAGCGGCACTGAAAATACGATCACTACATTAGCAATCTTAGCGAAGAACATACGGTAACCATTGGCTGACAAACGCTCTTTAGGATCGGCAGTTAATACACCAATGTAAGAGATGTAAGGTATAGCAACACCGGTAAACATCAAGGTCGCAAACAAGTACGTTGCATAAGCCCAAGCTAACTTCATGTTGTAGTCGAAATCAGGCGTGGTAAATAACAGTACGACCGATAAACCATAAGGCACAGATAAAAATAAGAACCAGTGACGGAATTGACCCCAGCGTGTTTTCACTTTGTCGGTGATCACCCCCATTAATGGATCGGTAAAGGCATCAACAAAACGCGCCACTAAGAACAACACACCCATATCAACTGGATCAAGTCCGTAGATATCGGTGTAAAAGAAAGACATAAAATAGAATAACGCTGCAACCATGACATTTACTGCCATGTCGCCGGCACCAAAGCCGACTTTTTCTACAACGGATAACTTTTGAGATTCCATACAACAACACCCTAATTGGTCAATAATGAGCCGCCGCTCACTATTTCAAGCAATGCTAAAAAGCTTTTAACATTGCGTATCAAATAAATTTTTAGCCCTAGATATTACACAGCTTGGCCATTGCGTTCGTTATTTTTGTAAATTTAATGCTAATCTAATTAATAGTATTATCATACTTATTAAATCGCAACTCTTTTCGACCGATGGTTTGGTTTATAAAAACCAATAAAAAACCCCAGCAAAGCCGGGGTTTTTAGGTCTATAAAAGAAATTTAGAAAGAATAACGTGCGCCTAGTGCGAATGTACGTGAGTAGATACCGTTACCAAAGTTAAATAGGTTGTCGTTACCTTCACCGTAGTAGCTCTGATATACGTCATCTAGGATGTTCGTTGCATCAAAGGTTACAACAAAGTCATCATTCACATTGTAGCTAAATTGGAAGTCTAAGCTTTGCTCAGGACGATTCCAAAACTGAATAGGGTTAGCAAAGATTGCCGCTTCATTACCTGTGTAGAACTCAGAACGCCATACATATGATAAACGCATATCGAATGAATCACGCTCGTAGATACCGACGATGCTGTAAGATTCATCAGAAACACCTGTCATTTGCGAATCTACATAACCAGAAATTTCACCTAGCTCATTGAATTCTGGTGTATCTTGTTCTGAATCAAGCATCGTGTAGCTTGCTTGCACACCAAAGCCGTTTAAGTACTCTGGTAGGTTTTCAGGGAAGTAAACTAAACCAACTTCTAAACCAGATAGTTCACCGTTTGAAGCATTCACTGGTGCACTTAATACGTATGGACGTGTTACGCCATCATCGCCTTCGCGCACAACTTGCTTACGACCTGCAACAACTAAGCCTTCGATTTCACGGTAAAAGTAAGCCGCGTAAAGTGAGCTTGTATCTGCGAAGTACCATTCAAGTGATACGTCGTAGTTCTTTGACTCTGTTGGTTTAAGCTCTGGGTTACCACCATTACCTGTACCGTATGTAGCACCTTCAGTTAATGGATCGTACCAGTATTGCAGCGCGTTCAAGTCAGCAAAGTTAGGCATACGTAATGTTTCTGTGTACGCAACACGACCCACTACATCATCAGTGATGTTCCAGTTAAGTACTAAGCTTGGTAGTAATGCGCTGCTATCTGCACTTGCTGAGCTTTCTTCAAATACATTTGAGTTCATACCGCCAGATTCAGCAACGAAGTCCATATCTTGCTCGTAGCTTACATAACGTAAACCAAACTCACCGCTTATATCATCCGTTAAGAAGAAGTTAGTTGTGGCATATAACGCGTATGAATTTTCTTCGATATCAAATGTTTTATATACGTCTTCAGCTTCAATACCATATACGCTACGAACAGCATCGCCGTTATCTAGCATGTAACCACCGTCAGCAGTTACAAAGCTGTCGAATACGTCAGCACGGCCATCGAAATAATCATCAACTTGGAACACAATACCAGAACCATCACCTGCTGCACCCGCTGCTGCTAGCTGCTCAATTAAGCTAGCTACAGACGTGTTGGCAATACCAGTATCTTGACCACGCGTGTACTCTTGCGCAGTACGTTTTTCGTAACGGCCACCGAATTTCACTTTATCAAAATAAGTACCACCAATTAGGTATTCAGCATCAAATGTGAATGTTAGTGCATCGCCGGCATTACCACCGCCATTGTCATAAATAGTACCTGCATTCCAGTTTTCGATAGCAGCCATATCAGCTTCGTTTACCGCTGTGTTTGGATCATCCCAAAACGCGATGCCTGGTACACCGTCTTTATCATTAAAATCAACGTCAAGACCCGTCGCTACACGATCAAAACGCATTGCGAAGAAATCTGTTTCGTACTCACTGTCTTGGTAAACAACCTCAGTGTTGATAGTTAGGTAATCGCTTGCTAGCCACTCGGCACCTAGCGCATATAAGTAGCTATCTGTTTTACCATATGAAAAGTCACCACTTTGGAAACCACCAGCGCCAATCGCTTGCTTTTCTTTAACCACATTAGTGCCATCAAACACAGTTGGTGTTTCAATGAAGCCGTTACCATTTTCAAACGTATTTGAGAACCACATCGCATTTTGCGATTCGTTTTCGTAACCTGTGTAGAAACCTTCAGCTGTGATTTCTAGGGTTTCATCTGGTGCCCACTGTAAAGATACAGACGCAGCAGGACGCTTACGAAGACCAGTATATGAAGTACCAAAAATAGCATCACGTGCAAGTAGGTATTCTGTTGGCTCGCCATTAACATCTAGAGTCGAACCTGACGCTGTCGGTAGACCTAACTCAGTACCTTGAGTCCAAAATTCATTTGGAACTCGTGAATACGGTGAGTAGTTGTACTGTGGTTTATCAGTAAAGAATGGGAATGCAGCACCCGCTGTGATGGTGTCATCGCGGTAATGTGTTTCAGCGTATGAAATATTAACTAATGCACCAAACTCACCAGCGCCGTCGATTTCCCAACGGTTAGAAAGTAACGCACTGATATTTGGATCAACTTCATCTGGTTGATCTGAGTAAATCGCACGTGCTGCTAAAACAACTTTTTCACCTTCGAAGTTGAAAGGACGGTGAGTTTTAATATCAATCGCACCTGCGATACCACGTTCGATTTGATCCGCCGAACGAGTTTTATAAACGGTTACGCCTGAAAGTAAACTTGCAGGAATGTCTTGCAGCGCCACATCACGACCCGCACCTGTAAAGATAGCGCGACCATTAACTGTGGTATTAACATCAGTAAGACCACGGATTGAAACCGCGCTTACTTCACCAGCACCACGGCCAGTTGTTTGTACACCCGTTACACGTTGTAATGCTTCAACTACGTTGTTATCAGGGAATTTACCAATATCTTCAGCAACAATTGCATCCACGATTTGAACGCTTGCACGTTTTTCATCTAACGCTTTGTTTAAACTGCCGCGAATACCTGATACTTGAATAACTTCCATCTCATCGACGTTATTCTCAGGAGTGTTTGGTGCTTCCTCCTGTGCAAAAGCAAATTGACAGGTAAATGCCATAACTACAGCACTGGCTATGTGTGTTCTTTTAAACATAAGCGGTGTTCTCCAAATTATAGTTATATCGGTCCGCTGAACTTTCCCCATTCAGTTACCGAAGAGTGACCACTGCATTGTGCATCGTGTGTTGTCAAAACGGTGCGCGAGTGTGTCTATATTTTTATGTTAATACATTGCTGCCTGAACTTTAATCATATTGTATGATTATTTAACAGTCAACTCAAAAAGCCAAATTAAAATAACTGCCATTATGTTTACAAAAAACGTTGCAATTATAACATGTTACAAACTCAAAGCATGCTGCGTTTTTATTTTGGGAATTTATTAAGACCCATTATTATCAGCTACTTAGCGGTTATTCGTTTGCTTGTTTTAATTTGTCTTTCACTCATCCAGAGCAACAAAAAAGGCTAACAAGTTATTTACCCAGCGTATTTTGATGCTACTATGATTAAAATACAATAATACAATATAGAGTTATTTTTTGCTGCACTTTTACTGGTTTGTTTCGATGTAAACAATCAGTTACTCAGTATAATCAGGCATACACTGTGTATTATCTGGTCACTTAGAGCGAGCTCGGAGTAGAAAAAAGCTGCAGTTCAAACAACAATTATTAGTTACTAAGGACACTCATGAAGAAATTGAAAGCGTTAGCGCTACCATTACTTTTTTCGAGCAGCTTAGCTGTTGCACAAAACCCATTATTTACCGATGTATTTACTGCAGACCCTGCTGCACTTGTTCACAATGACACCGTATACCTTTATACAGGCCATGATGAAGCACCTAATAATGACGTGTTTTTTGAAATGCATGACTGGTTAGCCTTTTCATCAACAGATATGGTGAACTGGAAAAAACACGGCCCAATCATGAAAGCAACAGACTTTAAATGGGCTAAAGGTGAAGCATGGGCTTCACACATGATTGAGCGTGATGGCACTTTCTACTTCTTTACAACTGTTCGCCACGATGACACAAAGCCAGGCTTTGCAATTGGTGTTGCAACTTCTAAATCACCAACAGGTCCATTTAAAGATGCAATTGGTCACGCACTGGTTACCGATGATATGACCAAGCATACGCCAAATGATTGGGACGACATCGACCCTGCTATTTATACCGAAGAAAACGGCGATACTTACATGTTTTTTGGTAACTTAATGCCAAAATACGTAAAGCTAAGCGACGATTTACTCTCTCTTGATGGTGAAATTAAAACGCTAGACTTACCAAACTTTACCGAAGCGTTATGGGTTCATAAGAAAAACGACAACTACTATGTATCTTACGCATGTGAGTTCCCTGAGAAGATCTGTTATGCCATGAGCAAAAGTATTCATGGGCCATGGGAATATAAAGGTATCTTGAATGAGATCGCAGGTAACAGCGAAACCAACCACCAATCAATCATCGAATACAAAGGTAAAGACTACTTTATTTACCATACTGGTGCCGTACCACCAATTGATGGCAAACCAAGTGGCGGGCGTTTTCGCCGTTCAGTGGCGATTGAGCCGCTTTATTACAACGAAGATGGCACACTTAAACGTATTATCATGACCACTGAAGGTCTAAGTAAACAAGACAAGTAATCTCAAAAAGGGCTCTTTAAGAGCCCTTTTTAGTGTTCAAATGTAATACAAATAAACAAATTTACCGGAAAATCCTCACTTGCAGATAAGCAAAAAACTTCCCTAATAGAGCAAAAACAGCGAAAAAAGCGCCCAAATTGGCAACTTGAAAAAATTAAAATCACGCTGTACATATTGTAAACACTGATACTTCATGTTTACATATCAATTACCTTTGCAAAAGTATTTGCACATTTTAAATCGTACTATAAAATTACAATACTACGTTCTTATTAGTTTGATATAGGCACGCGGCAATTTTATTGACAACAATCGAATAAAAAATGAATCCCAGTTTCAAGAGGACACATAAAATGAAATTAAATAAATTAGCCATGGTCATAGCCTGCTCTTTGGCTGTTACAGGTTGTGGCAAAGAAGATGGTACTAAGCTTGACACAGCACCAGCGGTTGCCGACCCGCAAAGTGCAAAACCGACAGTAAGCAGCAGTGTTGAATACACTGAATCAGGTAGCGTAATGGTTACCAATGTAAGCGTGCACGATCCTTCTGTCGTTAAAGTTGACGATACTTATTATATTTTTGGTTCACACCTTGCTGCCGCTAAATCAACAGATCTCTTGAACTGGGAAATGATTTCGAGCCTTTCAGCTAACGCAGCCGTTAATGAAAGCCCATTATTTGATTACAACTACACAGGTGAAATTGCCGAAGGTATTGAATGGACAGACGGTTTTACAGGAAACTGGGCTGCCGATGTAATCAAAGCGCCAAATGGTAAGTTTTGGTTCTACTATAACCACTGTGCACAAGATAACCCAGATACACCAGATGTTGTTGATGAAGTATGTTGGAATCGCTCTTACCTTGGTTTAGCTGAAGCTGACAATATCGAAGGTCCGTATACAAACAAAGGTATTTTCTTACGCAGCGGTTATCGTACAGAAGCGGAGTTTGCAGCTTACCCACTTGATAATGGCCAAACAACATGGAATGGTGCCGTTGATCCTAACGCCATTGACCCTGCAGCCTTCTATGATGCTGATGGCAAACTTTGGATGGTTTACGGCTCATACTCTGGCGGTATTTTCGTGCTAGCAATGGACGAAGAAACAGGTATGCCAGAAGCTGGGCAAGGCTATGGTAAAAAACTAGTAGGCGGTGACTTCCGTGCAATGGAAGGTGCATTTGTAATGTACAGCCCAGAAAGTGAATACTACTACCTATTCTTCTCTGTTGCTGGTTTTGATCTTAATGGTGGTTACAACATCCGTGTTGCTCGCTCTAAAACACCAGATGGCCCTTACCTAGATAACGCAGGTAATGACATTGCAGCTATCGGCGGCTTAGAGGTCGGCGAAAAACTAATGGGCGGCTTTGAGTACACGCAAGAACTTGGCGAAACAGCACCAGCATGGGGCTACCAATCACCGGGCCATAACTCTGCTTACTATGATGAAGCGACAGGTCGTCATATCTTAGTAACGCATACACGTTTCCCACAAACGTCTACTGAGTTCCCAACCATTTCAGAAGCGCACCAAGTTCGCGTACATGAAATGTTCATTAACTCATTAGGTTGGCCTATGGCTTCTCCACAACGTTATGTGCCGCTTGAAGGCGACAACATGGTTGTGGCAGATGAGCTTTACGGCTATTACAAATTTATCAACCATGGTAACGATGTAAATACAGATGCTATTCGTTCAATGCATATTGCTTTAAACGAAGATCACTCAGTAACCGGTGATGATCCAGGTATCTGGTACATGATTGATGACTCAAATATTAAACTTGAGTTAGATTCAGGTACTTACTTTGGCGTGGCTAAATGGCAATGGGATGATGCAACTAAAGCAATGGCTGTAACTGTGTCAGCTACATCAAGCGAAGGCGCTACCATTTGGGCAAGTAAACGTGATGAAATTACGGATACTGCAAACGTGCTGGGTACTGTTCAAGAAGCGCTTGATATTAAAACTGAATTATCAATCGCTGACGAAGGCTACTCATTACCAACGAAAGGTAAAGACGGTGCTGCAATTAACTGGGAAAGCAGTGATGAATACTACATCACCAGTGAAGGCTCTGTATTCATTCCAACGCCAGATCGTGGTGATAAAGCGGTTACTTTAACGGCTAATATCTCTTTAAACGGTGAAAGCACGACTAAAACATTTAATGTAAATCTAGAAGCGCGCCCAGAGTTTAAAAATGCGATTGCACACTATGCATTTGAAGATTCACTCAGTGATGGCTTAGGTAACCTTGATGATGCGGGTGTAACAGATAACAACATGTTAAATGTGGGTGCTGGTACAGCTGCATACGCAGAAGGTCAAACAGGTAAAGCATTTAATTTTGATGGTGCAACGGGTGTTCGTTTACCTGATGAGTTAGTAACAGGCGATGAGTACACTATTTCTTATTGGTTTAAGCCAACAGTACTAACTAACTTCACGCCTACATTCTTCGCATCAACCTCTGATGCACGTTGGATGAGCTTGATCCCGGGTAGTACTCACTTTACAACAACACCAATGCTTTGGAGCCGTTACTTAGCTGATGATGGCACAGATATGTGGAACCAAATCATCTCTGACTCTCCAGCGGTAATGGATTGGAATCATATTGCAATCACTTATGCTAATGGCACTGCAACACTTTATCGTGATGGTGTACGTGCAGGTTCGATGCCTCGCCCTGACTTCTTTAGCGAACAAACAGGTAACTTTGCCCTTGGTGTGAACTACGGTTGGGATTTACCTTTCCAAGGTCAAATTGATGAATTCATCGTTTATGACTACGCGCTAAACGGTCTAGACATTAATGGTGCGGCTATCAATAACCTGACAGATCCGACTAAATTCGAGAGCTTCATTACTGATGCGCTTGATTTAGGTGATGTATCTGCAGTACGTGAAAGCTTTGAGTTACCGCGTGTAGGTCCATTTGTATCTGGTATTAGCTGGACGTCAAACAACGAAGAGTACTTAAAACCGGTTAATGGCACAGCTGTTGTGACACAACCTAGCGCCTCTGCTGGCGACCAAGTAGTGACATTAACTGCAACTATTAACTACAAAGACTTTACTGATACTAAGTCATTCGATGTAACCTTAAAATCACTTGCACCTGCTGAATACAGCTTCGAAGGTGACTTAAGTGCATTAAACGGTGCGTATGCAGCGGGTAAACCAACGGGTGGTTTCATCAACAACACTGGTGGTAACGTAACTTTTGTTGACGGTATCATGGGTCAAGCAGTATTCCTTGAAGGTTCAGGTGTTCGTTTACCGGATAACTTAATCACGACCAATGACTACTCAGTATCTATGTGGTTAAAACCTGAAACCTTCACTGATTACACTACAGCGTTCTTCGCAGGTGCAAGTGCAGGCTCTTGGTTAAGTTATGTGCCATCTATGGCAGGTACAGGCCTAACTCGTTTATGGGCAAATAACGGTGCCTTCTTCGATAATGCAGAACTAGATAGCCGTATTCCAGCAAAAGAATGGACACATGTTGCATTCACTGTTGATGGTACGAACGGTGATGTGTTGAAGATGTATGTTAACGGTGAATTACAGCTAGAAACCGATGGCTTCCCGCGTGTATTCACGGTTCCTGGTGAAACCAATGAGTTTGCACTCGGTGTTAACTACTGGGATACACCTTATAACGGTGCTATCGATGAACTGAAAATTTTCAACGGTGCGATTAGCGCTGAAGAAATAAAAGCACTCTTTGATGCAGCTGCTGCACAGGAGTAACAAAGTGAGGTGAGCTGCCTCACCTCAACTATTTGTTGTCTGGAAAGGCCGGGTGAAAACCCGGCTTTTTTCTAAAGCTTTAGTACCCCTTTCCGATACATAGCTATCTTTACCTTTAAACTCAATCGTTATGGCTATTAACTCATTAGCAAATGCGTTAACTATCTCAAACGCAGATACAGCAAGCAGTAATACCAGTTCAAAAGTAGGCTACAAGCTCAGCAACCAAGAAATGAATAAGCTCTCTGGTCGTGAAGTAGAGCCCGCTCAAAAAGAAGAAGTATCTAGCGAACTCCCCGCGCATATTCGCAAAATGGTTGAGCAACTCGAAAAGCTCAAAGAACAACTCGAACTTGCCAAAGAGCAATTAGCCAAACTGCAAGCGCTCAAAAACCAAGAAGATGAAGCTGTAAAAGTGCAAGTTGAAACGCAGACCAAGATGGTTATGGAAATCCAAACGCAAATAATGTCTCTTAGCCAATCAATTAGCGACGCGCTTAAAGAAGCTGGTATCAGCGACCCTGGAGTGCTAATGAATGTCTTAGTATAAAACTTTAGGCTTTAGGCTTTAGGCTTTAAACAGTATTGATTACGCCCGTTCTCTTTAGCTTCATACAGGTTTTCGTCAGCCTTTAAGAAAAGTGTCTTCCAATCTCTTGGAGATTCCGGAACAGTCACCCCACCAATTGAAATAGTTAAATAACCACTCGGTGAGTCTTCATGGGGTATATGCTCTTCGTGCAATAGGTCTATTATTCGTTTTGCCACCAACTGACAGCCATCATGATTAGTGTGCGGAAGAACTATGGCAAACTCCTCACCACCCCAACGTGAAATAAAATCAGTGTCGCGTGCTAATGCTCTTTTGACTGTGTTAGTAACTGATACAAGCGCCGCATCACCAGCCAAATGGCCATAACGGTCGTTATATTTTTTAAAATAATCAATATCCAGTAATAACACTGAGACTTCGGGTGACTCATGCCTTGCACTCAGTTGATTCATCACCACTTCTAAATAGCGTCGATTAAAAACTTTAGTGAGCGAGTCAATCATTGAGGCTTCTTTATGTTGCTCAAGCAAAGCACTGTATTTTAGTTCTTTTTCTACACGCTTTTGCAGTGTTACTGCACTGTAAGGTTTAGCAATAAAATCATTGCATCCTGCGTCCCAAAATTTATATTCAAAGCTTGCATAGGCTTCGCCAGTTAACATGATTATGGGTGTATGCTCAAACGCAGGAACACTGCGAATGGTCTGACAAAGTTCAATCCCATCCATACCAGGCAATCGGTAATCAAGTAAAAAAAGTGAGACTTTTAAATTAGTGAATTGCTCTAACAATTGCTCGGCAGTTGAGAAGCGCCTGAGGTTGTACTTAGGTGATAGCACTTTGTTAATAACAGTAAAATCAAGATCACTGTCTTCAACCAAAACAACATTGCTTTCAAGTGTTGCTTGATTCAGATCCTTTTCAGCTTTTTTTCGTAATAAATTAAGCGAGCTATCCATATAAAGTTTACCCCTATTGGTTCACCGTTGAGGGTAGTTTGCATTATCGGGATTTTCAAGTGACGACAAATAGCAGGGCTTCCAATCTGTGACTAATGGCTTTTAGGTTTGGACTGTGCCTTTCCGGCTATAGCCAATTTTCCCCTTTCTAACTTTCCCCTTTCTAACTCCTCTCTCAAAACCCAAAAAAGGGTCAAAAACCCAGTAACTATGCGGGCTCTGAAATATCGAGCATGCAAATACGAAACTTCCTTAGCAGCAAAAACAAGTGTTATTTAGGGTCATTGTCGTTACATTTTGTAGCTATTAAAACGAATTGTTTTGTTTAATAAATCAACAATATAAACTTAACAATCTAAACTACATCGCCACTTTTCGAACTCAATTGCAAAGATCGCTCAAATAAAAAACAACACTTAAATCCCACTAAAAAGCCTTCCCTACTACTTTTTCAGTATAGAAATTAACCAACTCATTCGTATTATGAATTCACCCTATGAACGAAGTGAGGGCGTCTTATGCGTCAAATTTTATTACTTTCTGTAAATGGATTTACGCTACAAAAACTGTTTTTACTGGCATCATTATTGGTGTGCTTTTTCACCTCAGCTGAAGAAACAAGCCCTGTTTCAACAGCTAGAGCATGGTTAACCTTGGTCGATTCAGGAGAGTACCACGAGAGCTGGCAGCAAGCAGATCAGGTCTTTCAAAACACCACGCCAAAAGCTCGCTGGCAAACGGCATTAAATCAAATACGCGTTCCTTTAGGCCGAGTTATGTCTCGCACCTATTTTGGCACAGCAGAATATAACTCATTACCCGGCCTGCCAAATGGTGAGTATTTAGTGGTCAAGTTTCAAACCGAGTTTATGAATAAAGAGGCTGTAGTTGAAACGCTCAGCCTTAGCAAAGCCGCCGATGGCTGGCACCCACTAGGCTATCTGATCGATTAATTTAGAACAGCACAAAGCGCCTTGAGCTATGTGCTGTAAGAAATGCTTATCTGCGGGAAAATAAACCGCACAATTGATGAATAGTATTTATTGTTCATCGCCTTAACATAAAAACACTTCAAGACGAATTCAATAAACAACAAGTAAATGGAATTGCTATGAGAAAAACGCTCTTACTAATCATTTTTTTAAGCTGCTTTTGTGCAAATGCTGAAGAGCTCGAAGTTATTCATCGCGCTAAAAGCTGGCTTACGTTAATCGACAACGGTCAGTATCAGCAAAGTTGGCAGCAAGCAGACTTATTATTTAAACAAGCGATGCCACAAAGCAACTGGAGTAAAGCGTTAAAACAAGTTCGGGTACCGCTTGGCAAGGTGATTTTACGTAAGAATTTAAGCCTGATGAATTATGACTCTTTACCCTCTCTGCCTGATGGTGAATACGTGATCATTCAGTTTCAAAGCCAATTTATGAATAAAGAGCAGGCCATTGAAACAATTAGCCTCAGTAAAAGTAGTGGCCAGTGGCAACCTATCGGTTATTTTATTAATTAGGGGTTATATTTAGGTTTTTGGCTCTAGGTTCTAGGTTCTAGGTTCTAGGATTGCATTGTAGAACGGCTTTAGCCGTGAAGATTATGTGATGGACAAAATTCGGCACTAAAGTACCTCCTACGTGGGGTTTTATATGCAATGCAGAGGCATGAGAAGGTTTTGATGGATTATGTTGGGTTTCGCTTCGCTCAAACCAACCTACCCGAAGAATGAACAGGGCAAGTATATCGTAGGCGTCACGCTTGCTTGGCGCGTCATGAAATCAACACCCTACGAGCAGACAGACATATCACCAACATACCCCACCGCTCGGCTAAAAACTGACAGCTGAAGGCTGACCATAAAAAAAGCCACTCATAAATGAAGTGGCTTTGGTTGAGTCGATTTTTTACTTATAACTTAATTTGGTTCACGCAGATGGAACACTTGGCACTTGTTACCTAAATCAGGTTGTTGTGCGAAGTTAGTGTTTTCAGCTAAACCACAGTTACTTAAGCCAAGCGCTTGTTTTGTGTAGCGGTTGATAAGCATCACACCACCACCTTCTACTGGCGCAATGCGCCACTGTGCTGTTTTCGCTGCACAAGAGGCCATTTCTACGTTGGCACCTGGTACTAAGGCGTTATCAGCTACCGCAGCACAGAACTCGCTGTCAGCGCTTTGTTTAAGGCTTACATAGCCAGTATCTGTTGGTGTGAAGAACCATTGTTGTGCATCTTTATGCGTATATGCTTGTTGCTCAACATTGGTACCTGATTTAACTGTATCTGCTACGCTAAGTGCTTTACCACTTTGTTGGCTTAATACTACAACACTACCCATAGGGCGTAATTGCCAGTCGCCACACGCTGTTGCGTCGCTTTGCTGTAAAACCGCTTGGTTTTGTGCAGCAGAACAACCAGCAACCGCTAATGGTTTGCCTGTGTAACGGTTAGTAATAGATACATTACCATCTGTGCTTGGTGCTACTTTCCATTGCTGGCAGAAGTTATTACGCCATGCTGCAGATTGTACTTTAGCGTTATCTGCGTCATTACAGCTTTCAAGCTCTAAGAACTTGCTGTCTTCACGGTTAGCTAAACGAACAAAACCATCTGTTGTTGCATCAATAACCCATTGACCATTGGTGCTTGCACACTGACGTTGCACCGCACGTGCATCTTGTGGATCAGCTGCGATGTCTAAACATAAGCCACTTGTTGCATTCACTAATTGATAGCGCTGACCTTGTACTCGCGTTACTAGTGGACCGTATTCACCTGATGGCGGTGCTACTTCAACGCCAGGTGTTAATGGTTTACCAAAGCTTGGCGTGCCATCGTCGTTCCAAGTAAATTTTTGCGCACGTAATGAACGAGTCGCACTACAACCGTGCTCTACCGAATCATTACCGTGATAAACTAACCAGTCTTCGGTGCCATCTGGCGATGTGAAAAAGCCGTTGTGACCTGGGCCAAACACTTCTTCAGTACGCTCAAATACTGGCTTGTCGTATTTTTTCCAGCTGCTCGCTTTAAGTGGGTCGTCACCAACAAGCTCAAGCATACCTAGTTTGTAATCAGGAGTATTACAGAAGCTTGCTGAGTACGTCATAAACGTACGACCATTGTGCTGTAAAATTTCAGCGCCTTCAGTTACTTTACGACCACTGATTTCCCAATCTAGCTCAGGACGCGTGATCACCGTATGCGGTGAGTTCTCTTTCAGTGTCCATGGATCTTCCATTTCAGCAATAATGTTTAATTGCTGATCGCCTTGCCATTGTGAGTAAATCACATATAGCTTGTCTTTGTATGTTAAGTAGTTACCGTCGATGTTCCATACGTTAGGCATTAATGCGCCCTTGTATTCGTATGGACCCATAGGATCATCACCGGCACTTTCTAGTACATTTAAGTGTTGGTTATCTAAAGTGCCATCAGTACCGGCTGTGTACATCATGTACCAGCGGTAGCCGTTTGGCCCTTTTAGGCGATGGAATTCAAACGCCCAAAAGTTACAACAGCGCTCAGGGTTTGAATCAGACCAAACATTGACAGGTGTTGCATCAGCAAGGCCAGCTAGCGTTGGTGATTTACGCATCACTAACTCAGATGTCCATGTTGTTGTGGTTAGGTAATAGTTACCATCCCAGTACTCAAGCCATGGATCGGCGCCATTAGGAAAAAGTGGGTTGGTAAAAATACCATTATCTTGGATTGGCGCTTTTTCTGTGGCTGCCACGTCAGTTGTTTTAGCTGTGTTGTCTTCAGCTGTAGTCTGACAACCAGTCAGTGCACCAAACGACAAGGCAAATACGCTGGCTAAGCCAGCCTTTTGCATTGCGCTTTTAAGCTTTGTTGTTTTCACGATTGTGTTCCTTTATTTTGTACCAAATTCGTACACGATGCGTGTTGAATACACGTCACCCGGTAATAATGTTGTGCTTGGGAACGTTGGCTGATTTGGTGCATCAGGGAAATGCTGTGGCTCTAAACAAAAACCACTTCTGAAATTATGCACTAAGCCAGACGCTTGCTGAGTACTACCGTCTAAGAAGTTACCTGAATAAAACTGTACAGCAGGCTCTTCTGTGTAAACTGTTAACGTACGGCCTGAATTTGCTTCGTAAACCGTCGCTGCTTCAATAAGTTCATTGCTTGGCGTGTCTTTAAGCACAAAGTTATGGTCATAACCTTTACCAAGTTTCAGTTGTTCGTTGCTAGCTTTGATGTCTTGACCGATTGCTTTAGCAGTACGGAAGTCAAACGGTGTGCCTGCAACATCCATCAACTCACCAGTTGGGATCAAGCCGCCATCCACAGGGGTAATTGCTTTTGAGTTAATTTGCATTTGGTGATCAAGAATGTCGCCTTTACCTGCTAGGTTGAAGTAGCTGTGTTGCGTCATATTGATGATGGTAGGCTTACTTGTTGTAGCAATAAACTGCATATCTAACGTGTTGTTATTCGTTAGCGTGTAAGTTACTTCAGTCGTCACTTCACCCGGGTAACCTTGGTCACCATCAGGGCTAACTAAGCTTAAGGTAACACCAGCACTGTTTTGCGTCGTGAACGGTGTCATGTTCCACACTTTTTTATCGAAACCTTGCACACCACCATGTAAGTGGTTGTCACCATCGTTAGTTGCTAATTGGTATTCAGTGCCATTTAACGTGAATTTACCGTTTGCGATACGGTTACCAAAACGGCCGATGATTGCACCGTAGTAAGTTGTCGCTTTTGTGTATGCTTCTAGGTTATCTAAACCCAGTACAATATTACCCATTTCGCCTTTTGCATCTGGTGTTTCAATACGCGTGATAATGCCGCCGTAGTTGATTACATCAACGCTAATACCATTGCTGTTAGTCAGCGTTACTTGATTAACCGGCGTTTGATCAGCCAGTACGCCATAGGCCGTCATTGATGCTGAAGGGGAAGTAGTCATATTGTCTCCTTGATGAGCACAAGCTGGTGTAAGGGCAATCCCACATGTCACCAACAATGCATAAAGCCCGCGCGACTTTTTCGTGTTCGAACTGGCTGTTTGATGAGTTGTTTTTAAACCTTGGAAAACACATTGCAATGACATATGAATAACCTTTTTGTAATTGTATTTATAGTTTTATAATACAAATAAGGGTGTCATTGCAACTTTAATCGCTAAAGTTGGATTTTTCCGTCTTTCACCATGATGCAATCCATTCCCGCACTTTTGGCAGCTTGATAACCAATTTGCGTGTCTTCAAACACCACACATTGGCTTGGCTCAACACCTAATTGCTCTGCCACTTTTAAGAATGTTTCAGGGTTTGGCTTGCCTTTACTTACATCACTTGCAGTCACTAACGCACCAATTTTATTTATTAAATTGGTATCCGTTAGATGATCAATTGCATGCTCTCGGTCAGCGCCTGTGCCAACGCCCATAGGCAATACACCATGGTACTTTTCAAGTACTGCGACGGTTTCGTCAATCACTAGCGGTTGGTGCTGTAAATTAACCCAAAACTGGTGTTTATCTTTTGCCACAACCAGAGGGTCGTGTTCTAAACCAAATTTTTCGTTAAGCATTTCAATTGTTTTAACGGTCGGAATGCCACCTAAGCTGTACATGTAGTCGTAATCGAATGGGTAGCCATAGGCTTCGCAAGCTTTTTGCCATGCCTGTAAGTGACTGCCCATCGAGTCAATTAAGGTGCCATCCATATCAAAAATAATGCCTTGGTAGGCGCTTAAATCGATCATATCTACTCCTAAAATGTTTCGCTTCACAATAGCATAAGCCAGCGAAGAGCGAGGCTCATCACTGGCTTAATCGACAACAAAATTTGGGGTGAACGTGCTCACACACAGCACGTTCTAGTACATAAAGTACTAATTCTTACACGCCACGTTTTAGCATGTAGTAAGCTGCGTTATGACGAAGCTCTGTTTTGAAACCACGGATCGTCGTATCGTTATCGATGATCATCGTTTCAACGCCAGCCATTTCAGCAAAATCGATAATCATATCGGTTGTTACTGCTTGGCTGTATGCAGTGTGGTGTGCACCACCGGCGTGGATCCATGCAGCTGATGCTACAGATAGGTTTGGTTTTGGTTCCCAAAGCGCTGAAGCAACAGGTAAGTGAGGTAAATCAGCTGGCGGAGCCACTGTATCTACTTCGTTGATCAGAATACGGAAACGGTTACCCATATCAATTGGTGATACGTTGATTGCAGCACCCGGTTTTGCAGTAAACAATAAACGACCTACATCACATTTCACACCGATAGTGTGCTGGTGAACTTCAAGACGTGGTTTTTGTGCTGCAATTGAAGGACACACTTCTAACATGTGCGCGCCAAGTACTTGGTCAGTCTCACCCATGTTGTAAGTGTAATCTTCCATGAATGAACAACCGCCGTCACGGCCTTCACCCATTACTTTCATGATGCGAACCATAGCAGCTGTTTTCCAGTCACCCTCACCACCGTAACCATAGCCTTTCGACATTAGGCGCTGTGTAGCTAGACCAGGAAGACCAGAAAGACCTGATAAGTCTTCAAAACAGTTAGTGAATGCTTTAAATCCGCCTTTCTCTAAGAAACGCTCCATACCAAGCTCTAAACGTGCTTCGTTGCGTAGCATTTTCACTGCGTAGTCGTCTTGTAGAGTTTCGTCAGCAATTACGTAGTCTTGCTTATAAAGCTCTAACTGTGCATCAACTTCTTCTTCAGTGATAGTATCAACCACTTTTACAAGCTCAGCGACACCAAACGCGTGTACTTCATAACCAAAGGTAATTTGCGCTGAAACTTTGTTACCTTCAGTAACTGCAACTTGACGCATGTTGTCGCCAAAACGCGCAACTTTAAGTGTTTGGCTTTCTGCCCAACCTTTTGCCGCACGACACCAGTCATCTAACTGCTGTTGTACGTCAGCACGTTGCCAGTGACCTGCAACAACTTTACGCTCTTTACGCATTACAGTACCGATGAAACCGAACTCACGGTCACCGTGTGCACTTTGGTGCGTATTCATGTAGTTCATGTTGATGTCAGACCAAGGAAGGGCTGCATTGAACTGAGTATGAAGATGTAACCAAGGCTTACGTAATTCGCTTAGGCCAGCAATCCACATTTTCGCAGGTGAGAAAGTGTGCATCCATAAAACTAAACCAACACAGTTAGGATCCGTATTTGCCGCTTGGCAAACAGCGTGAATTTCTTCAGGTGACTTAACGGTAGGCTTACATACCAAGTTTACTGGTAGATTAGCTTCGCTGTTTAAGCCTGCTACAATTGCTTCGCTGTCTTTGGCAACCGTTTCTAACACCTTAGGACCATAAAGATGTTGTGAGCCGGTAACAAACCAGACTTCTTTCGTCATCGTCGTCATGTTAATAATCCTCTAAATTCTTGCTATTTGCTCTGACCGTAATACGCGTTTTTACCGTGCTTACGTAGATAATGTTTATCCATCACTGCTTTTTTAAGTTCAGCTGCGTGTGGATCTAAAGTGCGTGTTAAATACGCCATGCGTGCAATCTCTTCGAGTAGCGCGGCATGGTATACAGACTGAGCGGCATCTTTACCCCACGTGAAAGGCGCATGACCCGCAACAATCACCATAGGTGCAGCTTTCGGATCGCGGTCTTGATACGCATCAGTAATTTGAATACCGGTTTCTAATTCATAATCGCCATTCACTTGCTCATCAGTTAGCTCACGAGTACAGGTGATGTCACCGTGTACATAGTCAGCGTGAGTTGTGCCAAGGCAAGGAATGCTTTGTTTTGCTTGCGCCCATGCAGTTGCATAGGTCGAATGCGTGTGTGTTACACCGCCAATTGAATCAAAGTGGCGATATAAATGAACATGCGTTTTGGTGTCAGAAGACGGACGCATAGACCCTTCAACAATGTTGTTTTCAAGGTCGACGATCACCATGTCTTCGGCTTTCATTTGGTCGTACGAAACACCACTTGGTTTAATCGCAATCACGCCTTTGTCGCGGTCGATTTGCGATACGTTACCAAAGGTATAAATTACTAAGCCACGACGTTGCAGCTCCATGTTCGCTTCATAGACTTCACGTTTTAGTTCAGTAAAACTCATGCTTTGTCTCCGTTTACATAGCTTGCAAGTGCTTGGTAGTTGGCATAAAGCTCGTCATACACAGCAACGCGCTCAGGGTTTGGTAAATACTGATGACATACAGACGACGCCATAACTTTTTGAGCATCTGCCACTGTTGCGTGCTCACCCGCAGCAACCGCAGCCATAATTGCCGCACCCAATGCACAGCTTTGCTCACTTTCTAAAACGTCGATTGGGCAGTTCCAAACATCAGCACAAGTTTGCATTACGTAGTCTGATTTTTTAGAAATACCGCCGATAACGACCACTGACTCGATTGGTACGCCTTCGCTACGGAAACGCTCAGTGATAGCACGTGCGCCAAAGGCCGTTGCTTCAACAAGTGCTTTGAAGAACTTAGGTGCATCAGTGCCCATTTTTAAGCCTGTTAATGCCATGGCAACGCTTTGGTCAGCATCTGGCGTACGACGACCATTTACCCAATCAAGCGCAGTTACATCGTTGCTTGTTACAGGCAGTGCTGCCGCTGCTTTTGATAGATCAACTAAGATTGAATCTTCTAGCTTGTTAACTAACGCTTGTTCAGCGTCAGATAGATTTGTAAGTTGGCGAGTTGGCCAAAGTACTAGGTTTTTGAACCATGCGTATAAATCACCGAATGCAGATTGACCGGCTTCTAAACCAATTAACCCAGGGATTACTGAGCCATCAACTTGACCACAGATACCTTTAACGCAAGTATCACCTAGTTGTTCTTTAGACGTTACTGTGATGTCACAAGTTGAAGTACCCATTACTTTGGTTAGAACGCCAGGGCGAACATTGGCTGCTACTGCGCCCATGTGACAGTCAAATGCACCGTAACCAATTACGATACCTTGTGGTAAACCTAGTTTCTCGGCCCACTCTGCAGTTAAGTTGCCAGCAACTTGGTCGCTTGGCTCTGTAGTTGCATTTAACGTATCAACAACACCATCTAATAGTGGATCGATATTGCTGAAGAAACTGTTTGGTGGGAAACCGCCCCACTGCTCGTTCCACATTTGTTTGTGGCCCGTTGCACAACGACCTAGCTTTAATGCTTCAGGGTGTGTAGTGCCGCACATTAGCGCGGTCATCCAATCGCAGTGCTCAACCCATGAATAAGTGGCTGCTTTAACACTGCTATCAACGCGGAAAATATGTAATGCTTTGGCCCAGTACCACTCAGAAGAGTAGATACCGCCCATATGTGAAAGGTAGTTCACATCGTTGTTAGTTGCAGCTTCAGTGATTTCATTTGCTTCTTTAATAGACGTATGGTCTTTCCACAAAATGAACATTGCATTTGGGTTTTCTGCAAATTCTTCAGTTAATGCCAGTGGTGTACCTTGGCTATTAATTGCAACAGGTGTTGAGCCTGTCGTATCAAAGCTCATACCCACTACTTTGTCTGCAGTACCTGCTGGAACTTGTGACCAAAGACCATTAACTACTTCTACAAGGCTATCAATATAGTCTTGTGGATGCTGACGAAACTGATCTTTACTTGGGTCACAGTATAAACCTTGTGCCCAGCGCGGGTAGTTTACTAAATGGCTGGCAAGTTCTTCACCAGTCGCAACATCAACGAGTAATGCTCTTACCGAGTCCGACCCGTAGTCTAATCCCAACGTATAACGAGACATAATTACCTTTCACTAATTGCTTACTAACATTGTTAGTCATTATCTTTATTTGTATGATAATATCAACAATACCAGATTGTAAAGGTATTATAAAAATATTATTAACAGGATTATTTGCTGCTGGCGGGCGATTTATTGCGCAGTTTCTCTGGTAGATTAGATTGTTTTTTCAGCACAAATAATAGGTTAAAGCCACTACATTAACTTTTGTATGATAAGAATGGGATAAATATGTCTAGTCAATTAGAACAACTTAAAGCAGTAACAACCGTTGTTGCTGACACGGGTGATTTTGAAGCAATCAACGAATATAAACCGCAAGATGCTACAACAAACCCATCACTAATCTTAAACGCGATTCAAATTGAGAAATATCGCCCACTTGCTGCCGAAGCCGTATCATGGGCAAAAGCACAAAGCAGTGACACAGCAGAAGTTGTAACAAAAGCAGCTGATAAGCTAGCAGTATTAATTGGCTCTAAATTAATGGAGCAAGTGCCAGGTTTAGTTTCAACAGAAGTGGATGCGCGTTTATCATTTGATACTCAAGCAACTGTTGATAAAGCACTTGAGCTTGTTGCTTTATATAAAGAGCAAGGTATCGACACATCACGCGTGTTAATCAAAATTGCTTCAACATGGGAAGGTATTCAAGCAGCTAAGGTACTTGAAGCGCAAGGTATCCGTTGTAACCTAACGCTGGTATTTGCATTTGCTCAAGCACGTGCTTGTGCCGAAGTGGGTGCTTACCTAATTTCACCATTCGTTGGTCGTATTCTTGACTGGTACAAAGCACAAGATGCAAGCGCTGATTTCGACGGTGCTAACGATCCGGGCGTTAAGTCAGTAACGCATATCTACAACTACTTCAAAAAGCACGGCTATGACACGATTGTAATGGGCGCAAGCTTCCGTAACATCGGTGAAATCCAAGAATTAGCAGGTTGTGACCGTTTAACTATCAGCCCTAAGTTACTTGCTGAACTAGCTGCAACTGACGCACCATTAACTCAAAAACTATTACCAGCAACAGAAAAAGCAGAAGCGCCAGCTGCAATGACTGAGCAAGCTTTCCGCTGGGAAATGAATGAAGATGCCATGGCTACTGAAAAGCTAAGCCAAGGTATTCGTCAGTTCGCAATTGACCAAGAGAAACTAGAGTCAATCTTAAGCGAATTAGTTTAAACCGATTGTTTAAGCAGCAAAAAGCCCGCAAACCAAAGTTTGCGGGCTTTTTTATTGCCTGCACATCATCACAAAGGCAGGCTTATCGTGTTGCGATTACGATAATTTTTTACCAGTCACATTATTCAGCAAGTAATGCGTTTGCTTTTGCAACTAGGTTTGCCACTGTGAAACCAAAGTGCTCAAGCAGTACTGCGCCAGGCGCTGATTCACCAAATGTCTCCATGCCTAGTACATCACCATCTTGGCCAACATACTTGAACCAGAAGTCACGGTGTGCAGCTTCAACAGCAATCTTAGGTGTACCAGCTGGTAACACGCTTTGACGGTATGCTTTATCTTGGCTATCAAACTGATTCGTTGATGGCATAGATACCACGCGAACTTGCTTGCCTTGTGCTTTTAGCTCAGCAGCAGCATTCACAGCTAACTCTACCTCAGAACCCGTTGCAATAAGGATAAGCTCTGCAGCTTGTTCGCTATCAACAAGTACATAACCCCCTTTTGCAATGTCAGCAACTTGCTGTGCATCACGTGCCATTGCTTTGGTACCCTGACGGCTGAAAATCAGTGAACTTGGGCCTGTTTCTTTTAATAACGATTGACGCCAAGCTACTGCTGTTTCAGTTTCATCACACGGACGCCATGCAGTCATATTTGGTGTCATGCGAAGGTTAGCGATTTGCTCGATTGGTTGGTGAGTTGGACCATCTTCACCTTGACCGATAGAGTCATGGGTATACACAAAAATGCTTTGCGCTTTCATTAATGCTGCCATACGTACTGCATTACGTGCGTATTCCATAAACATTAAGAAAGTTGCGCCAAATGGAATGAAGCCACCATGCAAGGCAATACCATTCATGATTGCGCTCATACCAAACTCACGTACGCCATAGAATACGTAGTTACCATCAGCTGCATCTTGTAAACCTTTTGCTTCTGGCCATAAGGTTAAGTTAGAACCTGCAAGGTCAGCTGAGCCACCCATTAATTCTGGAAGCTGGTTAGCAAAGAAAGTGATCGCATTTTGTGATGCTTTACGTGTCGCAATGTTTTGCATGTCGGCTTGGCATTTAGCAATGTACTCATCAGCTAATTCAGCGAAGTTAGCTGGTAATGCTTTTTCAAGAACACGACGTGTATATTCTTTTGCAAGTTCAGGATGTGCTTTGCTATAAGCTGCAAACTTTTGCTGCCATGCACCTTCAAGCTCTTGGCCTTTCGCTTGATTATTCCACTCGTTATAAACCTCTTGTGGAACTTCAAATGCTGGGTGTGGCCAGTTTAGCTGCTCACGTACTGCTGCGATTTCGTCGTGACCCAGTGGTGCACCGTGACAGTCGTGGCTACCTGATTTATTTGGCGAGCCAAAACCAATCACTGTTTTACAACAGATTAGTGTTGGTTGCGTAGTGTTGCTTTGTGCCGCTTCGATTGCACCCGCAATTGCATTCATATCGTGACCATCAACATCACGAATAACTTGCCAACCGTAAGATTCAAAACGTGCAGGCGTATCGTCGGTGAACCAACCTTCTACTTCACCATCGATAGAGATGCCATTGTCATCCCAAAATGCGATTAACTTGCCTAGGCCTAATGTACCTGCCAGCGAACATGCTTCGTGCGAGATACCTTCCATTAGACAGCCGTCACCCATAAAGCAGTAAGTGAAGTGATCAACGATATCAAACTTTGGCTTATTGAATTGCGCTGCTAAGGTTTTTTCAGCGATTGCCATACCAACTGCGTTAGCAATACCAGAACCTAATGGGCCCGTAGTTGTTTCAACACCCGGTGTGTAACCGTATTCTGGGTGACCCGGTGTTTTAGAGTGAAGCTGACGGAATTGCTTAATATCTTCGATGCTTACGTCGTAACCGCTTAGGTGTAACAATGCATATTGAAGCATTGAACCATGGCCATTTGATAACACAAAGCGGTCACGGTTAGACCAGTCTGGGTTTAATGGGTTATGGCGGTGAAAGTTTTGCCACAATACCGCTGCAATATCAGCCATACCCATAGGCGCACCTGGGTGGCCAGAGTTAGCTTGTTGAACGGCATCGACAGCAAGTATGCGAATAGCATTTGCAGATTGAGAACTAGGCAGAGTCATCTTATTAGCTTCCTGTTAATATTATAATATAAATAATATCGCAAAAACTCACCCAAATAGCAACTTAATAAACCGCCATGCCAGTAATGACGTGTATTTAGGGCCATTTTGTACCGCTAAGCGCAGGTTTTAACACCATTTTATTGTTAATAACTTTTTCTAACTAAAGAAATGACGACACCACTCAAAATAACCAAACCAAATTAGTGAAATATGCTTATTTATCAAGCAATTTACTTAACTAATTTAGGTTACAAAAACCAGACCTTGCTACAATTTGGTACATTATTTCATTGTTCAAGCCATTGATAACAACTTAATGTTAACAAGGTTTTTCATTAAGGTTGTTTATTTGTGACTGTTCTAGGTAGTTGCTCACTTGGGCTACGAGTTTTATTTCTAATTAGTGCATTTTGCCTTTCACCAATGGCAAGCAGCACTGACTCTGCTTATTTAGCAGATGAAGGAGTAAGCCTTGGTTTAAGCTTAGGTTATGGTCAACTCGACAACCCGGTTTATAAAAAAGACGATATTCCTCTTTATGCCCTACCGCGCATTGAGGTATTTGCCGGTGACTTTTCATTTGCAAATACTCAGTTTGCTTGGACACCCGTGTGGGGCGATAACTATCAAGTGTCGTTATTCACCCAACTCAATGAAGACGGGCTGTATTTTGCTAAACATTCAGCAGCACTGACCGCGATTAGAACAACCGGCGGCCGCCCCTCAATGACACCGCCACCACCTGGTTCAGGTGTCGACACAGCAGCGGTGACAAAGCGCCGCGGTGATATTACTAAAATATCAAAACGTAAACTGTCTGCCATGAGCGGTATTGAAGCTATCGTTGACTGGCAAAGCTGGCGTTTTAGCGCGTATTGGTCAATGGAGCTCACCAACTATCACAAAGGGTTACAAGGCGCATTATCTGCACAGCGCTTGTTTTTGTTTGATCAGCATCTAGTTTTGCTTGGCGCAGAAATACAACATTTAAGTGCAGGTTTAGTGGATTACTACTATGGCAGCGCACAACAAGAGATGCGAGCCGGATTTAGCCCTTTTTTAGGTCACTCTAGTCAAAAGTACAATCTAAAAGCCAGTTACCAATATCAGTTTAATCAACAATGGCAATTTATCAGCGATATAAAATACCAACGTTTATCATCGGGTATTGCCGATAGCCCCCTTATCGATGACAGCAACTTACTGTCTTTTTATGCTGGCTTTGCATGGAATTACTGATGATGTTGCGTACGAAGCTTTTTTCACTCCTATTCATTTTTAGCCTCGCGTTTGTTGGCAGTACATTCGCACAAGCCGGTTATATCGAGGCAACACCAGAAAACTGTGTAACGGTAGAGCAAGATTGCGTGATGGATGTATCGATTAATTGGTATACCGAAGTCAGCGAAACGGTGTGCATTCGTGTTACTGATCAACAAATTAGGCTGTTCTGCCAAAAGCCAAATCAAGGGCAAAACTTTGCAATCACAGTGCAAAACAATCGTAACATTGTATTAGAGCTACTTAGCGAACAGTTAGAGCCATTAGAAAGCACTGAAATTAGTTTATTCCACCAGCATGTTAAAAAACGCCGACGTGATATCGCATGGAGTATTTTTTGATGAGCCAGCATACTATTTTATATATTGAAGATGATTTAAAACTTGCCCAGCTAGTCTCTAACTATTTAACTGATCATGGCTATACCGTTGAACACTTTGAAAGTGGTTGCCATGCCTGTTACCAAGCAAGCTGCAAAAAGTACGACCTAATTTTGCTTGATATCGGATTAGGATCAGAAGATGGCTTTGAGGTATTTAAAGAACTAAAACAATATCAAGATACGCCAATTATTTTTATGACCGCAAGGCAGAGCCAAGTCGATCATATCACTGGCCTTGAGCTAGGCGCCGATGATTACCTAACCAAACCAGTTTCCCCGTCTATTTTATTAGCGCGAATTAACAATACTATTCGCCGCAGCCAAGCTGTAAAGCCAACAAGTACTACCCATAACGCGCATAATATTCGCTTTGGTTCTTTAAGTATTAATACTATTCAGCGCGAGGCTTACCTGCATAGCCAGCCACTTGAATTGACCAGTGCAGAGTTCGAAATACTGATCCAACTAGCTCAATCAGCGGGTCAGTTGGTCAGTCGAGATCAGTTATTTGATGGCACCATTGGCCGTAAATATGATGGTCAAAGCCGCACAATCGATGGCCGCATTAGTCGCTTACGCAAAAAACTCGGTGACGAAGCGGTACCCGCACAAAAAATCGTCACTGTTTGGGGCAAAGGATATGTTTTTTCTCCACAAGCGTGGGGTTAATTCAGTTTGCTACGCCTGTTTTGCTATTTGTATTTAACCCTAGCAGTTTGTCTGGGGAGCGCCGCTTGGTTACTAGAAACCTATTTTCCAAGCCCACCGAGTTACAGTACAGAGCAGCAATTAGCAGAAAGCATCTTAAGTCTTGCCCCCAATAACCCTGATATTAAACAAACACCTCTGGCGAACTTTTACCTTGGTGAACAATTACAGACATCACTTTTAGCAGGTCAGGTGATTAGCGTTAACGATGCTAATAACAACCTTTACTTTCATAAACTTGCAGATGATAGAGAGACCTTATTAAGCATTGGCCCCTACAGCCAGCCTGCTGATCAGGGCTATCAGTCTTTAGTGAGCCTTCTGTTTTACTCTAGCCTTGCCTTAGCTGTGGTGATTTTTACAGGCCCGCTGCTGTTTGACTTAACTAAGCTGCGCAAAGCCAGTAGTAAAATGTCAAATGCCGACTTTACAGCACAAGTACACTTCACACGTTTTAGCTTGCTAAAGAGCATTGGCGATACCTTCGATAACATGGCATTAGCGCTGCATAACCGTAATCAAAGCCAACGCGAATTGATCAATGCTGTTTCTCATGACTTTTTAACCCCTATTTCGCGGGCTAAATTCGCCCTCGAAGCGGTCGTTGATAACAACGCTTATCGGCACAGTGTGTTGCAAGACATTATTGAACTTGAGCTTTTAGTCGAAGAGTTTTTAACCTATGCCGAGCTCGAACAATGCGAGCCCACCTTGTTAGTGAAAGACTACTGCCCAGACGAGCTATTACAGCCCTGCATTACTAAGTTTCAAAGCTATAGCCCTTTGGCTATTCGCCTTGACTGCGAATTAACAGAAATTTGCGTTGATAAACAAAGCTTTCAACGCTTATTGCAAAACTTACTCGGGAACGCGGTTCGCTTTGCTAAAACGCAAATTCATATCAGGCTTTCACAATGCGAAAGCGGCACTTTGCTAGTGATTGAAGATGATGGCCCGGGGATCCCAGAACACATGCGCGCCAGCCTCATGCAGCCATTTTCTAAAACCGCTTCGGTGCACCAAACAGGCTACCAAGGTGTTGGCCTTGGCTTATCAATCGTTAAGCAGCTATGCCTGTGGAACAACGCAAAATTTAGCTTAGATAACGCGCAAACCTTAAGCGGAGCAAGAGCAAGCATCTTGTTTCGATAAACAGTTTTTCGGTAAAAATGTACCAAGCTGTAACAGTGTGTGCCAATTGTTTACATTTCATTGATGTTATAGTCACAACTCAACACTATCCCTACTGATTACAACCGTTCGCCGCTGCGCGAGCTCATAATTATAATCCTTCGAGGGAAGTTAGATCACATGTTCAATATGAAAAAAGTATCAGTGATGGTCGCATCTGCACTTTATTTAGGTGTAGGTACGTCTGCTGCTGCGCTAAATGACCAAGCATGGCCAGAACAGCCAGCAGGCTATGCGCCAAAGCAAACCATTAGCAATGAATTTGTGTGGGAAGACAAGGTTAATAACACAGTTAAAAAACAAAGCCGCGTTTTCACACCAGAGAAAGATATTAGTGGTATTCAAACTTATATCGTGCAACTGGACGATGCACCAATTTCGACTTACCAAGGTGGTGTTAAAGGGCTTGCGAGCACTAAAGATGTGGTAATGCAGACGCAACAAGCAACAACGCGCTCAACGCTTAATATGGCGCAGCCTGCGATTGCAACTTACGCTAACCACCTAGCAAGTAAGCGCCAATCAGTACTGAGTACTGCGATGAGTCAGCAAGGCTTACAGCTAAATGTTGAGCGCACTTTCAATGTGACATTAAACGGTTTCACCACCCAAATGACACAAGATGAAGCGAAGCGACTTGCTAAAGTGGCAGGTGTTAAGAAGATCACTCGCTCAAAAATCTACAGCCTAAATACTTTCAATACCATTGAGCAAACCGGTGCTTCTGCACTTTGGAGCGCAAGTGCTAGCAACCCTAGCAGCAACAAAGGTGAAGGCACGGTTGTAGGTATCATTGATACGGGTATCAATACCGATCACCCATCATTCGCAGCAGTAGGCGGCGACGGTTACACTCACACCAACCCTCTAGGCGACAAGTACCTAGGTGACTGTGCGACTGCTGAATTTGCTGATCTGTGTAACGACAAGCTAATTGGTGTTTATTCTTACCCTGAGATCACCGCAGCCTACGTTGATACTGTATTTGAAGAGACTCGCCCAGAAAATGGTGAAGACTATCATAGCCATGGTTCACACGTTGCAGGTACAGCAGCAGGTAATATCCTTTACGATATTCCCTACAAACTGACTGAGTATGAAAGCCAATCATCTGGTTTAGAAACCAATGTAACTTTCCCGCAAGTATCAGGTATGGCGCCACACGCTAATATCATTTCATACCAAGTATGTTGGCCAGGTAATTCTGGTGACCCTTATGCAGGCTGTCCAACAAGCGCAATCTTAGCTGCTGTTGAACAAGCTGCTATAGATAATGTTGACGTACTGAATGCTTCATTAGGTGGCCTTGAAGAAGATCCATGGAGCGACCCAATTGAGCAAGCGTTCATGAATGCGGCTGAAACCGGTGTATTTGTGGCGGTAGCGGCAGGTAACAGCGGCCCTGAATATTCAACGGCTGACCACTCTTCACCTTGGGTAACCACAGTTGCAGCTCATACGCCTTCAACTAAAGTCAATTTTGGTAACAAACAACTTAAAAACCTAACTGGTGGCGATACTGCAGCGCCAGGACCATTTGCTGGTGCAGGTGTAAACTTTAACGAGCTAACAGGTTTAATCGTTGCCGCAACTGATTTTGAAAATCCAAATGAAAGTTCAAGCTATGCACTTGCCAACTGTGACAAGCCATTCCCTGAGGGTACATTTGATTTAGTTGATGACCCAGCAACCGCTATCGACGAAAGTGCACAAGATGTAATTGTCGTATGTAAGCGTAGTTCTTACCCGCTGTACTCTAAATCGCTGAACGTAGAGGCAGGTGGTGCTGAAGGTTTAATTATTTATAACCATGTATCATTTTACGATCGCTACACGATTCCTTCAGTGTCTTACCCTATTCCTACCATTCACATTAAAAACGTCGATGGTACGAGCTTACTTGACTGGCTAAGCACAGGCGACAGCCACATGGGTACCATTGAAGCAACCGAAGGTACTGTAGATGCTGTAGATAAAGACCGCATTGCTTACTTCTCTGGTCGTGGCCCATCATACTTTGGCTTTGACACCTTACTTGTAGACCTTGCGGCTCCGGGTGTTGATATCTATGCGCCATCATCAGACGATCAACCATTTACTAGCAACCCTGCAACTTCAGACTGGCAATCTATGTCTGGTACATCAATGGCAAGCCCACACGTTGCGGGTGCGGCAGCATTGTTAAAACAATCTCATCCTGATTGGACACCAATGCAAATTCAATCAGCATTGATGTTAACTGCAAACAATCAAGTTGCTTTAGCACAGTACTTAAACAACTACACCGATGATGGCTTTGATGCTGCTCTTGCTGAAATGGGTTCAGGTAAAATGCAAGTTGAGCGTGCTGATAAAGCAGGCCTATTGCTTGATGAAACCATTGCTAACATGAATGCAGCTAACCCAAGCCTTGGTGGCCGTGAAAAAGCACTAAACACAGCTTACATGGTTGATAATGACTGTGGTTTTAAGTGTACGTTTATCAGAACCTTTACAGCGACAGAAGACGCAAGCTGGACACTTCATACAGAAAACTGGATTGGTAATAGCAAAATTAGTGTTGAGCCAAGCAACTTTGATATCAAAGCAGGTGAAACACAAAGCATTGTTGTTACGGTTGAAGCAAGCCAACAAGCAACACCACAAGAAATTGTTGATTACACAGGTAACCAAGGTCAAATCGTAATGACCTCAAGCAACCCTGAATCACCAATTTTAGAAATGCCTGTATGGACTTTCGCTGGTGATACCGGTTTACCTGAGTATATTCAAATTGATGCACACCGCCGTTCTGCAACGATGAAAGTGGGCCCATTCAATACTGATGAAATCAGCAACCTAACAACACAATCGTACGGCTTAGTAAAAGGCCAAGTTGAAACAGTACACCTATTCAACGACACCACACCAGGCGATCCATTCGATAGCGTAGAGGCTGAAGGTGAAGGCGAAGCTGTAAACAACAACCACATTCAGTGGACTACAGTGCCAGAAGACGCAAAAATGCTAAGCGCAAGCGTCATGAACGACACATCACGTGTACTTGTATTCATGGGTAAAGATAGCAACGGTGATGGTATCGCGTCTTATGAAGAAACGCTATGTATGTCAACGAGCTACACCCTAACTAACTTCTGTAATATTGTTGACCCTGAAGCGGGTGAATACTTTACGTTATACATGAGCCTACAGACTCTATCGTATGGTGAGGTTGATGAAGGTATCGAAGTATCGTTTGCAACAGCTGTGAGCACTGAAGACAATGGTTCATTAACCGTAACAGGCCCAAGCAGCGTACCAGGTTATGACCAGCTTGAGCTTGACCTTGCTTATAACCTACCTGATATGGAAGTGGGCGATATCTACTTTGGTGGCTTTGATATTGGTAGCAACCCAGAAGATGCGGGTAATCTTGGTTTTGTGCCAGTGATCATCGAGCAAGTTGATAAAGACGTGACCTTTACAGCTAACAAAGACAAAGCATTTGTGGGTGATTTAGTTGACTTCGAAATCAGCGTTATTGCTAATAACGAAGATGAAGCGCGTCAATTTGCACTAAACACTGAGTTCCCTGCGGGCGTAGACATTGTTCCTGACAGCATTGTCGCATCTAACTCAACGCCAGTAACACCAATGCTAGATAGCAACGCTCTAGCACTAGTTGGTGTTCAAGAAACGACTAAAAATGTTGAGCGTAATTATAACATTACCACCAACATCACAGACGAAATGTGTTCATTAACATCGGCGCATTCACCAGATCCTCATTACTTAGAACTACGTGAGCTTGGCTGGCGTACACTAGAAGGTGTTGAAGGTCGTTACTACAACGAGTTTGAGTACACATTTAAAGAAATCATGAACACTAATCTTGATGTGTCATTCCCATTCTTTAATAAGTACCACTTTGACTCAATTAAACTTAACCCAGCTGGCTTAGTCACATTTGGTTCGCAAGGCCGTACAACGCCATTCCACGTTGAACTGCCAGAAGGTTACACTCAGCCGCCACCGCCGCCTTACCTAATTGCACCATTCTGGGTTGGTGACAACACTATCCCAGAGCGTGTTGATGGTGGTTACGGTAACTATGACGCCAACGCCGGTATCACACCAACTTACACGGTATCGCGTGAGTGGTTAGTACTTGAGTGGGATAATATCCAACGTTCAAGAACTGAAGGCCAATCTGTTGATGTTGAAATGTTCATGCGTATGGGCATTGACTATGAGCCAGGTGAATACGAGCTACTATTTGCTTATGACAACCTAAGCTTGGTTGATGCACAAGGTTCTATCGGCTTAAAAGCTGCTGATGGCCGTGGTTTTATCAGTGGTGATATTCCAATCGATTTAAACATTGGTAACAAGTACGGCTTCGACAATATGGACGAAGTACTACACGACAAACTGGTTGTGTGTCTTGACTACACAGGCCCTGAAATCTCTAAGTTTGACGTGAAATTCCAAGCGTACATTGGTGAGCAAGCGGCGAATCAAACGCATCAACTATCACTTACAAATGGTTTAGTTGGCGCAGATGATGAAACCATCACCCTTGACCTAGAAGTTATCGGTAACCTAGAAATGGCAGCCTTAACTGATATGTCGGTGGCAGAGAACGAAACGATTAGTTTTGACGTGCTTTATGCTGACGAAAACCAAGTGAGCAACCAAATCGAAGTGTTAGGTGAAAACTTCACTTATGAAGTATCTGGTCACACATCAGGTAGCACTGTGACTATCACGCCAGCGGCGCACTTCCATGGTGATATTGATGTCACAGTAAAAGTTAGCGACAGCGTTAACCCAACTGATGCAGCAATGAGTTCATTTGTATTATCGGTGATGTCTGATGGTGAAGAGCTTGGCTGTACTGACAGCTCAGCAACTAACTATGATGAAAGCGCCAATACTGACGATGGTAGCTGTACTTTCCCTGAGGCAGTGATTCCAGAAGCAGAGATTGAAAAAGACAAGAAATCATCAAGCGGTTCATTCGGCTGGTTACTACTAGCAGTTGCACCACTGATGGCACTTCGTCGTAAAAAATCTCGAATTAACTAAGGATTAGTTAATTAGGATAGTAAGTAGGTAATGCCGATATGCTTAGCATATCGGCATTTTTCGTTATAAATACTTTAACCAAGGCTTGTTAGCCTTACGCTTGTATTCACTAAACTTCTTGGTTGGCCAATAAAGCCCTATTGCCAGCAACAAAGTAATAAACCAAATACCTGATATATCACTGACTCCTAAATATTGCCCTTGATTTGCCCCCCAGATCAGCATGCCTATTTGATACATAAATAGCAGTACATAGAGGTGGAAAATATAAAAGAACATAGGCACAGAGCCATATACACGTAGCGCATTAGTAAAGCGGTTTAATGGTCTTTCAAATAACCATAAGCCAACAAACATGCCTGCTAATGTGATCAGCAAAAAGCTCAGTGACGGTGGGTACTTAGTCACGTTAAACACCGACATCATGGTTTCGGTTGTGGTGCTAAACGTTTGCCACGGCAAAGTTTCACCATAAATATTAAAACCACGCAGCAGCGCAAATAACCCCACACATAACAGGGCTAACAGCAGCAATGCTCGTTTACGTGAATCCGCCGATTGAGTGTGTGCATATAAAGGACCTGCACAGTAACCCAATAAGATAACGCCAATCCAAGGCAGCACTGGGTAGCTAATTTTGACGTCGATTAAACCACCTTGTGATAGATAGCCTCGGTCATGCAAAATCGTCCACAGCGAGTAGCCAAACTCATCAGGAGTGAAGCTGATTGGGGTCAGTAAGTTATGGCCAAATACAATAACTAAACCAAGCACCAGCAATAGGTTGCGTGGCAGCTTAATCAATAACGCTAATGCCAGCATACAAAGACCAATCGCCCACATCACTTGTAGCCAAATGGTGTGGTAGTAACCCATCCACGAAAAACAAATCAGGGTCACTTCGAGGGCGATTAAAAAAAGCCCTCGCTTGATTAAAAAGCTTCGTGCTGAGCGCGCTACGCCACTTGCGGGATGACTATAAAGCCACGCCGACAAACCGGTTAAAAAGATAAAGGTTGGTGCACAAAAGTGCGCAGCAAAGCGGCTCCAAAACAGCCCCGGCGTAGTTGTATCAACCACCATGGGATCAGCCACCTGCATGTGCAAGAAAAATCGCTCTCGCACATGATCAAGTAACATCAGCAGAATAACGACACCACGCATGATGTCGATACTGTGAATACGGCTTTTAACTTGCTCAGAAGTCATAACTTACGCCAAGTTTAAATTGCGTCGGCGCCCCCGGGTAGGCCCACAATGCATTGTAAGAACTGGCAATATACTGTTCATCAAACACGTTATCAACATTCAGTGATACCGTAGTACGTTCAGTCGCTCGCCATTTAGCAAATAAACCAACAGTTTGGTAACTCGGTAAACGGAAAGTGAGATCAGCTGGGTCGCCCAAACGGTCAGACACATATTGATAATGACCACCAATCTTTATTTCTTGTGCGAATAGATTTAGGTCATGGTTTAAGCCAACCGAAAGGTTATTCTTTGGTACGTTCACAAGTGGACTACCTTTAGGAATTGGCACTAACCAGTCAACATTTAGACTGTCTGTTGCAGTCTCGGCATCAACATAGGCATAAGATAGGTTGTACTCGGTATTGTCACCCAATGAACCTGTTAAGTCTAACTCAAAACCTGTGCTATTTGCTTTACCTACAGGTGTTGAATAACCCACATTTACTGGGTCTGCCACCAGCATGTTGCTCTTGCTTGCATCAAAATAAGCAAGCGTACCGCTGATATTGGCGTAGCTAAATTTAACACCCACTTCAAACGAGTCACTTTCTTCAAAACCGAATGGATTACCTTCTGCATCGGTGCCACTCAGTGGTAAAAAGCCTTCTGAATAGCTTGAGTAAAGGTTAATGTCGTCATTAAGTGCGTAAACCACACCAAAACGTGGACTAATTCGGTTTTCTTTGCTGTTTGATGCCACACCAGACTTAGTCTCAAAAATATCTTGTTCAATTTCATCAAAACGCAGACCTAACATCACTTTTAAGTTATCGGTTAGATCTAGTTGGTCTTGCAGGTAAATACCGTACGCATTTTGCTGTTCGTTATTTTCGTACTGCATGCCCACTTCAGGGCCTTCAGTAGTGCTGTACTCTGGCTCATAAATATCAATGGTGTAAGTGCCATTACCACCACGGTAGCGATAAAGCCCAGTGCGCAGCTCATAGTCGTAACCGTCAACACCAATCAATACATGGTTGGTGATACCGGCAACATCAAAGTGACCGCTTAATTCAAAACGCAGCGATAAATCATCAGACTCATAGTCACGATATCTGTGCTGGCGAGTTAAAGTTCTGCCATCATCAAATAATGACTGGCGCGATGGTGAAAGCTCAGCATCTGACGAATAACCCGTTAGCGTTGCAGTACGGTAACTAGCACCTAATAACAAGCTCCAATCTTGGTTTAGATCGTTGCTGTAATTTAATTGATGACCGCGTGAGTGCACCTTAGTTGGTGCATCATTTGGGTTACCTAAAAAGCGTGACTCAGGCACGGTATCAAAATCACCATTTAACACCACAATACCGCGGTCATACATTTGCTGTTGGTCAACATACTCAAACTCATAAGTCAGCGATGAGTTATCGTTGATTTGATAATAAAGCGAAGGCGTAATCACGAATTTGTCGTGGTGTACATAGTCTCTGAAGCTGTCGCTATCTTGCCATGCGCCATTGATACGAAATGCTAAATCATCGCTTAAACCATTAGTGTAATCACCTTGAATACGCTTGTGATCATCGCTACCGAACTCAGCTTGAAGTTGCCCTTGCTGATAAAACTGTGGCTTTTTAGTAATAATGTTTACGGTACCACCCGGCTCCGAGCGGCCATAGAGTGCTGAGCCAGGTCCTTTTAATACTTCGATGTATTCAATGTTTGATACATCACGCGGGCCTGCAAAGCCGCGACCACCACTAAAACCGTTAACTAAGTACCCAGACGGCATATTTTCGTTACCAGACAAACCACGAATTGAATAGCTATCCCACAGTGCTCCACCATTATTCTTACGAGTAATACTGGCAGAAAAATCCAGCGCATCACGAAACTTAGTAATACCGTTGTCAGTCATCATGTCTTTACTTAATGTGGTGATCGATTGCGGTAAATCTTTTGTTGGAATATCACCACGAAACGCCTGTTTATGTTCAATGGTGATCGTTTCGATATCGCTGTTATCAGCTGCATGTGTATTCGCTGCAAACGCCGCAGCTAAGGCTAAACTAAGAGTTGAGTACTTCATAAGGTCTGATTGTAAAAGTTAAAGGAAATGATTTGTTATAAAATAACATAAATAAAAAATAGGTTATAGTATAACAATACATTTATCCCTTAATTTTTAGCCAACCCTCTAGTTTACAAAGATAATTTTTAACGCTAAATTGGGACTAGATTAAAAAACAAACAAGTTAAGGAAAACTATGTATAAATCACTTTTAGCATTAACGCTCGTATGCGCATCAATCAGCTCATTCGCAAACCCTGATTTATCACGTAAATTTCCATTTGTTGATATTCAAGCGCAGGTACTCGATACCACTACAGATAAGCCTAGCTGGCAACGGCTGCCACCAATGCACCATGTACAATACCCGACAGGGCTGCTAAATCGACAAGGCAGTGGCTGCGCAATTGTCAATTTTCAGGTAACGCCAGAAGGCAATGTGAAAAACTTAAATATTGAAAATTCAGCACCTAAGCGCTTTAGTAAAGACGTTAGAAAGGCAGCAAGGCAAATAGTGAGAGACTGGCAATGGCCAGAGCGCACGGATGAACAAGTGATTGAGTTAACCATGCGTTTTGACTACTGCTTAACGCACGACTTCGATAAAAAGAGTGAAGCCGTTGCCATGTGCGTTGAGCATTCAGAACAAGCCTGCGAGTAAACAATAAATTTGCCGTGTAGATACTTGAGCCAATGCCAGCTATTGCCTACAATGGCGCACAATTTATTCAATGCAGATCGCAACTATGACTGATACACAAAAACCAGAATTACCAAACCAACTTTCTATCAATCCACGTAGTAAATTTTATGTGGAAGAAGTTTTCGAGCATGAAATTGGTGTAAAACTTAACGGCAAAGAGCGTTTTGACGTTGAAGAATATAATATCAGCGAAGGCTGGATCAAAGTCGCTTCTCCAAAAGCCCTTGATCGCCGTGGCCAACCTTTACTATTAAAGGTAAAAGGCACTGTAGAAGTATTCTACAAGTAATTCAGTTTTGCTGAATTAGCTTGTTGGCCAACACAATGGTTGGTCAACAAGTTTATATCTTTACGAGCTTAGACACTCAGCCCCTCGTTTTTTCCCACACAAGCGAAAGTTAAACCAATGCCCGGTGACGACAAAGAGCGAACCCAATAAAGTAAGTACTTTTTCGCCAGCCTCACCAATAACATTTTCGCCAAGCAGCACCGCTGCAGACAACAACACCAGCCCTGCACCACCTAGCATCAATAATCGATAACGCTTATGTTTTTTACACCCTAAAAATAGTGCTAATAAGCTGCTTGGCAGTACCGCAACTAACATCCAAAAATGAAATTGCTCGTTACCTAAACCCAGTGCTGCAGCACTGGGTAATAAAACCAATAACACAGGCACAGCTAAACAGTGAATAGCACACATAGCTGATAACCCGATGGCAAACTTGTCCATTATTTCTTGTAATTTCACTGAATAATTCCTACAAAATTGAACACATGAATTATAAAAAGTGCATCAAGCAAGTTTTGCTTGGCACTCATTGCATACTCCCAGCATTTCAAATTGCTTTGTTTGTGAGGTAAAACCTGCATCATCAAAATGAGGGAAAAGCTTTGCAACGTCACTCTGTGAAACCGCTAAAGTCTCAACTTTTTGGCAGTGACGGCAAATCAAAAACAAAGAAGTCTCACGCTTAAAAACCTCACTGTCGGTACCGTAAGCGATATATTTGTTAGCACTATTAAGCCTGCGAACAAGGTTTACCGACTCTAAAAAGCTCAAGATTCGATAAACAGACATAACAGATACACTTGAACTTGTGCGCAGCTTGTAGCAACTGGCCAATTCGTAGGCCGATAACGGCACGTCTGTAGTTAGTAATATTTGCAGTATTTGCTTGCGCTGAATGGTGAATTTTCTGCCATGCTCAAGGCATACCTGCTTTGCTTTATTAAGTGTGCTGGTTAATCGCTGTTTATTCATAGCGGCCACTCAATGTAAGGTTTTGTTGCTGTCAGCTCTGCTATCCCTTGCGCTTGCTCTGTGATCCACTGTGCTTCGATAACAGATATTGCTTCAGCCCATGCAAATAAAGTAACAGTGACTTTAGAAACGGGCTTATCACAGCTAAACGAGTATTCAACTTCTAAGTCTTGATGTGAATCATGAGTGTGATGCTCAAATGGGTTTTCAAAATTTGCTTGAGTAAGCTTACATTCGCCGTTAAATGTCACTAACTGCTGAGAATTTGCTAATTGGGCTAACGTTTGTTTAATGGTTTGCTTTTGCTCAGCTGTCTCGGGCTGATGCTCAAAGCCAAAAATATCTCCAGCCGGTAAAATGAACTTAACCTGCCACTTGTCTTGATCATGAACCACAAAAAGCACTCCCTCACCATGTGAATGATGATGGTGTTGATGCCCTTGAGCTGAAAAGATACATCCAACCATAAAGCATATCACTGCTAATTTTGCTGCTTTCATAACCCCAATCACTCCATTTACCTCACTTTAAACATGCTGTTACAAAAAAGAATAAAACTCATTCGTCGATTCACACTTGATACATTATAACAATTAAAGCACAATTGATACATTATAACATATCCAAAATGGTGAATAATGAATAACATCTCAAGAGTGGCTGTCGTCATAGCAGCGTTATTACCAGCCAGTGTTTTGGCGCAATCAATCAAAGGCATTGTTTTAAATAACCAAGGTAAAGCGGTGGCTAATGCCACAGTTGACCTTGAAGGGTCTGATCAAAAAGTAACAACTAACGACAAAGGTGAGTTTGAAATCAGCGGCTTAAATAACGGCTTAAAAGAGCTACATATTTCAGCGCCAGGTTATGCTCACTTACATCGAGATATCACGCTTGCCAATGACCAAGACCACAGCGCAACCTTTAACCTAAAGCGCTCACCGATTGAAGTGATTGATGTTGAAGCAACGCCGATTCATATGTCGGCTATGGAATCTGCCTCACCTGTTAGTGTGTTATCTGGCGAACAATTAAGACGCCAACAAGCATCAACGCTTGGCGATAGCCTCGAAAAGCTGCCGGGCGTTAACACAAACTTTCATGCCAAGGTTGCCAGTACGCCTGTGATCCGTGGTTTAAGCGGCCCACGTGTTTTAATTACGCAAAATGGCTTAGATGTAAGTGATGTGTCACGTGTTGGTCCTGATCACTCAGTAGCATCTGAAGCATCAACAGCGCAGCAAATTGAAGTATTGCGTGGTCCAGCAACTCTATTTTATGGCAGCGGTGCAATTGGTGGTGTCGTCAACGTAGTTGACAGCCGCGTACCAACAGACAGCACAACACGTGGTGAATGGAATCTAGAACATAACTCTGTAGATGAGCAAAAAGTTGCTTCGTTTAATGCCACCACAGGAACAGAGTCATTTGCCTTTTATGCTGATGCATTCTGGCGTGAATCAGACGATTACGAAGTACCTGTTGCCGCCGATATTGACGACACAGAGCACAGCTCAAAGTACGTAGTAGAAAACAGTAATGAAGACTCAGATGGCTTTACTGTTGGTACTAGCTACTTATTTGAGCAAGGTTACCTTGGTGTTGCGGTTGAGCAGTTTAACCGCCAATACGGTATTCCTGGCCATACTCATGGTGAAGAAGAAGAGCATGAAGGACATAACCATGAAGAGGAGCACAGCGAAGAAGAAGCTGTTTTTGCTGATCTTGAACAAACCAAAGTTCAGCTACTTGGTGAATACAATATCGACAGTGAGTGGCTAAGCAAAATTAACTTACGTGCAGGCCACACAGACTACGAACACGCTGAAATAGAGCACGGTGCTGTAGGCACAACTTTCAAAAATGAAACCAATGAGCTGCGCGTTGACATTCTGCATAGCCAATTTGATGAGTGGAATGGTGGCGTTAGCTTTCATTACAAAAAAAGTGATGTAGAAGCACAAGGCTCAGAAGCATTCACCCCTCCTTCTGTTACTGAAAGTATTGCTTTTGCAATTATGGAAGAAAAGCACTTTGGCGATTTTTTAGTGCAATTAGGTGGTCGTGTTGAGCGAGTTACTATTGATGCTAATAATGTGCTGTTACCTGAGATCGACGCCCATGCACATGATGAAGACGGTGATGAGCACGACCATGATCATGACCACGAAGAATCAAACTACACACGTGTATTTGATGTTGCCCAAGAGTTTACACCGGTCAGTTTATCAACAGGTGTAGTATGGGATTTTACACCAGGTTATAACCTAGGTTTATCGGTATCGCGTTCTGAGCGTGCTCCGTCTGCTTCTGAGCTGTTATCTTTCGGCCCACACATTGGTACTGCAACTTATGAAGTTGGTGCGCTATTCGATACTCATGATGGTCATTTTGAGCTATCAGAAGAGGCTATCGATTTAGAAACGGCAAATAATATCGACCTGACATTCCGTAAAACAGAAGGTGATGTTGGCTTTATCTTCAATGCGTTTTACAACCAAGTAGATAACTATTATTACCAGATTAACACAGGCCTATACGCTGAAAGCGGTCATGATCACGACCATGGCGACGAACATAATCACGAAGAAGATCACGATCATTCATCTGAGCTACCGGTTTATTTATTTAAAACAGACGATGTGATTTTACATGGTTTTGAAGCACAAGTTGCTTGGCAGCTAACCGACGAATTTAAAGTCGACTTATTCTCTGATTATGTTCGCGCGCGTCTGAAAGACGGCGGAGATTTACCGCGTACTCCACCACTGCGTTTTGGTACTGAGTTTAGCTATCAAACAGAGAATCTAACGGCAAATATTCACGTTACGCGCTACCAAGAACAAGACCGCATAGCACAAGAAGAAACCACAACAGACGGCTATACCCTTGTTGATGCCAGCATTTCTTATGACTTATCGGTATTGAACCAAGACCTATCGCTTTATTTAAAAGGCACAAATTTAACGGACACAGAAGCCCGCGTTCATAGCTCATTCTTAAAAGATATTGCACCACGCCCTGGGCGTAGTTTTGCGCTTGGTGTTCGCGGCTACTTCTAAAACAAAATTACAAATAAAGGAAACCTACATGACACACTTATTTAGATTAAAACTATTGGCACTGGCAATTAGTAGCACCCTGATCACCGCATGTGGTGACGCAGAAACAAATATTGTTGAGAAAGACCCTATCGAGGTTCCTGACGACAGTGGTGATGACCATGATCACGATCATGATGACGGTTATACCATTGACTCAATGGGCCGTTTAGCGGTTTTAGCAGCTGATAGCAACGAAGCGAATATCTTTGATTTAGATGACGACTCACTACTAGAAACGTTTTCGCTTATCCATGAGTCAAGCTCACTAAATGTTTCACCAAGCTACCGTTATGCAGTTATTGCTAACCGCAGCCAAGATTACTTAGGTTTTATCGATGGCGGTTTATGGCGTGAAGATCATGGCGAGCATTTACATGATTATAAACAAGGCCCTGCATTTAGTGACTACGAGCTAACAACGGGCAGCCGCCCGACTCACATCGTTAAACATGATGGCCAAATGGCCGTGTTTTACGATGGTAATGCCGATGCAGGTACAGTTGCCTCTGTAGAAGTGTTAACCGATAACGACATTGCTAACGAAACAGAGACGCTTGCTGGTATTCAGTACGACATCAATATGCATGGTGTTGCAGAGCCACGTGGCGAGCACCTAGTTGCAACATTGCGCCGTGCGGATAGCGAAAGCACTTCAAACGCTAAAATCCTGCCGGATCAAGTGGGTGTTTTCCACCTTCATGACGGTGAATATGAGCTTGAACAAACATTTGAAGTTACCTGCCCTGACTTACACGGTGCAGCGCAAAACCATGATTATGTAGCATTTGGCTGTGGTGACGGTGTACTGGTAGCCCACCAACATGACGATGAATACCATGCAGAAAAAATCGCCAATATAGATGCTCTAGGTGATACACGTATTGGCACATTATATGGCCATGAAGGTAGTGAAAGCTTTATTGCAATTGCATCGGGTGTTTTTGTAAGTATCAATCCAAGCGAAGCTGAAATGGAAGTACTTGAGTGGCAACTTGATGAAGGCGCAAGTGCTGTATCTTACTCATTCTCAGCAAGCGGTGAGCACTTTTTAGTACTTGATAGCTTAGGCTTTTTAAACGTGCTTGAAGCCCATGAGCACGACGGCCACATGCACTGGGAACTTGCCGGTAAAGTAGATATCACTGAAGAAGACGTAACAACAATGCCAGAGGATATGAACTTCAGCATGACTGTGTCACAAAATAGTGAGTTTGTTTACGTTGCTGATCCTATCGCTCAGCACGTACTAAAAGTACATATCGAAGATCTTGAAATTGAAGGTGATCTTGAACTGACTTTTGCACCAAGCGCCATCACTTGGTTAGGTATCGCAGAAGAAAGTGACGATCACGACCACTAAGAAGTTATGTTTTATGGTATGACATAGCTCGCAAAGGTTGGCATTTACTGCCAACCTTTTTTTATTCATATTTTGTAACAGACCTTTCATCGCAACTGCATCGCTATTTAAGCCTTAATGGTTATGATGTAACAGTTCCCAATATAGGATGTAATCCCATGAAAAAACTAACAACGTTGGCACTGGCCATGGCTGCGACACTGGCACCTTGGGCATCAGCTTACGAAACTAAAGACACGCGCTTACTGCGTTTTCCTGATATTCATAACCAAAACGTTACCTTTGTTTACGGTGGTGATATTTACATTGCTAATACGCAAACAGGCGAGAGCAAACGCTTAACCGACCATATTGGCTTTGAAACCTTCCCTAAGTTTTCACCTGACGGTAAACGCATTGCCTTTGCAGCAGAGTACAATGGCAGCCGCCAAATTTATGTAATTAACAGCGATGGTTCTGGCTTAAAACAACTGACCTACTACAACGATGTTGGCCCAATGCCACCACGCGGCGGTTTTGATTATCGTGTTCTCGATTGGACAGCGGATGGCAAAAATGTGGTATTTCGTGCTAACCGCACACCGTGGGGTAAACGTATGGGTCGTCCATATATGGTGCCTGCTGACGGTGGCCTTGAGCAACCTCTGGCTATTCCAGAAACCGGCGGCGGGATGCTTTCGCCAGATGGTAGTAAATATGTTTACACGCCAATTGACCGTGAATTTCGTACTTGGAAACGCACCCGTGGCGGTCGTGCACAAGATGTCTGGGTTTACGATCTAAAAAACAATACCTCAGAGCAGCTAACCACTAACCGCGCTACCGATCAGCAACCAACCTGGGTTGGCGACAACATTTACTTTGTATCTGACCGTGATTACACCCTTAACCTGTATCAATACCAAAAAGGCGCTGAGCCGAAAAAGCTAACCAACCATAAAGACTTTGACGTACTGTGGCCATCAGCTGGCCCAAATGCTGTTGTTTATGAAAATGGTGGTTTCCTTTATCGCTTTGATCCAAAAACTCAAAAAAGCAGCAAGCTGAGCATTAACATTGCTGGTGTGCGTCAATACGCAATGCCGTACACAAAAAATGTGAGTGACTTTATCGACTCAATGTCGATTTCTCATGATGGTAAGCGTGCACTCTTTACTGCCCGCGGTGAGCTATTTAGCGTACCGGTTAAACAAGGCCCAACACGTAACTTATCTTACACAGCAAAAGGCCGCGAAATTGACGCAAGTTGGTCGCCAAATGGCCGTTATATTGCTTATATGAGCGATGAAAGTGGCGAATACGAAATTTACTTAAAAGACCGCAGTAAAAATAATGCCACCAAGCAGCTAACCAGCAACGGAACTATTTGGCGTTTTACACCAATTTGGTCACCAGATAGCTCAAAACTGTTATTTGCAGATAAAAACCACACACTCTGGTGGATAGATGCAAAATCGGGTAAACAACACAAAATTGATACCAGCATCTACGATGAACAAGGCATTCGCCAGTATACTTGGTCGCCAAATAGCGAAGACATTGTCTATGTGAAAAACAATGAAAACCGCTATGCCTCGCTGTGGCACTACAATGTTGATAAAAAGAAAGTGACTCGCTTAACGGATGAAATGACCAATGAGCAAAACCCAACTTTCTCTCCTGATGGTCAATACCTGTATTTTAGTTCTGAGCGCGACTTTAACTTAGCCTTCAGCAGCTACGAGTTTGACTACATGTTTAATCGTGCAACGCGTATTTATGCCGCAGCCGTAAATGACAGCATCAAACCACTTATCGCACTACAAAGTGACGAAACAGCGATCGTCAGCGATAAACAAAAAGATGACGACAAGAAAGCGAAAAATAGCCTGCAAAGCAGTGACTTTATGCAGCGCGTTACCGCTTTAAATGCGCCAGCTGGAGATTATCGCGGTTTAACGGCAGTAAAAGGTGGCGTGCTAACACTGGCTAATGGCGGCCTACAATTGATAGGCACAGCTCACGATAGCGAGCTTGAAACCGTGGCTAAAGGGGTTCGTAGTTATACTATTTCGAGCAACGGTGAACATCTGTTAGTACATGCGGGTAACGATTACAGCTTAATTGAGCCTAAAGCAAAACAAGACCTAGCAGCGAATAAGCTTGATCTTAGTAACATGACCTTAAAAATTGAGCCACAAATTGAATGGCAGCAAATGTATGTTGAAGGCTGGCGTACATTACGTGATTGGTTCTACGATGAAAACCATCACGGCCAAGATTGGGACGCAATTTTAGCCAAGTATCAACCTATGGCTGATGCTATCTCACACCGTAGTGACCTAGATTACATTCTCAGTGAAATCGCAGGTGAAATTAACTCAGGCCACATTTATGTGCAGTCGGGTGATATGCCAAAAGCAGAGCGTAAAAAGCACGGCTTATTGGGTGCAAAACTTGCCAGCGATCCATCAGGATACGTAAAAATTGAGCAAATCTTCCAAGGTGAAAACTGGCATGAAGACTTCCGCTCACCACTTGGCACAACAGGGGTAAAAGCACATAACGGCGACTACATCATTGCCGTAAATGGCCGCTCAGTAAAAGACGTCGCTAACTTCTACGAATTACTAGAGAACACTCAAGGTGAGCAAGTTGAGCTAGTCCTTAACAGTAAGCCGCGCAGCAAAGGTGCATGGCAAGTTACCGTTAAGCCTGTAGCGAGCGAACAAGGCCTCCGTTATTTAGACTGGGTTAACTCTCGTGCAGCCTACGTTGATAAGCTATCAAATGGCCGTATTGGTTATGTTCACTTACCAAATACGGCCTACGAAGGTAACCGCGCCATGTTCAAAAACTACATGCCGCAAACTACCAAAGACGCCATGATTATTGATGACCGATACAATGGCGGTGGCTTTATTCCTGAGCACATGATCACCTGGCTTGCTCGTAAACCGCTTAACTACTGGAAGCGCCGTGGTGTTGAGCCAACGAAAACACCACAATTTGCTCATGATGGTCCAAAAGCCATGCTGATCAATGGTTACTCAAGTTCTGGCGGTGACGCTATTCCTTACTACTTCCGCCAAGCGGGGTTAGGTAAGCTTATTGGTACCCGTACTTGGGGTGGATTAATTGGTATTTCGGGTAACCCAAGCCTAGTAGATGGCGGCCAAGTTATCGCGGCAACATTCCGCATTTTAGATAACGATGGCAACTGGATTATCGAAAACGAAGGTGTCACCCCAGATATCAAGGTTGTTGACCGCCCAGAGCTAATCTACCAAGGTAAAGATCCATCGATTGAACGTGCCGTAGAAGAGCTATTAAAAGAGCTAAAAGACAACCCGAAAAAGCCACTCACCGTGCCACCAGCACCGACTGACTTTTAATTCTTAACTGGTTGTTAAAAAGCAAAAAACCCCGCAGCAATGCGGGGTTTATTTTTAATTAAAAGAGCTACCTTTTAACTTGTATATACAAATAATTTAAGCTAAGTCAGACCATGCTAAATTGAATTTACGTAAGTATTTTTGTAATCGAGTTGAGTCATTGGCTTGTGCTTTTTTGGTACGACTCACATCAAATAATTCACGACCAGCTGAGGCCATGCTTGAATGCTGCTCACAGATACTAAGCACATAATTTAACTGAGCAATATCAAACTGATCTAAATTCGCTATTTGCTCTTCTGACAAATAGTGAACAAGGCGATTAGAGGCTTTAGGTTGCACATTAGATTGCCATGAGTCTTGTAACCGTGCGATTTCGTCATTAACATCACTCACGGTGATACGCGAAGAGCTCGCTAAAGTACATAAACGAGTAATTGCAGAGCTTAAATCACGAAAGTTTCCACGCCATACCGCTCGCTTCGACATAGCAAACTGCTCAAACAGCTGCTTTGCTTCTTTATTGAATTGAATTCGCTGCCCACTTTTTTGCTCAAATAAACCCATTTCATAGTCAATGTTGGCTGGTATATCTTCTTTTCTGTCTTTTAATGCCGGCAACTGATAGCTCCACAAATTGATACGCGCTAATAAATCTTCACGAAACAGCCCTTTTTCGACTTCGGCTTTTAAATCTTTGTTAGTGCCAGCTATGAGTTGAAAATCACTCGCAACAGTTTGATCACTGCCCACTGGATGAAAGGTCTTATTTTCAATTGCGTGTAACAGCATTGCTTGTTCTTCTAAACCAAGCTCGCCAATTTCATCTAAAAACAGCACACCATTATTTGCAGTTAGTAAGTAACCGCTTCGCTCTTTTTGAGCACCTGTAAAAGCTCCTTTTGTGTGGCCAAACAAAGCAGCCATGGCATTTTCACCACGTAACGTGGCGCAGTTAACCGACACAAGCTCACCTTTTAAAATGGCGCGCTTCTTTTTCAGTTTATAAATTCTCGTTGCCAACTGGCTTTTACCAGCTCCCGTAGGGCCCGTCAGAAGCATAGGATCATCTGAACGAATAGCCACAACTTCAATCTGCGCAATCAACTTATTGAATGCACTGTTTTTAGTTTGAATACCGCCTTTTAAAAATGCATTACCTTCTAAATGCTCTTTATCAAAACGAGTGGCAAGTTGATCATACTTAGATAAGTCCAAGTCAATAATTTGAATCTTACCTGTCGCTTTATTTTGATTATGCTTATCGGGTGATGTTTGAATTAAACGCCCAGGAAAATGACCACTCTCGGTTAATAAGAAAATACATATCTGCACAACATGAGTGCCAGTCGTGATATGAAAAAAGTAATCGTGCTGATCAGTATCAAAACGCTGTTGATGACACCAATCATAAAGCTTGGCGTAAACCTCTTCAAAATCCCAAGGGTCTATAAAGTTAATATTTTCAAGGCATACCGTGGTTTCTGGGGAAATCGACTCAATATCTACTGCAACATTATTCGCTAAACGCGAGCTATGAGTGTCATGCATCATATACAGCTTATTAACGATGAACTCTTCTTGACTACATAAACTGACATTGGGTCGCCATCTTGCCCAACGGTCTACGCGCTTACCCACATAGTCTAATTGAGTTCCGAGAATACTCACCACAATCGTACTTTTCAAAATATATCCTTATAGATAGAAACCATATCTATTTAAATACCAAATAACACTATCGTCAAGTGCCTCATCACACAGCACAAACTACAAAAACAGAATAAAAAGCATAAAAATCATTGTTTTAAAAAATAAAAAACACTCTTTTTTAGTTGTGGCACAGCTCTTGGAATAGAGAAGTGTGATTAATTAGGAGTGATTCAAATATCACCCTGGTGCGTGACACACTGTGAACACGTATGCCTAATCACAAAACTATTAATGTAGCTCAGAGGTAGAGCAGCGAAATGATTTCGTCGGTCATGGGTTCGATTCCCATCTTAATACTATAAGTAGCTCAAACAGGTAGAGCACCAAAACCAATTTGGATGTTGCGGGTTCAAATCCCGCCTTAGTCAAAATCGTAACTTTAAATGTTAGTAAGTCGTTGTTTGCGCTGACTGATAAACGCTTAAGCATGAACGATAACAGCAAGCCGGATGCTCCCTGTTATTGCGACGCCCAAAGCCTTTTTCAGTTAACAAATACACACTTGCTAACAATCAATAAGGAAATAGAACATGTTAAGAAAAACACAATTAGTAGCAGAGAACCAAAGAGTGCTCGTTTTTAAAGACCAGCAACTAACAGACGTGTTAATGCCAGGAAAGCACCGTTATTGGGATTTTCACAAGCAGCTTGAGTTTGTCACCTTTGATATTAACTCGCTGTATTTCTCAGAGCGAAATACCGAACGTTTGTACCGCAATAACCCAATCTTGCAACAGCATATAAGTCACTGGAAACTTGAGAGCAACGAACTAGGTATGTTGTACGTTGATGATTTACTACAAGGGATCGTCGCTCCTGGTGAGCACTTATATATTTGGCAAGATGCAGGGACTATAAAACTTGAACGAATTACTCTCAACAGCACTCAAGCGGTGCCTGAGCAATTATTAAATTTAGTTAATCGAGCAGGTGCAAATAGCGCAACTCGCTTAATTAGAAGCGAAAAAACAGTCGCAATCAAACCGATTGCCGAGTTTAAAGTCGCGAAAGAGCATGTAGGCTTACTTTACATTAACGGCCACTTTATTGGGAAGTTGCAGCCAGGCATTCATGCCTATTGGCAATTTAACCATGATATTGAAGTGAAATGTTATGACTGTAGAACACAAAGCGTAGAAGTATCTGGGCAAGAAATTCTCAGCAAAGACCGAGTTAGCCTGCGCATTAATTTAACTGCCAATATCAAGCTGATGGATGCTGAGCTTGCAGCAAAGAGCGTAGATAAATTGGATGAATTCATCTACAAAACTCTACAACTAGCACTCAGAGAAGCGGTTGGTACAAAAACGCTCGATGATATCTTATTAGATAAATTGTATATCAATGAAACAGTGAAAGAGCTGGTGATTGAACAACTTAAGGAGATTGGTATTGCTCTATCTGGCGTTGGTGTAAAAGACATTATTTTACCGGGCGAGATGAAAGCCATTTTAAATCAAGTGGTCGAAGCGCAAAAAGCAGCTGAGGCAAATGTAATAAAGCGACGTGAAGAAACATCAGCAACACGCAGCTTACACAACACCGCGAAAGTAATTGACAACAATCCGACGCTAATGCGCCTTAAAGAGTTAGAGGCATTAGAGAAAGTCGCAGAAAAAATAAATAACTTAACCGTTTATGGCGGCCTTGAAGGGCTAATGAACGGGGTCGTAAAAATAGCCTAACAGGCTAGGACGAGTAAGGAATCAAATTATGTGTAATAACTACAACACAATCGAACAACAAGGACAGGTACCTATAAAGGCATGGACAAAAGGCGTACCGTTTGAAGATGCAGCTATTGCTCAGTTAAATAATATTGCGCAAATGTCGCTAGTTCATTCTCATATCGCGGTCATGCCAGATGTTCACATGGGCAAAGGCGCCACAATAGGTAGCGTCATTCCCTCTGTAGATGCAGTGATCCCCGCAGCGGTAGGTGTTGATATTGGTTGCGGCATGGTTGCAACTAAAACAACGTTAACGGCTTCGCAACTGCCCGATAATCTGGCGGCAATTCGTCATGCGTTTGAAGCTGCGGTACCACATGGTCGAACGGGCCGAGGTAGAGGGGCTCGCGACAGAGGTGCTTGGCATAATATTCCTGATGTTGTTGCAGGTGAGTGGCAAAAACTTGAGAAGCGGTTTGAAAAAATCTGCGCTAAGCACCCTGCAATTAAAAACAGTAATCATGTAAATCACCTAGGTACGATGGGCACAGGCAATCATTTTTTAGAGCTCTGCCTAGATGAAAACAATGCAGTTTGGATCATGCTGCACTCAGGTAGCCGGGGAGTTGGTAACCGCATAGGCACTTACTTTATCGAGCTGGCTAAAAAAGAGATGGAGCGTCATCAAATCAACTTACCTGATATGGATCTTGCGTATCTGAAAGAAGGAAGCGAATACTTTGATGACTATGTTGAGGCTGTGGAATGGGCGCAAGATTTTGCAGCTAAAAACAGAGAGATCATGATGTTTAACGCTATCAAAGCGCTTAAAAAGCAAATACCTATCGCTTTTGAAACCGCGGAGCTTGCTGTTAACTGTCATCATAACTATATCTCGCGTGAGCATCACTTTGGCAAAGATTGTTTTGTAACACGCAAAGGAGCGGTACGTGCACAAAAAGGTGAAATGGGGATCATTCCCGGAAGTATGGGAGCGCGCTCTTTTATTGTTCGCGGCTTAGGAAACCCAGATAGCTTTAATAGCTGTAGTCATGGAGCCGGCCGAGTCATGTCACGTACAAAAGCTAAAAAGGTCTTTAATATTCAAGATCAAATAGCGGCAACCCAAGGGGTAGAATGCCGCAAAGATGCTGCGGTGATTGATGAAATTCCGCATGCGTACAAGGATATTGAAAAGGTTATGGCAGCACAGCAAGACTTGGTTGAGGTTGTACATACACTAAAGCAAATAGTCTGCGTAAAAGGATGATAATGAACTATTTAATAATTGATGGTGCACAAGGTGAAGGCGGAGGGCAAGTACTTCGCACCGCCCTCACCTTATCAATGTTAACCAAGCAAGCCATTGAAGTTGTTAATATTCGGGCCAAGCGAAAAAAGCCTGGCCTGTTACGCCAGCACCTAACCTGTGTGTTAGCAGCACAACAAATCTGTGATGCCGAAACAGCAGGAGTTGAACTAGGCTCAAACCATATTCGCTTTGCGCCTAAACAAATAAAAGCGGGTGATTATCACTTTGCGATTGGCACAGCAGGCAGTACAACGCTTGTATGCCAAACTGTATTACTGGCATTAGCGACAGCAAAGCAGCCCTCTACCATAACCTTTGAAGGTGGCACACATAATGGCATGTCACCTTCACTGTGCTTTTTTGAGCACTGTTATTTGCCAGCTTTAGCAAAAATGGGGGTGTATTGTGAGCTCACTGTTACCAAGTATGGCTTTTATCCTGCCGGTGGTGGCAAATGGCAGTTAACCATTTACCCGTGTGAAACATTAAAGCCCTTTGCGCATTTTGCACAGCCAACGAAGGATGCCAAGAAGGCGATTAAAGTACTTGTTAACAAGTTACCGGGGCATGTTGCGAAGCGTGAAATTAGCACTGCAAAACAATACCTTGATTGGACAGGCGCTGAAACCACGATAACTCGTGTAGAAAGTATTGGAGCAGGAAACAGCTTGCAGCTACAGATAACATCAGACACCCATAACAGTATTTTTGAAGTTATTGGTCAACATGGTATTGCAGCACAAAAAGTGGCTCTCAAAGCAGTAGAGCAGGTTACACAATTTACCCAATCAGCAGCGGCAGTAGAAGAACATCTGGCAGATCAACTACTTTTGCCATTAGCTTTGGCCGGTAAAGGCGAGTTCAAAACCAGTGAACCAAGCTTGCACAGCTTAACCAATGCAGAGGTCATAAAAACGCTTTTGCATGTAAAGATAACGTTTACTCAGCTTGATGATAACCTTTGGCAGGTATCATTAACTGATACCTAATTAGGATGATCGGCAATGGAAAACACATTAAAACATGTTTATTTAGTCGGCGGTGCAGTTCGCGACAAATTGCTAAACAGAGCGGCAGCTGATCAAGACTTTGTTGTTGTGGGTGAAACACCAGAAACCATGTTAGCCCTAGGCTTTGAAACTGTTGGTAGTGATTTTCCAGTATTTTTACATCCAACCACCAAGCAAGAATATGCCCTCGCTCGCACTGAACGAAAGCAAGGTCGTGGCTACAAAGGGTTCACGGTGAATGCCAGTACCAGCGTAACTCTAGAAGATGACCTTGCGCGACGGGACTTAACTATCAATGCAATGGCGATGAGTGCCGATGGCGAGCTTATAGACCCATTTAACGGCCAACAAGATTTAAATAACAAGGTACTTAGACATACATCAGCCGCATTTGCTGAAGATCCATTACGTGTATTGAGAGTGGCTCGATTTTTAGCTCGTTTTGGTGAAAGCTTTAGTATACATCCTGATACCAAGGCATTAATGATGCAAATACACCAACAAGGTGAATTAGCTTATTTAACGCCAGAACGGGTTTGGAAAGAAACAGAAAAAGCACTTGCTGAGCCCCACCCTGAGCTTTACTTCAAGACGTTGTATGGTTTAGGTGTGTTTCCAGAAATAGATGCAATGAGTGGTGTTCCCCAACCAAAAGAACACCACCCTGAGGGCGATGTTTACACCCACACACTTTTAGTTTTGCAAAGAGCGGCTCAGCTAAATTTTGATGTAGAAACTCGCTTTGCCGCATTAACGCATGATTTTGGCAAGGCGACGAGCTTTGAGCTAAACGGCAATTTACATGGCCATGAACAACGCGGCGTAGCAGTGATCAAGGCGTTTTGTCAGCGTTTAAAAGTGCCTAAACGGTTTTATGAGCTGGCAGCATTAACCAGTGACAATCATACGCGTTGTCACAAAATCACACTGCTAAAACCAAAAACATTACATAAATTACTTGTCGACAAGCTAAATGCGCAAAATAAGCCTGCGCGGTTTTTGCAGTTTTTGGATGCGTGTCAGTGTGATGCGCAAGGACGGGGGCCAAGTTTTATACATCGGCCTTATGCGCAACGAACACTTGCACTGGATTTAGTAAAACAACTAAACAAGCTAGATAAAAAAGCACTTGTGCAACAAGCAATACGCCAAGGTAAAAGCGGCATAGCCATCGGAAAAGCAGTTCGCGAAGCAGAAATAAAGCAACTACGAGATTACCTCACAGAGCAAAGTAGTAAGGAAACAAAATGAATAACACAACAGCACACTCAGCAATCGATGACAGTGTAAGAGCTGAAATAATGCGACGCATAAAAGCCGCAGAAGCAGAACATAACGTTAAAGTGTTATTTGCTATTGAGTCGGGTAGCCGAGCATGGGGATTTGCAAGTCCTAACAGTGATTATGATGTGCGCTTTATTTATGCGCATGCTAAAGATTGGTATGTAGCAATTGATGTTGAAGAGCAAAGAGATGTAATTGAATACCCAATCGTCGATGAAATCGATATAAATGGTTGGGATATTCGTAAAGCACTCAAGCTATTCAGCAAATCAAATCCCGCGTTTATTGAGTGGATACAATCACCCATAGTCTATGTTGATGATGGCTTTTTTGCTGCACATGCAAAGCGACTAATGCCACAGATAGTGTCATCTCATAAAGGCATTTATCATTACTTGCATATGGCAAAAGGTAACTTTAGAGAGTATCTGAAAAAAGAGCGCGTTCCGCTGAAAAAATACTTTTACGTATTACGACCACTACTGGCGATTATGTGGCTCGAAAAATACGATGAACCAGCCCCAATTGAGTTTGATATACTAAGGGAGCTTGTCAAAGAGAACCTTGCATTGGATGCTGCGATTTCAGATTTGCTCGCCCGAAAACGGGTAAGCTTAGAAAAAGAATACGCGCCAGCTGTGCCTGTAATTAATGAGTTTATCGAAGCAGAGTTAACACGGCATGAAAACTACACAGCTAACGTAAAGAAGAAAGTCGTCGATTTTGATGCTTTAAATCAGTTATTTAAAGAAACATTAGCAAGATACAGTGAGTCCTAAAACTCACTGTATCTGTTTTTCTACAAGTATTGATTTACGACATCAACTAAAGTTTCAATGAGTGCCTCATCCATATATTGGTACTCGTCGGGTATATCGAGTACCTGAATCGGCTTGTATTGTAATAAACGGCTAAACTGCGCTTTAAGGCGTTGTTTATGCTTATGTTCCATTACAAAAATTATATCTGCCCAATTAATATCAGCAGTTGTTACCGTGTGCCTTGCTCGTGGGCTTGTACCTGCAGAGCGGGCTTTAATGCCATTGTATTGGTTGAATACCTTTTCTGCCGTTGGGCTACGCCATTGGTTACGGCTACATATAAACAGTAATCTTTCCATGTTATTTGCTAACCTTTTCCTTTGTGAGTCTGGCTAAATTCAGGGCCCTTAAACGTACGAATCGGATTACCCCGTTGCAGCTCATTGTGTTGTTGCCACCGCGACTTTTGCTGCTGGCTTGCAGCCTGCTGAGCTTGCTCTGCCAGTTTTTGCATTAGCAAAGCTCGGGCTAAACGCTTATTCGCATGCTGACTTCGTTCAGTCTCTACGCGAACAGTAATTCCTGTCGCAACATGGGTAGCACGAACAGCCGAATCAGTGGTGTTTACATGTTGGCCTCCCGCGCCACTCGCGCGGCATTGCTGAAAGCGGATCTCGCTATCAAATTTTTGCTCTGCTATTTCAAATATTTGACCGCCAAAGTACCAGTTTTTACGCTTATGCCTTGCTCTGAATGGGCTTTGACAAACCCACAACATCGAGCCATGCCATTGCTGCGCAAACTGTTTTAAAATTTGCGGCTCAGCGCCTGTTAATTCAAGCAATACCGATTTGTAGCAGCCTGAAAGCTCAGCTTGCTCTACTGCAAGAGTATTCACCTTAATAGCTAACGCTTTAGCATCACCCTCAAGGCGCTTAACAGCCATTGCCACCGCTTTACAGCACTCTAAAGGACCCGCCCCTGACGATAATTGCACTAAGATCATCCGCACGTTCCTTGTGTTTTAAAGGTAAGCACAGGCTTTAATTTGGCAATTACAGTAACCAGCCCAGCATCAACAAGGTCATCAATAACTGTTTGGCAGTCTTTGTAAGCTTGTGGTGCTTCATCATAAAGCAGCGTTTTATCATTACAGATCACCCTGCTACCAAACGCAGTGCGATATAAATCTTCCTTTTTAAACTTGTGACTCAAACGGCCTTGGCATTCTCCTCGCTTCCATTTGCGACCAGCGCCATGTGCAAGGGAGCGTAAGTTTACGTTTTGCTCAGCCGTTGGCTTAACTAAGTAACTGTAATCACCGCGAGAGCCCGGGATCATCACAGCCCCTTGATCGCTGGGTGTTGCGCCTTTTCGATGTAACCAGCCTGCTTGTCCTGCAATCTGTGATTGACTTACAAGGTTATGATTTACATCTAAAACCTGTTCGCCACCAGCGCGAATAGCTTGTAAAAAACGCCGTGCGATCAGTTCTCGGTTTAACTGTGCCCAACGCAGTGCTTCGTCATGTTTGGCCATATAACCTGTAAAGGCATCACTCACGACCTCCAGGCCATCATGGTTATGCTCTGCAATATGCTTAACCAAAATAGCTTGCCCTAAGCCTCTAGAGCCAGAGTGCACCAATAGCTGCAGTTGTTTAGGTTGTAGACCTAAAGCAAGCAAGGCTTGTTGATCAAACACCTCTTCAATCGCCTGGAATTCAGCGAAATGATTGCCACCACCTATGGTGCCAAGGGCGCTATCAAAACCAGTTTGTGTGATAGCTAGCTCATGTTTTCGCTCGCTAATCAATGTGTGCCAACTTTCACCTAGCGGCTGTTCAACATCGCTTAGGCGTTTTGCGAGCTTATCTACATTTAACTTGGCTAACTTAGTATTGGTTTGCCAAAGCGACATACCGCAGCCAATATCATTCCCCACTAAAGCGGGGTAAATTCTACCTTCTGTAAAAAAGGCTGCCCCAATGGGGTAACCTCGACCTGGGTGTAAATCGGGCATACCCGCTACAGCGTGCATACCAGGTAATTCAGAAGTTTTAATTAATTGTTGTATTGCTAGCCCTTCAATCCACGACTCTTTAGACGCAATAAGGCTAACGTTATCAGTAAGTTTTTGGACGGACTTGCCCATAATACCAATTCCTTTCTCTGCAATAGAAAAATGCTAACGAAAAATGATTTGGCAGGTCTTTGATTAATTGATCAGGCTTAGCTTTGAAAAGCTAATAAAGAAATAGCTTCGAGCTAGGCAAGAAAACGACCTGCAAAGGAACAAGTTGTATAAGTCATATTGTTTACTCCTCTACAGTGTGTGAATGGTTAAAATCGCGGCGATTGTAAACACCTTAAAAAGTGAAAGCAACTAAAAAATAATCAATCGTTGTTATTTACGCCCTTTTTAAATGTTCATCACAACGTGAAAAATGTGCAATTAAGCGCCTATGGGTTGTCATCTAGAGAAAATTTGAGCAATCTAAAAATGCCTTCAAAATAATAACAAGAGTAACTGCAAGGTTACTCAAAAAGGATGCCGCCATGCTCAAACACCGTATAGCTCGTTCACTCATCAGCCTACCACTGTTGATTGCTGCCCATGTCACTAGCGCAGCTGAACTACCACAAGCGATTGATGCCGCCTTTCAATCGGCGGTGAGTGCGAAAACAGTACCAGGCATTACTGTCGCAGTGGCCGATAAATCAGGAATAATCGCGGCAAAGGGTTATGGTTTTGCCGATATAGAAAACCAAGTTTTGATGAGTCCAGAGCATAAAGTTCGCATTGGCAGTGTTTCTAAACTTATTGCTACAGCTGCTATGATGCGCCTTTACGACAAGGGATTGATTAACTTAGACAAACCTGTAACCAACTATGTAACTAACTGGCCAGAGAAACACGCAACTTTAACACTCCGTCAACTCGCGTCACATACCGCAGGGATCCGCCATTACAAAAAAGGCGCCAATGAGTTTTTACTCAACAAATGGTATGGCGATATTGATAGCGCTTTAGCCATGTTTAAAGATGATCCCCTACTGTTTGAGCCGGGCACCAAACAGCAGTATTCAACATTCGCTTGGACATTAGTTAGCGCTGCGATGGAAGGCGCTGATCCGAAACGAAACTTTCGACAAATTATCGAACAAGAAGTCTTCGCGCCACTTAAGTTAAACGACACACATTTTGATGAGCAGTTTACTCTGATCCCACATCGAGCAAGACCTTATAGCGTTGATCAGGGCCGTTTAATTAACTCACCGCAGACCGATCACAGCTATAAATGGGCAGGTGGTGGCTTTATTGCAACACCAAGTGATATCGTCAAGTTTGCAGTAGCTCACACGCAGGGCAATTATCTAAAAGCAAACACAGTGGATGAAATGTTTACCCCTGCCAAACTCAATAATGGTGAACAGGTCAATTTTGGTATTGGTTGGATGACAGGTTTCAAAAACTATCAGCAAAGAGAAAAATACCAACATAATACTGAACTACAAGCATTGATGGCCGACATGCCACATGCTGTGATGCACTCTGGCGGTAGTATGGGTGGCATTACCATGACCATTATGTGTGTTGATCATCAACGCGCGGTGACTGTAGTTAAAAACGTCAATGGTGATAACAGCGCAGATGTATTTGCGCTTGCCCTACAAACCCTGAGCTATTATCACCAAGACCATTGATTGTTTAAGGCAGCTTAACTATAGCTGCCCTTGTAACCTCGTTTTTGTCTCTTTTAAGTAATCAGGGTAGGGATACGAGTCATCTGCAACAGCGATTGCAGCCTCGATTTGAACTAATGCTTGGCGAGTATTACCTTGCATTTCATAGCCATATGACAAAGCTGACAGTGCATACGCTGATTTTGGGTAGTTTTTGATATTGTACTTAAACACCTCAATAGCCCGCTCAAATTGCTGGTTATCCGTTAAGCTGTAACCCAGCATCCGAACAGCGCGGTCTGGTGGCGCTATTTGCTCGCCCCATTGCTGAGATAAACGTTGATAATAAACATCAATTGATGAAACATCATCGCCTAGTGCACTCAGAGGCATATGTTTAGATAAAAATAAGCCATGGTACGCATTAAATGCCCCAGCGGCTGAGGTTAGGTTATGCGAAACGCCTGCAAAGGCATCGCTCTTAAAGCGCAAATTTTGCACCTTACTATTTTGCACTGTTTGCTGCATATCATCGTATCTTTCGCGCATAATGCCGGCTTCTTCGCCGATATTCATATATACATAGCTGTTAATGCTTTTGGCTTTAGTAACAAAGGTATTTAGACTTTTAGCCGGGGCGCCATAGTTCCACCATACCGCAGGGCTATAAGCAATGTGCGCTTGAAATAACTCAGGGTCAGCCTGCATAGCATAAAGAGCAAATACACCCGCAGCTGAGGCTCCGGCAATAACTCTATAATCATGAGTACGATACTGTTTATTAACCAAAGGCATCAGTTCTTGCTCTACGAAAGCTAAAAACTTTGCTGCACCACCGCCTTCGCCAACAGGCCCTTGTGGTTCTTTGTTCACTGTCGGATAAAAATCTCTAAGTCGATTAGTGCTTTCAATTGCAACTACAATCACTTCTGGCGCTTGATCATTTTCTTGTAAGCGTTCAAGCACAGCATTAATCAATGGTAAATTACCGGCCCCATCTAAACGGTAAATAACGGGATACCTTTTGTTTGGATGTGTTTGATAGCTTTTTGGCAATTGCACAACGACAGTGCGTTGCTCACTAAGATTACTTGATTCGATAGTATGCGTATGTTGGCTGTAATTTGTAACCGCATCATCTGCATCTGGTTGAGCCATTACATGATTAGTACAGAGTAAAAAACCACTAATACAGAGTAACTTAAATAGTCGCACGACTTATCCTTAAGAAATATTGGTAATTTTTTAAGCTAACAGAATTGCAGGTACAAACAAAGATAACTTATGTACTTTTTTCGTAAAAAAGTACATGTAAGTCATTCTCTTACTAAAGCGTATGACGCAATATTTGCCCGGCGCTTTTACCCGTCATGCCATCCGGTGATTTAATGACTAAGCCGTTAATAATGACGTATTGAATTCCTTCTGCGTACTGATGAGGTGCGCTAAACGTTGATTTATCAGCAACCGTCTCAGGGTCGAGTATGACGATGTCAGCAGCATAGCCTTGTGCTATCACTCCTCGGTCAGTTAGGCCCATTCTTGCTGCAGGTAAGCTGGTCATTTTACGTATTGCATCCGGTAACGAAATCACCCCTTGTTCACGCACATAATGACCAAGTACTCTGGGGAAGGTGCCGTATCCTCTTGGATGGGGGTTGCCTTTACCAAGTTCTGAACCACCCGCATCGGTGGCAATTGCGGTAATTGGGTAAGCCATGATGTACTTAACATCATCTTCATTAATAGCGTGGAAGATCCCCTGAGCACCGCCATTTGCTTGAATTTCCATGGCAAGTTCAGCGGCTTCATCAATACTTTGCGCTCGCCCTTCACGTTTTAATACTTCAGCAAAGGTTAGCCCATCCCATGCAGGGTTTGCCGTATAATGCGCTATTTGCAGCCTTGCGGGGTCACCACCGCCTCTATCTTCACGGATATTTTTGATCAAGCCTTGTTTTATTTTTTGCCTTAACTCTGGATCTTGTAGACGCTTTTCAACTTCAGCTTGGCCACCAGCCAATGACCATGCAGGAAATAATATAGCAAATCGCGTAGAAGAAGCCGTGTAAGGATACTGATCGAGGGTGACATCTAAACCCGCTTTGCGAGCATCACGAATCATCTGAATAGTGTGCTTACTCTCGCCCCAATTTGGATGGCCAATCAGCTTATGATGAGAGATATGCACAGGAATACCGGTCTCTTTTGCAACATCTAGCACTTCATTCATCGCCATGACAATCTCTGCGCCTTCATCCCGCATATGAGAGGCAAAAAATCCATGCTGAGCATGAGCGGTTTCGGCAAGCACCTTTACTTCAGCAAAGTTTGAGTACACACCTGGAACATATTTAAGCCCAGTCGATAAACCAAACGCCCCCTGCTGCATCGCTTTATCGACCAGTGCTTGCATTGCTTTTAACTCATCAGCAGTAGCAAGTCGTTGATCTTCACCCATAACAGCTTTACGAACATCATTATGGCCAATTAATAAAGCTAAGTTAGGCCCTAGAGGTGAGCGCTCGGTTTGCGCAAAAAATTGCTTAAAGTCGACAGGAGAAAAACCACAGTTACCGCCCAAAATAGTGGTGATACCCTGCTGCACTAAATTATCAAGCCGAGGCTGCTCTGCAATTGAGCGCTCAGCATGGGAATGTAAATCGATAAAGCCCGGCGCTACAACCTTGCCATTGGCATCTATAACTTGTTGAGCTTTGTCAGCCGCCATATCACCAATTTTAGTGATCTTGCCGCTTTCAATACCAACATCTGCGTGAACCGCTTTGCCGCCACGACCATCGAGCAACATCGCGTTTTTGATGATGAGATCAAAAGATTGCCCATAAGCAATCCCTAAGCTGAGCACTAATACAGTCAATCCTATTGAGGTTAAAACACTGCGCTTTTTCATTGTTATTATCCTTAGCCTGAGTGTTTAACCATCCTAATCAATTGCAATACAAATTGCATCAGTGAACAGTAATTAAGCAAATTACAGGCACAAAAAAGCCGGCTAATTAGCCGGCTCTTGATGCTTTAACTTATTCAACCGTTACCGATTTTGCTAGGTTTCGAGGTTGGTCTACGTCGGTGCCTTTAATAACCGCAACATAGTATGAAAGCAGCTGTAACGGAATTGTATATACAACAGGAGCAATCACGTCATCGACATGGTTTACATTGATTACACGCATTGTTTCGTCAGATTCAAACGCTGAGTCTTTGTCTGCGAATACATAGATAATACCGCCACGGGCACGTACTTCTTCTACATTTGATTTAAGCTTTTCAAGTAGCTCATTGTTTGGTGCCACAACAATGATTGGCATGTCGGCATCAATCAACGCAAGAGGGCCATGCTTAAGCTCACCCGCTGCGTATGCTTCGGCGTGAATGTATGAAATTTCTTTCAGCTTAAGTGCACCTTCCATCGCGATTGGGTATTGTGAACCACGACCTAAGAATAGTGAATGGTGCTTATCAGCAAACTCTTCAGCTAAATCTTCAATCCCTTCTGCAAGCAATAATGCTTCTTCTAACTTGTTAGGAAGTGTTTTAATTGCATTTACAATCGCACCTTGCTCTAGGCCTTTTTCTTGGGCAATCGATGCTGTTAGCATTAGTAAGCCAACAAGTTGTGTGGTGAAGGCTTTCGTTGATGCAACACCAATTTCAGCGCCGGCTTTAGTCATAAAGGCTAAATCAGATTCACGTACTAGTGATGAACCCGGTACATTACAAATGGTCATTGACGCCATGTAACCTTGCTGTTTTGCAAGACGAAGTGCAGCAAGCGTATCAGCTGTTTCACCAGACTGTGAAATGGTCACAAGTAAGCTGTTTTCATGTACAAATGATTCGCGGTAACGGAACTCAGAAGCAATCTCGACGTTACAGCTCACACCAGCAAACTGTTCAAGCCAGTAACGAGCAACCATACCTGAGTGGTATGAAGTACCACAGGCAATAATTTGCACGTGTTTTACGTCTTTAAAGATTTGCTGAGCGCTTTCGCCAAAGGCATCAATCGCGACAGTGTCATTAACTAGCCGGCCATCAAGGGTGTTACGCACAGCAAGTGGCTGTTCGTAAATTTCTTTCAGCATGTAGTGACGATATTCGCCTTTACCTGATGCATCTTGCGTAATGTTTGATTCAATCACTTCGCGCTCGACTGCATCGCCATTTGCATCAAAGATTTCAACACTGTCACGGGTAATACGAGCAACATCACCTTCTTCAAGGTAAATAAAACTACGAGTAACAGGTAATAGAGCAAGTTGGTCAGAGGCAATAAAGTTCTCACCAAGACCTAAACCAATCACCAGTGGGCTACCTGAGCGCGCTACAATGATTTCGTTATCGTTCGCTTTATCAAAAACAACTGTACCAAATGCACCTTCAAACTGCTTAACAGCAGCTTGTACAGCAGCTAAAAGTGTATCGTGCTGTTGGCGAAGTTGGTGAATAAGGTGCACCATGACTTCAGTATCTGTTTCTGATAAAAACTCATAACCGTCGCCTTTAAGCGCATCGCGTAGGCTGGCATGATTTTCGATAATACCGTTATGAACAAGGGCAATTTCGCTATTCGAAACATGTGGGTGAGCATTCGCTTCAGTTACGCCACCATGGGTAGCCCAGCGTGTATGTGCGATACCGGTAGTGCCTTTAACAGCGGCTTCATTCAGTGCCGCTTCAAGGTTAGCAACCTTACCTACTGCTTTTACAGTGTTAAGCTCAGTACCTTTAAGTAAAGCCACACCTGCCGAGTCATAGCCACGGTATTCAAGGCGCTTTAGGCCTTCAACAAGAATTTTATTTACTGGGCGTTCTGCAACAGCCCCTACGATTCCACACATAATCTCTCCTTTTGCACATGCCAAAGTGTTTTACTTTGGGCGAGATGTGTTGTCATAAATGATGCGTAATAAGGTGTTGTCGGTCTTATTACGGGTTATTCAATTTCTGCACAGATCAGCTGTACACCACATGCTGTTATCGCCTCGCGCTTATCTGCGCTTAGGTTGTTGTCTGTGATAACTGTGGTAACACGCTGCCAAGGCAGTTCTAAATTTGGTATTCTTCGGCCAATTTTTTCTGACTCAACCAGCACCACTACCTCTCGGGCAGCTTCAGCCATCACTTGGCTGAGCCCAACTAATTCATTGAAGGTTGTAGTACCTCTATCAATATCAATGCCATCGGCACCAATAAAGAGTTGGTCAAAGTCGTAAGAGCGTAGAACATTCTCAGCAACTTGGCCCTGAAACGATTCTGAGTGTGGATCCCAAGTTCCGCCGGTCATCAAAAGTGTTGGCTCATTTTCTAATGAAAGCAGTCGGTTAGCGACATTAATAGCATTTGTCATCACCACTAAACCGCGCTTACTTGCAAGCTCAGGGATCATCGCCGCTGTAGTTCGGCCGCTATCAATGATGATGCGGTTATGATCTTTAATAAGCTTTGCAGCCGCCTGTGCGATTGCCATTTTGCGAAGCGAGTCGCTTTTCTCGTTGCTATTTGCAACGATTTCTTGCGGCAATGCAATAGCGCCACCGTAACGGCGTAGTAACAAGCCACTTTTTTCAAGGGCTGTCAGATCTTTACGTATCGTCACTTCAGAGGTTTGAAACTGCTCTGCTAACGCTTCAACAGCAACTTCACCAAGTTCATTCACTTGGCTTAAGATAGTATGGCGACGTTGTTGAGTGTTTCGTTTTGTCATAAAGTGAACCACGTAAGTTTCGTTTCGAAAGTTATGAGATTTTAAACGAAACAATATAAATGGCAAGTGAATGATCGTTAACCTACACAGCTTTAATTTTGATCTTCATCACCAACACGCTAAGCTATTGGCAAATATAACCATGAACATGCCCCATGAAAGAGTTTAATAGCCTCGATAAGCCCTTACTCGAACAACGAAAAAATACTCATGAAATTTGCCGTTTATTTGCAAAAAGCCCGAGTAAAGGCAATTTAAAACGACTAAAAAGCATGTTTGCTCACTGTGGCGAGCAGGTTGTTATAGAAGCGGGTTTTCATTGTGATTATGGCAGTGGTATTAAAATAGGTGATCGAACCTTCATAAATATTAACTGTACTGTACTCGATGCGCCGCTAACTGATGCGCAAATTACGATAGGCGATGACTGCTTAATAGGCCCTAATGTGCAAATACTCGCCGTATCGCATGCAGTAAACCCAACCGAGCGTTTAGCAAAAGCTAATTTTGCAGCACCGATTAGCATTGGAAACAATGTATGGATTGGTGCAGGCGCTATTATACTTGCGGGTATTAAAGTTGCTGATAATGCCGTGATTGGTGCAGGGGCAATAGTTACCAAAGATGTCGCGGCAAATACCCTAGTTGCGGGTAACCCCGCGGTGAAGGTCAAAGACCTTTAACTCTCATACCAACGCGCTAAAGCACGTCCTACGTAGATCGTCATTTATGGCGACTCATTTAAAACTAAAAAAGCCCAGCTGTATTGCTGGGCTTATAGTTGGGAGTTAGTTACTGTTATTCATATCGTAAAATAAGCGATGGTCTGGTGCTTGCGGCCTTAAAGGCTAAGCTTGCAACGGTAACCCAAGTAATGGCGGCCACCGCGACGGCGGCAACTAAATACACCCATACAGCTTGTTCAATGCGGTCATTAAAGTTTGCTAACCAATCACCAACTAACAAGTAAGTCACTGGATACGCAATAGCAATACTTACCGCTACCAGCACTAAGAACTCTTTAGCAATGATATTTACGATACTGATGCGTGATGCTCCTAGCACTTTTCGAACGGCCACTTCTTTTTGACGACGCACTGTTGCAAACGAAGCCAAACCAAATGTACCTAAACAAGTTAAGAACACTGCAAGACCGGTAAAGATTAAAACCACATTCGAAATTCGCTCATCACCTTTTAACAGAGTTTTATAGTTGTCTGCGAGTAAGTTAATTTTTGGCTCATAGATATTGGCTGAGCTTGCTAATACTTCAGCGATCTGAGCTTTAATGTAAGGCAAGTTTTGCTGATCAATCGTTAAAATTAATTCTGATACAGGTGATAAAAAGTTAAAGCCACATAAGAACATAATATTTGAGTTGGCATCTTTAGCATTACCTACTTTTACATCTTCAACCACACCCACAACACGCATATCTACGCCACGAGCCGAGTCTTTAATTACCTTACCGATAATGTCGCTCATGTTTGTGTAGCCCGCTTGCCTTGCGACAGATTCAGTCACAATGGTACCCGTACTTGTTACTCCATTTTCACGGCTTGCCCAATCACCAGCAAATTCACGGCTAAAGTCACGGCCAGCAACCAGTTTTAATCCTAGTGTTTTTACAACATCGTAGCTTGCGCCAACAACAGGCGTTAAGCTGCCAGACGCTTCACCATTTGGCCACGTTGGCATAAGTGTGTTATTGATTGAAACGGTTAAACGGGTATCAATCACTGTTGTTTGCTGTACGCCTTGAATTGCACTAATACGGTTAACTAAGGCATTTTTTTCTTTTGTGAATACTTCGCCTACAGGTAGCTCTGAAATAACCAATCTTTGTGTCGTTTCGTAGCCTAAAGGTAAGCTTTGTAAGTAAGTTAGTTGCTTTAACAAGGTAATAGAGGCAATGATTAAACCTATTGCTAGTGAGGCCTGTAAGGTTAGTAAGCTCTTACGAACCCATATTGCAGTATTACCACGTTGTAAGTCTCCACTTAAAACGCGTTTTGCGCTGAATGACGAAATAAAGAATGCAGGATAAAGCCCAGCTAATATGCCCACAGCAATTGCGACCACAATAATTGCAATGCCAAATTCAGAGGCATAATTCACGACCAATTCGCGGTCTACTAGTTGGTTAAAGCTTGGTAAAAATAGCTCCACTAAAGCACATGCAATCACCATTGAAAGCATTGATACCAACACAGATTCAGATAAAAACTGCGTTACTAACTGGCCTTTACTTGCGCCAAGCGCTTTACGCACACCCACTTCTTTTGCACGTTTCGTCGATTGAGCGACGGTCATATTAATAAAGTTAAAACCTGCAATAAGAATAAGTAACACGCTTAAACCAACACAGATCATCACCACTTGTTTAGCACCACCCGCTTTCATCTCAAAAGGTGATTTTGCCGTTAGGTGCAAATCAAGTAATGGATGCAGCTCTAAACTAACTTGCTCCAACATAGAACCGCTAAAAAAGCGCTCTGTTAAGGTTTTAGCTAATGCATCGGTATCGGTGCCCTCAGCTACACGCATATAAACATAACTACTGTTGATATCTATTTCGCTTGGATCATGCTTAACATAAACAAGATTTTTAAAGGCAAAGTGAGTGTTGTCTGGTAAATCTGCAAACACGGCACGAACTGTGTACTGTCCTTGTTCATGCGTAAGTGTTTCACCTATCACATCGGTGCGACCAAAAATGCGCAGTGCTTCTGATTCACTTAAAGCTAGACTGTCTGGAGTACTCATTGCTGTTGTTAAGTCACCCGCAATCGTCTTCATAGCAATAAAGTTTTCAATATTTGCTGTTGCACCATATAAGGCATTTAACTTATAGCCTTGGTTGCGGTAACTCACATCAACCATGGCTTCACGAGTCAACTCGACCATAGTTAATCCGAACACTTCTTCAACTTGGCTGTAATCTTCGGCCTGCTTTGACTGTGCATAATTAAAAATAGGCACCACAGCTAAACCAAGTTTTGAGAAGTCTTGTCCAACGCGATAAACACGCTCAGCATGTGGCTGTTGGCTATCGTACGAAAGCTCATTTTTTGCAAACAAAGCAACTAGAATTGCCGCAGCTAAGCCCACACTTAAACCCAGAACATTTAAAATAAAGTGCTGTTTTTGGTTTTTAAACGCACGCAGCGCGGTGATCAGATAACTTAAAATCATGTTATGCCACCTCTGCTGTTTGTTGAGCACGGTTAGCTTTATCTACCATCACTTGGCCATCTAGTAAGCGCACTAAACGGTCAGCATAATTGCCTTCTTTTTCTGAGTGAGTAACCACAATTACCGTGGTACCTTCGCGATTTAGCTCACGCAGCATCGCCATGACTTCATCACCATTTTTTGAATCAAGGTTACCCGTAGGCTCATCCGCTAAGATAAGTTTTGGATTAATCACCAGTGCTCTGGCTACTGCTACACGTTGCTGCTGACCGCCTGATAGCTGCTGCGGTAAGTGATCTGCTCTATGGTCGATTGCAACACGTTTTAAAATTTCTTCTACTCGCTGTTTACGTTCACTTTTTGAGATATTTTGATACTGTAATGGCAGCTCAACGTTTTCAAATACTGTTAATTCATCAATTAAGTTAAAGCTTTGGAAAACAAAACCAATTGACGCTTTTCTAAGTGTTGCTAATTGTTTTTCACCAAACCCTGCTATGTCTTGGCCTAAAAATTCAAAACTACCTGCTGATGGCGAATCCAACATACCTAAAATAGAGAGTAATGTTGATTTACCGCAGCCAGAAGGCCCCATAATGGCAAGAAACTCGCCTTCGTTTACCTGTAAGTTAATGTTATTAAGCGCTGTTGTTTCAACATCTTGAGTACGGAATACGCGTGATAAGTTAGTTAATTTAATCATTGTTTTTATCCTTAAAATTGTAGTTGTTGTGCTTTATCAAAGTTGCTGTAGCTAGAGGTGATCACGCGATCTCCGGCGCTTAGGCCACTTAACACTTCATAATAGTTTTGATTCTTTTTGCCAAGACGAATGTCTTTTCGTACTGCACGATTGCCATCTTTTTCCATGACATAAACCCAGTTACCCCCTGAGCTGGTAAAAAATGCGCCGCGTTCAAGTAATAAAGCAGTGCCTTTGCTATCACCTAGCATCAGCTGCACATCAAGGCTTTGCCCACGCTTTATGTTGCTCGTGCCATTGGGTAAATCGACCTCAACCTGAAACTGTGATTGCTGAACACGGCTATCAATTTTGCTAACTGTTGCCGCAATTTCGCCTTGCTCGTGTTCAATAAGCACTTGCATACCTGTTTGAACTTGGCTCAGGTAAAACTCATCTAGTCTCACAACTAGCTTGTATTCATTAGGAATATCAATCTGCCCTAGGCGAGCACCACGGCCTTTTGATTCACCAATTTCAACATCAAGTTCACTTAAATAACCATCGGCAGGTGCTGTTACGAGTAAGTTTTCAAGGTTCTTACGCGCAAACTGAAGGTTTTTCTCTAACATGTCGGCACTGTCTTTTAACTGAGCTACCTGAACTTCACGAATGCTGTTTTCTTGCTTTTGACGCTCAAGGGTTAGTTCTTTTCGAGCTTTGTAATACGCTAAGTCTTCTTGAATTTCAGATAATTGCTCTTGTGCTAACACACCCGTTTTCACTAGCGGCTGAGTTTGTTTTAAGCGACGCGATAAATGCGTAATTTTAAGATCGATTTCAAGCAAATCACGGCGTAAGTTTAAACGGCTGGTTTCCATATTCATTTGCGTGTTACGTAAAAAGTTAAGCTGCTCAGTCACCTGTGCTTCACGGCTCATTACATCAAGCTGCAAATTAGTATTGCTTAAACGCACAAGTGGTTGGCCTTTTTTAACAAACTCACCTTGCTCAACAAGTCGCTCTTCGACTTGGCCTCCGGCAATGGTGTCGAGGTAAATAGTCGTGCGAGGCATAACCTGACCACGAAGACTTAAAGCATCAACAAATTCACCTTGTTGTACTGTGCTAATCGTTAAGCTTGTTGCGGTTACTTGCTGACTACGACCTGTTTGCTCAGTTTGCGTGAAACCATAAGCTGCAGCCGCAACAGCTAAGCATGCAGCTGCTATTACTGATTTCTTAAAAAGTGCTTTGTTATTTGAGCGTGTAATTTTCTTATCCATGTTGACGCCTTTAAGTTATCTAGATGCTAATTACCTATAGATAAAACAACTCTTGTGCCAACTTTTATTTTCATTAAATTACAACAACTTATACAAAAACCAACAAGCGTGTATATAATCAAGTGTCCGCTTATAGAACACTTCAAAACCCATATATCGTCCATAAATGGACACTCTTACTATTTTCAATTAGTCTTAGTGTTCCCATAAAGGAATAATAATAAATAGCTATGAAACAAGCAGGATCAATTCTTATCGTCGATGATAACCCCGACGTACTTATCGCCGCACGATTACTTTTAAAGCAGCATTATCAGGTTGTAAAAACCACAGATAACCCCTTTGATATCGAAGGTATCATTAACGCACAGCACGAGGCGGATCAGGCCATAGATGTTGTGTTACTCGATATGAACTTCACGCAAGACTCAATTAGTGGCAAAGAAGGATTCTACTGGCTAAAAAAAATCATGAGCCAAGACGCTAACATTGCGGTACTGCTTATGACGGCCTACAGCGATATTCAGCTAGCTGTCGAAGCAATTAAAGCTGGTGCCTCTGACTTTATTGCCAAACCTTGGCAAAATGAGCAATTACTCGGTGCTGTTGCAGCGGCATTTTCACACGCTAAAGACAAACAGCAAGTTGGTAAGCTCACAAAACAAAAGCAGGCCTTGCAGCAGTCAATCGGCAATCAACCATTTGAGTTTTTAGGCCAAAGTGATGCCATGCAGCAGGTTTTTTCGGTGATCGACAAAGCAGCCAACACAGATGCCAACATATTGATTAGTGGCGAAAGTGGCACCGGTAAAGAACTCACCGCACATGCAATCCACAATGCAAGCCAGCGCCAAAGCCAACCCTTCATAAGCCTAGACATGGGCTCACTGGCCGAAAGCCTGTTTGAAAGCGAACTATTTGGCCATAAAAAAGGGGCGTTTACTGGCGCGAAAGAAGATCGCATAGGCCGATTTGAGCTGGCCCATGGTGGTAGTTTATTTTTAGATGAGCTAGGTAATTTACCGCTTAACCAACAAGTTAAACTGCTCGCAGCACTACAAAACAGGCAAATAACACCGGTTGGTGGTTCAAAAGTCATCGATATTGATATTCGTTTGATTTGTGCAACCAATGAAAACCTCGAACAAGCAGTTACTGAAGGCAAGTTTAGGCAAGACTTACTGTACCGTGTTAATACCGTAGAGATCCGTTTGCCAGCTCTGCGTGAGCGCAGTGAAGACATTCCATTACTGTGTAACTACTACTTGCAGCACTTTGCACATAAATACAAACGTGAGCTCTCGATTGCGGCATCTGATATGACACGTTTAAGTCAGTATCATTGGCCAGGCAATGTCCGTGAACTTGCCCATGCAATTGAGCGAGCAGTCATCCTCTCTGAAGGCTCAGAGCTCGATATAAGCTCAGTGATAAGCTCACCAAGTGCAGCTGTTAGCACAAGTGAGCTCCCTACAAGCGCCACTGACTACGACACTTTTGATCTCGAAATCATCGAGCAGAGAACCGTTCGTGCAGCTTTAAAGCATTTTCAAGGGAACGTGAGTCATGCAGCTAAAGCACTCGGCCTAACACGCGGAGCCATGTATCGTCGTTTAGAAAAATACGGACTTTAATCGATGCGAAATTTTATTAGCTTAGCCAGCCTATTAGCTGCATTAATAGGTTTATCAATTGCTTTGTTTTGGCAAGTGGAACAAAGCGGGTTTTCTGCAATTTCGGCACTTTTAGTAATTTTAAATTTGGTATGTGCCGCGCAAATTTTTAATTTATTTAAACGCCAAACAAGGCGTGCAGATATGGTGTTTCGTGCTTTAGCGAATGGAGACAGCACATTAGGCTTTGGCGACCAACACCCTATGCAGCAGCAATTTGAGCAGGTTAAACAACAAATTCAGGCTGCGCGTTTTAATGCAGAGCAACAAGCCCAGTTCTTACAAGCGCTATTAATTCATATAGATTTAGCGGTATTAGTATGTGATGAACAAGGCAATATTATTGAAAGTAACCCGGCGGTCAGTCGTTTACTTGGACAAGCTGTAAAGCACATCGATGATTTAGGTGTAATAGCCAACCTAGTCCAAGACGCAAAACAAAATAGCCGTAATACCGTGCCATGGCAAAATGGCGAGCAGCACGATACGTTATCTGTGCAGATCAGTATTGCCGAAATCCAAGGTAAAGTTCGTAAAGTGATCAGTTTGCAATCTATTCATGATCAGCTGCAATTAAAAGAGCAACAAGCTTATAAACGCCTCACTAGAGTACTGACTCATGAAATTGCTAATTCGATTACGCCACTCTCTTCTTTAGCACAAACTTGTACGGCGCTGCTACCAAATGAGCTTAGTTTTGATGATCAGGAAGATAAACAAGACTTGCAACTCGCCCTTACAACACTCGCATCACGAACCGAGCATTTAGGCGAGTTTATAGCGCAATTTAAAAAGGTTAGTAGCTTACCTGCCCCACACTTACAGCCACATATTCTGGCCGATCTTGCCAAGCAAGTTGTCGCTCTGCACTCACAACAGGCTAAGCAACTTAATATTACGTTGAATTTATCGGTGCAAAGCCAACAGCTAGTAATGATAGATAGAGGCCAAGTTGAACAAGTAATAATAAACCTGCTTACAAATGCCCTTGATGTACTAAAGCAGTTAAATACTCCAAAGTCAGCAAAGTGCATTGAAGTAAGCATTGCACAAAATGCTAATCAGCAACTGTATTTAGAGGTCAGCGACAATGGTACAGGTATCAGCGATCATGTAATCGAGATGATTTTTGTGCCATTTTTTACTACCAAGCAACAAGGCTCAGGAATAGGCTTAAGTTTATCGCGCCAGATCATGCTCAATCATGGCGGCGATCTGGTTTATATCAAACGCCAGCAAGGAGCCTGCTTTCGCTGCGTATTCGGTTAGCTTACATAGTTAGAACAATTACTTACAATTTGCTAAGGCGCTGTTTGGTATCATGTACCTATTAACGTTTAATGGACTAACCAATATGAAGTATCTCGCCTTAGCACTGTTTTCATCACTTGCCTTTATTCCTACAAAAAGCTTTGCTGGTATTTATGACAGCCCAGATATGAACCTGTTTGTTAAATCAGAGCATAATAGTACTGATTCAATCACCTCAGCCGGCATCGAATTTATGGCTAAAAATAACTACAGTAATTTCGGCGCAGCATTTACAACGGCACTAGGCTCAGCAGAAGTATTTACTAAAAAAGGTGATCGGGAGACATTTCTAACCTTAGATAGCGGCATCAAATTTGGTTATTTCAGTGACTTTTTTGTCTATGGCGAAGTGGGCTTAGATTTAATTGAGCTTGCTGTATACGACGACCGCGATGACCACGACTACAGCGACCGCTATGATGACGACCACAATAATATTGATGGCTATGTTGGTGTGGGCATGGGCGTGGATTCAAAGCCATTCAGAATAGAGATCTATGCCAGAGCCCGAGAAATAGACAGCCGCTATTGGGAAGCACAAAACCATGGTTATGCTGGGTTACAAGTTAGTATTTCGTTTTAATTTCAATTGGGTGAGTAAGTTAGCGAGCTGTTAATCTAATGGTCATTTTTAGCTCACCCTATGTTAAGCTTAGGCGCTTTAGTTTACCCGCACCTAAGTTAACGGAGTATTTTAATACGTGTTTTTAAATCGATTTTTACGCCTTGTTGTTGTTTCTTTTATTGTAACAGGCTGTCAGACTGCCCCTGAGTCACTTCCCGAAAAGAAGCCCATCATCAAAGCCAATCCAGGCACTGTGGTTGCAGAAGCTAAAAAAGCACAAGTAGACGCGGTGACACCGCTCAAACCAAGTGAACTTGATGACGTATGGCAGCGTATTCGCATTCAACTACAGTTTAGCGATTCAAGTCACCCAGATGTGCAAAAGCGCATTGCTTGGTACCTTACTCATCCTAATTACATGGAAGAAATAAGCCGCCGTGCAGCGCCGTATTTGTATCATATCGTTACAGAAGTAGAAAACCGTGACTTACCAATAGAACTCGCTCTAATGCCGCTTATAGAGAGCGATTTTGATGCCAGTGCCTATTCGCACAAACATGCATCGGGTTTATGGCAACTCACCCCCTCAATCGCCAAATACTTCAAAGTAAAAATTACCCCTTGGTATGATGGTCGCCAAGATGTGATCGACAGCACCCGCGCAGCTTTGGATTTTATGGAATACCTTTATAAACGCTTTGATGGCGATTGGTATCATGCTATTGCCGCCTACAATATTGGTGAAGGGCGTGTATTAAAGGCAATTGCTCGTAATAAAAAACAAGGTAAGTCGACGGACTTCTTTAGCTTAAAGCTACCATCTCAAACCAAACAATACGTGCCTAAGTTACTGGCCGCAGCACAATTATTAAAGCACCAAAAAATGATATTCCCTGCCATTAAGAATGAGCAGGCTATTGCGACCTTACCAGTAACTGGTGCAGTGATCTTGGCAGACAAAGCGAAATGGCAAGAGCTTGAAGAGCTAAACCATGGCGTTATCCGATACCCAGCAGTGATTGATGCGCCACATATTGTGGTTCCCAAAGATCAGCAGGCAAGTTATCGAACTCTATTAGCTAACCAAAAAAGCAATGATTATAGCCAGTGGCAACATTACACAGTAAAGCGCGGTGATAGCTTAAGTGTGATTGCAAAGAACTATAAAGTAACAGTTAGCCAGCTGAAAACCTTCAATAACCTAAAAACAAACACCATTCGTATTGGTCAAAAACTGATATTGCCGCAATTGGCTGATCAACAAATCGAGTATAAGGTGAAATCTGGCGACAGCCTTTGGAAGATAGCAAAGCAATACAAAGTCAGTATCACTAAACTTAAACAATGGAATAACCTTTCAAGAGATAGCTTAAGAGTGGGTGAAAAGCTCACCGTATTTATCTCAAATAGTTAATACCGAATCAGGGAGTTTTACTCCCTGTCTCTTTTATCTATCCAATTAAAGTTGTATCTTTATTAGTCTAAAAAACAACAATTAAAAATCATGGATAATCAGCAACAGGACGCAAGCTGTTCAACCGTTAAAACAGAGCAAGACTCTAACGTTGAAGAGCAAACAAAGACCACCCAGCAAAACACTCAACCAGACAGCAATCAGCGCAAGGCATGGTTTACCAACGAGCGGCTAAACCTATTTCTCGCACTCTGTGCCATTATTATCTCCGCGGCCTCCTTTTATGCCACTTACTTGCAAGCCAGCGCCGCAGAACGACAAGTAAAAGCCGCAACCTGGCCATGGCTCGAAGTGATGACGGGGAATTTCAATGAAGAAAAAAATTATGAAGAAATCACTATCAACATTAAAAATTCAGGATCAGGCCCAGCCATTATTAAATACGTAAAATTCTTCCACGATGAAAAGTCGTATACAGAGATATTTAAAGTAATAAAAGACTGCTGCTTTGACATCTATGCTTACCAAGAGCAATTAAATAAGTTGCAAAATGAATCACCAGAGATCAATTTCTTTGAAAAATTTGGTTGGTTGTATACCGGCGTTAGTAATAATCGATTATTAGCCTCAGGCGCTGAACTTAACCTTTTTGGTTTTAAGAAAACAGGCTTTAATGCAACTCAGTGGGACAAGGTAAATGACCAACGCTTTAATATTAAAACTGAGATCTGCTACTGCTCGTTGCTAGAACAATGCTATCTAAGCGATGGCCGCGGCGATGTAAGAGAAATACAGCAGTGTGAGTGAGTTAGCGAGTTGCGAGAGTAAAGTTAGCAAGGGGAAAGTTGCAAGAGTAAAGTTTGGAAATCTGCCGTAGGTTGGGTAGAGCGGAGCGAAACCCAACACAGAGCTATCAGCTTTCAGCCGCGTGGTGTGGGTGTTTGTTGCTGCGTCTTTAATCTACCGAAGGCTCTAGGCCCTAGGCTCTAGGCTCTAGGCTCTAGGCTCTAGGCTCTAGGCTCTAGGCTCTAGGCAAAGTGTACTTGTAGGAATGGCTTTAGCCATGAATGTGTTTGTTATGGTCTGAATTCGGCACTGAAATGCCTCCTACGGGGGTTGTTGCTGAGGGTGACTCTGTACTAAACAACCCAACAGTTCAACTTTACCCTTGCTAACTAGCAACTCGCTAACTCATGTTGGGTTTCGCTGCGCTCTACCCAACCTACCTCAAGATTGAATAGGGCACGTTATGTGGACAGCTCAAAACGCAAAAAAGCCCGACTCTTTCGAATCGGGCTTTCTCTTATTTGGAGCCTGGCGATGACCTACTTTCACATAGCAGCTGCTACACTATCATCGGCGCTGTTTCGTTTCACTACTGAGTTCGGCATGGGGTCAGGTGGGTCCAAAACGCTATTGTCACCAAGCAAATTGGGTTTTAATTCGCTCTTTTGAGCAAATTAATAAATCTGGAATTCTGATATCAAGTAATTGTCTACTTTAGTGTCTTAACTTCTGTCTGTTACGCTGTCATAAAACGCGTTTGGCGTTGTATGGTTAAGCCTCACGGGTAATTAGTA